>CAMCIK010000017.1 GCA_945874825.1 Phenylobacterium deserti | reverse complement strand
GGTGCTGGGCGAACTTGCCCGTCCCCGGACCGGCGGCGGTGGGGCTGGCTTCATCACCATGGACGAGCCCGAGCATGGGGCCCAGCGCAAGGCTGTGAGCCCCACCGTGGCTCCGGCGAACCTGCACAGGATGGCCCCCATCGTCCGCGAGCGGGCGGGGCTGATCCTGGATTCCCTGCCCATCGGCAAGGAGTTCGACTGGGTCGACCTGGTGTCGAAGGAACTGACCGCCATGACCCTGGCGACCCTCTTTGACTTCCCCTTCGAGGATCGCCGCAAGCTGACCTACTGGTCGGACATGGTCACCAATCCGCCTGGCCACGGCCCCGTGAAGAGCTGGGAGCACAAGTTCCAGGCCCTGAGCGAGTGCTTCGGTGCCTTCGAGGAACTGTGGAACCAGAAGGTCAACGCCGAGCCCTCGGCCGACCTGATCTCCATGCTGGTGCACAACCCGGCGACCCGCGACATTGACCGTGACACCTATCGCGGCAACGTCATCCTGCTGATCGGCGGCGGCAATGACACCACCCGGAACACCATCTCCGGCAGCATCGTGGCCCTGAACCAGTTCCCCGACCAGTACGCCAAGCTACGCGCCAATCCCGACCTGATCCCCTCCATGGTCTCGGAGACCATTCGCTGGCAGACCCCCCTGGCCCACATGGCCCGGGTGGCGAAGACCGACTTTGAGCTGGGCGGCAAGACCATCAAGGCCGGCGAGCGGGTGGTGATGTGGTACCTCTCCGGCAACCGGGACGAGGACGAGATCGAGAACCCGAACAGCTACATCATCGACCGCGACCAGTCGCGGCATCACATGTCGTTCGGTTTCGGCGTCCACCGCTGCGTGGGCAACCGGGTGGCTGAGCTGCAGCTGACCATCATCTGGGAAGAAATCCTCAAGCGCTTCCCCGATATCCGGGTCTCCGGCGAGCCGGTCCGCAACTTCTCGGCTTTTGTCCACGGCTTCGAAAGCCTGCCGGTGATCATCCCGAGCCGGAACTGATCCCGGGCCGGACCGCATGACCGTTCTCGCGGAACCGGTGCGCCCTGCCGCGCCGCCCCGGCGTCGTGACGCCGGGGCGACCCGCGCGGCCATACTGGACGCGGCCAGGAACGCCTTCGCCGTCACCGGCTATGACCGGACATCCCTGCGCGACATCGCCGCCCTGGCGGGGTCGGACGTGGCCCTGATCCCGCGCTATTTCGGGGGCAAGGAGGGCCTGTTCACCGAGGCCCTGAAGGCGACCATCGCACCTGACCGCCTGCGCGAATGGGACCGGAGCCGCTTTTCCCGGGACGTGGCCGAGATGATGGCCGGTGCCGCCGACATCGCCGACCCCCGGACCCGGACCTTCCAGTTCCTGCTGCAGGCGGCGACCTCGCCCACCACGGCACCCCTGCTGGGGCGGGCGGTGCAGGAGCGCTTCCTGGCCCCCATCCGGGACTGGCTGGGCGACGAGGCCGGTCAGGAACGGGCCCGGGTTCTGGCCGCCATCTACATCGGCTTCCTGGTCGAGCGCCTGATCCGCGGCGCCGCCCTGGAGGGCCCCGAGCGTACCGCCTTCATCGAGCGCGTCACCGCAGTGATCGACGGGGTGATCGGAACCCAGGCCGCCTGAAGCCCGCCCTGCGCCTCAGTCCAGGTACGGGTCCCGCATCATGATGATGTCGTCCCTCTGGGGACTGGTGGACAACAGGGCCACAGGTGCGCCGACCAGTTCCTCGATCCGGCGGACATACTTCACCGCCGCGCCGGGCAGGTCCTTCCAGGAGCGGGCGCCCTCGGTGCTGTCGGTCCAGCCCTCGATCTCCTCGTAGACCGGGACCAGGCGGGCCTGGTCGCGCAGGCCGGCAGGCAGGTAGTCGAAGGGCTGGCCGTCGAGGGTGTAGCCGGTGCAGATCTTCAGGGTCTGGATACCGTCGAGGACGTCCAGCTTGGTCAGGACAATGCCCTCGACGCCGCCGACGCGGATCGACTGGCGGACCAGGGCCGCGTCGAACCAGCCGCAACGGCGGGGCCGGCCAGTGACCGTGCCGAACTCGTGCCCGCGGTCGCCCAGCCGGGCACCGATCTCGTCGTGCAGCTCGGTGGGGAAGGGACCCTCGCCCACCCTTGTGGTGTAGGCCTTGACGATGCCCAGGACGTAGCCCCCGGCCTGGGGCCCGACGCCCGAGCCCGCCGCCACCTGGCCGGCGACGGTGTTGGAGCTTGTCACGTAGGGATAGGTGCCGTGGTCGACGTCCAGCAGGGTTGCCTGGGCGCCCTCGAACAGGACCCGGCGGCCGGCGCGGATCTGGTCGCCGAGGATTCGCCAGGCCGGCTTCACGAAGGGGGCGACCTGGGGGCTGATCCCCGCCAGCTGGGCGAGGATGTCATCGGGGGTGACGGGGGGCAGGCCCAGACCGGCGCGAAGGGCACCATGGTGGGCCAGGAGCCGCTCGATCTTGGTCTCGAGGGCCTCCCGGTCGGCGAGGTCGGCGAAGCGAATGGCCCGGCGGCCGACCTTGTCCTCGTAGGCCGGGCCGATGCCCCGTCCCGTCGTGCCGATCTTGCCCGCGCCGGCCCGGGCCTCCCGGGCCTGGTCGAGGTCGCGGTGCAGGGGCAGGATGACGGTGGCGTTGTCGGCCAGGACCAGGACGTCAGGGGTGATGGTGAGGCCCTGGGCGCGGGCCCGGCCGATCTCGTCCATGAGGGACCAGGGGTCCACCACCACGCCATTGCCGATGATGCTGAGCTTGCCCTGCACCACCCCGGAGGGCAGCAGGGACAGCTTGTAGGTCTTGTCGCCCACCACGATGGTGTGGCCGGCGTTGTTGCCGCCCTGGAAGCGGACGACAACGTCGGCCCGGTCGGCCAGCCAGTCGATGACCTTGCCCTTGCCCTCGTCGCCCCACTGGCCGCCGATGACGGTGACGTTGCCCATGATGTGATCCTGTCAGATATGCGTCCGCAGCCTGCCGACGGCTCCGTCCCCGCCCTTCGACAGACGCTCGGCGGGGGGAGGTTCTGGATTGTCGCGGCCCGGAAGGGCGCAGCGGCGCCTGATTTCCAGTCTGGTGGGGATAGACAGTCGGGCCGCGCTGTCGTCAAGGGTTTTCGGTCTGGAGCCGGTGTCCGCGCGGCGCTAGAAACGGGCGCATGGACAGACCGCGCTTCCACCTCGCCTTTCCCGTCCGCGACCTCGAAGAGGCCCGCGCCTTCTATGGCGGCGTGCTGGGCTGCGCCGAGGGCCGGTCGAACCCCGAATGGGTGGACTTCGACTTCCACGGCCACCAGATCGTCGCCCACCTGGCACCGGCACCGGAAAGCGTGGCGACCAACCCCGTGGACGGCGAGAACGTGCCGGTCCGGCACTTCGGCGTGATCCTGGACCTGAGCGCCTGGCGGACCCTGGCCGACCGGCTGGCGGCGGCAGGGGTCGACTTCATCATCCCGCCCCAGGTTCGCTTCCAGGGCCAGCCGGGCGAGCAGGCGACGCTGTTCTTCCTCGACCCCTCCGGCAATGCCCTGGAGTTCAAGGCCTTCGCCGACGACGCCAATGTGTTCGCCCGGTGAGCGCCGTCACCTTTGCCGACATCGAGGCTGCGGCGGGCCGGCTGGCCGGCCAGGCGGTAGTCACGCCCCTGATCGAGAGCCCAGCCCTGAATGCCAGGCTCGGCCTGAGGGTGCTGATCAAGCCCGAGACCCTGCAGAGGGTGGGGGCATTCAAGTTCCGGGGGGCCTTTAACCGGCTGTCGCAGGTCCCCCCGGGCGACCGTCCGCGCGGGGTGGTGGCCTTCTCCTCCGGCAATCATGCGCAGGGGGTGGCCCTGGCGGCCCGGCTGCTGGACATGCCGGCGGTGATCGTCATGCCCGCCGACGCCCCGGCGGTGAAGGTCGAGGCGACCCGGGGCTATGGCGCCGAGGTGGTCTTCTACGACCGCATGACCGAGAGCCGGGAGGCAATTGCGGCCCGGCTGGCGGGGGAGAGGGGGGCGGTCATCGTGCCAGCCTACGACGACCCCGACATCATCGCCGGGCAGGGTACGGCGGGGCTGGAGCTGGCCCGGCAGGCCCAGGACCTGGGGGCGGAGCTGGACCTTGTCATCGGACCGGTGGGCGGCGGTGGCCTGATGGCCGGCGTGGCCCTGGCGGTCCAGACCCTGTCGCCCCGGACCCGGATCGTGGGGGTCGAGCCCGAGCTTTATGACGACGCCCGCCGGTCTCTGGCCAGCGGCCGGCGCGAGACGGCGGCACCCAGCGTGCGGACCCTCTGTGACTCCCTCGAGACCCCGTCGACGGGGGAGCTGACCTTTCCGATCCTGCGGGAAAGGCTCTCGGCCATCGTGACGGTGAGCGACACCGAGGTGGCCGGTGCCCTGCGGCTGGCCTTTTCCACCCTCAAGCTGGTGGTCGAGCCGGGGGGCGGGGTGGGCCTGGCGGCCCTGCTCGCCGGCAAGGTCCCTGAGGCGACGCCCGGCGCCTACGTGGGCCTGGTCCTGTCGGGGGGCAATGTGGACCCGGACCTCTTCGCCCGGGTGCTGCGCGGCGAGTTCTGATCCGGTGCCGCTGGCGGAAGGCGGCGAGCGGCGGTAGTCAAGGGTCCAGTCTTTTCCTATTCGGGGACACGAATGACCCTCAAGCGCACCCTCCTGGCCGGCCTGTCGGCCCTGCTCCTGTCCGCACCCGCCCTGCCGGCACCTGCCTGGGCCGCCGACCTGGACCCGGCCCGGCTGACCGGGCACGTCAAGATCCTCTCCTCAGATGACTTCGAGGGCCGGGGTCCTGACACCGAGGGCGAGCGCAAGACCGTGGCCTACCTGATCGAGCAGTTCCGCAGCTTTGGCCTCCAGCCGGGCGGCGACCTGCAGAAGGACGGGACCCGGGCCTGGACCCAGGACGTGCCCCTGGCCCGGTTCGACACCGAGGGCCCGGTCGCGGTGAGCGTCACCGCCGGCGGAAAGACCCAGGCCTGGTCCCAGGGCGAGCAGATTGCCATTCGCGCGGCCCAGACGGGGGTCAGCCGCCTGACCGTGAAGGATGCGCCCATCGTCTTCCTTGGCTATGGCGTGACCGCGCCCGAGCGGAACTGGGACGACTTCAAGGGCGTCGACATGAAGGGCAAGGTCGGCCTGGTACTGATCAACGACCCCGACTTCGAGACGGGCAAGGGCGACTTCGGCGGCAAGGCCATGAGCTATTACGGCCGCTGGACCTACAAGTTCGAGGAGGCCGCGCGCCGGGGTGCCATCGGCTTCCTGGTGATCCATGAGACCGATCCGGCCTCCTACGGCTGGGCGACGGTGAAGAATTCCAACACCAACACCATCTTCGACATCATCCGGGCCAAACCCTCTGAGGCCCATGCGCCCCTGGAGGGCTGGGTCCAGCGCGACGCGACCGTCGGGCTGTTCAAGGCCGCTGGCCTCGACTTCGAGGTGCTCAAGGCCAAGGCCCAGACGCGGGACTTCCGGCCGGTGGTGCTGACCGGAGTTACCTTCTCCACCGACTATGCAGTCCGGGCACAGAAGATCGTCTCGAAGAACGTCGTCGCCCGGAAGCCGGGCCGCAAGCATCCGGACGAAACCGTGATCTACACGGCGCACTGGGACCACCTGGGCGTCGGCCTGCCGGACGCCCGGGGCGACAAGATCTACAACGGTGCCCTGGACAACTCCCTGGGTACGGCCTCCCTGCTGGAGATTTCCCGCCAGTACGCGGCTGCGCCGGCACCGGACCGCTCGGTGGTCTTCCTGGCGGTCACGGCCGAGGAGAAGGGCCTGCTGGGCTCGGAATACTATGCGGCCAACCCGGTCTATCCCCTGGCCACCACTGCGGGGGTCATCAACATGGACGGAGGCGCGACCGCCGGCCCGGCCCGGGACTTCACGACCTCGGGAGATGCACCCCTGACCCTGCAGGACGACCTCGTGGCCCTGGGCGCCAAGCGCGGCCGGACCTATTCGCCCGACCCGCGTCCGGGCGCTGGCAGCTTCTTCCGCTCGGACCACTTCCCCTTCGCCAAGCGCGGCGTGCCGGCCATCTCCTTCGGTTCCGGACAGGACCTCATCGACGGCGGCCGGATCAAGGGCGAGGCCCTGGCCCGAGACTATTCGACCAACCGCTACCACCAGCCCGCCGACGAGTGGTCGCCCAGCTGGAACCTGGCTGGCGCAGCCCAGGATGGGGCCCTGCTCTACGACCTTGGCCGGGAGCTGGCCAATTCCCGCCGCTGGCCCGACTGGAAGGCGGGCTCGGAGTTCCGGGGGGTCCGCGCCGGATCGGCCGACCAGCGGAGGTAGGCGGAGAGGGTCGCTCGACGGGGGGGGGGCGACGGGGGGCTCGACGGGCGCGCGCGATGCCGTATGGTGACGCGCGTCAACTTCTGAGCGAGTCCATGCCCGACACCGCCCTCGCCCCAGCCGGGAAGCGCGAGATCACCAAGGCCCAGAACCGGCAGGCCATCCTGGATGCGGCCCGGGAGGTGTTCGGCGACTCCGGGTTCGAGGCGGTGACGGTGCGCGACATCATCCGGCGGACCGGCCTGGCCTCGGGGACCTTCTACAATTACTTCCGCTCCAAGGAGGAGGTGGCCGCGGCCCTGTCCCGGGACGGCGCCCGCAGATTCTCGCCGGTGCTGAAGGCCCAGCGGGAACGGGCCCGGACCTGGGAGGCCTTCGTGCGCGGGGCGATCAGCGCCTATTACGGCTTCCTGGCCAGCGAACACGACAACTGGCTGGCCCGCCGTCCAGCCGAGGAGGTGGGCCTGACCCTGATGGGCGAGACCCCCGAGATGGCGGCGGTCTACGAGGAAGTCCGCCGGTCGATCGTTGACGAGGCCGAGCGTGGCGGGGCCCGGGGCGTCGACGCCGACTTCCTGGCGGCTGCCTGCATCGGCGTAGCGCGGGAAGTCGGGCAGAAGATGCTGGCCCGCCGGCCTATCGATACCGGCACCGCCACCGACTTCGCCGTCGCCCTGATCCTGGGCGGGACCGCCGGGCTATCCGGAACCACGACATGAGCCGCCGGTCCTCGCAGACGGCCGTCCTGGCCCGGATCCTGTCCCTGCCGGTGCCGGTCCTGCGCCTGCTGTCGGGGGGCGGAGCCGTCTACCGCGCCGGCCGCACCCTCGATCCCCGCCTGCAGTTCCTGGCCTCGGGCGCCCGCCGCGGCCGGCCGATGAGCGCCATGTCCCCCGAGGAGGCCCGCCAGGCCAGCGCCACCGCCTTCGCCCTGACGGGGGAGGCCCCACCTCCGGGGGTGCGCACGGAGTCCCTTCAGGTTCCCGGCGGCGACGGCGACCGGCCGGCGCGGCTTTACCGCCCCGCCCGCACCTCGCCGGACGCCCCCATCCTGGTCTTCGCCCACATGGGCGGCGGAGTGATCGGCGACATCGACACCACGGATGGCTTCTGTGGACGCCTCGCCGAGGCCCTTCAGGGGCCCGTGCTCTCGGTGGACTACCGGCTGGCACCAGAGCACCGCTTCCCGGCCGGCTACGAGGACGTGCTGGCGGCCTTCCGATGGGCGCGGGAGGCGGGCGCGCGCTTCGGATCCGCGCCAGGCCGGGTGGCGATCGGCGGAGACTCCATGGGCGGCCTCTTCGCCGCCGCCCTTGCCCAGGAGATGCGCCGGACGGGCGAGCCCGGCCCTGTCCTCCAGCTGCTGGTCTATCCGGCCGTGGAACTGGCCGGAGAGACCGCCTCCCTGACGACCTTCGCTGACGCCTTTCCCCTGGACCGGCCGACGCTGGACTGGTTCGTTGGCCACTACCTCGCCGCTGGCACCGATCCCGCTGACCCACGGCTGGCGCCCGGGCGTACGGAGGACCTGTCAGGCCTGCCCCCGGCGGTTATCGCCACCGCTGGTTTCGATCCCCTGGTCGACCAGGGCGAGGCCTACGCCCGCCGGCTGGCCGCGGCCGGGGTGCCTGTGGACTACCGGCGCTATGACAGCCTGGTTCATGGCTTCACCGCCTTCGGCGGCGTGATCCCGGCGGCGCGGATGGCCAGCGCGGAGATCTGCGCCCTGGCCGCCGCCCGTCTCTCCCGAGAGTCCTGAAAGGATCGACCCATGCGTGCGCTCGTCGTTGAGGAACTGGCCGCGGAGTACGCCGGCTGCAGGGTCAAGGACCTGCCGGACCCGACCCCCGGTCCGGGAGAGGTGCTCATCAAGGTGCGCGCCGGGGCGGTGAACTTCCCCGACCTGATGCAGACCCGGGGCGAGCACCAGCATAAGCCCCAGGTTCCCTTCACCCCGGGCATGGAGCTGGCTGGGGACGTGGTGGTCGTAGGCGAGGGCGTCACCGCCTGGAAGCCCGGCGACGCCGTGGTCGGCGGCTCGCGCACGGGTGCCTTCGCCGAGTACGCCATCAGCCCTGCCGCTGCCCTGCACCGCAAGCCCGAGGCCCTGACCTACGGCCAGGCCGCCGGCTACCAGGTCTGCTACCTGACCGCCTGGGTTGCCCTGGTCCGCCGGGCCCAGGTCCAGCCAGGCGAGTGGGTTCTTGTGCACGGTGCAGCCGGGGGCACGGGCCTCGCGGCCGTGGACTTGGCGAAGCACCTGGGCTGCCGGGTCATCGCCGCCTCGGCTTCCGACGCCAAGCTGGCGGTGATCGAGAAGGAATATGCCCCCGACGCGGTGGTGAACGTCTCGAAGGGCTTCAAGGACCGGGTCAAGGAGATCACCGGTGGTCGCGGTGCCGACGTGATCTACGACCCCGTCGGTGGCGACGTCTTCGACGAGAGCGTTCGCTGCATCGCCTTCGATGGCCGGATCCTGTCGATCGGCTTCACCTCGGGCCGGCTGCCGGTGCTGCCGGTCAACTACGCCCTGATCAAGGGCTTCTCGGTCATGGGGGTCCGGGCCGGCGAATACGGCCGGCAGTTCCCCGACAGGGGCCGCGAGAACAACGCGGCGATCTGGAGACTGGCCGCCGAGGGCGCCATGCACCCGCGGGTGGACCGGGAGTTCCCCCTGGACCGCTGGCGGGAGGCCTTCGACACCCTGGCCGAGCGCACCGTGGTGGGAAAGACAATCATCCGTCCCGACCTTTGAGGCCTGGTTCCGGCCCTTCTTCCCCGGGCGCCATTGACAGGGGGCCGGGCATCCCCTATTCCCCGCGCCTCGTTTTCTCCCGGAGCTGGTCCCGTGAAGCGCACCTTTCAGCCCTCCCGTCTCGTGCGCGCGCGCCGTCACGGCTGGCGCGCCCGCATGGCCACCAAGAACGGCCGCAAGGTTGTCGCCCGCCGCCGGGCCAAGGGTCGCAAGCGTCTGACCGCCTGACGGCGCGAAGCTGACAGGCCCCAGGGCCCCTCCGGATGGAGGAACCCACCTCCCCCATGGAACGTCTCAAGACCCGGCCTGGCTTTCTCGCCGCCGCCAAGGGCCGCGCCTGTGCGCGCGGTGCCGTACTCCTGCAGGTGCGCGAGCGCCAGGATGGCGACGCCCGGATCCGGGTGGGCTTCACCGCCACCCGCCGGATCGGCGGGGCGGTCGTCCGCAACCGGGCCAAGCGGCGGCTGCGGGAGGCTGCGCGGCGGCTTGTCCCCGACTTTGGACGTCCTGGCTGCGACTATGTTCTGATCGCCAGGGGCGGCGCGCCGACCCGTCCCTGGGACCGCCTGCTTGACGACGTGAAAAGTGCGCTGATAAGCCTCGCGACCGAAGGCGGCCCCCCCGCCCGCGCGCCTGACAGCGCCCCCTCCCCAACAGACTGAGCGCGCGCCCGAATGCCCGACAATACGAACCGCAACACCGTGATCTTCGTGGTCCTGTCGATGGTCCTGCTGTTTGGCTACCAGGCCCTGGTCCTGGGTCCCCAGAACCGGCAGCGCGATGCCGAGCTCAAGGCCCGAGAGACCCCTGCGGCGGCACAGGTCTCACCCGGTACTGGCGCGGGGGCTCCCGCTCTGGCCGGCCCGGCCGCGCCGGTCTTCGTGACCCGGCAGGCCGCCATTGCCGGGACGCCACGGATCGTCGTGGACACACCGGCCCTGCAGGGTTCGGTTTCCCTCCGCGGCGGGCGCATCGATGATCTCTTCCTGCGCAACTACCGGGTGGATGTGGACCCGAAGTCGCCGCCCGTGGAGCTCCTGCGCCCTGAGGGAGTCAAGGACGCCTGGTTTGCGGATTTCGGCTGGACGGGCTCCAACCTGCCGGGCCTGCCTGGCGCCAGCGCCCTGTGGACCCAGGTCCAGGGCGACCGACTGTCGCCCGGCCGTCCCGTGGTGCTGCGCTACGACGGCGGCCAGGGCCTAGTCTTTACCCGCCAGATCGAGGTCGATGACCGCTTCATGTTCACCGTGACCGACACGGTGGCCAACAGCCTCCCCGGCCCCGTCACCATCGCCCCTTACGCCTCGGTCCAGCGCCGCGGCGCGCCCGCCGTCCCCGCCGCCAACGCCCATGAGGGTGCCGTAGGCGTGATGGATGGCGTCCTGGAGATGCTGAAGTACAAGCAGCTCAAGAAGGACGGCGAGAAGGTCTTCAAGGCGACTGGTGGATGGCTGGGGGTGACCGACAAGTACTGGCTGGCGGCCGTGGTCCCCGAGCAGAAAGAGGCGGTGAACGCCGCCTACCGCGCCACATCCGTCTCGGGCCTGGACATCTACGAAGCCAACTTCGTGGCCAACCCGCGGGTCGTCCAGCCTGGCGGCACCTACACCCACGTCAGCCGCCTGTTCGCTGGTGCCAAGACCCTTCCGGTCTTGCGGGACTACGAGACCTCGCTCGGCATCCCGCGGCTGCAGGATGCGGTGGACTGGGGTCGGCTCTATTTCCTGACCAAGCCGAGCTTCTGGCTGCTGGAGGTCTTCTTTGGCTTCCTCAACAACTTCGGCCTGGCCATCCTGGCCCTGACCGTCGTTGTCCGCCTGCTGCTCTTCTATCCGGCGAACCTGTCCTACGAGTCGCTGACCAAGATGAAGAAGGTCCAGCCGCAGGTTGAGGAACTGAGGGCCCGCCTGAAGGACGACCCCCAGCGCCAGCAGCAGGAGCTGATGCGCCTCTACCAGTCGGAGAAGATCAACCCACTGATGGGCTGCCTGCCCATGCTGGCAACCATCCCGGTCTTCCTGGCCCTGTTCAAGGTCCTGTCGGTGTCCATCGAGATGCGACACGCCCCCTTCTATGGCTGGATCCATGACCTCTCGGCCCGGGATCCCACGACGATCTTCAACCTGTTCGGCCTGATCCCCTGGGATCCGGCGACCCTGCCCTACATTGGCGGCCTGCTGAACGGACCCCTGCATATCGGCGTCTGGCCCCTGGCCTATGGCTTCACCCAGTGGCTCTCCATGAAGCTGAGCCCCCCGGCGCCGGACCCCATGCAGCAGAGGTTGATGGAGCTGATGCCGGTGATCTTCACCTTCGTCATGGCCCCGTTCGCCGTCGGCCTGATGATCTACTACACGTGGAGCAACGTCCTCACGATCCTCCAGCAGTACGTCATCATGCGGAAGTACCAGGTGGAGAACCCCATCGACGACTTCCTTGCCCGGATAAAGGCACGGAAGGCCGCCGGGTGAGCCCGGAGGGCGCGCCCGCGCCGGATGAGGCGGCCTTTTCGGACGAGGAGATAGAGGCCGCGCGCGTGCTGTTCGCCCGCCCCGCGGTCTTCCTCATGGGCGCAGTCTCGGTGGATGGCCTGCCGGCCCCGGACCTTCCCGAGGTGGCGTTCGCCGGCCGCTCCAACGTGGGCAAGTCCTCCCTGATCAACGGCTTGGTCGGCCAGAAGCACCTGGCCCGGGCGTCGAACGAGCCGGGGCGTACCCGGGAAGTGAACTTCTTCGTGGTCGACGAACGGGTACGGTTGGTGGACCTGCCCGGCTATGGCTGGGCAAGGGCGGGCAAGGGCGAGGTGAAGAAGTTCCAGGCCCTGGGGCGCGACTACCTGCGCGGCCGACCCAACCTTCGCCGGGCCTACCTGCTGATCGACGCCCGCCATGGCCTGAAGGACGTGGACGAGGAGCCCATGGCCGCCTTCGACCGGGCGGCGGTCTCCTACCAGGTGATCCTGACCAAGGCCGACAAGCTCAAGCCCGCCGAGGTCGAGGCTGTCCGCGCCCGCACCGAGGCCCGGATCGCCAAGCGGCCCGCGGCCTTTCCCGGGGTCATCGCCACCTCCTCGGAAAAGGGGACCGGCCTGCCGGAACTGCGCGCTGCCATCGCCCGCGCCTGTGGGTTCGGGGACTCGCCTGACGCCGCGTGAGGCGGCATAGAGTCTCCTCGCAGGCAAAGGACGACGTGAGGCCCCCATGCTCGACACTTCAGGACGCACCCTTTTCGACGAGGACCTGGAAATCTTTCGGGGGCAGGTCCGCAAGGTTTTCGCCCAGCACCTGACGCCCCACCTGGACCGGTGGGAGGAAGAAGGCGTCATCGACCGGGCCTTCTGGCTGGCCTGTGGCGATGCCGGCCTGCTCTGCCCTCAGGTCCCGCAGGCCTATGGCGGCCTGGACCTGGACTACCGCTACAACGCCGTGATCGGCGAGGAGCTGACCTATGCCGGGTCGACCGCAGGCATCACCCTGCAGTCGGACATCGTGGTCCCCTACGTGATCCATTACGCCTCGGAAGCCCTGAAGCAGGCCTGGCTGCCGAAGATGGTGTCGGGCGAGGCTATCTCCGCCATCGCCATGACCGAGCCCGGCGCGGGCTCGGACCTCCAGGGGGTGCGGACCACCGCCCGCCGGGACGGCGACGACTATGTGATCTCGGGGTCCAAGACCTACATCACCAACGGCCAGAGCGCCGACATCGTCGTCGTGGTGGCCAAGACCGACCCGGACAAGGGCTCCAAGGGCATCTCCCTGATCCTGGTGGAAGCGACCCGCGAGGGGTTCCGGCGCGGGCGCAACCTGGACAAGATCGGCCAGAACTCGGCCGACACCTCCGAACTCTTCTTCGAGGACGTCCGGGTTCCTGCCGGCAACCTGCTGGGCCAGGAGAACCAGGGCTTCATATACCTGATGACCCAGCTGCCCCAGGAGCGGCTGCAGATCGCCATCTCGGGCCAGGCCGGTGCCCAGAGGGCCTTTGACGAGGCGGTGAAGTTCACCAAGGACCGCAAGGCCTTCCGCCAGACCGTGTTCGACTTCCAGAACACCCGCTTCACCCTGGCCAACCTGAAGGCCAAGCTGCAGGCCGGTTGGGCACACCTGGACTGGTGTACGGCCCGCCACCTGAAGGGCGAGCTGACCGCCGCCGAGGCCTCGGCCGCCAAGCTCTTTCACACCGAGCTGCAGTGGGAGGTCTGCGATGCGGCCCTGCAGCTGCACGGTGGCGCCGGCTACATGAACGAGTATCCCATCGCCCGCCTGTGGCGCGACGCCCGGGTGCAGCGCATCTATGGCGGCACTTCCGAGATCATGAAGGAGGTCGTGGCCCGCGCGCTCTGACGGGGTCCTGACCTCAGGGCTTTCGGACCGTCTGGCCGCCCTTCATGACGAAGACGGGCTGCTCCAGGACCCGGTCACCGCAACCGTGGCGGCCCGGCCGGGAAGGGCAACGAGGCGGGCGGTCAGGCGCATGTGCGGTCTCAGCGAAGGGGGCAACCTTCCTACCACGGCGGGGTCGCGTACCAACCCCGTGACGCGGCCAGCGGGTGACAGAGGGGCGCGGGTCCGGTATCGCACCCCGACGCGTGCAGGAGGCCCGGGACTTGAGCGAGACGTCATCGACGAACTCTGCGGCCGAGGAGCAGGGCTGGGCCACCGCCAGGACCCTGGCCGAGGCCCTACCCTTCATCCAGCAGTATGACCGCGAGACCGTGGTCATCAAGTACGGCGGCCACGCCATGGGCCAGGAGGAGACGGCGCGCCTGTTCGCGGCCGACGCCGTCCTGCTGAAGCTCCTGGGCCTGCATCCGGTGGTGGTGCACGGCGGCGGTCCGCAGATCTCGCGCATGCTGGACAAGGCGGGCGTGAAGTCGACCTTTGTCGACGGCCTGCGCGTGACCGACGAGGCCACCATGGAAGTGGCCGAGATGGTCCTTTCCGGGGCGATCAACAAGGAGATCGCCAACTGGATCAACCTGGCCGGTGCCGAGGCGGATGTCCGCGGGGTGGGCCTGTCGGGCAAGGACGCGCGGCTGATCACCGTCGAGAAGGCGACCCGGACCCGCAAGGACCCCGACAGCCAGATCGAACAGGTGGTGGACCTGGGCTTCGTCGGCGAGCCGACCCGGATTGACCCCCAGCTGATCCAGGGCCTGATCTCGGCCGACCACGACTACATCCCGGTGATCGCCCCGATCGGCGTGGCCGAGGACGGACAGACCTACAACATCAACGCCGACACGGTGGCGGGCGCCCTGGCCGGTGCCCTGAAGGCCAAGCGGATGCTTCTGCTGACCGACGTGGCCGGTGTCCTGGGCGCCGACGGCGAGCTCATCCGGCAGATGTCGGTGGGCGAGGCCCGGGCGGCCATCGCCTCGGGCGTCGCTTCTGGCGGCATGATCCCCAAGCTGGAGACCGCCATCGCCGCAGTCGAGGCCGGGGTCGAGGCGGTGGTCATCCTGGACGGCCGGCGCGCCCACGCCATGCTGGTCGAGCTGTTCACCGAACACGGGTCGGGAACCCTGATCACCCGATGATCCCCGACCTCAGCCATATCGACACCTGGCTGTTTGACCTGGACAACACCCTCTACCCGGAGGAGTCCGGCTTCATGCGGCAGGTGGAGAGCCGCATGACCGCCTTCGTCATGAAGGTGACGGGGCTGGAGCGGGACGCCGCCTTCGCCCTGCAGAAGAAGTACCTGGCCGAGCACGGCCTGACCCTGGGCGGACTTATGCACCACCATGGGGTCGACCCGGCGGACTTCCACGCCCTGTTCCACGACCTCAGCCTGGACGCCCTGGCCCACGACCCGGCGCTGCTCGTGGCCCTGGCCCGCCTGCCCGGGCGCCGGCTGATCTTCACCAATGCCGACGACTTCCACGCCGAGCGGGTGCTGAATCACCTGGGGCTGGCCCATCTGTTCGACGAGGTCTTCCACATCCATTCCTTCGGTTTCGCGCCCAAGCCCGACCCCTTGGGCTTTACACGGATGATCGACGGCCACGGCCTGGACCCCGCCGCCACCGCCTTCTTCGAGGACTCCGAGCGCAACCTGAAACCGGCCTTCGACCTGGGCATGACCACGGTCCTAGTCGGTCCCCGCGCCCCGGCTTCGGAAGCCGCCTTCGTGCACCACCGCACCGCGCACCTGACCCCCTTCCTCAATCACGCCCGCCTCCGGGAGACCGTCTGATGAGCCTGACCTACGCCGACCTCCGCGCCGAGATCGAAGCCGCCTGGGAGGCCCGGGACCAGGTCTCCACCGCCACCACCGGTCCGGTGCGGACCGCCGTGGACGAGACCCTGCGCCAGCTGGACAGCGGCGACCTGAGGGTGGCGACCCGGGGCGAGGACGGCACCTGGACGACCCATCAGTGGGCCAAGCAGGCCATCCTCCTGTCCTTCCGCCTGAACCCGAACCGGGTGCACTCCGCTCCTGGCCCCGGCCCCTACTGGGACAAGGTGGACACCAAGTTCGAGGGGTGGGAGGCCGCCCGCTTCGAAGCCGCCGGCTTCCGCGCAGTGCCCGGCTGCGTGGTCCGCAAGGGTGCCTTCATCGCCCGCAACGTGGTGCTGATGCCCTCCTTCGTGAACATCGGCGCCTTCGTGGACGAGGGGACCATGGTCGACACCTGGGCCACGGTCGGGTCCTGCGCCCAGATCGGCAAGAACGTGCACCTGTCCGGCGGGGCGGGGATCGGCGGCGTGCTGGAGCCCCTGCAGGCCAACCCGACCATCATCGAGGACAACTGCTTCATCGGCGCCCGTTCCGAGGTGGCCGAGGGCGTGATCGTGCGCGAGGGCAGCGTCCTGTCCATGGGTGTCTACCTGACCTCGACCACCCCCATCATCGATCGACGGACCGGCGAGGTCTTCACCGGCGAGGTGCCGCCCTATTCGGTGGTCATGTCCGGGTCCCGGCCCAGCCCCCACGAGGGCCTGCCGGGAACCTACTGCGCGGTGATCATGAAGACCGTGGACGCCCGGACCCGGGCCAAGACCTCCATCAACGAGCTTCTGAGGGACTAGGCCCATGGCCGGGATCGACGCCGTCGAACTGACCCGGGAGCTGATCCGGCGCCCGTCCGTGACCCCTGCCGACGCCGGGGCCATGGACGTGGTCGAGCAGGTCCTGGTGGGTCTCGGGTTTGCCTGCCGCCGGATGCGGTTCGGCGAGATCGAGAACCTCTATGCCCGGATCGGGACGGCCCGGCCCAACCTCTGCTTCGCCGGCCACACCGACGTGGTGCCGGTGGGCGATGTAGCCGCCTGGAGCCGCGAGGCCTTCGCCGCCGACATCGTTGACGGCGTGCTGATCGGCCGGGGTGCCGTGGACATGAAGAGCGCCATCGCCGCCTTTGCCGCCGCCGCCGCCTCGACCCTGGCCGAGGGTGCGGTGACCGGCTCCCTGTCCTTCCTGATCACGGGTGACGAGGAGGGCGTGGCCCTCGACGGCACCAAGCGGGTGGTCGAGACCCTTAGGGCTGAGGGCGAGATCCTCGACCACTGCATCGTCGGAGAGCCGACCAGCGCCGAGAGCTTTGGCGACATGGTCAAGATCGGCCGCCGGGGCTCGATCAATGTCGGCGTCCGGGTCGAGGGGATCCAGGGGCATGTGGCCTACCCGCACCGGGCGGCCAATCCCGTGCCGGTCCTGATCCGCCTGCTGGCGGCGCTTGAGGCGCGGGTGCTGGATGAAGGCTATGCCGACTTCCAGCCGTCGAACCTGGAGGTCACCACGGTGGACGTGGGTAATCCCACCACCAACCTGATCCCCGCTGTGGCCACGGCGCGGCTGAACATCCGCTTCAACCCTACCCACCGGGGCGCGGGCCTGGCCGCCTGGATCCAGGCCGAGGCCGACCGAGCGGCGGAGGGCTTCCCGGGGACGATCACCCTGACCCCGTCGATCAGCGGTGAGGCCTTCCTGACCGAACAGGGCCCGTTTACCGAGCTGGTGGCTGGCGCGGTCGAGGCGGTGTCGGGACAGCGGCCGGACCTGTCGACCACGGGGGGAACCTCGGACGCCCGGTTCATCCGCGACCTCTGCCCGGTGGTCGAACTGGGCCTGGTGGGCCGCACCATGCATGCCGTGGACGAGCGGGCGCCGGTGGAGGAAATCCGCCGCCTCCAGGCCGTCTACGAGACCCTGATCCGGCGCTACTTCGCCACGCCGCCTTCGGCGTAGGCGACGCCCGTCAGGCTGAGGCCCGACGCAGGTGCCACAGGGCCGCAGGCCCGGCGATCGCGCGCCTCCAGGGCGGCCTTCACGTCCTGCGCCGTCCACCGCCCAACGCCGACCTCGGCCAGGGTGCCGGTCATGGACCGCACCTGTCGGTGAAGGAAAGAGCGCGAGGCGAAGCTGAGCCAGACCTCCTCGCCCCGGCGGCGGACCTCGGCGACATCCAGGGTCTTGATCGGCGACCTGGCCTGGCAGGCCAGGTCGCGGAAGGTGGTGAAGTCGTGATGACCCACCAGGACCTGGGCGGCGGCGTGCATGGCGTCGGCGTCCAGGGGCGTCCTCACATGCCAGACCCGGCCGCGGTCGAGGGCGGGAGGGGCCGGCCGGCTGAGAATTCGGTAGAGATAGCGCCGCTCGGTGGCCGAGAAGCGGGCGTGCCAGCCCTCCGGAGCGACCTCGGCCTCCAGCACCACCACCGCTTCATCGACCAGGTGAGCGTTGAGGGCGTTGCGCACGGTCTGGGCGGGCCAGTCCTTCGAAAGGTCCACGTGCACCACCTGGCCGGTGGCGTGGACCCCGGTGTCGGTGCGACCGGCGGCCTGCAGGCGCAAGGTCTCGCCGGTGAAGGCCAGGACCGCGCGCTCCACCGCACCCTGGACCGTGGGCAGGTCGCCCTGGGCCTGGAAGCCCCTGTAGGGGCCACCGTCGTACTCGAGGGTCAGGCGGTAGCGGGGCATCAGGCCAGCTGCGTCCCGGCGGGCAGGGGCAGGCCGCGCAGGAAGTCGGCGGCGTCCTGTGGCCCCCGGCCCTCGCGCTGGAGGCGGAGCAGGCGCACCGCGCCCTCGCCCGTCGCCACCAGGAGGGCCTCGTCCAGGACTATCCCCGGCGCCCCCGACCCGACCTCGGCCCGGCTGAGCAGGGCCTTCACACGCACCGGGCCGCGGGGCCCTGGGGCCTCGAACCAGGCGCCCGGGAAGGGCGAGAGGCCGCGGACCTTGCTGTCCAGTTCGGCAGCGGGGCGGGCCCAGCGGAGGCGGGCGGTGCGGGCGCTGATCTTCTTCGCGTAGGTGGCCCCCTCGACGGCCTGGGGGGTCTCGACGGCGTTGCTGGCGGCGATGTCGGCCAGGGTGGCGACCAGCAGGGCGGCACCCGCCCCCGCCATACGGTCGTGAAGGGTCCCGGCGGTCTCGTCGGGCCGGATGTCGAGCCGGGCGGTGGCGAGGATGGGACCCTCGTCCAGCCCTTCCGTCATGCGCATGACCTGTACGCCGGTCTCCTTGTCGCCGGCCAGTATGGCGCGCTGGATGGGGGCTGCGCCCCGCCAGCGGGGCAGGAGGGAGGCGTGCAGGTTGAAGGCGCCCAGGCGCGGCGCCTCCAGCACCTCCCGGGGCAGAATCTGGCCGTAGGCCACCACCACGGCGGCGTCGAGGTCGAGGGCGCGGAAGGCCTCGATCTCAGCCGGGTCGCGCATGGAGGCGGGGGTGCGGACCGGCAGGCCGAGGGACTCCGCCAAAGCCTGGACCGGCGATGGGCGCAACGCCTGGCCGCGACCCCGGGGTGCCGGCGGCTGGGCGTAGACGGCGACGACCTCGTGCCCAGCCTTCGCCACGGGGGCGAGACAGGCGGCGGCGATGTCGGGGGTTCCCAGGAAGGCGAGGCGCATGGGGCGGGTTTACCCCTCCGGCGGCGGCGAGGGAACCGAAAGGGGGGAACTGAAAGAGGGGGAAACCGGAGGGGGCGGGATCAGCCCGCGCGGGCCAGCTTGCGCACCCGGGCGACCGCCCGCTCGCGCTTGAGCCGGGACAGGTGATCGATGAAGAGGACGCCCTTGAGGTGGTCCATCTCGTGCTGGATGCAGACGGCGAAGAGGCCCTCGGCCTCCTCGACCACTTCCTGTCCGTTGTAGTCGAGATAGCGCAGCCTGACCCGGGCGGGACGGTCGACCTCATCGTAGACCTCAGGCACGGACAGGCAGCCTTCCTCGTAGGGGGCGGTCTCGTCCGAGGCCCAGAGGATCTCGGGATTGACGAAGAAGCGGGGCTCGGGGGGATCGTCCTGCCGGGCGAGGTCCATGACGATGACCTGCCGGGGCACCCCCACCTGGATGGCCGCCAAGCCTATGCCCGGTGCGGCGTACATGGTCTCCAGCATGTCATCCATCAGCTGGCGCAGTTCGTCATCCACCCGCTCGACGGGGGTTGAGACCTGTTTCAGCACAGGATTGGGGACGGTGAGGATCTCGCGCAGGGCCATGGCTTCGCCAGTTAGGGACGGGTCCGGGCAGCGTCAAGCCGTACCGTCTTCGGCCCTGGGGTCAGGACGGGCCAAGGGGCGGACGCCAGCCTCAATGTGGGGGAGCTCAGGCATGGGCTTGCCCTCGTGGTCCACACCCAGGGCCTCGAAGCGCCGGGCCTGGGGCAGGACCCGGCTCTCCAGGGAGCCGACGACCTGGTTGTAGCGCTCCACGGCCTGGGTCAGGGCCTTGCCGACCCCGGCCACGTGGCCGCCCATGTCGGAGAGGCGCTTGTAGAGCTCCCGGGCGACCCGGGCGATCTCGGCGGCACCCCGGGCCTGGTCCTCGACCCGCCAGCCGTAGGAGACGGCCTTGCACAGGGCGAAGAGGGTGGTGGGTGTGACCACGACCACCTTCTGGCCCATGGCCTCGGTCAGGAGGTCGGGCTGGCGGTCGAGGGCGGCCACCAGGAAGCTGTCGCCGGGGATGAACATGGCCACGAAGTCGGCGCTGCCGCCCAGCTCGTCCTGGTAGCCCCGGGAGGCCAGGGTGCGGACGTGGTTGCGGACGCTGTCGGCATGGCGGGCCAGGGCGGCCTCGCGCTGGGGCTCGTCCGGGGCGTCCTGGGCGTCGAGGAAGGCGCTGATGGAGACCTTGGCATCGATGACCAGCTCGCCGCCGCCGGGCATTCGGACCACCACGTCGGGCCGCTGGCGACGCTCGCCGGAGGTGATCGTGACCTGTTCCAGGAAGTCGAACCGGTTCTGCAGGCCCGCCATCTCCAGGACATTGCGCAGGGTTTGCTCGCCCCAGCGCCCCTGGACGCCGACGCCCCGGCGCAGGGCGGCGGTGAGCTTCTGGGTCTCGTCCCTGGCGGCGGTGGAGGCCTGGAGGAGGGCGCCGATCTGCTCGCGCAGGCCACCAGTCTCCTGGGCCCGGGCCTGCTCCATGTCGGTGACCTGCTTCTGGAACTTCTCGAGGGTGTCGGTCACGGGCTTGAGCTGGCCGGCCAGCTTCTCCTCGGCCAGCTTCTCGCGCAGCTCGAAGCTCTCGTTGGCGCGGAGGAGAAGCTGGTCGGCGATGGCGCCAGCCGCCTCGGCCTGCAGCAGTTCGGCGTTGCGGGCGGCCATGTCCTCGATGACCTGGACCCGGGCGGCGGTGCCCTGGAGGTCAAAGACCCGCGCCTCGGCGCGATCGGCCCGGCCCCGCTCGAACAGGGCCCAGACCACGGCGACGAGGGCCAGGGCGAAACCCAGGAGGGCGATCAGGAGTTCGGAGTTCATGAAGTGTTCCTAGTCCGGAATCGCCGGTGTGTCACCGGGCGGGGTCAGGCCGGTCGGCGAGCGCGCAGGGCCTGGGCGAGGGTGCCGTCGTCCAGCCAGTCCAGCTCGCCGCCCACGGGGACGCCCCGGGCCAGCAAGGTGACCTCGGCGCCCGACCCCGACAGCCGCTCAGCCAGGTAGTGGGCGGTGGTCTGGCCATCCACGGTGGCGGGCAGGGCCAGAATGACCTCCCGCACGCCGCCGGCGGCGACCCGGGCAACCAGGGCGGCGATCCCGAGGTCGTCCGGACCGACCCCGTCGAGGGCCGAGAGCAGGCCGCCGAGGACGTGGTAGCGCCCGCGGAAGGTCCCGCCCCGCTCAAGCGCCCAGAGGGAGCCAGCCTCTTCCACCACGCAGACCAGCCCCGCGTCCCGGGTTCCGTCCGAGCAGACCGTGCAGGGATCCCGGGTGTCGAGGGCGCCGCAGGTATTGCAGGCCTGGACCTTGGCTGCGGCGTCGGCCAGGGCCTCGGCCAGGGGGGTCATCAGCTGTTCCCGGCGCTTGAGCAGGGTGAGGGCGGCCCGGCGCGCTGAACGGGGCCCCAGCCCCGGCAGGCGGGACAGGAGGCTGATCAGTCTTTCGATCTCGGGTCCCGCAGATGCGGCCAAGGCCCCTGCCTCCTATGGGTCGGAAACGACTTGCAGGGTGCACCCCGAGGGGTGATTCTGTCCAAGCCCGCCCGCCGGAGAAGGATGAGGACATGGCGCGACTGTCCCGATCGGTTCCACGATCCAATGCAAGGGACCTCGCAGTCCGGGCCCTCCTGGGCCTTGCCGGGGGTGTTGCGGTCTGGGCGGTGATCCGCTGGACGCCTTCGGCGGAGCCGATGAAGGCCCTGCGGGTGATCCTGGCCCTGGCCGCGCTGACCCTGCCCGTCGTCCTCCTTGGGGCCTATGGGACCCTGCGGACGCGCACCCTGACCCTATGGACCCTGGCAGCTGCGGGGGTGTCGGTCCTCGGCGGTCTTGGCCGTACCGGTGTACCCATCACCGACGGCCATCTGCCGATCCCCGAGGGCGGGGTCCTCTTCCTGACCTGCCTGGCCCTGGCCATCGGCCACGTCCTCGTCCGCGCTCGGGACGGTGGCGGCAAGGTGGGTCCCAGCTGGTCCCGTCACTTCAGCATCGCCTGGAGCGATGGACTCCGGGCCCTTCTGTCCGCGGTTCTCGTCGGGGTACTCTTGGGGCTCTTTGGCCTGGCGGCCGGTCTTTTCAAGGTCATCGGCCTGGAACAGGTCGACGCCTTCCTCTTCCGGCCCGGCGTGCTCTGGCCAGTATCGGGCCTGGTCTTCGGCCTCGGGGTGCACTTCACCGCCGGCCGCGAGAGCCTGGCCGAGGGTGTTCGCGTATTCGGGCTCGGCCTTCTGGCCTGGTTTTCGCCGCTCCTGACCCTGCTGGTCGCCGCCTTCCTGGCCAGCCTGCCCTTTACCGGGCTTGAACCCCTCTGGAAGACGGGTTCGGCGGCGGCGCTGCTCGTGGGTGCCTGCGTTGGCCTCATCGTCCTGGTCACCGCCGCTATCCAGGAAGAGACCAACCCCGCGAAGATTCCCCGCCTCCTCAGGTACGCCGTGCGGCTCGGCGGCCTGCTCATGGCGCCCCTCGTGGCGATCGCCGCGGTGGGGGTCTTCCTGCGGATCGGGCAGTACGGCCTGAGCCCCGACCGGGTCCGCGCCCTTGCCTGCCTCCTCGTCCTGGCGGTCTTCGCCGGCGGGCATGCCCTTGCAGCCCTGTCCCGGCGCGGCTGGCTCGACGCCTTTGGCAAGGCCAACCTGGCCGGGGTCGTCGCGGCCCTGGCGGCCACCCTGTTCACCCTGAGCCTCCCGGGCGATCCCTACCGCCTTACGGTCCTGGACCAGACACGACGGCTGATATCCGGACAGGTTGCCCCGGACCGCTTCGACTTCGACGTCCTGAGGTTCGACACCGGAGAGCCCGGCCGGTCGGCCCTGCGCCGGCTGGCGGCGCGCCAGGGTGCCACACCCCGGGACGCCGAGATTCGCCAGCTGGCGGCGGCCGCACTTGCGCGGACCTGGCGAGAGCGCGTGCGACTGGGTGCGCCCGTCGTCACCATCGTCGGCAGCTCGCCACTCCCCGCCGGTTTCCAGGAGAGCGACGCAACCCGCCCCTGCGACGCGGAGTCGCCCTGCTCGGCCACAAGCCTGGATATCTCCGGGGATGGAAGGCCCGAGGTCCTGCTCCAGCGCCGGGTGCAACTGGAGGTCTGGGCTTTGGAAGGTGAGGGCTGGCGCCGGCTCGGCGAGATGGACTCAGGCTGTTCGTCCGACCTTGAGGCCTTCCAGGCGGGAGACATCCGCATCATTACGCCGGAAATTGTGGTCCGGGACGTTCAGGTCGGGACGGTCAGGTATCAGCTCATTCCCGACCGCTTCCAATGCCCGCCCCAAGGGTGACCGGGCCTAGTCCTCGCTGGCCTCGTCCAGGTCGTCCACAAGGGCCGGCTCTGGCGGGGGCAGGTGGCGGATCTGGACGACCTCTGCGCCGGGAAAGGCCTGGAGCACGGAAAGGACGAAGGGGTCTTGTCCGATCTCAGCCCGGGTTTCGCGGACCTCCCGGGTCTGGCGCTCCCAGAGACTTTCGGCGCCCCCGCCGCCCTGGGCAGCCACCAGCCAGGGCTGGCCGGTCCAGGCCTTCAGGCGGCCCACCAGGCGCTGGGCCAGGTTGGTGGGCGCGCCGGGCGCGGGCTCGAACTCCAGGACCCCGGGCCGGAAGCTGACCGGGCGGACGAAGCGCTCGACGTCGAGCTTGAGGGCGATGTCCCGCTCGGCGTCGATCAGGGCGATAAGGTCCTCGAAGGTCTGCAGGACTGGAGCCTGCGTGGCCTCGGCCTGGGGAGCGCCCTGCAGCGAAACCTGAGGGGAAAGGGCTCTCGCCGCCCCGCCCTGGGCCGTTCCGCCGCCCGTTGATCCACCCCCCATCGAACCGCCACCTGTCGATCCGCCACCGCCGGCCGGCGCATCGCCGTTCCTCAGCAGCTTCAGGGCCTCCTCAGGCCCGGGCAGGTCGGCGGCGTGGGCCAGGCGGATCAGGGCCATGTCTGTCGCTGCCGCGGGGTCCGGGGCGCGCCCGACCTCCTCGTGGGCCCTGAGCAGCATCTGCCAGAGGCGGGCGAGGATGGGTGCGGAGACGGCGGCGCCGGCGGCGGCCAGGCGGGTGGTCTGATCCTTCGGAAGGGTCAGGGCCTGGGGGCCGACGGCGCGCGCCACCGAGGCCCCGTGAGCGTGCTCCAGCAGGTCGAGCACGACCTGGCCCGGATCGGCGCCGAGGGCGTAGAGTTGGCGGAAGGCGCTGACGGCGCCGCCGGGATCGCCCTTCAGGACATGCTCGAAAAGATCAAGGGTCCCCGCCCGGTCGGCGAGGCCCAACATGTCGCGGATCAGGGCGGCGGGCACGGTCTGCCCGGACTCGGCCTGGACAATGGCCTGGTCCAGAAGGGACTGGGCGTCCCGCACCGAGCCCTCGGCGGCCCGGGCGATCAGGGTCAGGCCCTCGGCCTCGACCCGCACCCCCTCGGCCTCAAGGATCATCTGCAGGTTGCGGATGATGTCGTCGGGCTCCACCCGGCGCAGGTCGAACCTCTGGCAGCGGGAGAGGATGGTGACCGGCACCTTGCGGATCTCGGTGGTGGCGAAGATGAACTTGGCGTGCGGCGGCGGCTCCTCGAGGGTCTTCAGGAGCGCATTGAAGGCTCCCGTCGAGAGCATGTGCACTTCGTCGATGATGTAGACCTTGTAGCGCGCCTCCACCGGGGCGTAGCGCACCCCGTCCAGCAGGTCGCGCATGTCGGCGACGCCGGTCCGGCTGGCGGCGTCCAGCTCCAACACGTCCATGTGCCGGCCCTCGATGATGGCGCGGCAGTGCCGACCTTCGACGGACAGGTCCAGGCTGGGGGCGTCGATGGAGTCTGTCTGGAAGTTCAGCGCCCGCGCCAGCAGCCGGGCCGTGGTGGTCTTGCCCACTCCCCGGACACCGGTGAGCATGAAGGCGTGGGCGATGCGTCCGGCCGCGAAGGCGTTGCGCAGGGTCCGGACCATGGCCCCCTGGCCATAGAGGTCCTCGAAGGTCCGCGGGCGGTACTTCCGGGCGATGACAGTGTAGGCCGCAGAACCATCGGTCGCGGGTTGCCGGGCCGGCGCTGTGGTCGCAGCCGGCGCAGGTTCGCCGAACATGTCCGCGGTGTCGGGATCACGCTCCGGCGCATCAGGTTCGGGCGTGAGGTCTTCGTCGGCCATGGTCGCCATGCGGGCTGGGTGGAGACCGGACAACGACCCGGAACGTGACTCGTTACGGCTGCTTCCTTCCGGACCTGACCGAGTTGGCGAGGCGTCCGCCCGTCGCCGATCTCCATCCCCTATATCGCGATCCCGGGGCTTCTACGCAAGCGTGTGCAGAATTCCGCCTGTGGGCTAATATCAGACTCATGTCCCTGAACGCCTTCCAAAACACCTTCGCTGGCAATCCCCTCGACCGCGTCAGCGAGTACCGCAAGGACGCTGCCTGGCTCGCTGAACGCCTTGCCTCCGACCAGTCCCTGGGCGTCGTGCTCTGGAACGGGAAGGCCCTCGTCGAGCGGTCCTCCTCGGGGGGGACCCAGATCGCCTACCTGCCCTCACGCCTTGTTGAGGACCTGTCCGGAGGGTCCGAACGGCTCCTGTTCATGGGCCTTTGGCAGGAGACGGCGGTGTTCGCCGTCGACCTCGAAGGCCCTGCGGATCCCACCGACGGCCCACTGCAGGGCATGGGCCGGTTCGAGGACGCCCGGGCCCTGGCCTCCAGCCTTGCGCCGGGCGAGACCGCAATCGTCGGCACGGCCAAGGGCGTCTTCGAATGGCGTCGCAAGCATCGCGCCTGTTCCGTCTGCGGCGAACCAACCCGGGCCGCGGAGGGCGGCTGGAAACGCGAGTGTCCCGCCTGCAGCGCCGATCACTTCCCGAGGACGGACCCGGTGGTCATCATGCTGGCCGTGCATGGTGGCCGCTGCATGCTGGGACGCCAGGCGGCCTGGCCTGCCGGCATGTTCTCTGCCCTCGCAGGGTTCCTTGAGCCCGGGGAGTCCATCGAGGAGGCCTGCGCCCGCGAGCTCTTCGAGGAGGCGGGCCTGCGGACGACATCGGTCCGCTACCATTCCTCTCAGCCCTGGCCCTTCCCCAATTCGCTGATGATCGGCCTGATCGCCGAGGTGGACAGCGACGAGGCCCAGCCGGACCAGACCGAGCTGTCCGAGGTGCGTTGGTACACGCGAGACGAGGCCCGAGCCCTGCTGGCCGGCGAGATCAGGGGTAGCTTCGCCCCGCCTGCCATGGCCATTGCCCACCAGCTTCTCCGAGCCTGGGCGGCGGCGGACTGACCCCTCTCAGATGTGGTCGCGGTAGGGGTCCGCCGGGAAGACGCCGAGGATCTCGAACCGCTCCGAGAAGAACTGCAGTTCCTCGAAGGCCCGGGCGACGGCGGGGTCTTCGGGACGCCCGTCGATCTCGGAATAGAAGAAGGTCGCCGTGAAGGCGGCGTTCTCCATGTAGCTTTCCACCTTGGTCATGTTGACGCCGTTGGTGGCGAAGCCGCCGAGGGCCTTGTAGAGGGCCGCCGGCAGGTTCCGGACCCGGAAGACGAAGCTGGTCACGCAGCGGACGCCGGACGCCGGCGCCGGGGCGTCCTGGTCCGCGGTCATGACCAGGAAGCGCGTGGTGTTGTCGTGGGTGTCCTCGATGTCCGCCTGCAGGATCTCAAGGCCGTAGAGCCGCGCCGCCAGGGCCGGGGCGATGGCGGCCCGGGTCGGGTCCGGATGCTCCGAGAGCCGGCGGGCTGCGAGGGCAGTGTCGCTGACGGGATCCCGGGACAGGCCAAGGTTCGCGATCACCTCCCGGCACTGGGCGAAGGCGATGGGCATGGAGACCACGGTCTTCAGGTCCTCGAGCCGGACGCCCGGATTGGCCATCAGCTGGAAGTGGATGGGCTTGAAGTACTCGCCGATGATCCGCAGTCCCGAGGATGGCAGCAGGTGATGGACGTCCGCAACCCGGCCCGCGATGGAATTCTCCACCGGGATCATGCCCAGTCGGCAATCACCGGACCGCACCGCCTCAAAAGCCTCCTCGAAGGTTGCGCAGGGCGCGGGCTCCATGTCGGGGAAGGCGGCCTGGCAGGCTTCGTGGCTGTTGGCCCCAAGCTCTCCCTGAAAGGCGATCCGGTTGGGGTTCATGCCGGGTCTCCCAGTCGGCGAGCGTAAGCGCGGGCGCGCTCGAGGTCGGAGGGGTTGTCCACCGAGATCGGCGCTTCGTCCAGTACGGCGGACCAGACGGTCATGCCCAGCTCCAGGGCGCGCAGCTGCTCCAGCCGCTCGCGCCGCTCGAGGGGCGAAGGGGGTGCGGCCGTGAATCGCTCCAGGGCCTGGCGCCGAAATCCGTAGATGCCGTGGTGAATCCAGACCGGACCCTCGCCATAGAGGACCGATCGGGTGAAGTAGAGGGCGCGGGCGGTGCGGCCATCCCGGGCCATGGCGGCGACCACCTTGGGCATGTCCGGGTTCATCCGGTCCCCGGGATCCGACTCGGCAACCATGACGGTCGAGATGTCAGCTTCCGGACGTTCGGACAGAAGGTCCGCGCAGGCCCGGATCGCTTCGGGGGCGACGAAGGGGATGTCGCCTTGAAGGTTGATGACCACGTCATGGCGGCCGGCGGGATCCAGCATCTGGAGGGCGGCCAGGATCCTGTCAGAGCCGGACGGCAGGTCGGGATCGGTGAGGACGGCCCGGCCCCCGGCGGCCTCCACGGCCGTGACGATCTCGGGATCGCCCGCCGCCACAGCCACCCGCCCAACGCCTGACGCCTCGGCCTGGCGGACCACGCGGACAATCATTGGAAGGCCGCCGATGTCGGCGAGCGGCTTGCCTGGGAGCCGCGTCGCGGCCAGTCGCGCGGGGATGAGGAGGATCGGTGTCATGAACCTAGGCTGCGGGCCAACTGTCCGGTTGCGCCAGCGCCGGTAGCGTGTAAGAGACGCGAACGCAACAAGGGGCGGGAATCCGCCGCAGGACGGGCCTTCTCTCGGGCCTGCCAGGTTTTGGGTTTCGGGACGATGAGCAATCTTTCATTCAATAAGGTCGCAGGTGCCGTTCTTGCGACGGCCCTTGCCATCGTCGGGCTTCGGGAAGTGACCACGGGGCTGTTCAGCTCCGAGGCGCCGGCCAAGCCGGGGTACCTCATCGAGGCCGCGACCGAAGTTGGCGAAGGCGCAGCGGCCGCCGATGTCATGCCCGATTTCGGAACTGTCATTCCCGTCGCTGACCTCAAGGCTGGCGAGGCTGCCTTCGCCAAGTGCCAGGCCTGCCACAACGTTGCCAATGGGGGTGCCAACGGCATCGGCCCGAACCTCTGGGGCGTGATCGGCCAAAAGCCCGGTACCCACGCCGGGTTCGCCTATTCCGCCGCCATGACCGATTTCGGCACCAAGCAGGCGGTCTGGAACGACACGCAAATGTACGAGTTCCTCAAGGCACCCCAGAAGTACATTTCGGGTACCAAGATGTCCTTCGTCGGCCTGAAGAAGTCCGAGGACCGGGTCAATATGATCGCCTATCTGCGAGCCCAGGGCGGGACCCTGCCCGTACCCGCCCCGAACCCGGCCGCCGCGGCGCCGGCCGCGGCTCCTGCCGTAGCCGCTCCGACGGATGCAGCGCCCGCCGAAGTGCCTGCGGCCAAGCCCGCCGCCTGAGGTCCTTCAGGACGCTTCCGGGCGCTGCCTGTCGAGGGGGCGCCTATAGGCGGTGGGTTCACCGCCGCCCGTTCCCGAGATCCGCTGGATCGCCTCTGCGAGGGGCTCGATAGCCACAGCCATGTGATGGGCATTGGCGTGCACTATTCGCGCGGCGTCCACCATCATGGCCACGTGGCCCTTCCAGAAAACCAGATCACCCCGGCGCAGCCCGTCCGGGGAAGCCGCGGCCCCCAGGCCCTGCTGCAAGTCGGAATCCCGGGGACAGGCCCGCCCGCAGGCCAGGAGGGCCTGCTGGACCAGTCCCGAGCAGTCCAGCCCGCAGCCCTCACGCCCGCCCCACAGGTAGGCCGCACCCAGGTGCGACTCGGCTAAGGTCGCGGGATCGGCCTCGAAGACACCGATCGGTGCCAGGTGGGCCTCTGGCAGCCAGAATCCGGCGTCGCAGAGGGCCAGCTTCCCCTCCCGGCCGGAAACGGCGACCAGACTGTTAAGGGAAATGGGCCCGACAGGCTCCGACTTGATGCTGGGGCTCCGAAATCCATAGGTCAGCCGGACCCGGATCCGGTGGGTGGGCGCAGGTCCCTCCGGCACCAGGGCGTCGAGGGCGACATGGCCGACATAGCCGTCCCGGACCGCCTGTCCCCAGGCGAAGGCGCCGCGGGTTTCCAGAACATCAAACCGCTCTCCAAGGAGAAGCTGGTCCCACTGCTCGGCCCCAGCCTGGGGGCCGCTACGGACCGCGGTCGCCGGGACCACGACCTGCATCCGCTGCGGGCGCACATAGCGGCCGGCGGGCACCAGGCCCTCGAGGCTGGCGGCGGCGAGGCCCTCCCTCGCCGGGGTCAGGCGCGGGTCTGTCCTCACCTGTAGCGGTCCTGCAGCATGGCGAAGAGTGCGCGGATGGCATGGGCCTCCCCGCCGGCGGGTGAGCCGGGCTGGCCCCTGGGGTTCCAGGCATAGATGTCGAAGTGCGCCCAGGGTCCGGGTGGGGCGAACTTCTGCAGGAACAGGGCCGCCGTCATAGCACCCGCCTGAGCCCAGGCGTCGGGGTCGTTCTTCAGGTCGGCGATGTCGGACTCTAGGGACGCGGCGTAGCCCTTCCAGAGCGGTAGCCGCCAGACCGGATCAAAGGCTTTTCGGGCCCCCGCCTCGATGGCCGCCGCGAGGTCCTCGTCGTCGGTGAAGAAGGGGGGCAACTGTGGGCCTAGGGCGACCCGGGCGGCACCGGTCAGGGTCGCCAGGTCCAGGGTGAGGTCGGGTGCGAGTTCAGCGGCGCGGGTCAGGGCGTCGGCGAGGATCAGCCGGCCTTCGGCGTCGGTATTGCCCACCTCGACGGTCAGCCCCTTGCGGGTCGACAGGACATCCCCGGGACGCATGGCCCCGCCGCCCACGGCGTTTTCAACCGCCGGAATGAGGATAGATAGGCGAATGGGCAGGTCTGCCTGCAGGATCATGGCGCCCAGGGCCAGGACGTGGGCTGCGCCGCCCATGTCTTTCTTCATCAGCCGCATACCTGCGGACGGCTTGAGGTCCAGGCCACCGGTGTCGAAGACCACGCCCTTGCCGATCAGGACGACATGGGGGCGACCGGTTACACCCCAGGTGATCTCGATCATCCGGGGCTCGCGCCCCGCTGCCGCTGCCCGGCCGACCGCATGGACGGCGGGATAGCCCCCGGCCAGAAGGTCGTCGCCGCAGACCACTGAGATGTCGGCCCCGAAGCGCCCGGCAAGGTCGCGGGCGGCGGCCTCGAGTTCGGCGGGGCCGAGGTCGTTGGCGGGGGTGTTGATCAGGTCCTTTGCGAGGGCGCAGGCGTCCGAGATCCCGGCGACCGCCGCCGTGTCGACCCCTGGGATCACCAGGCTCGGAGGCGCGGTCTCACGCCTGCGGTAGCGCTCGAAGCGGTAGAGGCCGAGGGCGAAGGCGATGGCGGCGTCCCGGGGCACAATGCCACCAGTTGCGCCCTCGAGCCGGAAGCGCCCGGCGGGAAGCCGGCCGGCGAGGGTCCGGAAGGCGGCGGGGTCCCCGGGAGCAGGTCCCAGGCCCAGCAGGACCCCGGCTGGCGCGCCATCGGGTCCGGGAACGACGACCACCTGGCCGGTCCGCCCCCTGAAGTCCGGGGTGGCGAGTCCGCGTTCGAGGGGCGGCGCCGTCGCGAGCCAGCCGTCGGTTTCGCCCTCGCAGAGGGCAATCACGGGAACCGAGCGGCCTTCCGCGACGGAGGGGGACTCTGACATGGGGCACTTCCCTGGACCGGCGTCCGACGGGGACGCCTGCAAGTCATTTGGGCCAAAGTGCGTGACGCCGCAACGGGCGGCTTCAGCGCGGTGCTGCGCGGAGGTCCGGGGCGGAGACGGGTGGAGGCTGGTGGCCGACGCCAAGGCTGGCGGCAGTGAGAAGCACGGCGGCGATGAGGGCCGCGACGACCCCGTACTCAACCACCGGCGCGGAGGCCTCCTCACGGAGAACCCTTGCGAGTAACCTGGACATTCTGTTCTCCCGTGTCACGGGAGGGCGGGAGTCCCCACGCCCCGGCTGAGCCTTTCGGCTTCCCCGCGCACTTGTCCTAACCTTGTCGCAATGAGGTTAATGACAAGTAAACTGGACGTGCATTTCCCAAGAGTCCGCCAGTTAACCTTTATGAATAATTATAGTTAACAATAAATGAGGCGATCCCGATGCCTCAGGGCTCAATCGATTTGCCGCCGCCCCGGACAAAACTGAGGCCGACCAAGCCAACAGCCAGGAGGACCGTGAGGGTGGCGAAGCCCCCCTGCTGGGTTTGGGTCAGGTTGGTGCCGAGATTGACCATCATGGGCGCCAGCCATCCTGTCGCCACCCCGGACAGGGCATAGACACCGAAGAAGGCGCCGGTCTTCTCCGGGGGCGTCAGACGGGTCAGCAGGGTGCGGGAAGACGCGTACTGGGCGGTGATAAAGACCGCATTCACGAAGCCAATCAGCAGGAAGATCACCTCGGGCAGGGTCCGGAAGACCGGCCCGTCCCAGACCGGCGGCTGGGCCGAGGGATCAAACGACCAGAAGTAGAGGATGCGGGTGGGCGACATCCCCAGCATACAGACTATGCCCAGGATCGACATCAGGATGGCGATCCGCAGGGAGTTCTTGGGCCCCAGGCCTGAATCCATCCAGCGACCGACGAAGCCACCGAGGACCGCGAGGATGGACAGGAGGATCCCGTAGGCCAGCATTTCAAGGGCCTGCCACTGCATCACCCCCACGGCGTAAACGCCGGCATAGATCAGGACGGCATTCATGCCATCGACGAAGGCCATCCGGCTGAGCAGGTAGATGGCTGCGTCGCGGTAGCGCCGGACGGTCGACAGCATTTCCCAAAGCTGGCGGGCGCCGTTCCGGAAGGCCTTGAGGACCGGTACCCCGGTGGACGGGGCGTCCGGGGTGAAGAGAAACAGGGGGATGGCGCCGACGGCGAATATCCCTGCCGCCATCACAGTCACGATTCGCTCAGGCTCATGGGCGGCCGTGTCCAGGCCGAACAGCGGGGTCTTGGGCACCCAGGCCCAATCGACTTTTCCCGGAAGCGCGAAGGCCCATGCCGTGAAGCCGAGGGCCAGCACCGAGAAGCCGTTGCCGAGGGCGAGGGCCAGTCCCGAGGCCTTATGGGCGGCCTTCATGCCTGCAGCCCGGATCAACAGGGAGTTGTGCAGCACCTCGGAGAAGGCGAATCCCAGGCCGATCAGGGTGATGAGCAGCATGGTCAGGGTGACGGACAGCCCGCTGCCGTCGGGCTTGGCCCACCAGAGGGCGATCATCATGGGGACCATGGCCGCCATCACCAGGGCCAGCCAGCCCTTGCGGGGCCCGAGCTGGTCGATGGATGCCCCGAGGAAGGGCGCCGTGGCCATGACGATCCACCCGGAATACTGGCTCCACTGGGAGATGACCGCCTGGCCCCGAACCGGGTCGCCAACCATGACGGACGCCACATAGGGGGCAAAAATGTAGATGGTGACGAGGATGATGTAGGGGTTGCGCGCGCCTTCGAAGAGGGACCAGGACACGGCACCCCGGTTCATCCGACCGTCGCCGGCCAGCTCGGATGCGATGGGTGTATCGACAATGGCCCCCAGACCGTGGGCCTCGCCCGTGGGAATGGTCTCGGACACGCGGCTTCCCCCTGGTGCCGGCGTCTGACGCGCCGGACCCTCCGACCCTACTCCAACCGCCCGGCTTGTGGAGTCGGAAAGGACCCAGGCCGTCCCCCTGGAGCGCGGACTCGACTCCCTTGCGGACCGGTTGGAAGATGGAGTTCCAATCCAGACAGCGGGGAAACGCAGATGGGACTTCTCGACGGCAAGGTGGCCATCATCACGGGCGCGGGCGGCGGGCTCGGCGAGGCCTATGCGCGGCTGTTTGCCCGCGAGGGCGCGGCGGTGGTGGTCAATGACCTGGGCGGAGCCCGGGACGGCTCGGGCGACGGATCCGTCAGCGCCGCCCAGAAGGTGGTCAACGACATCCTCGCCGAGGGGGGGCGGGCCGTTGCGAACGCCGACGACGTCTCGACCATGGTAGGCGGCGAGAACATCCTGAAAACCGCGCTGGACGCCTTCGGCCAGGTCGACATCCTAGTCTGTAATGCTGGCATCCTGAGGGACAAGTCCTTCGCGAACACGTCGGAGGCGGACTGGGACCTGGTGGTCAAGGTGCACCTGAAGGGCACCTATTGCTGCACCATGCCGGTCTGGAAGTGGCTTAAGGACAATGGTCGGCAGGGGGTCATTGTCATGACCAGCTCCACCTCGGGCCTCTACGGCAATTTCGGCCAGTCGAACTATGGGGCGGCCAAGGCAGGCATCTACGGCTTCATGCGGGTGCTGGCCATCGAGGGCCGCAAGTATGGAATCCGGGTCATGGGCCTGGCGCCCGGCGCCTTCACGCGCATGACCTCCGACCTTCCCGGACGGGTCGGCCGCGATCCCGATCCGCTGAGCCTTCCCGAGAACGTGGCGCCCGGCGTGCTCTACATGGTCTCGGACCTGGCCGCCGACCATACCGGCAAGGTGTTGGGCGTCTCATCCCGCGGCGTCCGCGAGATCAAAATGCTGGAGACGGAGGGTTTCCAGCCAGGCCGGCCCTATACCGCCCAGGAGGTGGCCGAGCACGCCGGCCAGGTCTTCTTCGCTGAAAGCCAGACCCGCACGGCGCCCGTGAGCTGAAGCGCCGCCGCCTTCAGGCTGGATGGCTCAGGCCTCTGGCCCGAAGGCGGCGAGCCTTTGGTCCAAAGCCTCGCGGACGCCGGGCCATTCGGGCGCGATCACCGAGTAGACGGCCGTGCTGCGCCGACGGCCGGTCCAGACGATCCGTTCCCACCTCTGGATCCCCTCGAAGGTGGCGCCCAGCTTGAGCACAGCCGCTCGAGAGCGGGCGTTGATCTCGTCGACGTGGAACTGGACCCGACAGAATCCGGCGTCGAAGGCCTCCCCCATCAGCAGGCGCTTGGCTGCGGGATTGACCGGTCCGCCCCGGGCCTCGGGGGCGTAGTAGGTCAGGCCGATCTCAAGGCTCGCGTTGGCCCGGTCGATCTTCAGGAAGGCGGTGATGCCGACGCAACGGCCTTCTTGAAGCACGGCGAAATGGTGTGCGGCGCCGGAGTCGCGTTCGGCGATGCGCCTGTCCGTCCAGAACCGGTCGAAGTGCTCTCCCACCAGGGACAGGGAATAGAGCTCGTTCCAGACATCGGGATCCGCGGCGCAGGCGGCGCGGAGGGGTTCGCGGTGGACCTCCGACAGCGGTTCCAGGGTCACGAAGGCGTTGGCCAGGGGGCGGTGGGGGAAGTCCTTGATCATGCCCCATCCTGGCGCGCCGGGAACGGATTTGCCAGCCAGGGTTGAGCCAGATCAAGGACGCCCGGGCGCTGTCCCCGGACGTCCCCCACGGCCATGCCGAGGTCCTGCTGGAGACTGTCCAGGTGCAGAGGAAGGCGTCCCGGCCTACTTCGTGGGCAGGGCCGCAGAGTTGGTGCAGGCCTGGCGCATCAGGGCCGCATCGTCCGCCCCGTCAGCCTTCTTCGGCGCTGCGCTGCGCCAGTCTCCGCCGATCTTCAGCGGGTTCTTCGGCGAGTAGCCGCCCAAGGAGAGCAGGTTGTTCGACTTGCAGTCGAGGGCGTAGATGAAGCCCACCCCGTCTGCCGCTCCGGGTCCCGAGGGTCCCATCCGCGGGCTGGCGCCAACCTTGCCAATGGCGGTCAAGACGACCACCCGGCCCGTCGCAGCGTCCCGGTAGCTGTAGTCGGAATCAAAGGACCACTGCAGTCCCTTTTCGTTCGGCGCGG
>CAMCIK010000016.1 GCA_945874825.1 Phenylobacterium deserti | reverse complement strand
CCAGTTGGACTTGGCCTGGTTCATGGGCCCGACGAAGTCGGTCGCCACCGAAGAGAACAACTTCTGGACCGCCGGGGTCTTGTCTGCCGAGACCTGGACGCCGACGGCGCAGGACAGGGACTGCATGAAGTCGGCGTTGGGGATGTTCGCCTCGCGGGTCGCCGCCTTCCAGGCGGGTCCGTCCACGCCGGCGCGGGCGGCGGCGGCGGTCGCGCGGTCATAGGCCTCCTGGCTCGACCCGGCCGCCGGCGGTGGCGGCAAAAGCCGGACAGCATCGATGGGTGGCTGGCCGACCAGGTAGCCGCCCATGATCAGGTGAAGCAGCGAAAGACTCAGGACGTGTGGCATGACTTGGACCTCCTTGGCTGACGGGCGCAAGGTAAGCGCATTGTCTGCTCCCCGTCACCTCATGATAGTAAGAAGCTTACGGCGGCGTCTGTCCGCCGGGATCCTCTCGGGGGAAACCCATGCGCTACAGGCTGGCCCTGATCGGCCTCGTACTCATTCTTGCAGGGTCACTCCTGGCTTCGCGGGTTCAGACCTCCGGCGGTGTGCAGGTCAGCGAGGCCCACTGGCGCACGGCCGAGGGCGCAACAATGTCGGGCCTGCTTTACCGGCCCGCTGGACTGGACGGGGGGCGGCGTGCGCCTGCGGTCCTCCTCAGCCACGGCTACATCAATACCCGGGAGATGCAGAGCCCCTTCGCCATCGAGCTGTCGCGGCGGGGCTTCGTCGTCCTGGCGATGGACATGACTGGACACGGCGGCTCCCACGGCAATGTGGGCGCGGCGGGCTTCGGAGGCCCTTCGGCCCTGGCCTTCCTGCGCAGTCAGTCCTTCGTCGATCCGGACCAGATTGGATTGGCGGGCCACAGCATGGGCGGTGGCCCGATCCTTGCGGCGGCTCGCGCCCAACCCGACGGCTACCGCGCCGTGGCCCTGGTTGGCTCCGCTCCCGGGCTCTTCGGCCCCCCCGACGAGGTCCGCCCGGATTTCCCGCGCAACCTGAACGTGGTCTTCGGCGGTCTGGACGAGTTCGCCGGCCTCATGTGGCGTACGCCCAAGGGAACCGGCCTGCCGGACTCACCAAAGCTAAAGCAGGTCTTTGGCATCTCGTCGCCTGTGGAGCCGGGCCGGGTCTACGGCGATCCCGGCCTGGGGACCGCCCGCCGCCTAGACCTGCCCAACGTCACTCATCCCTGGGAACACTTCTCCTCCGGCGGCGTTGCGCCCGTCATCGACTGGATGCAGGCGCGGCTGGAGGGCGAGAGCCATCCCCTGCCACCCGGAAACCAGATCTGGTTCTGGAAGGAGGTCGGCACCCTCGTCGGATTTGTCGGTTTCATCGTGGTCCTGCTGGGGGTCTTTGAAGCCGTTCTGGCCCTGCCCTGGATCGGTGACCTCAGGCGCAGTCCCGAGCCCGTCGTCGCAGTCCGGGGCCCGGGGGGCTGGATCGCCTTGGCCCTCACCGCCGCCTTGCCAGCCCTGACCTACCTGCCGTTCATGAAGCTGGGCGCGCTCTGGCTTCCCTCCGCCCAGTTTCCCCAGTGGATCCAGAACCAGCTGCTCGCCTGGGCCCTGCTGAACACACTCTTGTCCCTCCTGGTGGCACCCTTCCTCCGGCGGGGCCACCCGGACTTCAGCCTGGATGTTCCGCGTTCGTCATTTGCGGCCCTGGCCGCAGTTGGGGCCGGTGCCCTCGCCCTGTTGGCCATGGACCGCCTCCTCCACGTGGACTTCCGGTTCTGGGTGGTGGGCTTCCGTCCCCTGGACGCGTCGCGATGGGGCACCTTCCTCACCTACCTGCCGTTCTGGATTCTCCATTCGGTGATCCTTGTCCGCAGTCTTTGCGCCCTGCTGGCGGTCGATGGTGCCGGGCGGCGCTCGACCTACCTGACGGCGGCGGGGGTCCTGGGCGGGGGTTTCCTGGTCCTTGCGGCGTTTGAGTATGGAACCCTGTTCACGACAGGCCTGCTTCTGACCCCGACCGAGCCCCTCAACGTCATCGTTGCCCTGCAGTTCATTCCCCTGCTGGCGATCGTCGGCGTGATCTCGGTCTTCACCTGGCGCCGGACAAACAGCTACCTGCCCGGCGCCCTGATCTGCGCGATCTTCCTCTGCGGGTATGTGACCAGCGGGACGGCCAACCACTGGTCCCCCGACTATCCGATGACCTTCCCACCGGCGGCGAGGAGCCCGTAGGCCCAGGTCAGAGCTGGTCCAGGCCGTAGGCGGCGTGAAGGGCCCGAACTGCCAGTTCGGTGTAGGCGGAGTCGATCAGGACGGAGATCTTGATCTCCGAAGTCGAGATGACCTGGATGTTGACGCCCTTCTCCGCAAGGGCGCCGAACATGGTCTTGGCCACGCCCGCGTGGCTGCGCATGCCGACTCCGATCACCGACACCTTGGCGACATCCTCATTGACCTGGACATCCTCGAAACCGACCTGGGCCTGAAGGCCGCGGACGACGTCCACCGCACGTCCCGCGTCCCGTTTGCCGACGGTGAACTCCATGTTGGCCGTATCGGCGATCCGGGCGTGGCTCTGCACGATCATGTCGACATTTACGTTGGCGTCGGCCAGCGCCCCGAAGATCACCGAAGAGACACCGGGGTGGTCGGGCAGGCCGAACAGGCTGATCTTGGCCTCGTCCCGGCTGTAGGCGACTCCGCTGACGATCCGCTTTTCCATGATCTCTTCCTCGTCGCACACGATGGTGCCCTGGCCCGGGGCATCGCCGGGCTCGACAAAACTCGACAGGACCCGCAGTGGCACCTTTTGGGCCATGGCCAGCTCCACCGAGCGGGTCTGCAGGACCTTGGCACCCAGGGAGGCCATCTCCAGCATCTCCTCGTAGGAAATGCGCGCCAGCTTCCGGGCCCGGGACTCGATGCGGGGGTCGGTGGTGTAGACCCCATCGACGTCCGTGTAGATGTCACAGCGCACAGCTCGCACCGCGGCGGCGATCGCCACGGCGCTGGTGTCGGATCCGCCTCGGCCCAGGGTTGCGATCCGACCGGAAGCCGTCACCCCCTGGAAGCCTGCAATGACCGCGATCTCGCCAGCATCCAGGGAGGCCGTCAGCGCCTCCGGCGGAACGTCATCGATGCGCGAGCGGCCATGGGCGTCGTCGGCGATGATAGGGACCTGCCAGCCCATCCAGGAACGGGCAGACAATCCCATATTGCGCAGGGTCATGGCCAGGAGGCCGGCGGTCACCTGTTCGCCTGACGACACCACGACGTCATATTCGTCATCGGAGGCTGGCAGGCCTTCCGCGGCGGGTCCCGCAGCGTCTGTCCAGGCCACCAGCTCGTTGGTCTTGCCGCTCATGGCAGAGACGACGACCGCGACCCTGTGGCCCGCCGCAGCTTCGGCAGCGACCAACCGTCCGACGCGCCGGATGCGTTCCAGGTCGGCCACGGAGGTGCCGCCAAATTTCATGACCAGCCGCGACATGGCTCGCAATCTGCACTCCAGACCGGAAAGAGAGGCGTTCTAGCGGGGGGGCGGGGAGGGAGCAACTCCCCGGCAACCCTGGCTTTCCGCTGTTCAGGTCACCGGAGCCTCTGGTATGTGCCGCCCATGGCCGAGCCCCGCTCCAGCATTGATCCCGCCGAAGTCGAGAGGTTCTCGCGCATCGCCGCCGAATGGTGGGACCCCAAGGGCAAGTTTGCCCCCTTGCATCGCTTCAACCCGGTCCGCCTGTCCTTCATCCGGGAGAAGGGCCTGGCCCACTTCGGCCGGGACGGCACCGGTCGCCAGCCCTTCGAGGGCCTGAGGCTGCTCGACATTGGCTGCGGCGGGGGGCTCCTGTCCGAACCCATGTCGCGCCTGGGGTTCGAAGTGACGGGGGTCGACGCCTCCGAGCGCAATATCGGCACGGCTCGGACCCACGCCGAACAGACCGGGGTTCCGGTCACCTACCTCGCCTCGACCGCCGAGGCCCTTGAGGCTGAGGGGACGCCACTCTTCGACGTGATCCTCAACATGGAGGTCATCGAGCATGTCGCCGATCCGGGCGAGTTCCTGCGCACCTGCGGGCGCCTGCTGGCCCCCGGCGGCCTGATGATCGTGGCCACCCTGAACCGCACTCTCCGGGCCCTGGCCCTGGCCAAGATCGGGGCGGAGTATGTTCTGCGCTGGCTGCCGGCCGGCACCCATGACTGGCGCAAGTTCCTGACTCCGGACGAGTTGCGTGGCTTCCTTTCCGCCGAACCTCTGGACATGCAGGGCCCGTTCGGGGTGAGCTTCGACCCCCTGTCGGGGGTCTGGCGGCTGTCGTCGGACTCCGGGGTCAACTACATGATGACGGTGACGCGCCGGGCCGGTTGACCCTGCGGCGCGCCGTCCCGTCGGGAGGGAAGGCGCATGCTTGGATTGATGATGGACAGGCCCCTGACCCTGCCCTCCATCCTGGAATACGCGGCGGCCTGGCACCCTGGCCGCGAAATCGTCACCCGGACCGTCGAGGGGCCGATCCACCGGTACGGCTATGCTGACGCCCTTGTGCGGGTAAGGCGGATGGCGAACGCCCTCAGGCGATTGGGAGTTGGTCCTGGCGACCGTGTCGCCACCCTGGCATGGTCGACCCACCGCCATTTCGAGCTCTATTACGCCGTCAGCGGCCTGGGTGCCGTCCTTCACACCATCAATCCCCGGCTGCATCCGGACCAGGTGGCCTGGGTCGCCAACCACGCCGGCGACAGCCTGTTGTTCTGGGATATCACCTTCTCCGACCTGGTTGCCGAGATCGGCACCAAGCTCGAGACGGTGAAGACCTTCGTCGCCCTCACGGACCGCGGGAACCTCCCGCAGGGCGCACCCGCCGGGACCCTTGTCTACGAAGACATCCTGGTCGCCGCCGAACCGGAGTTCGACTGGCCGGAACTCGACGAGCGGCAGGCCTCGGCCCTCTGCTACACCTCGGGGACCACGGGCAATCCAAAGGGCGTGCTCTACTCGCACCGCTCGACCGTGTTGCACGCCATGGCGGTGATCCAGCCGGACTGCTTCGGCCTCGGCGCCGCAGACGCCATCCTGCCCTGCGCCCAGATGTACCACGCCAACGCCTGGTGCACGCCCTATGCGGCGCCCCTGGTGGGGGCCAAGCTCATTCTGCCGGGCCGGCACCTTGACGGGCCCTCCGTCTGCGATCTTGCGGTGGCCGAGCAGGCGACCTTCCTCCTGGGCGTGCCGACCATCTGGGTGGGCGTGCTCGACCATCTGGACGGGACAGGCCAGGCCCTCACCTCGGTCCGGACCGTGGCGGTGGGCGGCTCGGCGCCGACGGCGTCCCTGATCTCCCGGGTCCAGGACCGGCTGGGGGCGGATGTCCGGCAGATCTGGGGCATGACAGAGACCAGCCCCCTGGGCGTCATCAACACCCCCCTGGCCGTCCATGCCGGCGAGACCCCCGAGGCAGCCCTCGTCCGCAAGCAGCGCCAGGGCCGGGCCAACTGGGGCGTGGAACTCAGGATCGTCGGCGAGGACGGGTCGGTACTGGACCATGACGGGCGACAGTCGGGCACCCTGCAGGTGCGCGGCCCCTGGGTCGCCTCGGCCTATTTCCGCAATGACGGTGCGGCCGCCTTTGGCGATGACGGCTGGTTCGACACCGGCGACATCGCGGCCATCGACCCCGAGGGCTTCCTGCGCCTGACCGACCGGGCCCAGGACGTGATCAAGTCCGGCGGCGAGTGGATCTCGACCCTGGACCTTGAGGATGCGGTCTCCTCGCATCCCGCCGTCGCCATGGCCGCCGCCGTCGGCGTCCCGCATCCGAAATGGGACGAGCGGCCCCTCCTGCTCGTGGTTCTCCGCCCTGGCCAGGACGCCGAACCCGCCGCGCTGCGTGACCATGTCGCCGCCCGGGTGGCAAGGTGGTGGGTTCCCGACGAGGTGCGCATCGTCGACAGCCTGCCCATCGGACCGACCGGAAAGGTCCTCAAGCGTGAGTTGCGGGCGGCTTTGGCGGGGACCTGAAAAGAGGCTGGCGCCCGCCGCCCCAAGGAAGATAAGGTCTCGCCGACCCAGCCCAGCAGGCTGGCGCATTGCCAACGCCCACAGGGGCGAGACGAGGGGAGACGCTGACATGAAGGCCGCCGTTCTGCGGGAAGTGGGCAAGCCGCTTCAGATCGAAGACGTCCAGATCAACAAGCCTGGCCCGCGCGAGGTCCTGATCCGCACAAAGGCCGCCGGCCTGTGCCATTCCGACCTGCACTTCATGGAAGGCTCCTATCCGCACCCGCTCCCCGCCGTCCTGGGACACGAGAGCGCCGGCGTCGTCGAGGCGGTCGGCTCCGAGGTGCGCACGGTAAAGGTGGGCGACCACGTCATCACCTGCCTGTCGGCCTACTGCGGCCACTGCGAAAGCTGCCTGACGGGACGCCTGTCCCTCTGCGTCAGCCCTGAGACCAAGCGCGACTCCGGTGACGAGCCCCGCCTGACCCAGAACGGCGCCCCCCTGCCGCAGTTCCTCAACCTGTCCTCCTTCGCCGAGTACATGCTGATCCACGAGCACGCCTGCGTCTCGATCCGTAAGGACATGCCCCTCGACCGCGCAGCCCTGATCGGCTGCTCCGTCATGACCGGCGTGGGTGCTGCCATCCATACCTCTGGCGTGCGCCCCGGCGAGACGGTGGCGGTGATCGGCTGCGGCGGCGTCGGCCTTTCGGCGATCAACGGCGCGGCCATCGCCGGCGCCGGACGGATCATCGCCATCGACATGTTCGGTGCCAAGGACAACCTGGCCCGGGAGTTCGGTGCCACCGACTTCATCGACGCTTCCAAGACCGACGCGGTCAAGGAAGTCCTGGAGATGACCCGTGGCGGCGTCCACCACGCCTTCGAGGCCATCGGCCTGTCCAAGACTGCCGAGCAGGCCTTCAACATGCTGCGTCGTGGCGGCACGGCCAACATCATCGGCATGATCCCGCTCGGCCAGAACATCACCCTCCCGGGCGCGGCCTTCCTGGGCGAGAAGCGCATCCAGGGCTCGCTGATGGGCTCCAACCGCTTCCCGGTCGACATGCCCCGCCTGGTGGACTTCTACATGTCCGGCAAGCTCAAGCTCGACGAGATGATCTCCCAGCGGATCCGGCTGGACCAGGTCAACGAGGGCTTCGACGACATGAAGAAGGGCGGCCTCGCCCGCTCGGTCATCGTGTTCGACTGATCCCTTCCGGATCCGGACAGGGGCCCCACCGCAAGGCGGGGCCCTTTTTCGTGTCCGCTTTCAGATCAGGTCGAGGACCCGCTCAGCCGGGCGGCACAGGGCCACACCCCGCGGGCCTTCCACGATCGGTCGATCGACCAGGATCGGCTCCTTCGCCATGGCCGCCGCCAGGGTCGCCTCCGAGACACCCTCTCCGGTGAGCCCAAGCACCTCGGCCCGGGTTCCCCTCAGGCGGAGGAAGGCCCGAAGGGGAACGCCGGCGCGCGCCGCCAGCGTCTTCAGCTGGGCTTCGGTCCAGCCAGCCTTCAGGTATTCCACGACCCGAGGCTCGACCCCCTTCTCCCGCAGGAGGGCCAGGGTGTTGCGCGAGGTCCCGCAGGCCGGGTTGTGGTAGATGACGCAGTCGCTCATGGAGGTCTCCCGGCCTACCAGCTGAAGGTCCGGGCGTCGCGGACGAGGGCGGTGTCGCTGTCGCCGAAGGCCATTTCCCGCGGGCTTCGGGCGGGCAGGGGCGGCAGGCTCAGCGGCCAGCCTTCCGTGCGCGTCAGGGTGCGGACTTCGAGCCGTCCCGGGCCTGCTGGGGTGAACTCTACCGCCAGGGTTCCAGGCGGTGCCTGCAGCCGGATCCGGTTCCAGACACCCGGTGCCGCCAGCAGGGCTGCCGGTCGTCCGTTCACGGTGGCGCTACCCACGAGGGTGTCGGACCTCAGGTCCAGGCTGAGGCCCCGGACTCCCGCGGGCACGGTGACCGTCAGCCGCTGCCTGCCGTTCTCGGTTGTCTGAAGTGCGACAGTTGCCCCGGCGAGGGAGGCAATCGGGGCGGGGCTCGCCCAGAAGGGAGCCCGTGCGACGAGTTCGTCGCGGGTCTGGACAGGGCGTTCGCCGCCCTGGGCCAGGACCCGTCGCGTCCAGGCGGAGAGATGGGGCTCGGTTGAGAGGGTGTAGGCCTTGCTGCCGCCGGCATCCTGCAGATGCTGGACGATCGTGGCCTGGGGGTGTTTCGCCGACCAGGGCGGTGCCAGGCGGACCAGGGCGGAGAGCCCCAGCCCGAGGGCGAGGGCCGCCGCCGCTGCCAGCCAGATGCGCCTGTCGCCAATCTTGTCCCCGGGATCGCCCTGGACCATCGGCCAGAGCCCGATCATGCAGAGCCATCCGAAGACGGCCAACAGGGCTGGAAGATCGAGGCCCAGGAAGACGCCGTGGGCGTAGCCCAGGAGCCAGGCGGTCATCGGCGTCCCGATCAGGACCCCGAGGAGGGGAATCCTCCAGCGGGATCCTGTCCCGCCCAGCGAGGTGAGTGCGGCGACGAGGCAGGCCGCCAGGAGGGGCCAGGCGACCAGGAAGGCCGCCGTCGGCGCGGCGATCTGCAGCCCGAGGCTGACCGCCAGGGCGGTCGCCAGGACCCCGGCCCAGGCCGGCGCGATGCGGACGGGTGCCCCGAAGGTCAGGCCTCCGCAAACGGCGGCGGCGCCGCCGAGGGCGAGGGCGGCAAGGTCCCAGCCAAAGAACTGCGCCGCCGCAGCTGCCGCCAGCCCGAGGGCTGCCGCGGCAAGACGGCCCCGCCCTGTGCCCATAAGTCTCGGTGTCAGCAGCGCAACCGACAGACCGAGGAACAGAAGGGCCGTCTCCCAGGTTGCGGCCCGGGCCAGGAGCGGCCTTTGTTCCAGGAACCCGCGGCCATCGGCGCCGATCAGTCGCGCCAGGTGAAGCAGGGCGGCGGTCAGGAGCAGGAGGTAGATGGCCGCTCCCACGCCTCGGGCCACCCCCGGGGCATCCAGGACGCCAAGCCGGCGGGCGTTGCGCACGGCCAGGGCGAGGAGGCCCGCGCACGCAGCGAGCACTAGCCAGCCAGCGATTGGTGGATAGGCGATGATGAGGTCGCCGAAGACGTGGGAGAAGACCTGGTCCGCACCGCGCTCTGGAAGCCGGGGTGCGTAGGCCAGGGCGCGGGCCGCCGCCGTGACCTGGTCGCCCATGTGCTGCAGGCTGCCCAACTCCAGGGCCGCCGGCGTCGCAGAGGCCGCATGGTAGTCGAACTGCCTGCCGATGAAGGCGAAGTTCAGGCCGTCGATCCCCGCGGCGCGTGAAACCGTGAAGTCCGTATCGTTCGGCATGGCCGAGTAAAGCAGCACGGCCAGGGATGAGGCCGAGGGCTGGCTGGCGTTCTCGCGAAGCACCTCGACGGTGCCGGCGTTCCGCGCCCCGGTCTGGAACATCTGGGCGAGTCCGCCCCCGCCCCGGGCTTCCATGTTGATTAGGAACCCGACCCGGCGGGCCAGCGAGGTCTGGGTGAAGGCGGCGTCCGCGCCCAGCAGTCCGGCTTCCTCGCCGTCAGTAATCAGGAAGATAACGTCCCGTGCGGGAGTTCCCTGCAGCCGGAGAATCCTGGCCAGTTCAAGGGCGGCGGCGACGCCGGCGGCGTCATCTCCGGCGCCCGGCGAGCCCGGGACGGTGTCATAATGCGCCATGATCGCCAGTGCGGGGGCGGTACGATCGCGCCCGGGCAGGACCCCGACGATGTTCTCCACCTGACCGCCCACGAAGAGCGGCTGCTTCAGTCGATCGATCTTCCTGAGGGCAAAGGCAGGCTGGACTTCGGGTGCCAGGCCCAGGGCGGTCATCCGGGCCAGCAGGAAATCCCGGACCTGGGCATTGGCGGGGGAGCCGACCGGGTGCGGCGACCTCGCCATGACCGCGATATCGGAAAAGGCCCGCTGCGCGGAGAAGGCGCTGGCCGGCGCATCGGCGGGTGCGGGCGACGGCGGACGGAGGGCAACGAAGGCGAGGCTCAGGGCCGCCGCGAGGGTGATGCACAGTGCGGCAAGCCGCATGGTTTCTACTCCCATTCCCCTGGAGGGCCGAACTTTATCTTGAACCGCCCCTGAAACAAGAACGCCCGCCGGAGGGCGGGCGCTACAGGTCCTGGAGGGGGTCGGCTGGTCAGGCGGCTGCCTGACCCTCCATCGGGTCGCGCAGCACGTAGCCGCGTCCCCAGACCGTCTCGATGTAGTGCTTGCCGTCTGCAGCGGCGGCCAGCTTCTTGCGCAGCTTGCAGATGAAGACGTCGATGATCTTCAGTTCGGGCTCGTCCATGCCGCCGTAGAGGTGGTTGAGGAACATTTCCTTGGTCAGGGTCGTGCCCTTCCGGAGGGAGAGGAGTTCCAGCATCTGGTACTCCTTGCCCGTCAAGTGCACCCGGTTGTTGTTCACCTCCACCGTCTTTGCGTCGAGGTTCACCAGGATGTCGCCCGTGCGGATCACGGACTGGGCGTGTCCCTTGGACCGGCGAACCACCGCGTGGATCCGGGCGACCAGTTCGTCCTTGTGGAAGGGCTTGGTCATGTAGTCGTCGGCGCCGCCGCCGAGCGTCTTGACCTTGGTGTCGATCTCCGAGGTGCCGGAGAGGATCATGATCGGCGTATCGATCTTGCCGACCCGCAGGTTCCGCAGCACGTCCATGCCGCTCATGTCGGGCAGGTTCAGATCCAGTAGGATCAGGTCGTAGTCATAGATCTTGCCCAGATCGATGCCTTCCTCCCCCAGGTCCGTCGTATAGACATTGAACCCCTCAGACTTGAGCATCAGTTCAATGCTCTGCGCTGTCGCGCTGTCGTCCTCGATAAGCAGTACGCGCATACTTGCCTCCTTGCCCCTCTGGCCTGAGCGCTGATTCGTTTCGCGACGCGCCCCGGCAAACTCACCCTGCCAGAGGGTTAATTTAAGAAAGGTTAATGTTGGTAACCTTGCTGTGAAAAGCGTTAACCCGGTTCGCGAATCGGCTGCAAGCCCGCGCTTCAAGGTGCAGCTTCGAGCCGGTTGAATCTTTTGTGATTGGACATTGCCGGCAAATGCCTGTGGCTCGCCCGGACTGGTGCCCGGGCGCGCAAGGCCCATATTGGGGGTGTCCGGCGACTTGGCCGGCCAGCAGGAGGTCAGGATATGTCTCCGGATTTGCACGCCGATCCCGGTCCCAGCGGCCTCGCCGAGGCCGGTGCCGGGATCTTTCTCGAGGATTGCGGCGACCCGGACCTGTCCGCGCCGCTGGAGGCCCTTCCGCCCCAGCCCTTCAGCCTTGGGGACGAGGTCAGGCTGCGGCCGGGCCGCACCCTTGGGCGCGCCCTGTTCGCTGGCCTGGTCCTTGGCCTCTTCCTCGGGCGCTTCGGGCTTGCGGATCGCCGGACGGCGGCGGTCTAAGGTGCCTCATCCCGATCCCGGCTCTTCACAGCTGATTAAGCCTGTAGGACACAAGCTACGGTCCTGAGTCGCGACTGGAGACGGCGTCTTGCACAACCTTGTCGAGGCCGTTGAGAAGCTGGAGCCCCTGGTGGTGACCGGGCGGGTTGCAGCGGTTTCGGGCCTGCTCATCGAAGCTCGCGGCGGCATGACCCGACTGGCGGTCGGTGCCCGGGCAAAGATCGAGCGAAGGGGTGCACCGCCCCTGGCCGCCGAGGTGGTGGGTTTCCGGGACTCCCGCGCACTGCTCATGCCCTTTGGCCCAGTCGAGGGCATCGCACCCGGCGCTGCAATTCACATCGACCCGCAGGGATCCGCCGTTCATCCGACCCGGGGCTGGCTCGGGCGGATCGTGAATGCCTTTGGCGAACCCATTGACGGCAAGGGCCCGCTTCCGCGGGGCGTCGCCGGCTATCCGCTCCGCGCCGCGCCCCCGCCCGCCCACGCCCGCGACCGGGTAGGGCCCAGGCTGGACCTCGGCGTCCGCGCGATGAACGTCTTCACCACCTGCTGCCGCGGGCAGAGGCTGGGCGTCTTCTCCGGCTCCGGGGTCGGCAAGTCGGTGCTCCTCTCCATGCTGGCCCGCCAGTCCGAGTGTGACGCCGTCGTGGTCGGCCTGATCGGCGAGCGGGGCCGGGAGGTGCGCGAGTTCATCGAGGAGACGCTCGGTGAGGAGGGCCTCAAGCGGGCCGTCGTCGTGGTCGCCACCTCCGACGAGCCGGCGCTCAAGCGGCGGCAGGCGGCCTACATGACCCTGGCCATCGCCGAGTACATGCGGGACCAGGACCTGGAGGTTCTCTGTCTGATGGACTCGGTGACCCGCTTCGCCATGGCGCAGAGGGAGATCGGACTCGCCGCGGGCGAACCCCCGACCACCAAGGGATACACTCCGACCGTCTTCACGGAGCTGCCAAAGCTTCTGGAGCGCGCCGGCCCAGGTCCTACGCGTCCTGACGGCACGCGCGGCGGGCCCATTACCGGCCTCTTCACCGTCCTCGTGGACGGCGACGACCACAACGAACCGATCGCCGACGCCGTGCGGGGTATCCTCGACGGCCATATTGTCATGGAGCGCGCCATCGCAGAGCGCGGACGTTTCCCGGCGATCAATGTCCTGAAGTCGATCAGCCGGACCATGCCCGCCTGCCAGGACACCCGGGAACGGGCGATCGTGCGCGATGCCCGTCAGGTTCTCTCGGCCTATGCCAATATGGAGGAACTGATCCGCATCGGTGCCTACCGGGCGGGATCGGACCCCATGGTCGACAGGGCCATCGCCCTCAATCCGGCCCTTGAGGCTTTCCTGGGACAGGACAAAGATGAGGTCTCAAGCCTTCCGGAGTCCTTCACGAGGCTTGAACAGATCCTAGCGGGCGGCGGCGCATGAGTTGGGACAAGAGCCTTGTCCGGATCGCGGGCTACGAGGTGGAGACTGTCCGCAAGCGCCTTGCCGAGGTTGTGGCCCGCCGGGAGTTGGCGGAAATGGGGCTTGTGGTTCTCGACGCCCAGATCGAGGCTGAGGCGGACTTCATCCGGAGCGATCCCGTCGCTGCCTTCCACCATCCGGGCTTCCTTGCCGGATGCAAGGCGCGCCGGATGACACTGCTCTCGGCCCTCGAGCTGGTCCTGGCCGAAGAGGCCGGGGCCCGTGACGCCCTTGTGGAAGCCTTCGAGACCCAGAAGAAGTATGAAAACGTCGCCGACGGATTGGCCCGGCGGCGTGTCCAGGAGGCCGCGCGCCGGGACACCGCGGAACTCGACGAAATGGGAATCCTGCGGGCCGGCCGGGCGTCAGCGGCCACCTGAGCTCAGCGGGTGGCGTCGCCGTTGACGTCCTGATCATTGGCCCGGCGCAGGGCGTGGATGTCGTCGCTGAGCCGGAAGAGCGCCACATAGAGCTCGCAGAAGGCCCTCCAGAGCAGGGCCAGAATTCCGATCATCAGGGCACCGCCGACCAGAACGGCCGCGCCGAGCAGGATCCCGAACGGGAACTTCTCGCGGATGGCCACGCCCACGGCCGTACCGATGAAGCCAAAGCCGACAAGGGCGGTGATCCCCAGGCCCGACCAGTAGATCAGGTGGATGACCTGCCGGGTCATCAGGGTATCGAAGGACATCAGGTCCCAGAAACTGTCTGAGGTGAAGCGCGCCGGGCGGCTGTTGGGTTTCAGATCAAACATCAGCTTTCCATGCCCTGTTCGGCGCCGGCCCGGGATGACAACTCGCTAGCAGTCCGAGGCGCCCGCCGCAACTCGCCCCCGGTTTGAGCCACGACGTGATCTCCCTCGACCATCAGATCATCCCTACGGTCTTGAGCCGTGCCCGGGGGTGGACTTCGTTCTGGCTCATGACCGGGGTCTGGCCTCGGAAGCGCTCGATCAATGAGCGGACATAGGGGCGGATTCCCGGGCTGGTGAGCAGGACCGGAGACTCCCCAGCCTGCGCTGCACGCTCGAAGGCGTCGCCGACCCCACGGATGAACTCCTGGAGCCGCGAAGGCGCCATGGACAGCTGGCGGTCTTCGCCGGATCCGACCAGGGAGTCGGCAAAGGCGGCCTCCCAGTCTGGAGAGAGGGTGATGATCGGCAGGGCGCCGTCTTCCCCGCGGTGGGCGAAGGAGAGCTGTCGGGCCAGCCGGGCCCTGACCTGCTCGACGAGGCTGGTGAGCGAAGCGCTGTGCGGCGCCGCCTCGCCAAGGCCCTCGAGGATGGAGGGAAGGTCGCGGATCGAGACACGTTCGCGCAGGAGGGCCTGCAGGACCCTTTGGAGCGTGGTTGCCGAGACCACCGAGGGTACGAGGTCGTCGACCAGCTTCTTCTGCTCGGACGGGAGGTCCCGGAGCAGCTTCTGGACCTCCGAGTATGACAGAAGGTCCGGCATGTTCTCCTTCAGGATCTCAGTCAGATGGGTGGTGAGCACCGTCGAGGGGTCGACCACGGTGTAGCCGCGGAAGGTCGCCTCCTCCCGGAGGCTATCATCAATCCAGGTCGCCGGCAGTCCGAAGGCCGGCTCGCGCATGTGCTCGCCAGGCAGATCCACCTGCCCACCCCGCGGGTCCATGGCCATCAGGTTTCCCAGGCGCACCTCGCCAGATCCAGCCTCCAGCTCCTTGATGCGGATGAGATAGCCCTGAGCGGGCAGTCGCATGTTGTCGAGGATACGGACCGGCGGCATGACAAAGCCGAACTCCGCCGCGAGGGTCTTGCGTAGCGCCTTGATCTGGTCTGTCAGGCGACGGCCTTCAAGGTCGTTGATCAGGGGCAGCAACCCGTAGCCCAGCTCGATCTTGATCTCGTCCATGGCAAGGGTCTGGCTGATGTGCTCTTCGGTCTCCGGCTGGGATCCGCCGGGGTCCTCTATTCCCAGGAACTCAGCCAGCCGCGCATTCGACGATCGCTTCCAGGCGAGGAAGCCGGCGCCGATGGAGAGCAGGGCGAAGGGCACCACCGGCATGCCCGGGATGAGGGCGATCACGCCCGACGTTGCCGAGACCATGCCCAGGCTGATGGGGTTCATGGCCAACTGCGTGACCAGGGCCTGGTCCGTCGAGCCATCGACGCCTGCGTTGGACACCAGGAAGCCGGCAGCGATCGAGATGATCAGGGCCGGAATCTGGGTCACCAGGCCGTCGCCGATCGTCATTATGGTGTAGGTGGAAGCTGCCTCCCCAAGTGGAACGTCGTGCTGCAGGGTCCCGATGAGGATGCCGCCGATGATGTTGATCGCCACGATGATCAGCCCGGCGATGGCGTCGCCGCGGACGAACTTCGAGGCACCGTCCATCGAGCCAAAGAAGGTCGACTCCTGCTCGAGCTCCTTGCGGCGTCGGCGCGACTCTTCCTGGTCGATCAGGCCCGCTGACAGGTCGGCGTCGATCGCCATCTGCTTTCCGGGCATGGAATCGAGGGTGAATCGGGCCGCGACCTCGGCGATCCGGCCGGAACCCTTGGTGATGACGATGAAGTTCACGATCACCAGGATCGCGAAGACGATGAGACCAATCGTGAAATTGCCTCCGGTCATCAGGCGACCGAAGGACTCGATGACCTTGCCCGCGCCGTGAACGCCCTCATGGCCGTGCCCCAGGATCAGCCGGGTCGAGGCCACGTTCAGGGCCAGCCGGAACAGGGTCGTGACCAGCAGGACCGTCGGGAAGGCTGTGAAGTCGAGAGGCCTCCGGATGAACAGGGAGGTCATCAGGATGAGGATGGACGATGCCATCGAGATCGCCAGGAGCGCGTCCAGAAGGAAGGCCGGGACGGGCAGGATCAGCAGGACCAGAACCGCCACGACGCCGAGGGCCAGCGCCACCTCACCCCGTAACAGCCAACTGAGGACCAGGGCGGGGGTCAGCTTGCGGGGCTCGGGCCCGTTGAATGTCGTGTCAGCCACGGATCAGGTCCTCAGGCCGCGCTCGCGCCCATCTGGGGCGCCGGGACGCTGACGCCGGCCTCGGTGTACTCTTTGAGCTTGTTCCGGAGGGTCCGGATCGAGATGCCGAGAATGTTCGCGGCATGGGTACGGTTGCCAAAGCAGTGTTCCAGGGTGTCGATGATCAGCTGCTGCTCCATGGCCGCTACTGTCTGGCCGACAAAGCTTCGCGAGACCGCCTCAGCCGTGGTCGCCGCGACCTGGGCGGCGCGGGCACCAGCGTCGGAAGGGCCAAGAGGCTGGCCATCCGGAAGGCGGACCGCGCCCTCCTCGATGACGTCTCCACTGGCCAGCAGAACCGCCCGATGCATGGCATTCTCAAGCTCTCGCACATTGCCGGGCCAGCGATGCCCCAGAAGGCGCCGGCGAGCCTCGGCCGACAGGATGCGGGGCGAAAGCCCGTTCGCTGCGGCGTACTTGCGGATGAAGAACTCGGCCATCGGCAGTATGTCGCCGGGACGTTCGCGTAGCGGCGGCAACCTCAGATTGACGACATTGAGCCGGTAAAGCAGGTCCTCGCGGAAGGTTCCGTCGCTGACCGCCTGCACCAGGTCCCGGTTCGATGTGGCGAGGATGCGGATGTCGACCCTTACGGGTTGGGAGCCGCCCACCCTGTCGATCTCGCGTTCCTGGATGGCCCGCAGAAGCTTGGCCTGCAGCCGGGTGTCCATCTCAGAGATCTCGTCCAGCAGCAGGGTCCCGCCATTGGCTTCCTCGAACTTACCGATGCGGCGGGCGAGAGCGCCGGTGAAGGCACCCTTCTCGTGACCGAACAGCTCGCTTTCGAGAAGGTTCTCGGGGATGGCGGCGCAGTTCACCGAGATGAAGGGCTTGCTGTTCCGACGGGATTTCTGGTGGACGTGGCGGGCGACGATCTCCTTGCCGGAGCCGCTCTCTCCGGTGATTAGGATCGAGGCCTCCGAGGGTGCCACCTGCTCCGCCATGGCGATGACCGCTCGCATGGCCGGGTCCTCGGCGATCATCGGACGATTGTCGTCGGACACAGCCGCCAGGACCGCGGCGATCATCTCTGCGTCCGGCGGAAGGGGAATAAACTCCTTGGCACCCGCCCGGATGGCGTCGGCCGCTTTGCGGGCGTCGGAATCGACGCCGCAGGCCACCACCGGTGCACGGATGCGCTCGGCCTCGTTGGCAGCGATCAGGGCGGCGATGTCCAGGTTGTAGTCCACCAGCAGCAGGTCCGCGCCCTGTCCGGCCCGCAGGGCGTGGGTGGCCGCCGCTATGGTTTCCACGTGGCTGACCTTCGCCCCCTGCGCCATCGCCATCTTCACGGCGGACGCCAATTGTCCGTTCAGTTGTCCAACGACCAGAAGCCGCATGATCCGTCTCCGCTTCGACCCCGGGTCCCTAGGACTGGGTGTCGCCGTCCTTGATGATTTCCGTCATGGTCACGCCAAGGCGCTCGTCGACGATGACGACCTCGCCGCGCGCCACCAGGCGATTGTTGACATAGATATCGATGGCCTCACCGACCCGGCGGTCCAGCTCCAGTACGCTGCCGGAGTTGAGCTGCAGCAGTTGCGAGACACTCATGGTGGCCCGGCCGAGCACAGCAGAAATGGACACAGGGACATCGAAGATGGGTGCAAGGTCCGAAGCGGTCTTCTCGCCCGTGTCGTCGCCAAGGTGCGGCGGGGTATCGGCCGGGCCCAGTTCGTCAAGATCGAGATCATTATCGCTCATGTCGTTCAGCCTTCCCCACCGGGGTGCAGAGGTTCAGCGTGCATGCCTTCTGCGGCCAGGGCGGCCTCGAGGGCTTTCCCGACCCGCAGCGCCGCGTCTTCGGGATCGAAGCTGGCGGCACCGTCGCCAAAATCCAGGGTAAAGGCGGCTCCGATCCGGTCGGCATCCTCGCGGACCAGGATCTGCCCGGTGAAACCGATCGCCGCTGCGGTGTCGGACAGGGTCCCACCGACCACTGCCGCCAGCGCAGGTGACACGCTCACGATCAGCCGCGGTTCGGACTCAATTTCACCGGCGAGGCTGGCGAGGGCGCTCTCCAGGGCCCCCCGTGGGAAGAGGCTCAGGACCTCGCCCGTTATGGCGCGGGCGCAGGCCAGTGCGAGGGCTGCAGAGCCCTCCCGATGGGCATGGGCCACGTGCGCCAGGCGACCCAGCCCATGTTCCGCGTGCTTGGAGATTTCTGCAAGCGCCCGCGCCTGAAGGGCCGCCATCTCGCCAAGCGCCTTCTGTTCGCCTTCGGAGAAGGCGCGGGCGCGAACCGCCTCCATTTCGTCGACCGTGAAGTAGCGCTTGGGCCGGGGCGTAGTGCGCGCGACATTCCCCGCTCCGTCAAAAACGGTGTCGAAGCCATATCTTTCGAGGAGGGGCGCGGTCATCAGTAGATCAACTCGTCATCGCCGCTCGAGCCGGCGATCATGATCTCGCCCTTTTGCGCCAGGTCCTTCGCCGACTGGACCATGGCCATCTGAGCCTGGTCGACATCGCGGAGCCGGACGGGCCCCATGTTCTCCATGTCCTCCCGCAGGATCCGTGCGGCACGCTCGGACATGTTGGAGAAGAACAGGGTCCGCAGATCCTCGGATGCGCCCTTCAGGGCAAGTCCGAGCTGGGCCTTGTCCACCGCCCTGAGCAAGGTCTGGACCCCACCAGGATCAAGCTTGGAGAGGTCTTCGAAGACGAACATCAGGGCCCGGATACGCTCGGCGCTGTCGCGGTTCCGCTCCTCGAGAGCCGAGATGAAACGGGTCTCGGTCTGGCGGTCGAAGGAGTTGAAGATATCCGCCATCATTTCGTGGCTGTCGCGCTTGGAGGTACGGGCCAGGTTCGACATGAACTCGGTGCGCAGGGTCTGCTCGATCTTGTCGAGGATCTCGCGCTGAACCGGCTCCATGCGGAGCATCCGGGTCACGCATTCCATGGCGAAGTCCTCGGGCAGGGCACCAAGGACGCGGGAGGCATGGTCCGGCTTGACCTTGGAAAGGACGACGGCGACGGTCTGCGGGTATTCGTTCTTCAGATAGTTGGCGAGGACGCCTTCGCTGACATTGCCCAGCTTGTCCCACATGGTCCGGCCAGCAGGACCGCGGATTTCCTCCATGAGGCCGTCGACCTTGTCAGGGTCGAGGAAGGAGGCGAGGAGGCGCTGGGTCTGCTCGAACGAGCCCATGATGGTGCCGCCGCCGGAGACGTTCGAGATGAATTCGACCAGAAGGACCTCGACGACGTTGGACGTGACGTTGCCGAGGGTGGCCATGGCCTGGGAGACCTCTTTGATCTCCTCCTCGTCCAGCATCTGCCAGATCGCGGTGCCCTCCTCCCCCAAGGTGAGCAGAACAATCGCGGCCTTCTCCGGCCCCGTCAGCATGGCCGCGTCGGTGATCATGCCGCCTTTTTGGGGTCCCCGGCTCATGTCGGCTGGTGCAGCCAGGTGCGCAGCAGCGCCACTGACTCCTCAGGATGGGACTCCACGAACTCCGCCACGCGCTTGATCGAACTGGCCTTGACCTCGCCCTCGATCTTGGCGATCGCGATCCGCTGCTCCATCTCGCTCTGGTCGGGGCCGGGCAGGGCGAGCGGATCCCCGGACGAGGGATCCATCGGCAGCATCATCTGCTGTCCATCTGCCGTCGTGACCAGCCGGGTCACGCCGGTCCGGGGTCCCGCCGAACCGTTGAACAGGGGCCGGACCACGAAGAAGATGGTCAGCAGGGCGACGATCAGCAGGATCACCCACTGGACGATCTGCATGATGTCATTCTTATCGAAGCCCATCAGGGGGTTGGCCGCAACGACACCGCCGCCTGTGTCGGCGCGGGGGAACTGGACGTTGATCACCGTAACCTGGTCGCCTCTCTGGGCGTCGAAGCCGACAGCGGTCCGAACCAGCTGCTCGATCCTCTGCATTTCCGCGGCCGGCCGGGCTGTATAGGCGCCGGGCTTGCCGTCCGCGCCGGCCGGGGCCGTCACGCCATCCACGGCCACGGCGACGGAGAGGCGCTTGATCTGTCCGGGCTCCTTGACCTCGGTGCGCACGGTCTTGGAGATGTCGTAGTTCGTGGTCGTACCGGTCCGCCCTGAGGCCGAATTCACATTGCCTTCCGCATTGGGAGGCGCGCCGGGGATGTTGGCCGCCGCGGTGACGGCGCCTGTCTGGTTCGGCTGGCTTTCGTTGGCGTTTTCTTCGCTGGTGGTCTCCGAACGCACCACCTGACCGTCAGGGTCAAAGGTTTCCTGCTGGATGGTCACCTGGGAGAGATCAAGGTCAGCCGTGACGTTGACGCGGGCCTTCCCGGGCCCGACGACGCCCTCCACCAGGGTCTTGACGGTCTTTGCCACCCTGGCCTCGACGGCGGACTTCCGGCCATCGGCGGCCATAGCGTCACCCTCGCTGCCGCCGGAAAGGGTCTTGGCGTGCTGGTCGACCACCGTGACCCTGTTGGGCTTCATGTTGGGGACGGCGCCCGCCACGAGGTTCTGGATGGCGCGGACCTGGTCCGGCGAGGGCTCCCGGGCGCCGACGGCAATGCTGACAGAGGCCGAGGCTTGTTGGATCTCGTCCTCGAACAGCTCCCTCTTGGGCAATACCAGGTGGACCCGTGCCGAGGTGACGCCGTCCAGGCTCTGGATGGTCCGGGCCAACTCGCCCTCCAGGGCGCGCTGTCGGTTGAGCTGCTGGACGAAGTCCGTCTGGCCGACGACGCTGGTCTGGTCGAAGATTTCGTAACCGACAGAGCCTGCCGTCGGCAGCCCCCTGCCGGACAGGAGCAGTCGGGTGCTCGCGACCTCGTCCCTCGCCACCATAAGGGTCGATCCGTCACCCTTGGCCTCGTAGCGGATGTTGGCCTGGTCCAGGGCCTGGGTGATTTCCCCGGCCTCCTTGAGGTCGAGGTTCGAGTACAGGAGAGCGTTTGGACGGCCCATGTTCATGAACAGGGCCCCGAGGGCTGCAGCGATACCTATGCCGATGCCAGCGAAGGCCGCCAGGCGGCCGAGACCAAATCTCTGCAGAGCGGCGAAGAAACCGTTCAAGGTCCTCAGTCTCCCACCGTCGGCACCAAGGGGTGCAGTTCCTGCCGACGAATAGGCAGGAATTACCCAGTGGTTGGTAAACGAGGAGTTTACGCGGGAGTTTTGGTGGGCGTTTCGTAAGGGTCGCTGGATCGTATTTCGATCGGTGGAAGGCGGTTATCGGATCGAAACAGGCCCCAGGTGTTATCCGGCCCAGGGCGAGAGGCCGCCCCAGAGCGCCAGCAGCATGCCGAAGAGCAGGGACAACCCCACCGTTGCGACGTAGCCGATGCGCCGGCCGGGGCTCCAGCTGTCCAGGCGGCGTCCACTGCGGACCACCAGGGGGGCTAGGCCTGCGCAGACGAGGGTCATGACGGTCGCCACCAGGGCCGTAGCCGAGGCTGCGAGCAGGTTGAGCCCCGGCCAATCGAACAGCAACTCGCCCGGGGGTGTTGTCACCATCCAGAGCACCAAAAGCCCCAGGGCGACGAGCCACAGGGCGGACTGTAGCGCCAGCAGGACGCCAGCGCGGGCCTGGATCGGCGTCTGGCGGAAGTCCCGGCGATTTCGGAACAGGGCTCCCCAGAGCGTCGCCACACTGGCGAGGGCGATCGCTGCTGCACCTACCCCGAGAAGGTTGGCTCGGCTCCACCAGGGCGCGCGCTCATAGACCTGGGTGTTGAGCGCCGTCAGCATGCGAGCGGCGCGGTCACCTTCGATCTTGAAGACCCTGCGCTCGTATCCCGTATCCGAGATGAAGAGCCCTGACTTCGGCGAGCCCTCCGGGACCCAGGTCTGGGAGCGGCCCCCCTCGCGCGTCACCAGTCGGCCTTCCTGGGTCACCTGAACGGTGAGGCCGCCATTCAGGCGCTCCAGCATGCCCTCAAGGCCCGAATAGGCCCGGCGTGTACCCAGATAGCGGCCTTCGTAGAGCGCACGCTCGGCGTATAGCGCCGGCACCGCCGGACGCGGCCAGGTCGTGGAATTGCGCCCGACCTGCTCCACCACCCGGGCCGCAAACCTCTGGGTGAGAACCCGACCGGTGTTGGTGTTGGTGCTGATGAAGATCCCAAGGCGAAGATCCGGAACAATCGTCATGTTGGTCATGAAGGTCTGGGTCGCCCCATCATGGCCATAGCCGGAAAGGCCCCCGGGAAGCGCATAGGTGATGAAGCCGCGCCGCCAGCCGTTGATCCCGGGCGGGGTCCGCCTGAGGGGTTGGGCGAGGGCCTGGTTCGTTGCCTCGCCCCAGACGCGGGTTTCGCCCGTGAGGCCACCGCCCAGCAGGGTGATCATGTAGCGGGCCATGTCATCAGCGGTAGAGGAGGCTGAACCCGCCGGGGCGACCTGGCCGATGTACTCGAAGGGCTCGGCGCGCAATCCGACACCGGTCCAGGAAAAACCCCTGGAGAGGTCCGCCGCCAGGGCGGGTGCCATGGGAGCCGGGAGGTCCCGCCGGGCTGGACGCGGCTCCCGGAAGCTTGTCCGTGCCATCCCCATGGGCTCGAACAGGCCCTCCTCCGCCAGACGCTCGAAGGTCTTGCCCGAGGTCCATGCCGCTGCCTCGCCTGCCAGGGCGGTGCCATAGTTGGAATAGCTGGAGAGGACGCCCACCGGCCGCACCCGGCGCGGCCGTTCCTGGCGGAGATAGACGGCGAGGGGGCGGATACGCGCGGGGTCCCGCTCGAAGAGGTGCCCAAGCGCCCGGTCCTCAAATCCCGCCGAATGCGACATCAGGCTCTCAATCGTCACCGGGCCTGGATAACCCTGATCGCGTACCTGAACGACTTCCGGCAGGAACAGGTTGACCGGCGCCTGCAGGCGCAGTCGCCCGGCCTCCGCCTCCTTCAGGACCGTCAGCCAGGTGAAGGTCTTCGATACCGAGCCAAGGCGGAACAGGGTCCGGTCGGGATCCACAGGTCGCCAGGGATTTAGCGAGGCCGCACCATAGCCCTTCTTCAGGACGACCCGGCCGTCCTGGACGATCGCCACCGTCGCGCCGGCGATGTGGTCCTGGACCAGGGAGTCGCGGACGAGACCGTCGACGAAGGCCTCCAGCGTGGGATCCTGTGGGGTCTCCGCCGGCTTCGCGGCGACAGTCGCGACTGCGCCCGTTGCCGGGCCTTCGGCCGCAGCCGCTCGCCAGGGAGTCGCCAGGGCCAACATCAGGGTCAGTGCGGCGAACAAGCGGGTTGTGGAAGGAGTCATGGGGAAGGGGCCCGTACCGGGAAGGCATATAGGGGCAGGACGGGCCGCAGTTGCGGGCCGATAAAGAGTTGAGGCTCCGAGGGTGGGCGAATCCCCTCCTTGATCTCCCGCTCTGCGACACAGCCCCGAACCTGGCCGGCGAGGGACGCAAAGTTCCTGGCCGACGGCGCGTTCTGCAGGAAGCATTCGTCGAAGAAGGGATACCGGTTTGACTCCCCGCAGCCGAAGGAGGTGCGGTCGGGGCGCGCCGCAGTCAGGACCATCCGGTTCGGAGCGCTCAAGTCGGGCACGAAGACTCCGGAGAAGCAGGCTGAAATCACCGCAATGGTCGGCCGGGTCCCGCAGGTCCTATCCAGCATGGCGGCAAGAATGTCCGGTGGCAGGATGGACTGGTCGACGACCACGCCCTGCGGCATCCCGTGGGACGTCAGATAGACCAGGCAGCCTTCCGGCCCGCGCGAGGTGAGAGTGGTCAGTCCTTCGAAGATCGCCTTGATGTCGGACTTTTCGGGGCGGTCCCTGGCGTAGCGTTCCGGCCGGACCGAGTACTGCAGGATTTTGGCCGGCGAGAAGCCGAGGCGGACGAGTTCGGCGGAGACATCATGCCGGGCGTTGTCGAAGGCTTCGGTCGCCCCGCCGCCGGACCCGCGCCAGTCGCCCGCGATGACGATGGCTGCCCACTTTCCGAAGGCGGTGTCGGCAGCCTGCGCCTGCCCTGCAAGGGCCAGGAACAGGGTGACCAGGAGCAGGAAGGGCAGGCGTGCGGAGAGCATTCAGCTCTTGTAGGACTTGAAGGGGGTGGGCACCGCGGTCCCGGTGGCCTTGGCCAGAAGCCGGCCCTCGGGGTCGTAGAGTTCGCCCTCGGTAAAGGCCAGGGTCCGACCCCACTTTGCGACCCGGCCGACGCCGCGGATCGGGCCTGGCTGGGCGGGGCGGAAGAAGGAGGTCTTCATCTCCGCGGTCGGGGCGACATGCGTCATGCCGGAGGCGACCATGCAGGCCACCGACATGCACTCATCCAGCATGGCGCAGAGGTAGCCGCCCTGGATCTGTTTCATGGGGTTGAGCAGGAGCTCGGCCCGGGCCTCGAAGGCGACCTCGACCGACTTGTCAGCCTGACTTACCGAGACAATCCGGAATCCCAGCGTCTGGGAGCCAGTCGGCTGGTTCTTTGTCCTGTGGAAGCGGGCCAGGATGGCTTCGTCCGTCAGGGGTTCCGGGGTGTCTGCCAGGCGGGTCGCGGGTGGGGTCTCTGACACGGGGTGAAACCTCACTTCTTTCGGAACTGGTCGAGGGAGATGACCTTCGGAGATCCAGGCTCAGGCTCCGGAGCGGACTTCGGTGCGATGGAGGCGACCGGTGGCGGCGCAGGGGCGGAAACTGGCCCGGTGGCTTCGGCCTCGAACTGCAGCAGGAACTGTACGCTGGGATCGTAGAAGCGGCTCATGGCGGCGTAGGGTACCGTCAGTCTCTGCGGACGGCCGCCGAACTTGAGCGTCACGGAAAAACCGACATCGTCCAATTCGAGGTCCCAGAACTGATGCTGAAGGACAATGGTCATCTCGTCCGGGTAGCGAGACAGCAGGTCTTCCGGCCCTTCGACGCCGGCGGCGCCGGTCTTGAAGGTCAGGTAGAGGTGATGAGCGCCCGGAAGCCCTCCGGGCTGGCCGGCCCGGATGAGAGCGGCGCGGACAACCCCGCGCAGGGCCTCCTGGGCCATGGCCTCATAGTTCATGAGGTCCTGGGCGGGTGGTTCCTGAGCCATTTGGGTCCTGTCCAGAGGTCGTTCGCCAAACTAGCGCCCCCGGAGCATCGCGCAAGGTTCCATCCCCCGGTACGGCGCAAGGGGCAGGCTTCTGAAGACCGGGGCGGGATGCAGGAAGGTGGAGGGGTTCTGTTGCCAGGCCCCCTCCCGGCCCCGCCTGACGCTGCTAAGACGCCAGGGCTTCAGGTCGAAACCCGTCGGGTCGCTTACGCGGCCAGACGAACCTCTCCAGCGAAGTTATCGTTCGCATTTAGTTTAAAGCCCGAAACGGTGGGCCAGGCCGGGAGAAAGCAACACCTTTACACGTCTGTCGATGCTGATCGGCCCCGCATTTCCCCACCGAAGCGAGGGAAGGAGTTTGGTGGAGCCGCCGGGAATCGCACCCGGGTCCAGTCCGCTTATTTCGTGCGCGTTTATCCCCATAGTCCGGCGAACCGGACACTTGTCATATAGTGCAGGCAGTGTGAAATCTCAATCCCTCGGGGTCTCCAGCGGCCCTGCGGCCGGTTTCGTAAATTCCCTGTTCACCAAGTTCCCAGGATGGTTCAGGCTGGACCCACAACCCAAGGGAGGGCCTTATGTCCAAAATGTTAGCAGAATTCATCGGCACGCTTACCCTCGTGCTCTTCGGATGCGGCGCTGCCGTACTCGGCGGAGCAGAGCATGTCGGCCAGCTCGGTGTTTCCCTCGCCTTTGGCGGTGCGATCATCGCCATGGCCTACGGGATCGGCCCGGTCTCCGGATGCCATGTGAACCCCGCCGTTAGCCTGGCCGTCTTCATCGCCGGGCGCATGAACCTGCGGGAAATGCTCAGCTACTGGGTGGCCCAGTTCGCCGGAGCGCTGGCGGGTGCCGCCATCCTCGCCGCCATCGTAGGTTCGACGGCCTCTCTGGGTCAGAATGGCTGGGGTCCGGGTTACCTGGGAGAGTTCAGCCAGCAGTCAGCCCTGATCTTCGAGATCGTGATGACCGCCCTGTTCGTCATCGTGATCCTGGGTTCCACCTCGCCGTCCGCCCCCGCCGGTTTCGCCGGCATCGCCATCGGCGTGACCCTGGCTGTGATCCACATTGTCGGCATTCAGGTCACGGGCGTCTCGGTCAATCCGGCCCGCAGCTTCGGACCTGCTGTCCTTGCCGGTGGCCAGGCCCTGTCCCAGCTCTGGCTGTTCTTCGTGGCGCCCGTCATCGGTGCGGTGATCGGCGCCTCCCTCTACAGGGCTCGCCTGCTGTCCTGATCCTCGCAACAGGTCGACGCGACGGCCCGGGTGGAAACGCCCGGGCCGTCTGCGTTTCAGAGGGTCTCGGCACCCCGGGTAATCGACAGGACCCCGGTCCGGGCCAGTTCGACCAGCCCCAGGGGGCGCATGAGGTCGAGGAACTTATCGATCTTTGACGATGCCCCGGTCACCTCGAAGATGAAACTGTCGATCGCCGTGTCCAGGACCCGGGCCCGGAAGATCTCGCTGATCCTCAGGGCCTCGACCCGCTCGGCACCGACCCCGCGAACCTTCACCAGGGCCAGTTCTCGCTGCAGCCCGTTGGGATCGCGGGTCACGTCCTGGACGTGGCGCGCCGCCACCATCTTCTGGAGCTGGGCCTCGATCTGGGTCAGAACCTGTGGGGCGCCCCGCGTGACGATCGTGACCCGGCTTGTATGGGCGTTCCGGTCGGTCTCCGCGACCGTCAGGCTTTCGATATTGTAGCCGCGGGCCGCGAACAGGCCGACTAGGCGGTGCAGGACTCCCGGCTCGTTTTCCACCAGGATTGCGAAGGTGGCGAGGCCCTCGACCTGCTCGGCATGGTCGAGATCGTAGACGGAGGCGGGTTGAGGGTCGGTCATGGTCGGGGTTCCCTGATCTTTGCGCGAGGTGTCACAAGCCGACGCGGTCGGCAAGGGCTGGCGACGGTCGCGCACGATGGATAGTTGCGTGAATGCATGGTCAGATCGGCCGGGAGTTGGCTGCGGCGGCCCGGGACGGAGGTTTGAAGGGATTTAGGATGTTGGCTTGGTTTCAGGCCCTTTTGCCGCGGGAAGAACGGATCCCCGATCCCTTCGAGCCGCACGCAGCGGCCCGGGTTACGAGGTCGACTGAACTCGGTGCCGAGACCGTAGGCTCGATCACCCTGCCCCTGTCAGGCCTGACGGCGTCTGGAATTCCTGGCCACGACCGCTGTGTCGGACTGGGGAGTGGGTGATGGGCACAAAGACCTTGGGCCCCGTGCCTGGCCCCCTGGGGACCGGGCGCCTCGACCAGTACGCGGCCCTCGTCTGGCGTCCCTCTGCGTCCGGCGGCATCGAGGTCCTGCTGATCACCTCCCGCGAGACCCGTCGCTGGGTGGTGCCGAAGGGTTGGCCGATCAAGGATCTCAGGCCGCACCAAATAGCGGCGAGGGAAGCCTGGGAGGAGGCCGGCGTGGAGGGCAGGACCGGGGCCCGCAAGATCGGCGTCTTCGACTATGACAAACGGCTGTCCAGCGGCGCTCTCCAGCCCGTCAGGGTCAAGGTCTACCCGCTCCGTGTCGAGACCGAGCATGACGAATGGCCCGAGGCCGGCCAGCGGGAAAGGATCTGGCTGGCGCCGGAGGAAGCCGCCGGCCGCGTCGACGAACCCGGGCTTTCCCGCTTGCTCGCCGGATTCGCCAGGGTCGTGGGCTGAGGGTCAGGCCCTGCGTGCGGTGATCGACAGGGGATTACGAAGCATTTCGCCCTTCATGGTCCCCACCCCGGCGGTCGGCGACACCGGCAGGGCCATGATCTTCTCCACCGCCTCCATCCCTTCCACCACATAGCCGAAGCACGCGAAGCCCAGGTTATCGCCGGGCCCGGCTGGATCGGCGTCGAGATAGTTCTGGTCGCCGGCACAGATGAAGAAGTCCGAAGTCGCCGTTCCGGGCACCCGCCGCCCCATGGAGATGGCGCCGTTGGTGTGCTTGAGCCCGGTCCGGGTCGTGGACTCGTGGCGGACGGGGGGCAGGGTCCAGGCCGGATCATTTTGCAGGCCGCCCTGGATCACCCCGTAGTCGAAGGTCTTGGACCCCGGCGGAACGGAGCGCCGGTAAAAGGAGCCATGATCCATGCGGCGTTCGTCGACATAGCGGAGGAAGTTGGCGGTCGTTGCGGGGGCCTTGTCGCCCCGCAGTTCCAGAAGGATGTCGCCAAGCTTGGTGGAAAGCCGGACCCGGACCCGGCCGGGACTGCCGGCGGCGAGTGCGGGGCCTGCAGCCAGGAGGGCGGCGGCGAGGACTTGGCGGCGTCGGATCATCGGGACCTCCGGTGGGAACCAGAACCTAGCCCGCGCCGGACACCCGGAAAAGCGCTGAGGCTCAGCCCACCTCGACCTCACGGGCCGGAGTCACCCTTACCCCAGCCCAGCGGTTGAGCACTGCGAAGAGTTTGGCCGGGACGATCGGCTTGCCGATATGGTCATTCATGCCAGCGCGCTCAGCTTCGTCCACATGTTCCGGCAGGACGTTGGCCGAAAGGGCAATGATCGGCGTGGTGCTGTTCTCGGGCGACAGGCGGCGGATCGCCTTTGTGGTCGCAAAGCCGTCCATCCCTGGCATCTGGAGGTCCATCAGGATCAGATCGAAGGTCTGTCGCACGGCCAGAGAGACCGCCTGTGCGCCTCCGGCCGCCTCGTGCACCTCCTGGCCCGTGGCCTCAAGAAGCGCGCGGACGATCTCGCGGTTGGCGTCCAGGTCGTCGACGACGAGGATGCGGAGGCTCTCTTCCGGGGATTCCTCTGTGGTGTCCGGCACGCTCTGGAACACCGGGGGTTCGGAAGCCGGCGCCCGGATGTCGAAGGCGAAGGTCGAGCCCGCACCTGGCGTCGAGGCGGCGCGGATCTCTCCGCCCATCAGGCCGGTCAGTTGGCGGCAGATCGAGAGCCCCAGGCCTGTGCCGCCGTAGCGGCGGCTGATGGAGCCGTCGGCCTGGGTAAAGCGCTGGAAGAGGAGTTCAAGTTGTCCGGGATCGATTCCGACGCCGGTATCCGTCACAGAGATTCCCAGCGACGCAGTCTCTGCGTCATGCCGGGCATGGATCAGAACCGAGCCCCTCTCGGTGAACTTGATGGCATTGCTGAGGAGGTTGGACAGGACCTGGCGCAAGCGGCCGCAGTCCGCGAGGACATAGTCGGGCGCGGGGTCGGCAATACGGACCTCCAGTTTCAGACCCTTGGCTTCCGCCCGTTCCGCGAAAAGGCCCGCGGTCTCTATGAGGAAGTCCCGGAGATGGAACGGCGCGGGGTCAAGCTCCACCTGGCCGGCCTCGAGCTTGGAGAAGTCGAGGATGTCGTTCACGACAGCCAGAAGCGCTTCGCCGCTGGCGATCACCTTTCCGATGTAGCCGAGCGCTGCGGGGGACTGGTCCGGAAGCTGGGCGAGCAGCCCCGTGAAGCCGATCACTCCGGTCAGGGGTGTCCGGATCTCGTGGCTCATATTGGCGAGGAACTCGCTCTTGGCCTCGGCTGCGGCCTCGGCGCGGGACTTGGCCTGGCGCAGGTCCGCCTCCAGTTCATGCCTTTGGGTCACGTCCCGGAAGTTGATTACCGCCGATCGCGCCCGCCCATCCGGACCCCGGATGGCGCTGGCCTTGCCTTCAAGCCAGACATGCTCATCCGGGCGGCCTGGGATCAGGAACCGGAATTCGCCGCGAAGGTCGTCCGTGTCCGCCTTGTCCTCGAAGACCCGGACCATCAGGCGCGAGACCTCGCCATGGTCATCTGGATGAACAAAATCCATCGCCGGACGGCTGACCAGGTCCTGGGTGGTATAGCCAAGGGTGCCGACCGAGGGCGAGGCATAGAGGACCCTGCCGCCAGGACTCAACCAGATCACGATGTCGGTCACATTGTCGGCGAGCAGGCGGAGTTGGGCCTCGCTCTCGGCCAGGGCCATCTCCCGGCTGCGCGCCTCTGAAATGTCCAGGGTGACACCGAAGATGGCACCGACACGACCGGACGCGCCGATTTCCGGGCTGACCTGTGTCAGCATGACCTTACGGCGGCCATCCCTCAGCGTAGCCCGGGTCTCGATGCGCATAGGCTGCCCCGAATTGACCACCTCGCTGATCATTTCCCGGACCCGGGTCTGGTCCGCCGGATCGTGCATCAGGAGGATGTCGTCAATGCCAGCGGCACCGTCGGACTTGTCCCAGCCATAGAGGTCAAAGAGTCCATCGGAGAAGGTTGCGTCCAGGGTCCGCAGGTCGAGCCGGAAGTGTCCCGATCCGACCAGTTGTTCCGCAAGAACGGCGACCCTGTGGGCCTCCTCTACCTGAACGGTTTTCTCCTGGCTCTCCGCCAGGAGCCGAACATACGTCCCCCGGCGCTCCTGTAGTGTCTTGTAGACCGCAGAGAGGGCCGCAAGGATGAAGATCAGTCCCGCGATGTCCCCCAAAGCCATCCCGTTTGCGCCCGCCAAGACATGCTCGTAGACGAGGCTGACCTGACGCCAGAGAAAGGCGGCCAGGACCGGGCCGAACCGGATCCAGAGCTGGTCTACACGGCGATAGTCGACCACGATGGCGCGAAAGGCCATGGTTCCCCAGAGCGCGACTGCCACGACGCTCGCATACTTACTGGGGTCCGATAGGAGATAGAGACCTAGGGCTGCCCCGGCCACGCTCCGCGCGAGCTCCAGAAGGTCTCCCAGGCGGTGGCGCTTAAGCCCGCCCGCCGTGGCGAGGTACTCCGCGACTGCAGTGGCGATGATGAATGCCAGCCAGGCGAGTGCTATCCGTGGCCCGGTGAAGGGCGCGGCCGCGACCGCGACCGCTACTGCAGCCACGGCGTCCTGGCCGCCGCGGTCGGAGATCACGTGCCAGATCCACCTGCCCAACGCTTCCCGGCGTGGGTTCGACTTCAGAGCTTCGTTTTGCTTCGGCATCTCGCCAGGTTCCGGCGTCCGATCCGACCGGCTCCCGAACGTCCGGTCTGGACAGAATGGATCCCAACGGTGAAGAAAAGCTTGTCCCGCGGCCATTGTTCCCAATTCAGGCTGTCGGCCCCTTGAAAGCGGAGATCAGGAAATGGCGATTTCACTCTACGACGTCAGTGTAGGCTCCATGCTGCAGACCGTTGGCGCCGTCTCCGCCTTCGTCGAGAAGGGCCGCGTCTGGAGCCAGGATGTCGGGATCAGCACCGACGAGATCGTCGAGGCGCGTCTGGCGGACGACATGTTCCCCTTCCGTTTCCAGCTTCTCTCGGTTGTCCACCATTCGATCAACGCCATCGAGGGTGCCCGGGCCGGCGTTTTCGGGCCGCCGGCACCCCAGGATCTCGACTATGCCGGCCTGCAGGGCCTAGTTGCCGATGCCCACACCCGCCTGAAGGCCCTGTCGGTTGACGAGGTCAACGCCCTGGAGGGCCGCGAGGTGCTGTTCAGGATCGGACAGTCCCAGATCCCCTTCACCGCAGAAGGCTTCCTGATGTCCTTCTCGCTTCCAAACCTGCATTTCCATGCCGCGACCGCCTACGACATCCTCCGGCAGAAGGGTGCGCCCCTGGGCAAGCGCGACTACCTCGGTGCCATGAAGATCCGCGCCTGACCCGGGCGCGGGCGTCCGGCCTCACGCCTTCTCGGGCGAAGCCTCGGCGACTACCGGCGAGTCCAGGCGCACGCCCGCCCAGCGGTTGATCACCTTGAAGAGCTGGGCGGGGACGATGGGCTTGCCTACATGGTCGTTCATGCCCGCCTGCTCGGCCTCGTGGACATGTTCGGCCAGGACGTTGGCGGAAAGGGCGATGATCGGGGTGGCGGTGTTCACCTTGGAGAGCTGACGGATCGCTCTTGAGGCGGAGAAACCGTCCATGCCAGGCATCTGAAGGTCCATCAGGATGATGTCATAGGGCTGGCGCACAGCCATGGTGATGGCCTGGGGTCCGCTCGAGGCCTCTTCCACCTCGTGCAGGCCGGCCACGCCCAGCAGGGCGCGGACCAGTTCCCGGTTGGCCTCAAGATCGTCGACCAGCAGGATCCTGAGCGCCGCGTCCGTGGACCCGATCGCATCAGGAGATGTCTCTGCCTCGACCCTTCCATCCACGGGGGGTGCCTGGACCGTGAAGGTAAAGGTCGCGCCGGCCCCGGGCGCGGAGACGACGTCGATCCCCCCGCCCATGAGCTCGGTCAGCTGGCGGCAGATGGACAGTCCCAGGCCCGTCCCCCCATACCGGCGGCTGATGGATCCGTCCGCCTGGGTAAACCGCTGGAAGAGGCGGTCTGCGGCTTCGGCCGAGATCCCTGCGCCCGTGTCGCTGACCGCGACCTCCAGCGCCTGCTGCGCCCCGTCGTACCGCGCCTGGATGAAGATCGCACCGCTGTCCGTGAACTTGATGGCGTTGCTGAGCAGGTTGGCGAGCACCTGCTGCAGGCGGGCCCGGTCGACGAGCACATGTTCCGGAGCGGGTGCTTCCAACCGTATCTCCATCTGGAGACCCTTGGCCTCGGCCTGCGCCGAAAAGAGACCTGCGACGTCTTCGAGGAACCCGCGCAGGGGGAGGGGGGCTGGATCCAGCTCCAGTTGCCCTGCCTCGAGCTTGGAGAAGTCGAGGATGTCGTTCACCACCGTGAGAAGGGCCTGTCCGCTCGCCGTTACCCTCCGCAGATAGACGTCGGCCGACGCAGGCAGGCCCGGCATCTGGGCGAGCAGGCCGGAGAAGCCGATCACTCCGGTCAGGGGGGTGCGCACCTCGTGGCTCATATTGGCCAGGAACTCGCTCTTGGCTTCAGCTGCAGACTCCGCCCGGGTCTTGGCCTCGCGAAGGTCCTCCTCAAGCTCCCGCCGCCGGGTCACGTTCCGGAAGTTGAAGACGGCGGACCGCGGCCAGCCGCTGGGGTCCCGGACCGCCCGGGCGAAGCCCTCCAGCCAGACCTCAGCGGCATCACTGCGCTGGCTCAGGAACCTGAACTCGCCCTTCAGGTCCCTGTCTTCGGGGTCATCGTCGAAGACGCGGTTGAGAAGCCGGGTCGCCGCCCCGTAGTCGGCGGGCAGGATGTAGTCCGCGAGGGCTTTGCCAACCATGGCTTCCGGGGCGTATCCAAGGCTTTCCACCGAGGGGGACGCGTAGAGGACCTTACCGCCCGCGCTGATCCAGAGCACGATGTCGGTCACGTGATCGGCAAGCAGCCGAAGCCGGGCTTCGCTTTGCGCCAGCGCCGCTTCCCGCATCCTCGCCTCGGTGACGTCCATGGAAACGCCAAGGACCGCCGAGACCTCCCCGTCCTCCCCGATCTCTGCATTGGCCTGGGTGAGGAGGATCCGCTCCCGGCCATCCCTGAGCCGGCACTGCGCCTCGATCCGCTCTGGCCTGCGGGTCTGGATAACCTTGGCGATCATGTCGAACAACCGTGCGCAGTCGACTTCACTGTACAGGCGGGCCAGGTCCTGCAGGGCTGGAGCGCCCTTGCGCTCATCGAAGCCGTAGATCTCGCAGAGCCCGGAGGAGAAGGTCGATACCTCGTCCTTGAGGTCGATCCGGAAGTGGCCGGAGCCCGCCAGCTGCTCGGCCAGCATGGCGATCTTGTGGGCTTCCCGCGCCTTCCGGGCGCTGTCGGCGACTTCGGTGGTCGCCTGCTTCCATCTGCGCCTCCGGTTGATGACGGCGGCACGGATCACCATGAAGATGATCAGAACGAGGACCAGGTTCGCAATGTCCGTCATGACGCGGCTGAATTCGCCGCTGCGGGCGTGCCCGACGGCGCTCCAGACCTCGAAGTACACAGCCGACAGCAGGGGCGGCGTAATGTTCATCCAGAATCGGACGGGCCCCAGCGTCTCCACGACGACCTTCTGGGCGAACAGGACGGCGATCGTCCCCATTCCGAGGATTTGCGCTGGCCCGTCGAAACCCGTCATCAGCCACATGCCGACGAGGCAGAAGGTCGAGACGAGGATCAGCTCGATGATGACCCGAACTGTGCTCCGGGTATCTCCCGTCAGGGTTCGGACAACAACCTGGTCGGCGATGATTAAGCCGACGATCCCAATGAATATCAGCCCAGAAACAGTTAATCCAATGTACGGCGTTGCCGATATCAATACTATGAATGCGAATACAAAATTCAGGAGTGATTTAGGGTTAATGTATTTGAAAATCGACTCGATTTTCCCCTGAAGATACTCCCCGTAAGCAGGAAATGGGAAAAGGGATTTTTTCTGCATGATCGAATTCAATGAAACTGAACGAAGAATTCCACACTCCGTTTTTGGGTAATTTGATTAAGAAAGGCCTTCATGCCAACGGCAAGTGATCCTGAGATCGGGTATCCGGGCCATCGGCATCGGTGCGGGGTGCAGGTCTGCCCGCCAGCAGGCCCGCCGTTGGTCGCCGGAGGCCCCCCGGGGTTGACCCTTTCGTAACCAAGGGGCAGGCTGCTTCCAAGTCTGGACTGGGGAAGTGGACATGAGTGAAGAGAATAGCCCCTTGGAGGTCCTGCGCGATCGCACCCTCAAAGGTTTGGAGACGCTTCGGGGTGCCTCGGGGTGGGTCATCGGCGTCGGCGCCGCCCTGGTCGTCCTCGGCGTCGCCGCCCTCTTCTCGCTTGGGGTCGCCACCGCCGCCACGGTAACTCTGGTGGGTGTCGCCATGCTGCTCGCCGGCGTGGTGGAGGTGGTGCATGGCTTCCGGCAACGCGGGACGGGCCGCATGGCCTTGTGGATCCTGCTGGGCGCTCTCTACATCGCCTGCGGCGTACTGGTCCTGAGGAACCCCGTCCTGGCGGCTGGTGTCCTCACCCTGATGCTCGGAGCGGTCCTGATCGCCTCTGGGGTGGTCCGCGTCGTCATCTCACTCCAGGTCCGCCAGGTCACCAAGGCCTGGGGATGGCTGGCCGCCTCAGGGGTTGCGACTGGCGTCCTGGGTGGCATCATCCTGTTGCGCTGGCCGGCCTCCAGCCAAACGACCCTGGGTCTTCTGCTTGGGCTTGACCTTCTGCTCGCAGGCCTTGGCTGGCTCCTGGTCGGCCTCGCCCTGCGACGCCTGACGGCAAGGGTCGCCAACTGATCAGGGCTTATGTGTAACGAGTACCAGCTGAAGGTCCGGCGCGCCGACTATGGCGCCGCCTTCCGGGGGGTTGGGCTCGACGTCCTC
>CAMCIK010000015.1 GCA_945874825.1 Phenylobacterium deserti | reverse complement strand
CTCTCGGCCTCGCCATCCCAGACGCCGCGCACCAGGACCTTGGCCCCGCCCTCGGCCTCGGTCCAGAGGGTCTTGCCCAACCGGCCCCGGTTGGCGGCAATCAGGCCCGAGGCTGCGCCCAGGATATGGGCGGTGGAGCGGTAGTTGCGCTCCAGGCGGATGACCTTGGCGCCCGGGAAGTCCTTTTCGAAGCGCAGGATGTTGTCCACCTCGGCGCCGCGCCACCCATAGATGGACTGGTCGTCATCGCCCACGCAGCAGACATTGCCCCGGGACTGGCCCAGCAGGCGCAGCCAGAGGTACTGGGCGACATTGGTGTCCTGGTACTCGTCCACCAGGATGTAGCGGAAGCGGCGGTGGTACTCTTCCAGGATGTCCGGCCGGGCCTGGAGCAGGGTGAGGTTGTGCAGGAGGAGGTCGCCGAAGTCGCAGGCGTTCAGCACCCTCAGGCGCTCCTGGTAGGCCCGGTAGAGGTCCTGCACCTTGTTGCCGGCAAAGCCTGCGCCCTCCCCGGAGGGCAGCTTCTCAGGCGTCCAGCCGCGGTTCTTCCAGTTGTCGATCAGGCCGGCCAGGGCCTTGGGCGTCCACCGCTTCACATCGATGTTGGCCGCCTCCATCACCTGCTTGATCAGACGCTCCTGGTCGTCGGTGTCGAGGATGGTGAAGGTGGACTTCAGGCCCACGATCTCGGCGTGCCGGCGCAGGATCTGGGCGGCGATGGAGTGAAAGGTGCCCAGCCAGCGCAGGCCCTCGGCCTCGGGCCCGAGGATGGCGGCGAGGCGCTCGCGCATCTCCCGCGCGGCCTTGTTGGTGAAGGTAACCGCCAGGATCTCCCAGGGCCGGGCCCGGCCGGTGGCGAGGATGTGGGCCAGGCGCGTGGTCAGCACCCGGGTCTTGCCGGTACCGGCACCGGCCAGCACCAGGACGGCCCCGTCGACGGCCTCCACGGCCTCACGCTGCTCGGTGTTGAGTCCCTTGAGGTAGTCCGCCTCGCTGGCGCGCAGTCCCGCGCTGGCCCTCTCGCTGAGGGTCAGGGGCCGGTCTTCCCCGCTGTCATGTGATTCCGTCTCCGACATGGGAACAGATGTAGCACGCGCCGCGCGGGGGATTCAGCCCTTCGCCTGCAGGGCGGCGACCCGGCAGGCCGAGGCGAGGGGCCGGTTTCCGCGTCCGGCGTCGATCTCGGCGACGAGGGCGGAGAGGCGCACGCCCCGGGCCGCCGCCATGGCCTCCAGCGCCGTCCAGAATTCAGGCTCCATCGCCAGGGAGGTGGCGTGGCCCGCGAGGTTGAGGGAGCGTTTCCGGAGAGTCATGTGACGTCAGGAATACATCAAGCGGGCAACAGGCGGCAGACCCTTGAATCCAGCCCCCCGGAGCGCTAACTCCAACGGAACTAAGCAATGTTTAGTGGACGCCATGACCGCCAGTGTACTGACAGCCGATACACCCATCCCCGCCCCCCGCCGCGAGTGGGGTGCAGCGCTCCGCGCCCTGCGCCGCCTGCTGCGCGACAAGGAGGACACCCGCCAGGTCTTCGAGATCATGCGGGCCCTTTCGGGGGACTCCATGGGCGAGAACTATCGCCAGCTCTGCTCGACGCCCCGGGGCGGCCGGATCGCCTATGAGCGCGTCGAGCTGGCCCGCCGGCTGATGGACGACGCCTGGCTGGACAGCCTCCCCGAGGGCTCGGTGGGCGCGGCCTACCGGAACTTCATCCGCAGCCAGGATCTGTCGGCGGAGGGCCTCGCCGAGGTCAGCCGCGAGACGGGCGGCGATATCGACACCCCGCATCCCGTGGCCTGGATGGCCCGCCGGACCCGGGACGTCCACGACCTCTGGCACATCCTGACGGGCTATGGACGCGATGGACTTGGCGAGGCCTGCCTGGTGGCCTTCTCCTACCCGCAGACCCGCAGCCTCGGCTGGGCCCTGATCGCGGCAGGGGCGGTCTCGCGCACCCGCGGCGGCCGCTATCCCTACGCCCGGGCCATCTGGCAGGGCTACCAGCGCGGCAAGGCGGCCAAATGGCTGCTGGGCGAGGACTACGAGGCCCTGCTCGCCGAACCCCTGGACGCCGCCCGCCGTCGTCTGGGGATCACCCCGCCTACCGTCTACGATTCGATCCCGCCCGAAGCCCGGGACATCGTCCCGGCAGTCTGAGGCAGGGGGTGTGACGGCGAGGCCGTTGACCCCCTCACCGACCTTCGGTCGGATCTCCCCTGAGCAACTTCTGTTCTAGTTCCTCCCCCAGGGGGAAGGTGGACCGCGCAGCGGGCCGGAGGGGGTCAGCTGCGGCGCAGCTAGGGCTCAAGGCGCTTGTCGTCCAGGCTTCGGGCCGCGCGGGTGACTTCGGTTTTCGCGTGGACCTTTTCGGCCTTGGTGCGGCCGAAGGCCACGCGGTTTTCGGCCGCCTGGGCCTTGTCTGCCGCCTTCGCCCGGGCCTTGCGGGCCTTGTTCAGGCTGACGACGGTCACGGCCTACTTCACCGAGGCGCAGAAGCGCTGGATGCGGCCGCAGGCGTCCTCGAGGATCGCCTCGGAAGTGGCGTAGCTGATGCGGAAGAAGGGCGAGAGACCGAAGGCCTCGCCGAACACCACCGCCACGCCCTCGGACTCGAGCAGCTCGTTGGCGAAGTCCTTGTCGGAGCCGATGACCCGGCCCGACGGGGCGGTGCGGCCGATCAGCGCCTCGCAAGAGGGATAGACGTAGAAGGCACCTTCGGGTGTCGGGCACACCAGGCCCGAGGCCTGGTTCAGCATGGAGACCACCAGGTCGCGGCGCTTCTGGAACAGGGCGGCGTTGGGCTTGATGAAGTCCTGGGTCCCGTTCAGGGCCTCGACGGCGGCGTACTGCGAGACCGAGCAGGGGTTGGAGGTCGACTGGCTCATGACCTTGGCCATCAGCTTGATCAGGGGCTCGGGTCCGGCCGCGTAGCCGATCCGCCAGCCGGTCATGGCGTAGGCCTTGGAGACCCCGTTCATGGTCAGGGTGCGCTCATAGAGGGCCGGCTCGACCTGGGCGAGGGTCCAGAACGGCATGTCGTCGAACATCAGGTGCTCGTACATGTCGTCGGTCAGGATCCAGACGTGCGGGTGGCGGAGGAAGACCTCGGCCAGACCCTTCAGCTCATCCTTGGTGTAGGCGGCGCCCGAGGGGTTGGAGGGCGAGTTGAGGATCACCCAGCGGGTACGCGGCGTGATCACGGCCTCGAGGTCGGCGGGCTTGAGCTTGAAGCCGCTGGCCGCCGTGGTCGGGGCGAAGATGGGGGTTCCGCCGGCCAGGAGGACCATGTCGGGATAGCTGACCCAGTAGGGGGTCGGCACGATGACCTCGTCGCCCGGGTTCAGGGTGGCCATCATGGCGTTGAAGATGACCGGCTTGCCGCCGGGCGAGACATTCACCTGGGAGGGCTTGTAGGACAGGCCGTTCTCCCGGGCGAACTTGGCGGCGATGGCCTCCTTCAGTTCGGGGATGCCGTCCACAGTGGTGTACTTGGTCTTGCCCTCACGGATGGCGCGGATCGCGGCCTCCTTGATGTTCTCGGGCGTGTCGAAGTCCGGCTCACCGGCACCGAGGCTGATGATGTTTCGACCCTGGGCCTTCAGCTCTCGGGCCTTCTGGTCCGTGGCCATGGTGGCCGACGGCTTGACCCGGGACAGGGTGACGGATTCGAGCGACATGGGAGGTTCCCGGACAGGAGGATTGCGGCTTTGCCGGGTTTTATCCGAACCGCCGCCTTCGGCAAAGGCGCTGTGTGACACTCCGCGGTCACACTCCGGCACCAGGCTGCTCCGCGCCAGGGCGTTCCGATTGCGATCGACGGCTTGCGCAGATGCTTAAAGATAGAGCAAAATGCAACCAGACGTACCTGCATCCGGAGTTACCTGATGAGACCGAACCTTTTCCTTGCCGCCGCCCTTGCCGGGCTCGCCCTGACCGCTGCAGGCTGCGCCTCGACGCCCAATGTCCGGGTTACCTCGGACCCCACGGCGAACTTCTCGCAGTACCGGACCTTCGGTTTTGCAAACCCGCTCGGAACGGACAGGGGCGGGTACCAGAGCTCGGTCTCCCAGCAGCTCAAGACGTCCGCCCGGACCCAGCTTGAGTCCCGCGGCCTGAGATATGTCGAGAGTGATCCGGACCTGGTGGTCAACTTTGGCGCTGCCCTTGACCAGAAGTACCGGGTGTCCTCCACGCCGACCCCGACCATGGGGGTCGGTTACTACGGATACCGGACCGGCATGTACTCGGCCTGGCCCATGTACCAGGACCAAACCACCGTGACCCCCTACAACGAGGGCACCCTGAACATCGACATCGCCGACGCCCGCCGCCGGCAGTTGGTCTGGGAAGGCGTGGTCAGCGCCACGGTCAACGACAAGACCCTCAGCAATATCGGGCCGGTCCTGGACACCGCGGTCGCAAACGCCTTCGCGAAGTACCCGGTGCCGGTCGGCTCCCCTGCAAAATAGGGTTCCTGAGGTTTCAGACGGGCAGCCGGGCGTCCTGCGCCGGCTGCTTCGGCTGGCCAGCAGCCTGGATGCCCGTGCCTGGGTGAGCCTTGGCGTCTCCTTCCTGCTGTTCGGCGGGGTGGGACTGGTCTTCATCTTCGGCGCGAGGCTCCTGGGCTTCGATAGCGAGGCGGCCCTCGAAGGCTGGTTCCAGGCGGCGCACGGGCCCTGGGCCCTGCCAGCCGCAGTAGCCGCCTTCGCCCTGCTGGCCTTTCTCGGCGCGCCGCAGTTCGTCCTGATCGCCGCCGCCGTCGTGGCCTTCGGCCCGGTGAACGGGGCGATCTACAGCTGGGTCGGTACCTTGGTCTCCGCCCTGATCGGTTTCGCCCTGGGGCGTAGCGCCGGCGCCCGCACGCTCCAGATGTTCGCAGGGGAGAGCCTTGACCGCTTCATGGCCCTGATCGGTCGCAACGGCTTCCTGGCCAGCCTGGTGGTCCGGCTGGTACCCTCCGCCCCCTTCATCGTGGTCAATATGGCGGCAGGGGTGACGCCAATCCGGGTGCTGGACTTTGTGGCGGGGACCGCCCTGGGCATTATCCCGAAGATCGCCCTCACGGCCTTCGCGGGGACCTCCATCCTGCGCGTCCTGACCGGCGGCGGCCCGGAAGGCCTGCTTGCCCTGGGGGCGGGCCTTGCAGTCTGGATGGGCCTGGGCCTCGCGGCCCGCCAGTGGCTGAGGTCGCGCGGCCCGGAAAGCGATGCGAACGGGGATAGGTCGGGAACACCATAAAGTCCTGTCACACCCCCGGCATGTGCCGGCGGTTCAGGGTCAAGGCGTCTCTGGGCGTGCTCTCCCCAACCTCAGCGGGTCTCCAGGCCATGATCGTCCCGGGGGGTGACCGACGGTTTCCGCTGGATGTCGGGACGCCCCATCCCGCGCAAGGTTCTTGCTGAGTGAGACCTCTGGAGAGATTTTTGCGCAAGACTCTTGCGCCAGAGTCGCCAAATCGCTATTGGCTCTCCCATGATCGCGGTCGCGCCCAGTCTTGGCCTTCAGCGGGGGCTTAGTCGCCCCTGAGCGCCTCTTCAGGCTGCGCCTCGTCGCGGCCGGGCGTTTCAGGGGATGGCCCTCTCACCCGACCTGATCCTTTGCCCCCGCGAACTGCGAGCCCCCACATGAACCCGATTGCCACCGACGCCCCGTCTGCGTCCGCCGCCCAGGACCCCAAGGACCGGGTCATCGTCTTTGACACCACCATGCGCGACGGCGAGCAGTCGCCCGGCGCCTCCATGTCCCTGGAGGAGAAGCTGGAGCTGGCCAAGATCCTCGAGGAGATGCGCGTCGACGTCATCGAGGCGGGCTTTCCCATCGCCTCCAACGGTGACTTTGAATCCGTGCGCCGCATCTCCGAGATCGTCACCGAGAGCACGGTCTGCGGCCTCGCCCGGGCGGGCCAGGCGGATATCGAGCGCTGCGCCGAGGCCATCCGTCCGGCCAAGCGCGGCCGCATCCACACCTTCATCTCCACCAGCCCGGTCCACATGAAGTGGAAGCTGCAGATGGAGCCCGACGCGGTGCTGGAGATGGTCTCCCGCTCGGTGTCCCACGCCCGCAACCTCTGCGGCGACGTCGAGTGGTCAGCCGAGGACGCCACCCGGACCGAGCGCGACTTCCTGCGGCGGTGCGTCGAGGCTGCCATCCGCGCCGGCGCGACGACCATCAACATCCCGGATACGGTAGGCTACACCTACCCCTCCGAGTACGAGGCGGTCTTCCGTGACCTGATCGAGAACGTGCCTGGCGCGGACGGGGTGATCTTCTCGACCCACTGCCACAACGACCTGGGCCTGGCCGTCGCCAACAGCCTGGCCGGCGTGCAGGGCGGTGCCCGGCAGGTCGAGGTTGCGATCAACGGCATGGGCGAGCGGGCCGGCAACGCCGCCCTCGAGGAAGTGGTCATGGCCCTGAAGGTGCGCGGCGACCGGCTGCTCTTCGAGACGGGCGTCCAGGCCCAGCACATCACCCGCGCCAGCCGGTATGTGTCGGCCATCACCGGCTTTCCGGTCCAGTACAATAAGGCCATCGTGGGCAAGAACGCCTTCGCCCACGAGAGCGGCATCCACCAGGACGGCATGCTCAAGAATGCCGAGACCTACGAGATCATGCGTCCTGAGGACGTAGGGCAGGGGGGAACCAACCTGGTCATGGGCAAGCACTCGGGTCGCCATGCCTTCCGCGAGAAGCTGAAGGGCCTAGGCTATGAGCTGGGCCAGAACGCCCTGAACGAGGCCTTCCAGCGCTTCAAGGACCTGGCCGACAAGAAGAAGGACGTCTTCGACGAGGACATTGTTGCCCTGGTCGACGACGCCCTGGCCTCAGGTGCCGACCGCATCCAGGTGAAGAGCCTGCGGGTGGTGGCGGGCACCGAAGGGCCGCAGACGGCGGACCTGGTCCTGACCGTGGATGGGGAAGAGCGCATCGCGGCCGCAACCGGCGACGGGCCCGTAGACGCGGTCTTCCACGCCATCCGCAAGGCCGTGCCGCACGAGTCCGACCTAAGGCTCTTCCAGGTGCACGCCGTTACCGAGGGCACGGATGCCCAGGCCCAGGTCTCGGTCCGCCTCGAGGAAGACGGCCGGATCGCCACTGGCCAGGCGGCGGATACCGACACCCTGACCGCCTCGGCCAAGGCCTATGTCAACGCCCTCAACAGCCTCATCGCCCGGCGGGAGAAGTCCGCACCCGGCGCCCGTGTCGCCAGCGGGTTCTGATCCGTGCTGTGGGCCGTGCTCGCCGCGGCCGCCGCCCCGCTCCAGGTCGCCCGGAACGCCTTCCAGCGCGACATGATCGACGACGCCGGACCCTGGGGCGCCACCCTGGTCCGGTTCCTGTTCGGCCTGCCGTTCTCCCTAGCCCTGCTGGCGATCGCCGTCCTGGCGACGCCGGGCGCCCGGCCGACACCGGACCTGCGGTTCTTCCTGGCCGTCGGGGGCGGGGGCCTGGCCCAGATCGGCGCCACCGCCTGCCTGCTGGTGGCCATGCAGCGGTCCGGTTTCGCGGTGGCCACCTTCCTCCAGCAGGCGGCCCTGCCCATTGGGGCCCTGTTGGGCTGGCTGGCCTTCGGTGACACCATGCATCCGGCCCAGTGGCTGGGCGTGGCCGTCACCTCGGCAGGCCTCCTGGTCCTGTCCTGGCCCCGGGCCGGGATCCGGACCCTGGACTCTGGCGCCCTGCTGGGCCTGGCCGCCGCCGCCTTCTTCGCCATCTCGATGAACGGCTACCGGCAGGCCGGCCTGGCCCTGGAGCCGCAACATCCCATCTTCGCCGGAATCGGCTCGGTGGTCGCTGCCCAGGCGATCCAGTCGACCGTGCTGGGCGGTGCTCTGGCCGTGCTGAATCCCGCGGCCCTGAGGGCGGTCTTCGCCGCCTGGCGGCCGTCGCTGGGCGCGGGCGCCTGCGGGGCCGGGGCCTCTGCCCTCTGGTTCTCGGCCCTCGCCATGGCGCCTCCGGGCCCTGTCCGCGCGGTGGGGGTGATCGAGGCGCCGATCGCCGCCCTGGCCGGCCGGACCCTGTTCCGGGAGAAGCTGACGGCCCGGCAGTTGGTCGCCGGCGCGGCCACTGCCCTCGGCGTGGTGGTGACGGCCCTGAACTGACGGGGCTGGAGGGAATCCGCAGGCCGACGGAGTCGATGGGGACGGATTCGTCTTGAATTCACCCCATTCGCAGGGCAGAGGACGATCTGATCTGCCCAGTCGGGGCCGGGTCCGACGGCGCGCGCCACGATAGGCGATGAAAGCCGCGGATCCAGACCCTCGCCAGGCCCCTCCGACGCCGCCCTCCGCCTCCGGGAAACTGCATGTTTTCGTCTCTGTTCGGCTCTGTCACCAAGGACATCGCCATCGACCTCGGCACCGCCAACACCCTCATCTACATGAAGGGGCGGGGCATCGTGCTGAACGAGCCCTCGGTGGTCGCCCTGCGTACGGTCGGCGGTCGCAAGGAGACCTATGCGGTCGGCCTTGAAGCCAAGCAGATGCTGGGCCGGACTCCCGGCCACATGGAGGCCATCCGGCCCCTGCGCGACGGCGTCATCGCCGACTTCGAAGTGGCCGAGGAGATGATCAAGTACTTCATTCGCAAGGTTCACAACCACAAGGGCTTCGTGAACCCCAAGGTCATCGTCTGCGTACCGTCGGGCGCCACGGCGGTGGAACGGCGGGCCATCAAGGACAGCTGCCTGAACGCCGGCGCCCGCCGCGTGGCTCTGATGGATGAGCCCATGGCGGCGGCCATCGGCGCCGGCCTGCCGATCCACGAGGCCACGGGTTCGATGGTGGTGGACATCGGCGGCGGCACCACAGAGGTGGCCGTGCTCTCCCTCTCGGGCGTTGTCTATTCCCGCTCGGTCCGGGTTGGCGGCGACATCATGGATGAGGCGATCATTTCGTACATGCGCCGCAACTATAACCTGCTCATCGGCGAGACCACGGCCGAGCGGATCAAGAAGGAAATCGGCACCGCCCGGCCGCCCGAGGAGGGCGACGGCCTGGCCATTGACGTCAAGGGCCGCGACCTGATGCAGGGCGTCCCGCGGGAGGTCCGCGTGGCCGAGCGGCAGGCTGCCGAAGCGCTCTCCGAGACGGTCTCACAGATTGTCGAAGCCGTGAAGATGGCCCTGGAGTCCACGCCGCCGGAGCTGGCGTCCGACATTGCCGACAAGGGCATCATGCTCACAGGCGGCGGCGCTCTCCTGAGGGGGCTGGACGCCGAAATCCGCGACCACACCGGCCTGCCGGTGACCGTCGCTGACGATCCTCTCTCCTGCGTGGCCCTGGGTTGCGGCAAGGTGCTCGAGCATCCGGCCTGGATGAAGAGCGTGATGGACGCTGGCGCGGCCTGACGCGGCTCTGGCGGGAATCACGGGAACGGGAAATCTAGGCGGAGCTGGTCGGCAGCGCAGAGCAGGGGGCGTCCTTCGGTCGGGGCCCCGGGGAGATCGTCGGTTCCGTGTCTTTCAGGGACAATCCCTTCGGCGAGGTGAGGCTGCCCCTTCTGTTGGGTGCGGCGGCAGCCGCCGTTGTGGCCCTCCTGGTGGCCTTTGCCCTGTTGATGACGGACCGGCGACAAACCTACCAGGCAGGTGCCACCAGCGCCCTGCGCAGGGCCTCGGACCAGGTGGTTGCCCCGGTCACCGGAGCCCTGGCGACCCCTGTCCGCTGGATCGGTGGTGTCGGGCAGGGGATTTCCGGCTATTTCTTTGCGGTCTCCGAGAACCGTCGCCTGAAGTCTGAGTTGGCTGTCGCCCGCACCTGGCGTGAGAAGGCGGTCACCCTCGAGGACGAGAACGCCCGATACCGCGCCCTCCTGGGCCTGACCCTGGACCCGCCCGCGCCTATGGTCACCGCAAGGACGGTGAGCGAGAGCCGGGGCCCCTTCGCCAACACCCGCCTCATCAACGCCGGAGCGGAACGCGGCGTGAAGGTCGGCCATCCGGTGCTGACCGAGAACGGCCTGGCGGGCCGGGTGATCGGTGTAACGCCGGGAGTCAGCCGGATGCTCATGCTGACCGACGCCGCCTCCCGCACCCCGGTCATGATCCAACGCACCCGGGCGCGAGCGATCCTGACAGGAGATGGCGGCTGGGCACCGGAACTGTCCTACCTGAGGGGACGGGATGCAGCGAAGGAGGGCGACCTGGTCCTGACCTCCGGGGATGGCGGCGTCCTGCCCCGAGGTCTTGCGGTCGGCCGCGTCGTCCGCGGTGCCGACGGGGGATGGCGGGTCCGCCTGGCCACTGACGCGGCACCTATCGACTATGTCCGGATCGTGATGTTCGAGGACTTTGTGAAACTCGAGGACCTGCGTGCCCTGAGCCGGCCCTCGCCGCCGCCGCCGCCGACCCCGGTGCCCGCCCTTCCCGTTCAGAAGCCAAAGCCCGATCAGGCAAAGCCCACTCAGGCCCGGCCCACTCAGGCCAAGCCCACTCAGGCCCGGCCCACTGAGGCCAGATCCACTCAGGCCAGACCCACGCAGGCCAGACCCGATCCGGCAAGACCCGATCCGGCAAGGCCCGATCCGGCGAAGCCTGCACCGCCCCCGGCTGCCCAGCCTGCGCCCGCCCGCGAGCCCGCGGCATGACCGCCACTGCCCGTCCCTTGAGAATTTCCCGCTGGGTCGGGCTGCCACTCCTTGCCTGCCTGGCGTTGAGCCTGGTCCTGGCGACGCCGATCCGCGTATTCGGCCTGCCCTTGCCGGAACCCGTGACCCTGATGGCACCCGCCTTCGCCTGGGGGGTCCTTCGCCCGGCCCTGGCGCCGGCCTTCGCCCTGTTGCTGGGCGGCCTCGTCCTTGAGGTGCTCTGGGGTGCCCCATCGGGCCTCTGGGCCATCTCCCTGCTGGCGGGCTACCTGCCGGTCCTGGCCATCCGTAACGTTCTTGCGGGCCAGTCGAACCTCGTGCTGGGGGCCTGGTATGCAGTCACCTGCCTGGTCGCCCAGTGCGTGGGCTGGCTGATCACCGCAGCTGTGACCGGAAGCCCACCCGCCCTCGCGGCGACCGCCCTGCAGTGGCTCTCCACAGTCCTGCTCTTTCCCTTCACCGTCTGGCTGATCGCGCGCTTCCGCGATGCCGACGTTAGGTTCCGCTGACCGCCGTGACCCAGCCCTCGATCATTCTCTCCGACGTCAACGCCCGGCAGAGCGTTTTTCACCGGCGGACCTTCCTGCTCGGCGGTGGCTTCGCCCTGGGGGTGGCCGCCCTCGGCGCGCGCCTTGCCTCGCTCCAGCTCGTCGAAAACGACCGCTACGCCAAGCTGTCGACCTCGAACCAGTTCAACTTCCGGCTGGTGCCGCCGCCGCGCGGGGTAATCACCGACCGGAATGGCGCCATCCTGGCCACCAACCGTCCCAACTTCCGGCTCCTCTACGCCCGCCAGAAAGACCAGGACCCCGAGGCCATGATCTCGACCCTGGCAGCCTACCTGCCCATGGACGAAGCCCGGCGCCAACGTATCCTCCGGGACATCGGCAATGCGCCTCGCAGCACGCCTGTGGCGATCATGGAGGACATCACCTGGGAGCAGTTCTCGGCGGTGAACATCCGCGCTACCGAGCTCCCCGGGGTAACGGCCGACATGGGCGAGGTGCGGGTCTATCCGCATGGTGGCGCCTTCGCCCACGTGATCGGCTATGTGGCCAAGGTGAACAAGGAGGACATCACCGAGACCGGCCCCAACTCCGAGCCCATGATGCTGCATCCGGGCTTCCGGATCGGCCGCCAGGGGCTGGAGAAGTCCCTCGACCTGAAGCTGAGAGGCCGCCCGGGTGCGCAGAAGGTCGAGGTTGACGCCCGCGGCCGGCAGGTGCGCCTCGCGCCGGGTGGCGACATTCCGGCGCTCGCAGGGAAGGAGGTCCAGCTCAGCCTGGACATGGACCTCCAGGTCCGCGGCCTGGAGTCCTTCGGCGAGGAGAGCGGTGCGGCGGTATTGATGGATTGCCGGTCGGGCGATGTCCTGACCCTGATCTCGGCACCCAGCTTCGACGCCAATCGTTTCGTCCGCGGCCTCAGCGGGACGGAGTACCGCGCCCTTGCCGAGTATGACCACAAGCCCCTGTTCAACAAGGCGCTGACCGCCACCTATCCGCCAGGCTCGACCTTCAAGGCCCTGGTCGCGATCGCCGCCCTGGAGTTTGGCGTCGATCCCAAGATGACGATCAGCTGCCCGGGCTTCTGGAACTTCGGCAATCGCCGCTGGCGGTGTGACGGCGTGCACGGCCGCACCAACATGCACGACGCCATCTCGAGTTCGTGCGACACCTATTTCTACACCATTTCCCTCAAGCTGGGACCGGACCGGATCGCGGCGGTTGCCCGGCGGTTCGGCCTTGGCGAGACCTATGACATCGGGATCCCCGGCCAGCGCAAGGGCCTGATACCCGACACCGAGTACAAGAAGCGCACCTTCAAGCGGGACCCGGTCTGGCATCCGGGAGAGACCCCCAGCATGGGGATCGGACAGGGCTACACCCTGGTCAACGCCCTGCAACAATGTGTGATGACGGCCCGCATAGCCAACGGCCGCAAGGCCCTCTCGCCCCGCCTGATCCGCTCCATCGGCGGTGTGCCTACCCCCGAGGGCTCCGCAGCGCCCGACCTGGGGTTCAACCCTGATCATCTGGCCCTTGTCCGCGAGGCCATGGCCTCGGTAACCACCCGTGGGACGGCGGCGCGAACCGGTCAGATCGGCCTGGGCGACATCCGGATGGCCGGCAAGACCGGAACGGCGCAGGGCTACAACTACAATGGCGGACGGGGCATCGTCGGCACCAATGGTCCCTGGCATCTGCGTGACCATGCCTGGTTCGTCGGCTTTGCTCCTCATGACACGCCGCGCTATGCAGTGGCGGTCCTGGTGGAGCATGGGGGCTTCGGTGCCCAGGCGGCGGCGCCCCGGGCCCGGGACCTCATGCGGCTGGCCCTGCTGCAGGATCCCGAGCTACGCGGCCGGATCGAGCGACCTCCGGCTTCGGCGGCGACCGTCGCCCAGGGCCCGGCTGTACCGGAGGCGCCCGCATGACCTTCGTCGGTTTGACTTCCAGGACCGAGCGCGGCCGGCTGATCGACAAACTCCTCGACATCGACCGCGTCTTCTCCCTCGCCCTGATCCTGATCGCGAGCGCCGGTTCCCTGATGATGTTCTCCATCGCCGGTTCCAGCTGGGAGCCCTGGGCGGCCAACCACCTGATCCGCTTTGGCGTGGCCTTCGCCTTGATGGTGGCCCTGGCCGTCATCAACCTCCGGGTCTGGGCGGCGGTGGCCTATCCGCTCTACGCCCTGAGCCTCATCCTGCTCATCGCGGTGGAGGTGGTCGGCGACGTCCGCATGGGCGCCCAGAGGTGGCTGGACCTGGGGCCCCTTGGCAGTTTCCAGCCCTCGGAGATCATGAAGCTGGGCCTCGTCCTGGCTCTTGGCCGCTTCTATCATGGCCTGTCCGCGGACCGGGCGCGGCTGTCCTGGTACCTCCTGATCCCTCTGGCCATGATTGCCGCCCCGACCCTGCTTGTCGCCCACCAACCTGACCTTGGGACCGCCATTCTGCTGGCCCTGACCGGCCTGACGGTGGTGGTCCTGGCCGGCCTGTCCTGGCGGATCATCTTCGCGGGGGCTGGACTTGCCGCCCTGGCGGCACCGGCCTTCTTCCTCTTCGGCCTCCACGACTACCAGAGGCAAAGGATCCTGACCTTCCTGAACCCGGAGAGCGACCCCTCGGGCTCCGGCTACCATCTTTTGCAGTCCAAGATCGCCCTGGGCTCCGGTGGCCTCATGGGCAAGGGCTATGGCCTGGGTTCCCAGAGCCAGCTCAACTTCCTTCCGGAGAAGCAGACGGACTTCATCTTCGCCACCCTGGCCGAGGAGTTCGGGTTTCTCGGCTGCATGGCCGTGCTGCTGCTGTATTGCGCCGTCGTCTTCACGTCCCTGCGTACGGCCTCGTTGGCCCACTCGCACTTCGGCCGCCTGACGGCGGCAGGGGTCACCTCGACCTTCGCCCTCTATGTGCTGATCAACGGGGCGATGGTGATGGGCATGGCACCGGTGGTGGGCGTGCCCATGCCCCTCCTGTCCTACGGGGGCTCTGTCATGCTGACGGTGATGATCGGCTTCGGCCTGGTCCAGGCCGTGCGGATCCATCGCTATGACGAGGTCACCGGGTCCAAGAGTTCGCTGATCTAGGTCGTCGCGCCTGCCACCGGCAGCGCCTCGTCCAGATGCCAGAGCCTGGAGAGGCTCGTCACGGCGGCCACGATCACCAGCGCTCCCAGCCCCGTGCAGGCCCCAAACGAAGTTGAGGCCGCACAGCCGCCAGAAGCTGTTTGTCGTCGGTGGCGCGCTGACGGTCCTGATCAGGCTGGCGTTCTACTTGGTCCCGGCGATCCGCAGGGTTGAGACGACGCTCCCAGACTAGGTGCCGGCGGCCAAGTGAGGCCGGATCCTGCAAGAATCGAACCTATTGTAAGCGTCAAATGGCCATATTGCCGCAAGTGCGGCGTGAGTTTCCCGCTTCGCCCGACATCACACCAGATTTCTATTGTCTCCAATCGCACCATGCTGCAGGCTCACGACCAGAAGGATAATTCTTGGATTTTCTCCGGGAATTCTCGGACTATCAGAACCATACCAGTGAACCCTTCGGAGGGACTTCAATGCGCAATCTGATTATCGCTGCGGGCCTGTTTGCCTTGGCGGGTACGGCGACTGCACAAGTGGCACCGGACGTCGCAACCGCTGCCCCCGCCACCGCCCCCGCCACCGCCCCCGCCCCTACCGGCGATGCCCGCGATGTCGCCACCCAGATCTGCCTCGCCGAAGCCAAATCGCGCGCCGTGGAATTCGGTGCGACCAATGTGACGATGAACGAGGTGAAGGACACCGACAAGATGAGCGGTGGCCGCGTTGATGTCACCGCCAGGGTCAATGTCATCACCACCGACAGCAAGGGCAAGGTCAAGGCCCAGAAGAAGACCATGAAGTGCGATACCCGCAACGGCAACATCACCAAGTTCGAATGGAATTGAAGGCGGATTGATGAGTGGGGGCTCTTCACGTTGTTCGTGATCGAGCCCCCTCCGCGTCGGGGTTGGCGTTCGTGAGATCACCGGCCGGCTCTGGACGAAACCTTATGGATCGCCCGTGGGGGCTTACCCATGATACCGGGCCTGGTGCCGGTTTCTGCACGGCCTGCTCCAGGCCGTGCGGATCCATCGCTATGACGAGGTCACCGGGTCCAAGATCTCACTGATCTAGGTCGTCGCGCCTGCCACGGGCAGGGCCTCGTCCAGATGCCAGAGCCTGGAGAGGTTCGTCACGGCACCGACGATGACCAGCATCCCCAGCCCCGGGAACAGGATGGCGGCGTGCGGGCCGATGGCATGGGCCAGGACGCCGTAGAGTACGGCGCCAGCGGGGGCACCGCCCATGGTTCCCAGGGTGAAGATCGAGAGGATTCGCGCCACCTTGTCGGGCGGGGCGTAGTGTTGAACCAGGCCACGGCCGAGGGTCATGGCCACGCCGCCGCCCAGGCCCCAGACGAAGTTGAGGACACACAGCAGCCAGAAGGGCATGTGCAGGCTGCAGAGGACCAGGACGCTCGCTCCGGTGAACAGCGACGCCAGGTAGACCCGCCCCTTACGCCGGATATGGCCCACCCGGAGCAGGAGGGTCGCTGACAGGATCGAGCCGATCCAGAAGGTGAGGCTGAACACGCCCAGCGCAGTGGCGATGCGCGTTCGCTCCGGCCCGGCCAGGTCGGCCGGAAAATAGCTCTGGACGATCAGCGGCAGGAGCACCGCAAACGCACCCATGAAGCAAATGCCCATGCCAATGGCGCAGAGGATGACCGGGGCGATCACCGGCGAGGCGGCGGCGGCGCGGAAGCCTCCGCTGATCTCGCTGGCCACGAACCCCAGCACGCTGCCCTCGCGGATCCTCGGCGGACCTGTGGGACGGGGCCGGATCCGGCTGGCCGCGCCAGCCGCCACCGCCATCATGGCGGCCTGTCCGAACAAGAGGGCCGGCAGGCCCAGGATCGGCGCCGCCGTGGCCACTGCCATTCCCAGGATCTGCCCGCCGAACTGTGCCAGCGACGCCAATCCCACGGCCTGTTGCACCCCGCCGGGCGCCACGCGGCTGAGGAGGGCGTCCCGGGCCGGGGTGACAAAGGCCCCAATGGTCCCGATTCCCAGGGCGTAGATGATCAGGGTGGCGTAGGTGAGATGGCCGCTGGCCACGAAGACGCCGAGACCCAGGAAACTCGCGGCGCACAGGGCGCATCCGATTTGGACGACCCGGCGCGTATCCGTCCGGTCTGCGGCATACCCGCCCAGCAGGATCAGCAGGACGGTGGGCAGCTGCATCGACATCTGGGCGAGGCCGAAGCGGATCTCGTTCTCCTGCAGGACCACGCGGACCAGATAGGGAAACAGGACCATCTGCAGGCCGAAGGCGAGGAACCAGGCACCCTGGGTGAAGAGGTAGCTGGGAAAGCCGGTCTGAGCGTCGGCCGGAGCCTTGGGCGAACCCGCGTCTGTCGCATCGCTGGCGGACATGGGGCAGGATCCTCGGGGGTGGGCCGGCCTCGCCGGGAGTGGCGACCGAGTCCCTATGAGTCTAAGCGACCAGACGCAGGACGCTAGCCCGGAATCCCGCCGGAGCCTTGGTAGGGCTTGCCTCCGCGCGCGCGGGAGGGTCTGCTGGTCGCTCCAAGGGAGGACCAGATGGTGGAATTCACGACGATCGACGCGGGCGAGGTGAAGCTTCGCGCGGTGGTGCAGGGGCAGGGCCCCCTGGTGATCATGGTCCATGGCTTCCCGGAGAGCTGGTACTCCTGGCGCCACCAGATCGGGCCGGTGGCCGAGGCCGGCTTCACCGCCTGCGCCATCGACGTGCGCGGCTATGGCGGCTCGGACAAGCCGCATCCGGTCGCTGACTACGCCATGCCGCACAAGGTGCAGGACCTGGTGGGGGTGGCCGACGCCCTGTCGCCGGGCCGGCCGGCCATCCTGCTGGGCCATGACTGGGGCGCGCCCATTGTCTGGAACTCGGCCCTGTCGCGTCCGGACCGGTTCTCGGCGGTCGGCGCCCTCTCCGTACCCTGGACCGGGGTGGGGCAGAGGTCCTTCTCGGACGTCTTCAACGAGGTGTTCACGGCCCGGAACAAGTTCTTCTACCAGGCCTATTTCCAGAAGGAGGGGGTGGCCGAGGCGGAAGCGGAGGCCAACGTCCGCGATTTCCTGCGCAAGTTCTACTACGCCATCTCGGGCGATGCGCCCGACGGGACCTGGCCGAACGACAAGACCGCCGACGCCTCCCTGCTGCAGGGCCTGGTCGACCCCGAGCCCTTCCCCGCCTGGATGACCGAGGCGGACCTCGACTACTACACCGCCGAGTTCGAGGCCTCGGGCCTGCGCGGGCCGATCAACCGCTATCGCAACCACGACCGGGACTTCGCCTGGCAGCAGGCGTTCAAGGACCGGAAGATCGAGCAGCCCGCCTTCTTCATGGCCGGCAACCGGGACCTGGCCTTCAACATGATGGGGCGCGGCGACCCGATCGAGTTGATGCGGGCCCAGGTTCCCAACCTGCAGGTGGCCGAGGTGCTGGACGGATGCGGCCACTGGACCCAGCAGGAGCGCCCGGCCGAGGTCAACGCCCTGCTCATCCCCTGGCTGAAGGGGCTCTGAGCCTCAGAGCCGCAGGGCGGCCTCGGAGGCGCGCACCAGGCCGTCGATGATGCCGGGCTCGGTGGAGGCGTGGCCGGCGTCCCAGACGATCTCGAAGTTCGCCTTCGGCCAGGCCGTCTTCAGGGCCCAGGCGGTCTCCATGGGCGTGACCACGTCGTAGCGGCCCTGGAGGATCCAGCCGGGGATGTCCGCCAGGACATGGGCATTCTTCAGGATCCAGCCGTCCTCGGGGAAGAAGCCCCGGTTGACGAAGTAGTGGCACTCGATCCGGGCGAAGGCGATGGCGAAGTCCACCTCGCCGAACTTGGCCGGCCGGCCCTCAGGGCCCCGGATGGAGATGGTGTCCCCTTCCCACAGGCTCCAGGCGGTGGCGGCGGTGGCCTTGGCGGCCTCGTCGCTTCCGGTCAGCCGGCGGTGGTAGGCGTGGAGGAGGTCGCCCCGCTCCTCCGGCGGGATGGGGGCCAGGTAGCGCTCCCAAGCGTCGGGGAAGAGCATGGAGGCGCCGTCCTGGTAGAACCAGGCCACCTCGCGCTGGGTGAGGGTGAAGATGCCCCTCAGGACAAGGGCCTCGACGCGCTCGGGGTGGGTGATGGCGTAGGCCAGGGCCAGGGTCGAGCCCCAGGAGCCGCCAAACACCGTCCACTTCTCGATCCCGAGGCGGATGCGCAGGCGCTCCATGTCCTCGATGAGACGCCAGGTGGTGTTCTCCTCCAGGCTGGCGTTGGGGGTGGAGAGGCCGCAGCCGCGCTGGTCGAACAGCACCATCCGCCAGCGGTCGGGGTCGAAGAAGCGCCGCATGGTGGGGTTGATCGCCCCGCCGGGGCCGCCGTGCAGAATGACGCAGGGCCGGCCATCGGCGCGCCCGCATTCCTCATAGTAGATCTCGTGGACGCCTTCTGTGGCCATCCGGCCCCGGGCAAAGGGCTCGACCTCCCGGAACAGGCCCCGGCGGCTGGCGGAACTGGAAAAGGTGGGGGACCAGGGATCGCTGCTCATATCCCCCTCCTAGACCTTCGCTGGCGGGTCCGCCAGATCAGGAGCCGTCAGGATTCCTGAGGTGTCTCAGAGCCCGATCTCGCCCGAGGTCTGAGCAAGCGGATCAGGACCAAAGCGATTGTCCCCGACGGTCCCACGCCTGCAGAGCCAGATGATCCTGAGGATAAATCCAACAATCGGGATCATAAACCAAAGGATGTTCCAACCTGACTTGTCGATGTCATGCAGGCGACGCACCTCGACTGCCAGCATTGGAAGGAATAATCCAAGTAAAACAATAGCTGCAAGGTATGATATAGCGCCAGGTTGACCGCTCTGAGACGAAGAAATTTCTCCAACAACTGCGACTAAAATCACAGCAAGGAAATACGCGAGATAAAACCACCAATATTCAGATCTTCGCGCCCTGCCGTTGAAGTCAGCGTATTTCCGGAGTGCGGACGTGACGGCTTCCAGCATATTCATTTCATTTCACCCTGCTTGGCCTTGGCGCGACGGGAAACCCTTCGTTCCCTGCATACTCCAGCGGAGGATTGTAGCCCAAGGTACTGAAGGCAAGGAGAATCGCGTCCCTCAGGGAGCCCCGGCCCCTCAAGCCCCGAACTTCCTGCCCATCCAGTCGAGGATGTAGCGGTTCACCTCTTCGGGCTTTTCCTGCTGGGTCCAGTGGCCTGAGCCCATGACCAGGGCCTTTTCCAGGTGGGCGATGCGGTCTTCCATGCCGTCGGCCATGGAGGGGGGCAGGACGGCGTCCTTTTCGGCGCAGATCATCAGGCAGGGGACGTGGTCGATGCGCTTGGGCAGGTGGGCCGACCGCTCCCAGTTGCGGGTGAAGTTGCGGTACCAGTTGATGCCGCCGGTAAAGCCAGTGGCTTCGAAGGTCTCGACGAAGGCGGCCAGCTCGTCCGCGGACAGGAGCTGGTTGGCGGTGTCCGACTTGTCCCACCCGGCCAGCAGGTCGCGGAAGGCGAAGGTGGAGGTGGTGGCGGGGCTGGAGTTCCTGTCGATGGACAGGCCGCCACTGGGGGGCATGGGCTGGTCCTCGGGCGGACGGCGCATGAAGAAGCGCATGGTCTTGTCCACGTCCTTGCCCAGGGCCGCGTCAGCCTCGCCCGGCTTCTGGAACCAGACGATGTACATGTCCTCGCCAAAGGCGAAGCGCATTGAGGCGATGGGGTCGTACTCGCCGCGGGGCGTGAAGGGGGTGTTGAGGCCGATCACCCCGGCCACCCGGTCGGGGTGCATCAGGGCCATCTGCCAGACGACGAAGCCGCCCCAGTCATGGCCACAGAACACCGCCTTCTCGATGCCCAGATGGTCCAGGAGGGCCACCAGGTCGGCGGCCAGGTGCTCCATGTCATAGTCTTCGATCTTGTCCGGCCGGGAGGTCAGGCCATAGCCGCGCTGGTCGGGGGCGATGGCCCACTGGCCCGCCGCCTCGCAGGCCCTCAGCTGGTGACGCCAGGAGAAGGCCAGCTCCGGGAAGCCGTGGCAGAAGACGATGGGAACGCCCTGGCCGCGGGCGACTTCGTAATAGGCCATGTCGATCCCGTTGACTTGGGTCGTGGCGACCGGGGGCATCTGGCGGGCGAGTGCGGACATTCGGGGCTCCTGCAAAACTTCCCCTATCTTGGCCAGACCGGGCGGGGGTATGGCAAGGGCGGAAGGCGAGGGGAGCGGGCGGGATGACGGGCGGAGCGGCAGGCGGGACTGCGCGACCTTCCGGCACGGGCTGGGGACTGGTGGTCCTGCTGGGTGCCCTGACCGCCTTCGCGCCCATGGGCATCGACATGTACCTGCCCAGCCTGCCGGCCATCGGCGCGGACCTGGGGGTCAGCGGCGCCCGCACCCAGGTAACGGTCTCGGCCTTCCTCGCCGGCATGGCCATCGGCCAATTCTTCTACGGACCGGCGTCGGACCGTTTGGGCCGCAAGGGACCGATCCTGGCAGGCGTGGCCCTGTTCGTCCTGGCCTCCTGCGCCTGCGCCCTGGCGCCCTCGGCAGACTTCCTGATCGCCGCCCGGTTCGTCCAGGCCCTGGGCGGCTGCGCCGGCGGGGTGGTGGCCCGGGCCGTGGTGCGCGACCGTTTCGACCATACCGAGACGGCGAGGATGCTGTCTCTCCTGACCCTGGTTATGGGGCTGGCGCCGATCCTCGCCCCCCTGCTGGGCGGGGTCCTTCTGCAACTGGGCGGCTGGCGCGCCAATTTCTGGGCCCTGGCCCTGTTCGGCGTCGCCGTGGGCCTGGCGACCCTGTTCCGCCTGGAGGAGTCCCGGTCCGAGGCCACCGCCCTCCAGGCCCGCTCGGAATCGCCCCTGGCGGCCCTGGGCGCTCTTCTGAAGGACAAGCGGTTGGTGGGCTATGCCCTGGCGGGCGGACTGAACGGGGCGACCCTCTTCACCTGGATCTCCGCCTCGCCGGGCCTGCTGATCGGCGTCTGGGGCATACCGGCCTCCATCTTCGGCTGGGTCTTTGGGCTGAACGCCGCCGGTGTGATCGGCGCAGGACAGATCAACCGCCAGCTCCTGCTGCGCTATACCTCCGAACAGGTACTGAGGGCCGCCAGCGCCTTTGGCATGATCGCCGCCGCCGTGTTGCTGGCCGCCGCCTTCACGGGCTGGGGCGGGATGTGGAGCGTCCTGCCCCTGATCTTCCTGGTGCTGTCCAGCTATGGCTTCATGGCCGGGAACACCATGGCCGGGGCCTTGAACATCGATCCCCGGCGGGCGGGCTCCGTCTCGGCCCTAATGGGCTCGGCCTCCTTCGCGGCGGGGGCGGCGGCCTCCAGCCTGACGGCGGCCCTGGGGGACGGCTCGGCCCGGCCTGTGGCCCTGACCCTGTTCCTGGCCATGTCCGGCTCAGCCCTGGCCCTGCGGACCCTGGCGCTCAAGGGCACGGCGCGGGTCTAGGCGAGCCAGGGTGAAGGGGTCAAAGGCGGTCGCTCCGGTCCACGTCCCGGGCCGACACCGCCAGCCAGGCCCAGCCGCAGAGGAACAGGACACCGCCCACCGGCGTCACTGCACCCAGCCATCGCGGCGCGCCGAAGGCCATGGCGTAGAGGCTTCCGGCGAAGATCACCGAGCCGGTCAGGAAGAAGGCCGGCGCGAAACGGGCGCGCGGCGCGCCCATGCCCATGAAGGCCGCCGAGGCAAAGGTCGCCATGGTGTGCCAGAAGGCGTACTGCGCCCCGGTCCTCAACCACTCGGCGGCCTTGGGATCGGGAATCCCGTGGGCCGCGAAGGCGCCCATGGCGATGGCGACAAAGGCGTTGAGGGCGGCGAGGGCGAGCCAGTCCCGGCGGGGGAGTCCCTTCACGCCCAGAGGCCCGGCCGCCGTCCCGCCCAGGGCGCCTCGCGCTCCAGCTGGCCGGCCAGGCGGAAGAGGGTGGCCTCGTCGGCATAGCGGGCGGTGAACATCATGCCAACCGGCAGGCCGTCGGCCGTGGTCTCCAGGGGCAGGGACAGGGAGGGCTGGCCCGAGAAATTGAAGGGCGGGGTGAAGGGGAAGACCTGGCCCTGCCGGCGGTTGACCTCCTTCGGCTCCAGGTTGACCGGGTCGATGAAGCCGATCTCCGGCACCGGGGTTCCCAGCACCGGGGTCAGGTGGACATCACGGTCGCGGAAGGCGGCCAGGGTGGCCCGGTTCAGCATGCGCAGTTCCTGCAGGGACCGCAGGGCCATCTCGCCGGTCACCTTGCGCCCGCCCTTGAGGGAGACCCAGGTCAGGGGCTCCAGCTCGTCGGGCTCGGGCTCGCGGCCCACCTGCTCGATCAGCCGCGCCATGCCGGCGGCGAAGTTGGCGCCCGAGACGGGCCCCCGGGCGGCGTAGAGGGCGCGGTAGTCGATGCCCAGGCCCTGTTCGACCACATCGTGGCCGAGGCGACGCAGGAGATCGGCGGTGCGCTCCAGGGCCGCCTGGACCTGGGGGTCGATGGGCCGGCCGGAGACGGTTTCCGACGACCAGGTGATGCGCAGGCGTCCCGGCGCGCGGCCCACCTCGTCCAGGAAGGGCCCCGCCTTGGGCGGGGCGGGGTAGGGACTGTCGGGCTCGGGCGTATCGGTGGCGTCCATCATGGCGGCGCTGTCGCGCACCGTGCGGGTGACCACGTGGTCGACCACGAAGCCGGCGGCGTAGTCGAAGCCGTCCGGCAGGTTGGGCACCCGGTCGCGGGTGCCCTTCAGGCCCACCAGGCCGCAGCAGGCGGCGGGGATGCGGATCGAGCCCAGGCCGTCGCTGGCGTGGGCCATGGGGACCATGCCGGAGGCCACCGCCGCCGCCGACCCTCCGGAGGAGCCACCGGCGATGTGGCCGGGGTTCCAGGGGTTGCGGCAGGGGCCCAGGAGGGCGCTCTCCGTCGTGCCGGTGATGCCGTATTCCGGCGTGTTGGTCTTGCCCAGGGGGATGACGCCGGCCCGGCGGTAGCGGGCGGTAAGGCCGCCGTCCTCGCGGTCGACGATGTGGCGGGCGAAGCGGCTGCCCGAGGTGCGCGGCCAGCCGGCCACGGGCATGGCCAGGTCCTTGATCAGGAAGGGCACGCCCCGGAAGGGGCCGTCCGGCAGGTCGCCCAGCGCCTGTCGCCGGGCTTCCTCGAAGGCGGTGTGCACCACGGCGTTCAACGTGGGGTTGCGCCGCTCGATGATGGCGATGGCGGCGTCCACGGCCTCCAGGGGGGTGGTCTCACCCTTGCGGATGGCCTCGGCGAGGCCTAGGCCGTCGAGGCCAGCGTACTCTTCAGGGGTCATGGGATCACCGGGTCTGGGAAAGGAAGGCCATCTTGGCCACGGGGGCGAGGCCGGGGGCGGCGGTACGGAGCTCGGCGAAGGACGCCTCGGCGGCGTCGAGGGCCTGGTCGATGTCCGCCTCGGTCATGGCGTCGCAGAGGAACATGTTGTGCCAGGGGTGGACATAGACCCCCTTGGCCAGCATGGCGCTGGACCAGAAGAAGCCCTTCCTCAGGTCCGGGTCCTCGTCGAACAGGAAGAGGGGCATCTGGCCGGGGCCGGTGATCCGGAAGCCCAGGCCCGCTGCCTCGGCCCGCTCAGCCAGGCCAGAGGACAGGCGCTGGCCCAGGGCCTCCAGCCGCTCCAGGTAGTCGGTCTCGCGGATGCGGCGCAGGACCTCGAGGGACGCGGCCATGGGAGCGGCCTGGTACCAGAAGGAGCCGGTGGCGTAGATGGCCTCGGCCCCCTTGCGGGCGCTGTCCGAGCCCAGGAGGGCCGAAAGGGCGTGTCCGTTGGCCAGGCCCTTGCCCCAGGTCGACAGGTCCGGCTCGACGCCGATCCGCGACCAGGAACAGTCCCGGCTGAGACGGAAGCCTGCCCGGACCTCGTCGAGGACCAGGAGGGCGCCCGTCCGGTCGCAAAGCTCCCGGGCGCGGGCGGCGTAGGCGGGGTCGGGCTCGGCCTGGTCGATGAAGGCGTCATGGCGGAAGGGGGCGGCGAAGATGGCGGCAAGGTCGTCGCCGGCCTCTGCCACCGCGGCCTCGAGGCTGGCCACGTCGTTGTAGTCGCAGAGGATCTGGTGCGCCCGGTCGGAGTCCAGCACCCCGGCCGTGCGCGGCGTGCACCAGGGGGTCGAGCCGTGATAGGCGCCCCGGGCGCGGATGACGGTCTTCCGGCGGGTCTGGGCCCGGGCGACGGTCAGGGCCATGGTCGTGGCGTCGCCGCCGTTCTTGCAGAACAGGGCCCAGTCGGCGTGGCCGATCATGTCGACCAGGGTTTCCGCCAGCTCGACCATGACCGGCGTCGGCCCGGTCAGGGTGTCGCCCTGCCGCAGCTGGGCCAGGAAGGCGGCGTCGATGGCCTCGTCGCCATAGCCGAAGAGGTTGGGGCCGTAGGCGCACAGGAAGTCGAGCACCTTGCCGCCGTCGGCGTCCCAGAGATGGGCGCCCTTGGCCTTCACGAAGTACTGGGGATAGTCGTCCGGCAGGAGGGCCGTGGACTGGTGGCCGAACATGCCCCCGGGGATCACGGCCTCAGCCCTCGCCCTCAGGGCCCGGTCATAGGGTCGATCCATCGCCTGCGCCTCCCTTTGTGTAGGCATACTTTCACGGCCGGCGGCGGAAGCAAGCCCTCAGCCGCGGCGGGCCTCCATCTGTTCGGAAAGGTTCCGCATGGCCCGGGCGAGGTCGGCCAGCTCCTGTTCCTTCAGGGCGTCCAGCTTCTGGTGCAAGAGCTCGATCTCCAGCTCAGCCTTGACGTTCACCTGGTAGTCGGTCTCGGCCTTGCGCCGGTCGATGTCCTGCTGCCGGTTCTGGCTCATCAGGATGAAGGGGCCGGCGTAGGCGGCCTGGAAGGACAGGGCCAGATTCAACAGGATGAAGGGGTAGGGGTCCCAGTGACGGATCCAGGCGATCACGTTCAGGGTCACCCAGGCGGCCAGCAGGCAGGACTGGATGATGATGAAGGGCCAGGAGCCGATGGTGGCCGCCACGGCGTCGGCTACCTTCTGGCCGACGGAGACGTCCGAGCCGCCCTCGCCGGACTCCCTCAGACGGCGGCGCTGCCGGCGCAGCTCGTCGAGCAGGCGGTTTTCGGCGTCGTGGATTCGGGTGTTGAGGTCTGGCATGGCAGGCTCTCCGGTCTTGGCCGGCATCCTGCTCAGACCCGGGTCCTGAGGCCAAGCCCGGGCGGACCCGGGGGGGTCAGGACCCTCCGAGGTTCAGGACCCTCCGAAGTTGAAGCGCCAGGTTACGCCGGTGGCGACAAAGACCGCGTCGCGGCTACCGCGCGAGACCAGGGGGCTGTCTTCGATGTCGGCGAGCCGCCGGTCCCACCCGGCTTCAACCTGGAGCATGGCCCGGTCGCTGATCGCCTGGCCCCAGGTCACGGCGAGACCCGCGCTGGCCAGTCCGCCATCGGGGTCGTAGGCGGACAGGGCTCCGCCCGAGGCGGCGGCCTCGGCCGGGGTGACGCCGAACCAGGTCCGCGCGTAGTCCTGCCCGGCCAGGTTGATCCGCGGGCCGAAAGCCATCACGGTCTTGGGCGAGGGCGACCACAACAGGTCCGCGCCGGCACGGGCGGTGAGACCGCTATAGCCCTTCACCCCCGCCATGACCTCGCCGAAGACCCGCCAGTTCCCCCGGCTGACCCCGGCGCCGAGGCCCAGGCCCATGGCCCATTCGACGTCGCGCATGCCTGCCAGCTCTGGGTAATCAGAGGCCTCCCGCTCCCCATCCACGCGGAAGGCCGGATAGACGAAGACGCCCCTCGCCGGGCCGTCAGAGACCACGCCCACGACGGGCAGGGTCAGGCGCTCGACGCCCACCAGGGGGCGCGCGCGGACGGCGAACTCCTCCGATCCCGGGTAGCGCGGGACCATGACCCCTGCCACCCCAAGGTCCAGCACGAAGTCGCCCCTGGGAATGGGCATGGAGGCTGGCGGCGGCAGGGAAGGGTCGGCCAGGGCCGGTGTCGCTGCGGCAAGGACAAGGGCGCTGAGGAGCCCCGGGCCGGCAGGGAAGGGTGTCTTCAAGCAGGACATAGACTCGGCTCCTCGCCAGCCACCGGCGGGTGCGCCAGATCTGCTATCTGGCGACATTCCCCCGGCTCGACAAGCGCCCGCCCCGAAGACTCGGGGCGGGGGCGGCGCGACCTAGCGTTCGATCAGGGGCGGAAGGCCCCAGTCCCCACGAAGGGCGCTGGCCTTGGGGCCATAGAAGCGCCCGACGAAGTAGAAGGGCCCCTTGGGGGTCGGAAGCCAGTTCGACTCCCGGTCCTTTCCGGGGCTCTCGCTCTGAAGGTAGATCTCCAGCGAGCCGTCGGCGCCCAGCTTCAGTCCGGGGGTCCGGTCGCCGATGGAGTAGCGGTTGATCGGGTTGGCGACCAGGAAGCGTTCCGGCAGGCCGTACATGGTGATCGACCAGAACTCGTTGACGGGCGGAAGCTGGCCCGGCTCGAACCTCAGAAGCCAGTTGCGAGAGCCGTCCAGGACCTTCCCGGCCTTGTCCGTCTGCTGGCTGCCGTAGAGGGCCTCGTCCTTGCTGTTTCCATAAATGCCCAGCAAGGCTCCGACATTGCGCCGGTAGACGTAGTCGGCGCCGAGGAATTCGCGGGTCCCGAACAGGTCCGCCGAGGACTTCTCGGTGGCGGCCTTGGCCTTGAGCTCGGTGGCGGCCTCAGCGACGCCCTCTTCCATGGCCTTGCGGATGGCCGGGTCTAGGGTCGCGGGGTTGAAAGCCCGGCCCGGGGCGATGCCGATCCGGGCGAAGCGCGCGCGCATGTCGACCTCGGAGGGAACGGTCGGCATCAGGGGCAGGAGGGCGTTGATGTAGGGGATGAAGCCCAGGCCCTCTTCCTTGGCGCGGTCGAAGGGCGGCCAGTCCACCGGCGGGCTTGCCGGCGGTGCCTTGGTGCCCGTGAACCTCGAGAGCGGGGTCAGCCGGTACTTGGCCTGAACAGCCTGCAGGGCCGGAATGTCCTCGGGCCCACCCTCGATGGCGGTCCGGGTCAGGGTGCCGACAATCTCGGTCTCAGCCCGGAAGACGGCCTTGATTCCCTTGGGGACAGTCCCCTTCCAGCGCGGCCCGACGAAGAGGTAGTTGCCAGCCTCGCGGCCTGTGGTCCGCGTCCCGGTATAGGCGAAGTTGTGGGTGTAGAGGTCGAACCACTGGTTCACGTAGTAGCGCTTGGGCACCGCCGGCAGGGACAGGACGATGGGCTCGGCCCTCAGGTCCAGCCAGGCCCAGCTGTAGGGCGTGTCGTTGTTCGGCGTCACGATGTCCTTGTCGTCGGGCGTCGCCAGCCGGGAATAGTGTCGGAACTGGTTGAACCCGCCGACATAGCCGGGGGCGTCCTTGTTCACCGCCTGGGCGTACAGGGTCTGGTAGCCCTCGATCGGGGCGAAGGACCAGGCCCAGGCCTCCTTGGCGATGGCCTTGGCCTCGGCGGGGGTCAGGGCCGTAGCGGCCGCCGCGGCGCCGGGTGCCAGGGACAGGGCGAGGGCGGAGGCGGCGAGGCCGAGGACCTCGCGCCGCTGGGTGGAGGGGATAAGGCTCTTGGTCATTTCGTCACCTGCTCGAAGTCATTCAGCTGCCAGCTCTTGGCGAAGTAGGCCTCGGTCGGCCCGTAGAACCGGAAGTAGGCGAACCAGCCCTTGCCAGGCGTGGTCTGGATCCAGTTGGCGGCGCCTTCAGGCTTGACGGGCCCGAAGGTCACGTCGACGGAGCCGTCGGCGTTCTTGACCAGGTCCGGCTTGCGCGAGCTGATGTCGGCGGCGCCCTGGGCGGTGATCAGCGGGCCGCGGGTCACGTTGTCATACAGGGTGATCGACCAGAACTGCTTGACCGGCGGGGCCGGGTCGACCCGGATCTTGTAGGTCTTGCCGCCGTCCAGCCAGGCGCCGGCCTTGTCCTTGGAGGATTCCAGGTAGACCTGGCCGAAGCCCAGAACCCGGCCCTGCATGCCCACCGACATGCCGATGGCCTCGTAGAACCAGGAGCCGCGCTGGTCGAACTGGACCCGGTCCTTGTTCGGGGTCTCCTGGTCGAGGTCGAACATGACCGCGTATTCCCAGTGCTTGCCGGGATAGACGGTCGCGCCGGCAAAGCGCTTGTCGAAGGCCACAGTGCGGGCCATCAACTCGCCGACCTTGGCCGCCTCTGTCAGGATCTTGGTCTGGCGGGCGTCGGGGTTGAAGGGCTTGCCGGGCTGGATTCCCAGGGGCTCGAGCATGCCGAACATGGTCCGGTCGCGGGGGGCGACGGGCTCGTTGGCGTAGAGTTCCGAAAGCAGGCGCCAGTATTCGAGGTTGTCCGGCTGGGCAGAGGTCCAGGGCCGGCCGCCGACGGTGGCGTAGCGGGTCTCGCCTGGTGCCGCGCGGTTCGCCCAGGCGTAGATCTTGTGCTTGCGGACCGTGGCCTCGGCGACCGTCTTGTTCGGGTCGAGGCCCCGGGTCCCGAACCAAACCTGGTTGGAGGGCGACCGGACGACCCGGTAGCCGGCCGGATTGAGGGCTTCTCCGCCCGGCGGCAGGATGAGGTACTTGCCGCCCGCACCCTTGTCGGGACCGGTCTGGCCCATGTCGGTGATGGGCTGCTGCCAGATGTCCAGGACGCCCCCCGCCGTGGCCCCGGCCGGAACTTCGACCACCATCGGGCCGTCCTTGGCCAGGTCCCAGAAGCTGAAGGCGTAGAGGGTGGTGATGTTCGGGGTCAGCATCCCCGCCTTGTCCTTGAGGTCCTGGTACAGGAGGATCTCGCCGTTCTTGACGCCGAGGGTCTTGGCCTGGGCGTCATACAGCGCCTTGAAGCCCACCGCCGGCAGGGCCCAGATGTAGGCTTGGCTGGCCCTCTGGAAGTCCATTTCGTCGTACAGCCTGTCGGCGGTTTCCTTGGTCGGATAGCCGTTTTCCAGCTTCAGGGCCCCGAGGCGGGTCGCCACGGAGTTCGCGGAGGAGTTTGCTGCGTCCGGCCTGCCCGGCGCCGGCGTGCAGGCTGCCATGGCCAGGGCGCCTGTCGCCAGGCCCGCTGCGAGGGCGCTCCTCAGTGATCCCGTGAATGCCATGATAAACGCCCCTTTGCTGCGACTATGGTTGCGCCAAGCTAACCGCGTTGTCTGCTCCGGGTTGTCGCGATATAGACAATCGCAGTCCGCCAGGCGGGAGGAGGCCTTGGACAAGGCAGAGGCGATCGCCCTGGTCTCGGGAACGGGATGGCTCGCAAGGCAAACCGCTGATTTCCGGAAACTTTTTCTGGAGCGGGTTTCCCTCCGAAGGTTCCAGGCCGGTGCGCCGATCTACCGGGCGGGAGTGGCGCCCTCGGGCATGTTCGGTCTTGTCGAGGGCCAGTGGCGCCTGCAGGTCCCGCCTTCAGACGTCATCATATCTGTCCAGGGGCCCGGGTACTGGGTGGGGGACGCGGCGGCCCTGCGACGGCGGCCGACCATGATTTCGATCCACGCGGTCACCGACTGTCGGGCCCTGCATCTCAGCCAGCCTGACTTCGACCAGCTGATGCGCGACCCGGAGTGCTGCCGTACCGTCGCAGGCCTCACCGCCGAGGGCCTGGGCGAGGCGGTGACCGTGATCTCCAACCTCATTCAGCCCAATGGCGAGCTGAGGGTCGCCCAGCGGCTGTTGACCTTCATCGGCCTCTACGGGGATGACCGCCGGGTCTTCACCGATGTCTCCCAGGCCGATCTCGCCGTTATGTGCGGCCTGTCCCGGCAGACCGTCAACAAGGTGCTGAAGTCCTTCCAGGATGCCGGCGTCATCGCCGCGGCCTATCGCAGGATCGATATCCTGGACGTCAAAGCGCTCCAGGCCATCGCCTTCCGCCCGCCCCTTTAGGGTGCGGCGTCCCCGACTCGGGCTAGCCGGGGCCATGCCCGCCGCCCTGCGCCTCGGTCTGGTCTATGTCGCCCTCTATGTGGGAAGCGCTGCCAGCACGCCCTTCATGCCGATCTGGCTGAGCGAGAGGGGGCTGACAGGTGCCCAGGTGGGGCTGGTCCTGTCCCTGCCCATGCTGCTTCAGATCCTGACCTCGCCGGCCCTGGCGCTTTGGGCCGACCGGTTCCGCCTGCGCCGAACGCCCATCGCCTGGCTCGCCGCGGGGACCTGTGCGGTCTATCTCGCCCTGGCCGGACTGCAGGGCCTGCCCGCCCTGGCGATCGCCTGGCTGCTGGCGGCCAGCCTCTACATGGCCCTGCCGCCCCTTATCGACGTCATCGCCCTGTCGCGGGCCCAGACGGAAGGCTTCAACTACGGCCTGCCCAGAGGCCTGGGTTCGGCAGCCTATATCGGCGGGGCCATTACGACCGGTGCCCTTGTCACTGCGGTCTCGGTGGATGTTGCCCTGGCCTGGATGATCCTCGCCGCCGGCCTGACGGCGCTGTGCGCCCGGTTCGTTCTGCCCCCGGATCTGGCGCCCGGCCGCGGGGCATCCCGTGACGGTGGCGGCCTTGCGGGCCTCAAGACCTTGATGCGGGACCCGGTCTTCCTGCTGGCCGTGGGCTCGGCCGGGCTGATCCAGTCGGCCCACGCCTTCTACTACGCCTTCTCGGCCCTGGCCTGGAAGGCGCAGGGCCTGCCGGAGAGCCTGACCGGCCTGCTCTGGGGACTGGGGGTCGGGGTGGAGGTGGTCTTCCTCTGGTTCGGCTCCCGCCTTCAGAGCCGGCTTGGCCCGCGCAACCTCCTGGTGATCGGCGGGGTGGCCGGGGTGCTGCGCTGGACCCTGATGGCCGCCGCCCCACCCCTCTGGGCCCTGGTCCCGCTCCAGGCCCTTCACGCCCTGACCTACACGGCCGTCTTCCTGGCCTCGATCCAGCTGGCGTCCCGGCTGTCGGGGCCGCAGACCGCCTCGGCCGCCCAGCTGGTCAATGCTGCCCTGCAGGGCGGTATACTCTCCGGCCTGGCCACCCTGGCCTCCGGGCCGCTGTTCGACTCGGTCGGCTCAGGCGGCTACCTGGCCATGTCTGGCATGGCTGCGATCGGGCTCCTGGGCGCCTTCGGCCTCTACAGGATCCGCCGGCTGGACACCTGAGGCACCAGCCCCTTGCGTCAGGTCGCCCTTGGGGGACTATGACCCTTCAGGTTTATGAGAACGGGAGGACAGCCATGCGCGCAATTCAGGTTTCCGAGCCCTGGGGCGTCGACCGGATCGAGGTGGTGGAGCGGCCCGCGCCGACGCCGGGCCACGGCCAGGTCCTGGTGAGGATGCGCGCCGTTTCGCTGAACTACCGCGACCTGCTCATGGTGGGCGGGGTCTATAGCCGGGGGCCCTCCATGGCCGGCACCATCACCCCCTTCTCCGACGGCTGCGGCGTGGTCGAGGCGGTAGGCGAGGGCGTCACGCGGGTCAAGCCTGGGGACCGGGTCTCGACCCTGTTCTTCCAGAACTGGACCTCGGGCCGGGCGACGGTGGAAAAGCTGACCAGCGCCCTGGGCAGTCCCATCCCGGGTGCCGGGGCAGAGCTGCAGGTGTTCAGCCAGGAGGGGGTCTCGAAGGTCCCCGACTTCCTCACTGACGAGGAGGTCTCGACCCTGGCCTGCGCCGGCCTCACCGCCTGGCGGGGCCTTTTCGAGGATGCCCGCCTGGAGCCTGGCGATACGGTGGTCCTGCAGGGTACGGGCGGGGTGTCGATCTTCGGCCTGCAGTTCGCCCACGCCGCGGGCCTGCGGACCCTGATCACCTCCTCGTCGGACGACAAGCTCGAGCGGGCCCGCCTGCTGGGCGCTGACCACCTGGTCAACTACCGGGCCACGCCCGAGTGGTCGCGCCCCGTTCGGGAGGCCACCGGCGGGGTCGGGGCGGACTTCATCATGGAGGTCGGCGGCGCCGGCACCATCCAGCAAAGCCTGAGGGCCGTGCGGATCGGCGGACACATCGCCATCATCGGCGTGGTGGCCGGGGCGGGTGAGGGGGTCAATCCCGGTGTCCTGATCGGCAACAACGCCCGCCTCCAGGGCTTGTCGGTGGGGTCCCGGGAGATGTTCGAGGCCATGTGCCGGGCCATCGACCTGCACCGTATCCGCCCGGTGGTGGACAAGGTCTTCCCCTTCACCGAAGTGCGCGAGGCCTTCCGCGCCATGCAGGCCGGCGAGCATTTCGGCAAGATCGTCCTGACCTTCGGGGACTGACCATGGCCGGCCGCGACCTGATCCGCGCCGTCCTGCCCTCGCCCCTCGGGGACCTGGTCGCCCTGGCCGACGGGTCAGGGGTGCTGCACGGCCTCGACTTCGCCGAGGCCTCTGGGGTGCTGCACGGCCTCGACTTCGCCGAGGCCTCTGGGCGGCTGGACCGGCTGATCGCCCGGTACTGGCCAGAGGCCCGGGTGACGGACGGCGCGGCGCCGGCCGCCGTGGCCAGCGCCCTGGCGGCCTATTTCGCCGGCGACGCCCGCGCCCTCGATTCCCTGCCGACGGCGGAGGGGGGTACCGACTTCCAGCGCCAGGTCTGGGCCGCCCTGAGGCGCATCCCGGCTGGCACCGCCTGGAGCTATGGCGACCTTGCCCGGCAGGTTGGCCGGCCTGCGGCGGTCCGGGCTGTGGCGCAGGCGAACGGGGCCAATCCTGTCGCCCTCGTCCAGCCCTGCCACCGGGTGATCGCGTCTGGCGGCGGCCTTGGTGGCTATGCCGGCGGCCTGGAGCGCAAGGCCTGGCTTCTGAGGCACGAAGGCGTGAACCTTCACGGCTGAACTTCGGAATTCATCGTGGATGCAATTGCGTAAACGATGATTTCTCATGTTAACCAAGGCGTTCTTCTTTCCGGGGTGTGGACGGAGTCACGAGCCGGCTTTCGCAGGACACAGGTTCGTGGTTAAGTCCTTTCTGTAGCGGATGAATTCGGCGCCGGCTGAAGCTCCGCACCGTGTTCCGGAACCCGTCCGAATGTCCAAACCCGCTGAAGACCGGCCCGAGGCCGTTGATGAGGAACCGTCCCGTCCGGAAACGGAGGCGGTACCCGTTGCCGAAGCTGCCGCCGACGTCGCTGCCGAGGTCGCGCCGCCGGCGCCGCCGGTCGCCGCACCCTTTGCGCCGTCCCTGCCTTCGCCCGCCCGCAGGCGCCCCCGGCGGGCGTCTGATGCGCCGATCTGGCTGGCCGCCGCCTTCGTCTCCCTCCTCTGGGGCCTAGCGCCCATCGCCTTCGCCATCGGCTACCGGCAGGGCAAGGCACCCTTCGACTATGACCCCTTTGTCCTGTTGGTCCTGGGCGGAATGGCCCTTGGCCCTGCGGGCCTGGTCTGGGTGGCCGCCCGGCTCTGGGTGGAGGCCCGACGGCTGCGCGGTGAGAGCGAGCGGGCCGCACGCCTGGCCGACGAGATGGTGGCGCCCGCCGTGGCCGCCGGAATCCGGGCTGGCGAGATCGCCACGGGCCTGGAAGCCGAGATCGCCAGGGCCGGGCAGACCGCAAACCTCGCCTCCAAGAGGCTGGAGGACCTTCGCTCGGCCCTCGAAGCCGAGTCCGGCCGCCTCGACGCCGCCGCACGGCTGGCGGGAGGGTCCGCCGAGACCCTGGCCACAGGACTGGGCCGGGAGCGCGAGCGCCTGGAGGGACTGGCCTCGGGTCTCGACGCCCGCACCACCGCCGTCTCCGACGCCATCGCCCGGCAGGCCCGCCTGGTCAGCGAGGTCTCCGACCTGGCCGAGACCCAGCTTCGCGAGGCCGAGGCCTCCTTGACCGCCCGGTCAACAGACTTCACCGAGGCAGCTGGCCGGCTGGCCGACGCCGCCCGCAGCGCAGCTGACGCCGTGGGGGACCAGGCCGGACGCCTGGAGGGCGCAGGCGCCAGCCTTTCAGACCATGTCAGCGGGGTTGAGCGCACCCTGGATACCCGCCGCAACGGCCTGATGGCGGTCGCCCAGTCCCTGCGCGCTGAGCAGGAGGGTCTTGCGGTCCAGGCCGAGGCCCACCTCGCCCGCCTCGCCGAGGTTGGCGGCCAGGCCCGGCTTTCCGCAGCAGACATGCGCGATTCTGCCATCAAGGGTGGCGAGGCCCTGGCCTCGCTGATCCAGGAAGCCGCCGCCCAGTTCCGGGAGTTCGCCGATGTGGCGCGGGCCGAGCGGGACGAGTTCGGACAGTCCACCCAGCACGCCCTCGCAGCCGTGGCCGGTACTGCGGCCCAGGAGCGCGAGCGCCTGGAGTCCCAGACCCGCGCGTCCATCGAGGCCCTCTCGAAGGCAGCGGAGGCCACGCGCCTGGCGTCGAACCAGAACGCCGAAGCGGCCCGGGGACAGGTCGACCAACTGGCCGAGGCCGCCTTCTCGGCCGGCCAGAAGGCCAACCAGGCCTTCGAGGCGCGGCTGGAGGAGGCCCGCAGCCTCATCGCCCGGTCGGCCCAGATGGTCGAGGAGGCCGGGGACGCCACGGCCCGCCGGCTGGAGGAGGGCGCCTCCGCCGCTCGCCGGACCCTGGACGAGCTGGCGGGCATGCTGATGCGCATCGAGGAGCGGGTGGCCAGCCTGCCCGAGCGTGCGCGCTCCCAGGCCGAACAGGTGCGGGAAGCGGTCAGCGAGAGCATGGACGGCCTGATGGACCAGGCCCGGCGCACCGCCGTCGAGACCCAGGCCATAGACGCAGCCTTCCAGGACCGGGTGCGGCGCAATTTCGAGATGCTGAGCGAGGCCGTGAAGATGATGGGGACGGTGGCCGCCACCGGTGCGCCACCTGCGCCGGCGACCGCGCCGGCCGCAGCCCTCGCCAGGCCTCTGGTCCCGCCGGCCGAGCCCCCCCAGACCTCGCCGGCCAACCCCGGAGCGGATGGGCCCAGGCGCAGGCTTCGGCTGACCCCCGCCGCTTCCGCTGAGCCCTCGAGCCCCCCGGTCAGCAACGAGACCTTCGCCGAGATCTTCGAGGCCGCAGGCGGTCCACCCGAGGCCCTGGGCGGCCTTCGGCCCGGAGCCCAGGCGGCATCCCCTGCAGAGCGGGCTCCGGTGCCCGCCCCGGTGCCTGGACGGACCCCGCCGGCGGGTTCCGGCTGGACCTGGCGCGACCTTCTGTCGTCCGTAGACGGCGAGGGCGGGGGTCCGCCCCAGGACCAGGGCTCCCTGGACTTCCTCGCCGACGAGATCCGCGCCCTGGGCATTGATCCCATGATCCTGCTGCCCATCACCCGGGTCGACGAGCTGTCGGCCATGATCTCGGACGGGCAGGGGGACTCCGCCCGGGAACTGGTGCGTCGCCTGGCGCCCGCCGCGACCCGCAAGCTCTCCCGCCGCCTGCTGGAGGAGCCGCGGATGCGCCGGTCGGTCATGGACTTCCTGGCCCGCTACCAGACCGGGGTCGAGACCGCGAGCCGGCGCG
>CAMCIK010000014.1 GCA_945874825.1 Phenylobacterium deserti | reverse complement strand
CTGGCCATGTTCGCCGCCCTCGTGGCCATCGGCGCCGGCCGGGACCCCGGGGGCCAGCTGGCGGCCTTTGCCTTCTGGGCCTTCGTGATTGCAGCGGTAACGGACTTCCTCGACGGTTGGCTGGCCCGCCGGTTCGACGCCATCACCGTCTGGGGAACCATCCTGGATCCGATTGGTGACAAGATCCTGGTCTGCGGGGCTGTGATCGGCCTCCTGGCGGCGGGGGCCGGTCCGGCCTTCGCGCTTCCGGCGGGTCTGATCCTGTTCCGGGAGTTCGCCGTCAGCGCCCTGCGCGAAGTGGGTGCCGCCCGGGGGTTGAAGCTTCCGGTGACCGGTCTCGCCAAGTGGAAGACGGCGGTTCAGCTCGTCGCCCTGGCGACCATGCTGGGGACGGCCTTGCTGCCTTTCCTTCCGCCCCTCCTGCCCCTGGGTCTGGTCTGGGTCGCGGCCCTGCTGACGGTCTGGACCGGGATCGAATACCTTGTCCAGACGCGCCGCGGTCTCGCCGACCTGACCTGACGCCTGCGCCGGATCTAGCTGGCCACGTGCGGGGTGATGAGGCCCAGGGGTGCCGCTGTCGTGTTCTTCACGGACCGGATGACGATCCGGCTCTCGATGTTCGAGACCAGGCCGAGGGACAGCAAGTTACCTCTGAGGAACTCGTCGAAGGCGGGCATGTCGCGGGTCACGATCCGCAGTTCATAGTCCGCCGATCCCGTCACGGTGGCGCATTGCACCACCTCGGGCATGTCCATGATCGCCCGGTCGAAGGCGTCGAGGTTATCCTTGGTCGGCAGGGCCAGCTTGACCGTGCAGTAGACCTCAAAGGAAAGGCCGAGCTTCCCGCGGTCAAGGATGGTCACCCGCCGCTGGATCACGCCGGCGTCCTCCAGGCGCTTGATCCGACGCCAACAGGGGCTGGAGGACAGGCCGACCCGGTCGGCGATCTCGGCGACGGACAGGCCGGCGTCGTTCTGGATCAGGTCCAGGATCCGGGCGTCGATGGCGTCCAGAGACTCGGCCACGCACTCTCCTTGCGTCATTTGAGCATGGATCTACCGGGCGGGGCCCTAACCACGCCGCTCAGCGCAGGCTTGTGCCTCAAAATGGCAGTCACACGCAACACCCGACCAACAACGGCCCCGGCGCCTTGCTTTCCCGCCGGACTGGTTTAGGCGTCAGGCATGTCCGCATTCGACTTTGACGCTGTGGTGGTGGGGGCGGGTGCCGTGGGGCTCGCCTGCGGCTACGCCCTGGCCGCGCGCGGGCAGTCGACCCTGGTGCTGGAGGCCGGCCCGCGGATCGGCGAAGGCGTCTCGGCGCGGAACTCCGAGGTCGTCCATGGCGGGCTCTATTATCCGACCGGTTCGCTGAAGGCGCGTCTGTGCGTCCAGGGACGCCGGGCTTTGTACCCCTTTCTGGAGGCGCACGGCGTCGCCTTCGACCGCTGCGGCAAGCTGGTGGTATTCAACGGTCCCGAGGAACTCGGGCGGCTCGATGGCATCCTCGCCCAGGCCCGTACCAATGATGTCGAGGGGATGGCCTTGCTATCCGCCGCCCAGGCTCATGCCCTGGAGCCGGACCTCAGGTGCGATGCAGCCCTTCTCTCGCCGGAGAGCGGGGTCTTTGACAGTCATGGCTACATGCTGGCCCTCCAGGGCGAGATCGAGTCCCGCGGTGGCACCGTCGCCCTATCGACGCCCTTCGAGGGGGCCGAGCCCTTGGCCGGTGGCGGCTGGAGGGTCCGGGCGGGCGGGTCGGAGCCGATCGTCCTGACCGCCGCGTGCCTGGTCACGGCCCCAGGCCTCGACGCACAGGCCGTCGCGGCCCACATCTCGGGCTTTCCCGCGACCTCCATTCCGGAGGCCCACTACGGCAAGGGCGTTTACTTCCGGCTTTCGGGGCGTGCGCCCTTTGCCCGGCTGATCTATCCGCCGCCGATCCACGGCGCCCTGGGCACCCATTACCGCCGCGACCTTGGAGGCCAGGCCGTCTTCGGTCCCGATCTCGAGTTCGTGGAGACCCTGGACTATTCCGTCGATCCCGACCGCGCTGTGGTCTTCGCCGACTATATCCGCAGGTTCTGGCCAGGCCTCCCTGAGGGTGCCCTGCAGCCGGACTATGCCGGGATCCGGCCCAAGCTGCATGGACCCGACCAGCCCCAGCCGGACTTCCGGATCGACGGCCCACAGGCCCACGGCCTGGACGGTCTTGTGGTCCTGTTCGGGATCGAGAGCCCGGGCCTGACCAGTTCCCTCGCCATCGGCGAAGAGGTTGCCGGGCGGCTCGGGCTCTAGGCCGCCCAGCCGGCGATCCAGTCCACCAGGGCCTGGGGCGACATCTTCCGTGCGCTGGACAGGGCGCTGAAGCTGTCGGGGTTTAGAAGGCGGTCCGTCTTCGGATCGATCACCATCAGGGCTGGCACCCCCGGCAGGCGCGAGGTGATGCCGTACCGCGCCGGGATCTGCAGGTTGCGGTCGAAGCGACCCACATCGACCATCACCGTCACGAAGTGCGCCCTCATGAACCGGTCGAGTTCGGGCAGGGCCATGGTTCCCGCTAGGATCCGGCAGTCGGGGCACCAGTTGCCGCCAAGGTCGATGATCAGGCGCTTGCCCTTGCGGCGGGCCTCGGCGCGGGCGCGGTCCACGGCGGCGTTGGCGTCTGCCGCCTCGTCGTAGGGCAGGGGCAGGGGGGTCCTCAGCTCCGCGAAGGTGGCGATCGACATGCGCGGCGCCGCCGGGGCGGCCAGGGCGGGCGAGGCCTCAGCCGTGGCGGTGGCAGTAAGGATCAGGCGGCGTCGGTTCATGTCTGTGCGGCTCCGGAGGCTCGTGAAAACACTTCCAGCGCGGCGGGCGTGGCGTCAAGTTCCGCCCGCAGGCGGGGCCAGGCGATCGAACCGGCGTCCCGAGTCGCCTGCTGATCAAGAGTCTGGAACGTGGCGTCGGAGGCGTCTCCGGACCGGCTGGCCAGCCGCGTCCTCAGGACTTCCGGGGTGCCCTCCAGCCAGACGGCAGCGAAGGGCAGGCCCAGGCGGGCCGCCAGGTCGGACGCTGCGCCCCTGTGCTCAGGATCGAGGAAGGTCGCGTCCAGGATCACGGACCGCCCGGCGGCAAGCAGGCTCGTGGCTTCGGCGAACAGGGCCGCGTGGACGCGGTCTGACATTCCCGGGGCATAGGCGCCAGGCGGCAGGCGGTCCGTCGGCGCGACGCCAGACAGCCGCTTGCGGATCTCGTCTGACCGCAGGACGACCGCGCCGGGCGAAGCGCCCAGCTGAGGGGCGACGGCCCGGGCCAGGGTGGTCTTGCCGGTCCCGGACATCCCGCCCACGGCGAACAGGCGCGGCGGCTCGGGATGCAGGTGGCGAAGGGCGGCGGCCAGGTAGGCCCGGCCCGCGTCGTCATGGCCGGAATTGGCCTCGACGTGCGCGCGAACCACCGCCCGGACGGAGAGCATGAGGGGCAGGACGGCCAGGCCCTCCCGGAGCCCCTCGCCCTCCCGCCGGGCGGCCTCGTCGAGCCAGGCATCCAGCACCCGGCAGGCGGCGTCGCGCCGGTTGCGGAAGTCGAGGTCCATCAACAGGAAGGCAAGGTCGTACTGGATGTCGATGTCCGACAACCGGTCATTGAACTCGATGCAGTCGAAGAGGACCGGGCGACCGTCCTCCAGCAGGATGTTCCCGAGGTGCAGGTCGGCGTGGCAGCGGCGGGTGAAGCCGGCTCGGCGGCGGGCCTCCAGCACCCCGGCGGCGTCCGCAAAGCGTCCCGCCGTGGTCGCGATCACCGCCTCCACAGCGTCCCGGCCGAGGCGGTCCGCGAGGCCCGTCAGGAGGTGGGCGTTGGAGTCGATGGTGTAGGCCAGGCCGTCCGCCCCGCCGCCTTCCGGACGAAGGGGCGCGGCGGCGTGGAGGCGGGAGATTTCCCTGCCAAGGGCCTCGGCCAGGGATCCATCCACGGACCCCGGCCGGGCCGACAGGACAGAGCCCTCGTCGAACCGCCGCATCTCGACGACGTAGTCCACTGCAGGCCCACCCCCGTCCAGCTCAAGCCTGTCGCCGGACCGGGTGACGGCGTGGACCCGGCGGTAGATGTCGGGCGCCGCAGGCGAATTGAAGGCGATCTCCCGCTCGGCGGCTTCCCGCCTCTGCTCAAGGGTGGTGAAGTCCACATAGCCCAGGTCCACCGGCCGCTTGACCTTCCAGGCGGTGTCGCCAGCCAGGTAGACGCGGTTGCAGGCGGTCTCGATCCGGCGCCCGCCCAGGGCGGAGAAGAAGGCATCAATCGCCGCTTCGTCGCCGGCCTCCGGTGTCACGGATAGAGCCGGTTTGTCGTCCAACCGCCGGGTGCCGCCTCGAAGGCAAGCCGTTCGTGCAGGCGGAAGGCCCGGTCGCGCCAGAACTCGATATGCGAGGGCGTGATCCGGAAACCCGACCAGTGGGGAGGGCGCGGCGCCTTGCCCAGGCCGAACTTAAGCCCGTAGGCGGCGATGGCCTTCTCGAAGGCGAGGCGGTCGGGCAGGGGCTGGGACTGCTGGGAGGCCCAGGCGCCCAGCTGTGCGGGTCGGGCCCGGGTCGCCCAATAGGCGTCGGCATCCGCATCGCTGACTGCCGAGACGGTTCCGCGCACCCGGACCTGCCGGCGCAGGGATTTCCAGTGGAAGAGCAGGGCCGCCTTGCCGCTTGTGGCCAACTGCCGGCCCTTGGCGCTGTCGAGGTTGGTGTAGAAGACGAAGCCGTCGGGACCGGCGTCCTTCAGGAGGACCATGCGCACGTCCGGCAGGCCGTCCGGATCGACCGTGGCCAGGGCCATGGCGTTGGGATCATTGACCTCACCCTTGACGGCCTCGGCCAGCCAGTCGGCGAACAGAGCGATCGGGTCCTCCGCCGTGGGGGGCGCAAGGTCGGCGCCGGCTACGGCCTTGAGGTATTCGTCCTCGGTGGGTGACGGGGGGATGGAAGGTTTCTCGGTCATTCGCGCCCTATAGCGCAGCCGGGCCGCCGACGGTATGGCTAGCGACAAAGCCCGGTCGAGGAGGAATCCCATGGCGACGCGCGGACAGATGATCCGGATGAAGATGAGCGATGGTGCCGAGATCGGCGTCTATCACGTTGAGCCGACGGGCGCGCGGCGCGGCGGCCTGGTCCTGATCCAGGAGATCTTCGGGGTCACCGAGCACATCCGCGAGCAATGCGACCTCTTCGCGGATGAAGGCTACGAGGTCCTGGCACCGGCGCTCTATGACCGCGAGGTCCCCGGCTTCGAGGCGAGCTATTCCGAGGAGGACATCCAGCGCGCCATCCAGGTGGCCCGCCAGCTGCACGACTTCGAGGTCTCGCTGAAGGACGCCCAGACCTGCATCGACGCCCTGAAGGCCAAGGGCCCGGTCTTCATGACTGGCTACTGCTATGGCGGTTCGGTGACCTGGGCCATGGCAGCCCGTTCCGGCGACCTGGCCGCCGCTTCCGGCTATTACGGGGGCATGATCCCGACCCAGGCGAACCTGGAGCCAAAGTGCCCCACGATCCTGCACTTCGGTGCCCACGACCACGGCATCCCCTTGCCCGGCGTGGAGCGGGTGGCCGAGCTGCATCCCGAGGTGGCTGTGCACATCTACGACGCGGGCCATGGCTTCCAGTCCGACCGCAGGACCGACTATCACGAGCCCAGCGCAAAGCTCGCCCGGAAGCGGACCCTGGCCCTGTTCCACGCGAACGGTGGCTAGGCCGGGTCTTTCCGCATGTCGCACAATACCTTCGGGCATCTGTTCCGCGTCACCACCTGGGGCGAGAGCCACGGGCCAGCCCTGGGCTGCGTGGTGGATGGATGTCCCCCCGGCATTGCCCTGACGGCGGAGGATATCCAGGTCTTCCTCGACCAGAGGCGGCCGGGCCAGGGCAAGTTCGTGACCCAGCGCCAGGAGCCCGACGCCGTCCGGATCCTGTCCGGGGTCTTCGAAGATGAACGCACGCGCGGCCCGGTGACCACCGGGACGCCGATCTCGCTGATGATCGAGAACGTCGACCAACGCAGCCGGGACTATTCCGAGATCGCCCGGGCCTACCGGCCCGGCCATGCCGACTACACCTACGACGCCAAGTACGGCGTGCGGGACTATCGCGGGGGCGGACGGTCCTCGGCGCGGGAGACCGCGGCCCGGGTGGCGGCGGGCGCCATCGCCAGGAAGGTCATCCCCGGGGTCGCGATCCGGGCGGCGGTGGTGCAGATCGGGCCGCACGCCATCGACCGGTCCCGCTTTGACTGGGACCAGCGGACGGAAAACCCCTTCTGGGCGCCCGACGCCGGGATCGTCCCGGTCTGGGAGGCGCACCTTGAGCAGGTGCGCAAGGCTGGCTCCTCCACTGGTGCCGTGATCGAGGTCGAGGCGACAGGCGTTCCGCCCGGATGGGGTGCGCCCCTCTACGGCAAGCTGGACGCCGAACTGGCCGCCGCCCTGATGTCGATCAACGCCGCCAAGGGCGTGGAGATCGGCGACGGCTTCGCTTCCGCAGCCCTCTCCGGCGAGGAGAACGCCGACGAGATGCGGATGGGGCCTGAGGGTCCTGTCTTCCTGTCAAATCATGCCGGGGGAATCCTCGGAGGAATCTCCAGTGGCCAGCCTGTGACCGCCCGGGTCGCCTTCAAGCCGACCTCCTCGATCCTCACCCTGCGCCGCTCGATCAACGCTGATGGTGAGGAAATCGACCTGCGCACCAAGGGGCGGCACGATCCCTGCGTCGGCATCCGCGCCGTGCCCGTGGTCGAGGCCATGACCGCATGCGTCCTGGCCGACGCCTTCCTGAGGCAAAGGGGCCAGGTCGGCTAGGCCGGAGCTGCGCGACCTCACCCGGCGGACAGGATCAGCGCCCTTGACCTCTGGCCCTGGACAAACGTTACACTATAACATATATACCGACCTCTAGTCGTGCAGGCGAGGTGGAAGCCGGAATGTCAGTGTCTTCAAACCGTTTGCCGGACGCCCTCGCCGTCGGGATTTCCGGTCTCTGCCTGGCGCACTGCCTGGCGCTTCCGGTCCTCGCGATGGCCTTCCCCCTGCTGGGGGTGCTTTCCCATTCCGCCTGGGTTCACATCCTCTTCTTCTGCACTGCTGCGCCGGTATCGGCCCTGGCCTTGAGGGGTACAGGCGGATTGCGTGACCCCGGCGTGAGGGCTTTCTTCCTGCTCGGGATCACCGCCCTTGCCGCCGGTCTTCCCTGGGGATGGCCAGAGGTCATCGAAGTGACTCTGACCAGCCTGGGCGGGGCGTCCCTGGTCGCCGCCCACCTCCTGAACCTCCGGCGGTCCTTTCGCCCGGTGGCTGTCGCCGCGCCCGTGGAGAATTGACGCTGGCGGGGGTGTCCACCATCTAGGCGAGGGGCGCGCGTCGCCTTTCCCCAGAACCGACAAAGCCAGGACCCCCGACATGCCCGCCATTGTCCGACTTGCCGCCGCCGCCCTCGTCCTGGGCCTTGCCGGTCCCGCCATTGCCGCCCCGCCAGCAGCGCCTGTCTCCGCGCCCGCCGCGGAGGCCTTCAGTCTTGCGCCCCTGCCCTATGCCTTCGAGGCGCTGGAGCCGGTGATCGACGCCCAGACGATGCGCATCCATCACGGCAGGCATCACCAGGGCTATGTGAACAACCTCAACGCCGCGGTGAAGGCCAACCCATCGCTGCAGGGCAAGTCCCTCGAGGCTCTGATGGGCGAGGTGCAGAACCATCCGCCGGCGCTTCGCAACAATGGCGGCGGCCATTACAACCACACCCTCTTCTGGACGCTGATGGCGCCTGCCGGCAAGGGCGGCGAGCCCTCGGCGGCGCTGGCTGCACAAATCCGGAAGGACTTCGGATCGCTGGAGGCCTTCAAGGAGGCTTTCCAGGCCGCGGGCGCCCAGAGGTTCGGCTCCGGCTGGGCCTGGTTGGTATGGACCGGCGACAAGCTCGTCGTGACCAGCACGCCGAACCAGGACAACCCCCTGATGGGCGACGCCCCGGTCAAGGGTGCCCCGGTCATCGCCAACGATGTCTGGGAGCACGCCTACTACCTGAAACACCAGAACAACCGGGGTGCCTACCTGTCCGGTTGGTGGACCGTGCTGAACTGGAACGAGGCCAACCGGCTGTTCGAGACGGCAACCCGCAAGGGCAAGTAGAGCTCAGCCCAGGGTCAGGGTGCAGGTCTCGCCCAGGGTTGGCCGGGATACGGTGACCCGGGACAGGCCCGGATAGCGCGCCGACAGGCGGTCGGCGAACCAGGCGCAGAGGTTTTCCAGGGTTGGCCGCTCGAGGCCTGGCTTGTCATTCAGGAGACCGTGGTCGAGTTCGCCCGCCACCGCCTTCAAGTCGGCGCCGAGGTCTGCCAGGTCCGCCACCCAGCCGATGGGACCGCCGGGTATTCCCCGGACCGAGGCCTCGACCCGGAAGGAATGGCCGTGCAGCTGGCGATAGGGCCGGTGCTCCGGGCCCTCCGTCAGGTAGTGCGCGGCGTCAAAGGCGGCGGCCTTGGTGATTTCGAACTGGCGCTGGGTCATGTCAGGAAGGCCGGCGAACCGGTCAGGGGATGCCGAGGGTCTTGTGAGTCTGGACGCTTAAACGCCAGCGCGGGTGCGAAAGGCAATAGTCGATCGCCGCCTGGGTGGTCTCTGCCAGGTGAGGACCATCCATGGGCTGCAGGAGGAAGCGCTCGAAGTCCCAGGCCTCGAAGGCGGCCGGATCGACGCCGGGCTGGGGAAAGACCAGCTTCAGCTCCTGTCCCACCTTCTGCACCACCGGGACCTGGGCCTTGGGGCTGACGCAGATCCAGTCGATCCCGGGCGGGCAGGGCAGGGTGCCGTTGGTCTCCAGGGCGATGCTGAAGCCCCGGGCGTGCAGGGCCTCCACCAGGGCCGGATCGACCTGCAGCAAGGGTTCGCCCCCGGTCAGCACGACCAGGCGATCTTCTGCGCCGCCCCGCCAGGCGGCGAGGACGGCGCCCGCCAGGGCGTCTGCGGTGGCGAAGCGACCCCCGCCGGGCCCGTCCATGCCGACGAAATCCGTGTCGCAGAAGTTGCAGGCCGCCGTCGCCCGGTCTTCCTCGCGGCCCGACCAGAGGTTGCAGCCGGCGAAGCGACAGAAGACCGCCGCCCTTCCGGCCTGGCCGCCCTCGCCCTGGAGGGTCAGGAAGATTTCCTTCACGGCGTAGCTCATGCGGTGAGGGCGGGGCGACCCGCCGCCTCCCATTCGCGCCAGCCGCGGGCCCGGAGTTCGCAGGCCGGGCAGGCCCCGCAACCGTGGCCCCAAGCGTGGCGAACCCCGCGTTCGCCTGCATAGCAGGTGTGGGTGTCCTCCAGGACGATGTCCACAAGGGCCTGGCCGCCCAGGCCGAGGGTCAGGGCCCAGGTCTGGGCCTTGGTCAGGCGCATGAGCGGGGTGTCGATGACGAAGGCCTGGTCCATGCCCAGGTTCAGGGCGGTCTGCAGGGCATCGAGGGTATCCCGCCGGCAGTCGGGATAGCCCGAGAAGTCCGTCTCGCACATGCCGCCCACCAGCCGCGACAGCCCCCGGCGGTCGGCGAGCGCCGCCGCCCAGGTCAGGAAGACGAGGTTGCGGCCGGGCACGAAGGTATTGGGCAGGCCCCGGGCGTCCACCTCGAAGGCCCGCTCGGTGGTCAGGGCCGTGTCGCCGATGGCGCCGAAGGCGGACAGGTCGAGCCTGTGGTCCGGGCCCAGCCGCTCCCCCCAGGCGGGAAAGTGCGCCCGGACAGCGGAGAGCACGACCTCGCGCTGGGCCATCTCGACCGAATGCCTCTGGCCATAGTCGAATCCCACGGTCTCGACCCGCGGATAGCGCTCCAGCGCCCAGGCGAGGCAGGCCGCAGAGTCCTGGCCGCCGGAGAAGAGGACAAGGGCGCTTTCGGTTCCGATCATCCGCCTCCCCTTACGCCTGCCGCTTTTGCATTGCAAAACCCCGCCCTGCCTTTGAGCCCACGAAAAGCCAGATCTGAGACCGTCATTCCGTGTACTATTGCTGCATTGCAAACTCGCAGGTTGCTGAGCGATAGCGCACGGACGCTTCCGCCGGGGTGATCGTCCGCCCGGGTTGCCCGCCGCGGGCACCACTGCGCCGCCGCCACACAGGGCATAGTCTTTACCCGAGTTAACCTTCGCGAAAGAGTGAGCGGTCAAATTGCCGTCCGAGGCAGAAGGCTCACTTTTCCAAAATGTCTGTTCCGGATTACCTCTTCGAGCGCGTGACCCAGGAAATCCGTCAGCAGATGGATTGCATACTGGCCCTGACCACGCGGCTGGCTTCGCCCCTGCCTGCGGCGGATTCCCGGGCCTGCATCGAAGGCGTCGCCTCGGCAGCGGCGACAGTGCGCCGGATCACGGCGGCCTCGGCGGATATCCGCGCAGCCCTTTCCGACGCCCTGACCCTCACGCCCGGGCCGGTGGCCCTTAGGGACCTTGTGGATCGCCTGGACGACCGCTGGCGCGAGCGCCTCACCGGTTCAGCCCTCACCCTTCTGGTGTCCTACGACGGCCCGCCCGAGGGGGCGGCCATGCTGGACGCCGACCGCACCCTGCAGGTCTTTGACGGCTTCCTCGCCCATGCCCTCTCCGGGGTCCGGCAGGGTGCCGCGGAGGTCATGCTCCGCGTCCGCGAAAACGGCGACGGCCTGGTCCTCGAGGGTCGGGTGCGGTCCTCCCGGACCGGACTGCGGACCGATACTGAGGTCGACGTCCGCGAGATCGAGGACATGTTAGGCCTTGAGGCGGCGATGGGATTCATGCTCGGGCGCCACATCCTGCGGCGACTGGGCGGCCGGGCCCGCATCCTGCAGAATCCGGGGCAGGGCGAGACCCTGAGCTTCGCCTTCCGCGCTCAACGTCCGCCCGAGCGGCCTGCGGAGGTCAAGAGCGCCGACCGCGCCGCCCACATCCTCGTCGTCGATGACAATGCAACCAACCGCATGGTGGCGGAGACCCTCTGCAGCATGTTCGGCTGCACCACCGAACCTGCGGAGGACGGGGAGGCGGCCGTCGAGGCCGCGGCAACCGGCCGGTTCGACCTGATCCTCATGGACATCCGCATGCCGCGCCTGGACGGGGTGGGCGCGACCCGGCGGATCCGCGCCATGCCCAAGCCCATCGGCGGCATCCCAATCATCGCCCTGACCGCCAATGCGGACGCCGATGAGACCGCCAGCTACCTCGGTGCCGGCATGAACGGCGTCGTCGAGAAGCCGATGAAGCCGGACCAACTGCTGCAGGTGGTCCGTGACACCCTGGCCCTGCCCCAACTGGACGCCTCCGCCGCCGCCTGATCCCTTGGCGAAAGGGTGGGCTCCGAGGCATTGTATGTCGCGCCGGACCCGGGGGGACACTGATGGCGAGCTGGTACGAACAGAACATCCTGCCGAAATTTCTCGCCTGCGCCTGTTCGGGGCCGCAGATGATGCGCCAGAGGTCGCGCCTGATCCCCCGGGCCGAGGGCCGCGTCCTCGAGCTGGGAGTGGGCATGGGGCTCAACCTGGCCTTCTACGATCCGGCCCGCGTGACCTCGGTCAGCGGCGTCGATCCAGCGGCAGAGCTCCGCGCCCTGGCCGAGGCCGCGCCGCGCGCCGAAGGCCTGAAGGTCGAGATCCTGCCCGGAGTGGCCGAGGACCTGCCCTTCGAGACGGACAGCTTCGATAGCGTGGTCTGCACCTTCACCCTGTGCTCGGTGCATTCCCCCGAGCGCGCCCTGGCGGAGGCCCGTCGGGTGCTCAGGCCAGGTGGGCGCATCTTCTACTGCGAGCACGGCCTCGCCCCCGACGCCGACGTCGCCCGCTGGCAGGGGCGGATCGAACCGGTCTGGAAGCGCCTGGCCGGCGGCTGCCGCCTGACCCGTCCGATCCTGCCTCTCCTGGAGGGCGCGGGCTTTTCCACCGAAGGGGCTGAGAGCGCCTACTTGCCCAAGGTCCCACGCTTCGCTGGCTGGAACGTGCTGGGAGAGGCCAGCGTGGTGAAACCGGCGTAAAGCCTGACGGTTGGGATCGCCTTAACCCGCGCCGGGCTCTGTGGAGTCCTGTAGACGCAGGGAGGGAAGATCTTGGGCAAATACTACTACGCGGGCCACACCTACGAGATCGTCAAGACCGCCATGACCTGGTCAGCGGCGAAGGCTTGGGCAGAGAGCCAGAGCGGACATCTGGCCTACATCACCAGCGCCTCGGAGAACCAGGCCCTGATCACCATGACCCAGGTGGAGACGGGCCTGGATACGGCGCCCAGCGCAACTGATGGCGGCGGCGCACGTTACCTCTGGCTCGGCGGCTCGGATGCCGAGGTCGAGGGGACCTGGCGCTGGGGCGACGGGACCCTGGTCACCTCGGGCTATTTCAACTGGGGCGCCGGCGCCCTGGGCGCGGAGCCAGACGACTACGGCGGCGCACAGGACGCCATGGCCTTTGGCCTTCAGTCCTGGCCCCAGCCCTCGGGCGGCATCGGCGTGGCCTACAAGTGGAACGACGTGAACCCCGCCAACAGCCTCTATTCCGTGGTGGAGTGGGACCATATCCGCGGGTCCACGGGCGCCGACACCATCAGCCGGACCGGTGGCGAGACGGTCTATGGCCTCGAGGGCAATGACGTCATCAGCTACGCCTCCGGATACAACTACCTGCGCGGCGACGCTGGCGACGATTCCGTCTCCGGCGGCACGGGCTTTGACGACATCAACGGCAATATGGGCAATGACACCCTGCGCGGAAACGACGGCGAGGACTGGGTCGTCGGTGGCAAGGACAACGACCTGATCTTCGGCGATGCGGCCTTCGATATCGTCTACGGCAATATGGGCAATGACACGGTCGACGGCGGGGCCGGGAACGACTGGGTCCGGGGCGGCCAGGGCGACGACACCATCCTGGGCGGGGCCGGGGACGACTGGATCTGGGGCGACAAGGGCAACGACACGATCCGCGGTGGCGCCGGGGCCGACATCTTCCACAGTCTGGTGGGCGCGGCCATCGACCGCATAACCGACTTCAATTACGCCGAGGGCGACCGGCTGGTGCTGGATGGCGGTCCGTCGCGGACCATCACCCAGGTCGGCGCCGACGTGGTGGTCGACATGGGCAATGGCGACCAGGTCATCCTGGTCGGGGTTTCCCTCGCCGGCCTCGGAAGCGGCTGGATTGCTTGAGCGTTCCGAAACCAGCACACCCTCGGATCCGGCCAGCCCTGCGGCCTGATCTGCCGGCCATTCGCGACATCGAGCGCGCGGCTGCACAGAGGTTCCTGGGGACACCGGAGGCCTGGATCGCCGGGGACCCGCCGGCGCCGGAGACGCTTCTCGGCGAACGTCTGGAGGAAGGCGGCCTATGGGTCGCCTGCCTTGACGGGGAGAAGCCCGTCGCGGCCCTGCGGTTCCGCCCCCTCGGCGACAGCCTCTACATCGAGCAGATCGATGTCCTGCCGGCGTTCGGCGGCATGCGGATTGGCGCGGCCTTGCTGGACCGGGCAGGCGACCTCGCCCGCGAGGCGGGCTGCGCGGCCCTTGTCCTCTCGACCTTCCGGGACATTCCCTGGAATGCGCCCTGGTACGCCCGGATCGGGTTCGAGGTCATCGGCGTCCTGCCGCCCGAACTGGAAGCCGTCCGGAGCGAGCACCTGGCTCGCGGTCTCGATGAAAGCCGAAGGGTGTTCATGCGCCGGAGCGTCCAGGGGCCGGAGACGGATGCCTGAGCCGGAATCGCAGCGCGCGTCTTCACTCCGGGATTGGTAGCTGGGGGCGGGATCGAACCGCCGACCTGTGGGTTATGAATCCACCGCTCTAACCATCTGAGCTACCCAGCCGCCGGGCCTTTTCGGCGAGGGGCGGTTTATAGGGTCTGGCGCGGCGCGCTTCAAGCCGCTTGGGAAGCGGGGCCGGGCTTGCTAGGGTCGCACCTGCGATGAGCGTCCTGCATCTCCTGGGAACGGCCGGCGAAGGCGGCGCGGAGACCTATTTCGTCGACCTGGTGACAGGGTTGGCGGGATCGGGACAGGCGCAGGCGGCAGCCCTGCGTGCCAATGCCGGACGCCATGCGGCCCTGGCCAGCGCCGGGGTCCCGGTCCGGGAGCTCCGGTTCGGCGGCCCCCTGGACCTCTTCACCTCGCCGGCCGCAGGCCGCTTCGCCCGCGCCCGAGGCACCCGGGTCGCCCTGGCCTGGATGAACCGCGCCGCCCGGCATACCCCCCGGGGGCCCTGGGCGCGGATCGGCCGCCTGGGCGGCTATTACAACCTCAAGTACTACAAGGGCTTCGACGCCCTGGTCGCCAATACCGAGCATATCGCCGACTGGATCGTGGCCCAGGGCTGGCCGGCGGGCCGGGTGCACTGCATTCCCAACTTCGCCGCCCCCGCCGAGGATGCCCGGCCCGTCGACCGGGCCAGCCTCGACACCCCCGAAGGCGTCCCCCTGCTGTTGGCCATGGGGCGGCTGCACGAGGCCAAGGCCCACGACGTGGCCCTGGAGGCCCTGGCCCGCCTGCCGGACGCCTGGCTCTGGATTGCCGGCTCCGGGCCGGAAGAGGGCCGCCTGAAGGCCCTGGCCGACGGCCTTGGCCTGTCCGAACGGGTCCGCTTCCTGGGCTGGCGGACCGACGCCTCGTCCCTCTACCGGACCGCCGACCTCTGCGTCTTTCCCTCCCGCTACGAGCCCCTTGGCAATGTGGTCATCCAGGCCTGGGCCCACGGCCTGCCGGTGGTGGCCGCCGCCTCCACCGGCCCGGCGGCCCTGATCCGCGACGGCGAGGACGGCCGGCTGGTCGCCGTCGAAGACCCGGTCGCCCTGGCGGCGGCGATCCGCGACCTCCTGGACGACGTAACCGGCCGCCGGGCCCTGGCGGCTGCGGGCCTTGCCCGGGTGGCGGGGGAGTTTTCCCGTGCGGCGGTGGTGGACCGCTGGCGCGAACTCTTCGCCGTCCACGGAGCCGGCTGATGTGCGGCATAGCCGGCGTCATCAACGGCCAGGTCGCCGCCGCCGACCTCATCGCCGCCCTCCTGCACCGGGGCCCGGACGGCGTTCGGACGGAGACCCTGCCGGGGATCTCCCTCGCCCACGCCCGGCTGTCGATCATCGACCTCGAGGGGGGCTGGCAGCCCTTGCACGCTGCCGGCTCGGTGGTGATCGGCAATGGCGAGATCTACAACTACCTGGAGCTTGCCCGGGACCACGGCCTGGAGGCCAGCTTGGCCACGGGTTCCGACTTCGAGCCCCTGCTGCACCTCTACGCGCGGGAAGGGCCCGAGGCCTTCCGGCGGCTGCGCGGCATGTACGCCTTCTGCCTGGTGGGGGGCGACGGGCGCACCTGGCTGGTCCGCGACCCCTTCGGCATCAAGCCCCTCTACCTCCTGGAGCGCGACGGGGCGGTGCTGTTCGCCTCGGAGCCACGCGCCTTCCTGGAGGCCAGCCTGGTGGATCCGGTGATGAACGGCGCGGCGGCCGAGGATCTCCTGGGCCTGTCCTACACCACCGGCCAGGCCACCATCTTCCCCGCCCTGCGGCGCATGGCCCCCGGCGAGATCCTGGAGGTCACACCCGGGGGCCTGGTCCCGCATGAGCCCCGCCCGGCCCTGCCGGCGCGACGGGCGAACCGCGGCGGCGTCGAGGCCGACCTGGTGGCCCGCCTCGACGCCCTCCTCGAGGACAGCGTCCGGGTACACCAGAGGTCCGATGCGCCCTATGGCCTCTTCCTGTCGGGCGGGATCGACAGCGCCGCCATCGCCGTCCTGATGGCGAGGCTGGCCGAGCGACCCGTGACCGCCTTCACCTGCGGATTCGACGCGCCCGGCGCGGCCGACGAGCGGTCGCATGCCGAGAAGGTCGCCCGCGCCCTCGACCTGGACTGGCGCGAGGTCCGCTTTGACGAGGGCGAGTTCTGGCGGCTCCTGCCCAGGGTGGCGCATGCCCTCGATGATCCCACCGCCGACTACGCCGCCCTGCCCACCTTCCGCCTGGCCGAGGCGGCGCGGGACACGCTGAGGGTCGTGCTGACAGGGGAGGGGGGCGACGAGCTCTTCGGCGGCTACGGCCGGTACCGGCGCGCCCTGCGTCCGGCCTTCCTGGGAGGTCGCCCAGCCGAGCCCCGGCCCGACCATCCCGAGGTGCTGGCCCGCTGGCGCGAGTCCGGGCGGGCGCCCCGCGGGCTGACGCCCCTTCAGTCGGCCCAGTGGTCGGACACCGCGACCTGGCTGCCTAACGACCTCTTGGTCAAGCTCGACCGCTGCCTGATGGCCAACGGACTGGAGGGCAGAACGCCCTTCCTCGACCCCGAGGTGGCGGACTTCGCCTTCACCCTGCCGGACCGGTTCAAGGTGCGTGGCCGGTTCGGCAAGTACCTCGTCAGGGCCTGGCTGGCGGGGGTCTGCCCGGCGGCGGCACCCTGGGCCCGCAAGCAGGGCTTCACCGTCCCCGTCGAGGCCTGGATCGGCCCCCGCGCCACCGACATCGCCGGTCGTATCTCCAAGCTGGAGGCGGTCCGTCGCCTGCGCACTCCCGAAGCCGTCGCCGCCGCCTTCGCTCCCGGTGGAAAGGGTGCCTGGCCCCTCCTGTTCCTGGCCGTCTGGTCCCTGATCCACCTGGAAGGCGCCGACCCTACTGACGCCCTGGAGGCGTGTACGGGACACACCTGAAGCCCCCTCGACGACTGTTCTGGACTGTGCGTAACTCACCCAAGGGGTGAATCCGCCCTTTTTGGGGAAAATCATGTCCGAGTCCGCCGTCGCGCAAGGAAAGCTGAATGTCGGGGCTGTCCTCAGCCAGGCCTTTGCAACCCTTCAGTCCAAGCTCCTGTTCTTCGTCTTCACGGGCCTGATGCTTGGCCTCGCCAGCCTGGTGGGCACGAAAGGCCCCATGGTGCTGATCGGGATCCTTTTGACTCTCGCGGTCGGTGCGGTTGCGCAGATCCTGACGGTACGGGCGGCGACAGGGCCGCTGGGCGTCGACGCCGGCACGGAGTTCGTGCCGGCCGTACAGGCCGCCCTGCCAAAGTTCCTGCCTGTGTTTCTGACAGCCCTTTTCGTCCAGATTCTCGTCAGCCTGGGCATGTTCTTCCTGATCGTCCCCGGGGTATTCCTCACCGTCATGCTCCTGGTCTCAACCATCGCCTGCATCCTCGAGGACCGGTCGCCTGTGGAGGCGCTCAAGCGCAGCCGGGAGCTCACCCGCGGGAACCGCTGGCGGCTGCTCGGGCTCGTGCTGATCCTCTTCGTCCTTGCAATGGGAGTCGCGCTGCTGGTCGCGATCCCGACCGCATTGGCCGGTATCGTTCCCGGGATCGGAGCCCTCGTAGGCCGGGTGGCGGCCTCGGCGGCGGAGGGCTTCCTGGGGGTCTTCGTTGCCATCGTCCTGACCCACGCCTTCCTCGAACTGCGCCGCCTGCACGAGGCTTCGGCCCCGGCACCCCTGATCTGAGGGAAGGATGCGTGTGGCGGAGACGGCTTCCACTCCCGATCGTCTGGAGGTCTTCCGGACCCTCCGGGAGGGGGTGACCTTCTGCCGAGGGCCATTGGCTCCTTGCTGCTCCTCAACCTCGCCGCCCTGGGGGCGATCCTGTTCATTGTCCCGGGGATCATCATCGCCCTGGCCCTTTGGCTCGCCCTCCCGGCCATGATCTTCGAGGGCAAGGACGTCAGCGAGTCGCTCCAGCGCAGCCGGGACCTGACCCGTGACAACCGCTGGCGCCTGCTGGGGCTCTACGTCCTTTCGGCGCTTGTTTTCCTGCCGGCGTCCCTGCTGACGAGCTTTCCGCTGGAGAGCGACCCCGACACCGCCTTCAGCCCGCTCAGGGGCCTGCTGCTGATCCTGAACCTTGCGGTCTCGATCCTGCAGGCGATCTTCATGGTTGTTTTGACCGTGACGATCTACCGCGAACTCCGCGCCCTGAAGGACCGCCCCGCCGTGGTCGTTGCCCCGGAGCCCGCCCCTGAGCCTTCAGGTGCCGCCTGACAGGCCCTGGCGTTCGGAGGCGAAGCCGCGGTCGCGGATGGCCTGCCACCAGGCCTGGTTCTCGACGTACCAGCGCACGGTCTCGTCCAGGCCCTGGGGGACGGGTGTGCGGGGGGTCCAGCCCAGCTCGTCGCGGATCTTCGAGGCGTCGATCGCATAGCGGAAGTCGTGGCCCGGCCGGTCGGTGACGAAGGTGATCTTGTCGGCGTGCGAGGTATTGGCCGGGGCATGGCGGTCCAGGGCCTCGCAGAGCATGCGCACGACCTCGATGTTGCGGCGTGTGGCGTCGCCGCCGATGCAGTAGGTCTCGCCCAGCCGGCCGCGGTCCAGCACGGTGAGCAGGGCTTCGGCGTGGTCGTCCACGTGCAGCCAGTCGCGGACCTGCCGGCCATCGCCGTAGACGGGGATGGTCTTGCCCTCCAGGGCCCGCACCACCACCGTCGGGATCAGCTTTTCCGGGAACTGGAAGGGGCCGTAATTGTTGGCGCAGTTGGTGATCACCACCGGCAGGCCGTAGGTCCGGCCCCAGGCCCGAACCAGGTGGTCGGCGCCGGCCTTTGAGGCGGAGTAGGGCGAGTTGGGGTCGTAGGGCGTGGCCTCGCTGAAGGCGCCGGACTCGCCCAGGGCCCCGAAGACCTCATCCGTCGAGACATGGTGGAAACGGAAGGCCTCGCGCCGGCCCGGGGGCAGGGCGGTCCAGTAGAGTCGCGCCGCCTCCAGCAGGACGGCGGTGCCCAGGACATTGGTGCGCACGAAGTCGATGGGCCCGTCGATGGCCCGGTCGTTGTGGCTCTCGGCTGCCAGGTGCATGAGGGCGTCCGGCTGGTGGCGCTCGAAGATTGCGGCGACGGCGGCGGCGTCGCAGATGTCGGCCCGCTCGAAGGCATAGTCCGCCGAGGCGGCGACCGAGGCCACATTGTCCAGGCTGGCGGAGTAGGTGAGGGCGTCGAGATTCACGACCTGGCGGCCTTCGCCGACGGCCTGGCGGACCACGGCCGATCCGATGAATCCTGCGCCGCCCGTGACGATGAGTTTCATCTGCTGACCCGTTTCTGTGCGCCTCGGTGCCTTCCCTAGCGGTGTTCGCCGGCCAAGGGAATCCGGCCGGCGGGTTGAGCCTGCAGACTCGCGGGCCTAGGGTGGCGACTCAACAAGGGTCGCCCCGCCGCGGGACGGTCCCGGTCGCGGCCTCCCGGAGGGAGACAGGGCCACAGATCAGGGAAGTCCAGGGCATGGAGGCGGCGGTCGTCAGACGTGAAGGCCCCTCAGGCGCTTTCGGCGGCGGCCCGCCCAAGGGTCCAGGGGGTCCCGGGGGTCCTGGGGGGGCCGGCGGTCCAGGGGGTGCGGGCGGTCCCGGGGGCCCGGGTGGTTTCGGTCCCGGGGGTCCCGGTCGGCGTCCCGGGATGCCCGACCTGACGACGGGTCCCATCGGCCCGACCCTGGTCGCCTTCGCCCTGCCCGTGTTGGGCACCAATATCCTTCAGTCGCTCAGCGGCACGTCCAACGCCTTCTGGGTCAGCCATGTCCTGGGTCCGGCCGCCCTGACGGCGACCACCAACGCCAACCAGGTCTTCTTCCTGATGATGGGGGCCATGTTCGGGGTCTCCATGTCCGCCAACCTGCTGATCGGGCAGGCGATCGGGTCGGGCAACCGCGACCTCGCCAAGCGGGTCGTGGGCACCTGCATCATCTTCTTCCTGGTCATCTCCCTGCTCGTCGGGCTTACGGGGTTCCTGGCCACGCCGGGTATACTGGCGGCTATGGGCACCCCGGCGGACGCCCGGGCGGACGCCACGACCTACCTGCGGGTCATCTTCATGGCGATCCCCATCATGTACTTCTTCTCCTTCGTGCAGATGGCGCAGAGGGGAACCGGGGACTCGCGGACGCCCTTCTTCTTCGCCCTGATGGCCATCTCCATGGAGGTGATCCTCAACCCGATACTGATCACGGGCTTCGGGCCTTTCCCGAAGATGGGCATAGCCGGATCGGCGTCGGCCACCCTTATCTGCCAGGGGATCACCCTGGCCTCGATCATCCTCTGGCTGCAGCGCCGGGATTCCATCCTGATCCCGAGGCGGGGCGAGCTCCACTATCTGATCCCGGACCTGACCATCATCCGAAGCCTGGTCTTCAAGGGCCTGCCCATGGGCCTGCAGATGTTCATCATGTCCTTTGCTGCCCTGACCATGACCAGCTTTGTCAACAGCTACGGGTCGACCACGGCGGCGGCCTACGGCGTGGCCATGCAGATGTGGGCCTATGTCCAGATGCCGGCCATGGCCCTGGGCATGTCCGTTTCGTCCATGGCGGCCCAGAACGTCGGTGCCGGACGGATGGACCGGCTCGACCAGATCGCCCTTACGGGCATCGGCTACACGGTCCTGCTCAGCGCCCTTCCGATCCTGCTGATATACGCCGCCGGACCGCTGGCGCCCCGCCTGTTCCTGCCGGAGGGCAGTCCCTCCATCGCGATTGCCCAGCACATCAACTACTTCGTGCTGTGGGGCTTCATCCCCTTCGGCATGAGTTTCATCCTGTCGGGCATCGTCCGGGCGACCGGATCGGTCTGGCCGCCCCTGATCGCCATGGTCATCGCCATGTGGGGGATCCGGATTCCCGTGGCGACCCTGCTTCAGCCCTGGCTGGGGGCTGACGCGGTCTGGATCAGCTTCCCGATCGGCTCCATCGCCTCGGCCCTGCTGGCCCTGGCCTGGTACCGCTGGGGCAACTGGCGCAAGTCCAGCCTGCTGGCCGCCCTCGCGCCGACCCGGGGCGAGGTGCCTGCGGCGGTCGCCGCCACGCCGCCGCACGTGGATACACCCTGAGCCGGGTTCAGGGCTCCATCAGCGCCGAATAGACCAGGGTCCTGAGCTCCCGGCGGATGGGATAGGTCGATGACCCCATGAGCTGGGTCATGAAGACGACCGCCACGTCCTTGACCGGATCGATCCAGAAGGCTGTGGAGGCGGCACCGCCCCAGTAGTACTCGCCGGGGCTCGAGGTCAGCATGGCCCGCACCGGGTCGAAGGTGACGGCGAAGCCCAGGCCGAAGCCCACGCCGGCGTTGGTGGCCTCCGAGAAGAGCGAGCGGGACAGCATGGTCAGGTCCTGACCGCCGGGCAGATGGTTCGAGGCCATCAGGCGCAGGGTGGCCGGGGCGACAAGGTGATGGCCACCCAACTCGCCGTGGTTCACCAGCATGCGGCAGAACTTCATGTAGTCGTCCGCCGTGGAAACCAGCCCGCCGCCGCCGGAGTGGAAGCTGGGCGGGGTCAGGTAGGCGCTGGTGCGGGGATCGTCCTGCAGGGTCAGGCCGCCTTCCGGCGTGGGCGCGTAGCAGGCCGAGAACCGGTCGGCCTGGTCGGCCCGGACGGCAAAGCCGGTCTCTCCCATGCCAAGGGGATCCAGGATCCGGGCCTTCAGGAAGGCCTCGAAGGCCTGGCCGGAGATCCTCTCGACCAGCACGCCAAGGACGTCCGTGGCGATTGAGTAGTTCCAGGCCTCGCCCGGTGAGAACTCCAGTGGCAGGCGGGCAAGGGCGTCGACAAAGCCCTGCATGTCCAGCGGGCCGTGGGCGTCGGCAATCTTCAGCTTGCGGTAGGCCGCATCCACGTTCGTCCTCGTCTGGAAGCCGTAGGTCAGGCCCGAGGTGTGGCGCAGCAGGTCGACCATCTGCATGGGCCGTGCGGGCGGCGTGGTCAGGTAGGGTCCGGTCCCGGCCGAGAAGACCGCCAGGTCCTTCCATTCCGGGAGGAACCGCAACACCGGATCGTCCAGGGCGACCTTGCCCTCCTCGACCAGCATCATGAAGGCCAGGCTCGTGATCGGCTTGGTCATGGAATAGATGCGGTGCACGTCGTCGCGGGTGGCGGCGCGGTTGCGCTCGCGGTCGGCCAGGCCCTGGACAGTCTCGTGGACCAGATTGCCGCCCCTGATGACCTGGAGATGGGCAAACGGCAGCCGCCCGGTCGCCAGGTACTTTTCCTCCAGGAACCTGTCGATGAGGGCGAGGCGGGCGGGGGAAAAACCGAGGGCTTGCGGGTGGGTCATGGCGTTTCCTTGCCTTTGGAGTCAGCGCCGACCTTGCGGCGCCGGGCCCCATTTCGCAAAGGCTGGCGTTGCGCAATCGGCCCTTCGGTCCGATAGTTGCACAAAGACGATGCCGCGCGACGGCGCATGGGAGGAACGACATGGCCTGGGACTTCGAGACCGATCCTGAATTCCAGAAGAAGCTCGACTGGATCGAGGACTTCATGCGTGAGGAGGTCGAACCCCTCAGCCACCTGGGCATGGCCGCCCATGGCCCCCTGGGCCGCGAGAAGTTCATCAAGCCCCTGCAGGACAAGGTCAAGGCCCAGGGCCTGTGGGCCTGCCACCTCGGCCCCGAACTCGGCGGCCAGGGCTATGGCCAGCTGAAGCTGGGCCTGATGAACGAGAAGTTGGGCCGCAACGGCCTGGCCCCCACCATCTTCGGCTGCCAGGCACCGGACACCGGAAACGCCGAGATCATCGCCCACTACGGCACGGACAAGCAGAAGGAGCAGTATCTCTGGCCGCTCCTGAACGGCGAGATCCGCTCGGCCTTCTCCATGTCTGAGCCCACTGGCGGGTCTGATCCCCTGACCTTCCGCACCCGGGCGGTGCTGGATGGCGACGAGTGGGTGATCAACGGCGAGAAGTGGTATTCGACCAACGCCCGCTGGGCCAAGGTGCTGGTGGTCTACGCCATCACTGACCCCGACGCGAAGGACCCCTACCGTCGCACCTCCATCTTCCTCGTCCCCACGGACACCCCCGGCGTCCGGATCATCCGCAATGTCGCCAACGGTGCCGGCGGCGAGATCGGCAGCGGGAGCGAGGGCTATATCGAATACAAGAACGTCCGCGTCCCCTACGACGCCCTGCTGGGCGAGCGCGGCGCGGCCTTTGTCATCGCCCAGGTCCGCCTGGGCGGCGGCCGGGTGCACCATGCCATGCGCACGGTCGGCGCCTGCAAGCACGCCCTGGACCTGATGTGCCAGCGGGCGGTGTCGCGCACCACCCGGGACGGCCGGCTCGCCGACCTGCAGATGGTCCAGGAGCAGATCGCAGACTCCTGGATTGCCCTGGAGAGCTTCCGTCTCCTGGTGCTGAGGACGGCCTGGCTGATCGACAAGCACAAGGACTACAACCTGGTCCGCAAGGACATCGCCGCCATCAAGGTGGCCATGCCCAAGGTCTACAATGACATCGCCACCAAGGCCGCCCACCTGCATGGCGCCCTGGGGGTCTCGAACGAAATGCCCTTCATGCACATGGTGACCAGTTCGCTGGTCATGGGCATAGCTGACGGTCCGACCGAGGTGCACAAGGTGACCCTGGCCAAGCAGGTGCTGAAGGATTACCGGCCCGACAACGACATCTTCCCCAAGTACCACATCCCGCGCCTGCGCGAGGAAGCCCAGGAGAAGTTTTCCAAGGAGCTGGCCGAGATGAAGGAAGAGTACGCCCGCCGGGCGCGCGACGCCGCGTCGGCCTGAACCGTCACGCCGACCTGAAACGGGGGGCGTCCTTCGGGGCGCCCCCTTCCTTTTTGACTTGATCGCCGCGGCGTCAGGCCCTCAGGGTCCTCGTCCGCCCGCCCTTACTTCCGAGATCCGCCCCATGTCGTCAGACTCCGCTCCCGAATGGCCCGTCCTGTCGATCGCCGAGGCGCACGCGCGCCTGACGGCGCCGGGCCAGCGCTACGAGATGGAGGAGATGGAGATCCGTGGCGTCGTGCAGCGGGTCTGGAAGAACGCCCCACCGACCCTGCGCGACATCTTCCTGAACGCCCGCGCCTTCGGGGCCCGGGAATTCCTGGTCTACGAGGACGACCGGGCGACCTACGAAGCCTTCGCCCGCGCCGCCATCACCCTGGCCCACCAGCTGCAGGCTGACGGCATCCGCAAGGGCGACCGGGTCGCGGTGATCCTGCGCAACCTTCCGGAATGGCCGGTGGCCTTCTATGCCGGGGTCCTCGCCGGCGCCATCGTGACCCCCCTGAACGGTTGGTGGACCGGGCCCGAACTGGAGTACGGCCTCGCCGACTCCGGGACCCGGATCGTCATCGTCGACGATGAGCGGCTCGAGCGTATCATGCCCCACCTGGCGGGCCTGCCCGACCTGGAGCGCGTCTATGTCGCCCGCCTGCCCGAGGGCGTGGCGGCGACGGGCCGGGTGCGGCGGCTGGAGACGGTGATCGGACCGGTCAACAGCTGGAAAGACCTTCCAGACCTTGCCCTTCCGGATGTTGATATCGCCCCCGATGACGACGCCACCATCCTTTACACCTCAGGGACCACGGGCCGTCCCAAGGGTGCCCTGGGCACCCACCGCAACATGACCGCCAACGTGCTGACCAGCGGCATTGCTGCTGCGCGCAACTTCCTGCGGGCCGGCCAGCCCCTGCCCGAGAGCGACCCCCACAAGCTGCCCCAGCGCAGCTCCCTGCTGGTGGTGCCCCTGTTCCACGCCACCGGCCTGTCGGCCACCCTCGGCCCGACCATGAACGCTGGCGGCAAGATCGTGCTCATGCGCCGCTGGGAGGCCGAGCAGGCCATGCAGATCATCGAGTACGAGCGCATCGACGCCACGGGCGGCGTGCCCACCATCGCCTGGCAGCTGATCGAGCATCCGGCCCGGGCGAAGTACGACCTGTCTTCCCTCGTGTCGGTCTCCTACGGCGGTGCGCCCTCGGCGCCGGAGCTGGTCCGGCGGATCGTCGAGGTCTTCCCGGGCTCGGCGCCCGGCAATGGCTGGGGCATGACCGAGACCACGGCCACCTTCACCAGCCACACGGGCAAGGACTACGAGGCCCGGCCCGATAGCGCCGGTCCGGCCGCGCCTGTCGGCGACATGCAGATCCGCGATCCCGGGGACGGCGTCACCCTGCTGCCCGTCGGCCAGGTGGGCGAGCTCTGGGTCAAGGGCCCACAGGTGGTGAAGCTCTACTGGAACAAGCCCGAGGCCACGGCCGAGACCTTCCAGGACGGATGGCTGCGCACCGGGGACCTGGCGAGGCTAGACGAGGAGGGCTTCCTCTTCATCGTCGACCGGGCCAAGGACATGCTGATCCGCGGCGGTGAGAACATCTACTGCGTCGAGGTCGAGAACGTGCTCTACGACCATCCGGACGTGATGGACGCCGCCCTGGTCGGGGTTCCTCACAAGACCCTCGGAGAGGAGCCCGCCGCAGTGGTCCACCTGAAGCCTGGCGGAACCGCCGGCGAGGCCGAGCTGAAGCAATGGGTGCGCGAGCGGCTGGCGGCCTTCAAGGTCCCGGTCGAGGTCCGCTTCTGGCCCGAGCCCCTGCCGCGCAATGCCAATGGCAAGATCCTGAAGACAGAGCTGAAGTCGGTGTTCGAGGCGCGTTCGTGACCGATGACGCGCCCCTGATCGTCGGCCTGGGCGGCACAACCCGGCCCGGTTCCAGTACCGAGCGGGCCCTGGCCGCCGCCCTCGGCGCCGCCGAGGCCCTCGGCGCCCGCACCCGCCTTGTGGGCGGGGACTTCCTGGCCGAACTGCCGATCTATGATCCGCGCCCGGGGGGGCCAACTCCACGACAGGCCGAAATGGCGGAGATCATCCGGAGCGCAGATGGCCTGATCATCGCGACGCCCGGCTACCACGGCTCGCTCTCCGGGGTGATGAAAAACGCCCTGGATACCCTGGAGCTTCTCCGCGACGACGCGCGTCCCTATTTCTCCGCCCGGGCAGTCGGTGTGATCGTCACCGCAGCCGGCTCGCAGGCGGGGGGTACGACCCTCACCGCTGTCCGTTCCATCATCCACGCCATGCGTGGCTGGCCGACCCCCTTCGGCGCCGCCATGAGTGTGAACTCCGACTCCTTTGGCCCCGACGGCCGCCCCCTGGAGCCCCGCGACGCCTGGCAGCTCGACACCGTTGCTGCCCAGGTGGTCCAGTTTGCAAGGATGAGGTTCACGTCATGAAGCGCCCCTATCTCGTCACCGACGCCCCGGCCTCAGCGGGCGAGTCTGCCATTTCCCCGATCGAGGACATCATTGAGGACGCCCGCAATGGCCGCCCCTACATCCTGGTCGACGCCGAGGACCGCGAGAACGAGGGGGATGTCATCATCCCGGCCCAGTTCGCCACCCCCGACCAGATCAACTTCATGGCCAAGCACGCCCGTGGCCTGATCTGCCTGTCCATCACCGGGGAAAGGTCGCGCCATCTGCGCCTGCCCCCCATGTCGCCGGAGAACCAGTCCGGTCACGGTACTGCCTTCACAGTCTCCATCGAAGCCCGCGAGGGCGTGACCACGGGCATATCGGCGCATGACCGGGCCCACACCATCGCCGTAGCCGTCGACCCCACCAAGGGCGCCGGCGACATTGTCTCGCCGGGCCATGTCTTTCCCCTGGTCGCCCGGGACGGCGGCGTCCTGGTCCGGGCCGGCCATACCGAGGCCGCCGTCGACATTTCGCGCCTGGCGGGTCTGAACCCGGCGGGCGTGATCTGTGAGATCATGAAGGACGACGGGTCCATGGCCCGCCTTCCCGACCTCATCGTCTTCGCCCAGACCCACGGCCTGAAGATCGGCACCATCGCCGACCTCATCGCCTACCGCCGGCGCACAGAACGCCAGGTGGAGCGGGTGCTGGAGACCCCGATCGACAGTGCCTTCGGCGGCCGATTCCGGATGGTGATCTACCGAAACATCCTGGACCGTACCGAGCACCTGGTGCTGACCCGGGGGCGGATCGAACCTGACCGCCCGACCCTGGTCCGCATGCACCGCCTGGATCTGGCGGCCGACGTGCTGGGTGCAGGAGGGGGCCGGAACGCCTTCGTCCAGCAGGCGTTGGAGAAGATCGCAGCAGAAGATGGCGCCGGCGTTGCCGTCTTCATCAGCGACACCAACCCCGCCTGGCTTTCCGAGCGCTATGGCGCTGATCCAGAGGTGGACCATGGGGCCAACGTCCTGCGCGACTACGGCGTGGGTGCACAGATCCTGATCGACCTCGGCGTCCGCGACATGGTTCTCTTGACCAATTCGGCCACCGTCCTTCCGGGGTCGGCGGGATACGGCCTGCGCATCCTCGAGCGTCGCCCCCTCGACTGAACACCGGATTCAGGGGTATAGGTCTTCCGGCTTAACGCAGCGCCCGGCCGCAAGGTCGGGCGCCGTCATTTCAGGAGACCGTCATGGCCGACATTCTGATGCCGAAGGCGACCGCTGTCTGGCTGGTCGACAACACGTCGCTGACCTTCGAGCAGATCGCCGATTTCTGCGGGCTCCATCCCCTCGAAGTGAAGGGTATCGCCGACGGCGAGGTCGCCAGGGATATCCGCGGCGCGGATCCCATCGCTAATGGCCAGCTGTCCCGCGAGGAAATTGACGCCGCCCAGCAGGATGCCAAGCGCCGGATGGTGGCCCTGAAGAGCCGTCATGCCGAGCAGCTGAAGCCGACCAAGAAGGCACCGCGCTACACGCCTGTTTCCCGGCGGCATGACCGTCCGGACGCCATCGCCTGGTTCGTGCGCAACCACCCCGAGGTGACCGACCCCCAGATCTCGCGGCTGTTGGGGACCACCAAGGCCACCATCGACCAGGTCCGCAACCGCACCCACTGGAACTCGGCGAACATCAAGCCCGTGGATCCCGTCAGCTTGGGACTGTCGACCCAGCTCGAGCTTGATGACATCGTCCGCAAGGCTGCGGAGAAGCGCATCCGTGACAATGCCCGCAAGGGGATTGTCGAGCCGGAAGGGCCGACCCTGGAGCCCGCCGCGGAAACCGGAGCAGAGCCCTGGCCCCGGGCGGACGACGACGCCTGATCCCGGCGTCAGGCGGCCGATCGGTTCCCGGCACTCAGGCGTTCGAGCTCTTCCTTGAGGCGCAGCTTTCGCCGCTTGATCTCGCGGATGTCTTCATCCCGTGAGCTTGGGTGAAGGATGGCGTCCCGCAGCTCGGCTTCCAGGGACAGGTGCCGGCGGCTGAGTTCGCGAATGCGGCCGTCTAGGGACATCACTCAGGGTCTCCTTCCATTCGACTGAATGGCAGTGAACACCCGCTGGCGTGAGCTGTCAGATCACATAAGATTGCTTTCGGACCCTTCTCAGTTGCGGGATCGCCAGATGCACGTCTTGTCATCGGACCTGCCCGCTCTGCGGGCACCATCACCGGGCCGGGGAGGGCAAGGATGAGGGGAGGCCTTTCGGAAGAGGCGGACGAGCCTGCGATCCGCAGGCGGCTGGCCGAGCTTCAGCTAGACCACAACGACCTGGACGTCGCGATCCAGGCCATCGGCCAGGCCCCCACGCCGGACATGCTCGTGATCGGCAGGCTCAAACGAAAGAAGCTGGCCCTGAAGGACGACATCCAGCGGATCAAGAACCGGCTGACCCCAGACATCATTGCCTGACGCGAGAAATGCCTGACGAGATGATTTCGTGGGTTCGGCCCGATCGGGGTTTTCCCCTGGATCCAGTGCCCTTCAGGCGGAACGGCTGAAGGCGCAGATCAGGCTCCCTACCCAGACCGTTGGATCCTGTTTCGATCCGACAACCGGTTCCCACTTATCGGAAGAGGATCTAGCCGCGCCGCTCCCGGCGACGGGCGTACATGGCCGCATCCGCGCGGGCGACCACCTCCTCGGGCTCCAGGTCCGGGGTGATCTCGCTCACACCAAAGGACACATGGATGGGCGCTGTCCATTCACCGAACCGGATGGGCGCCGACTCCAGGAACCGGGCCAGGTTTCGGGCGCGGGCCTCGGCGCCGGCAAGGGTCACCTGGCCGAACACCACCGCGAACTCGTCGCCGCCAATTCGGGCCACGAGGTCTGGTCCGGACAACTGGCTGCGGAGGCGGTCGGCGACCGCGCGAAGGGCCTCGTCCCCCGCCGCATGGCCGAACCGGTCATTGACGCTCTTGAAGTCGTCGAGGTCGATATAGACCAAAGCTGCTGGCGATCCGTAGCGATGGCTGAAGGTCCGGATTCGTTCGAGCTCCCGCATCAGGGCCCGGCGGTTGAGGGCTGGAGTGAGGGGGTCCTGGTCGGCCAGGATCTCCGCCTGGTTCAGGCGAGCCTTCAGCCGGGACACCTCCTGGCGCAGGTCGTCGACCTCGGTCAGCAGGGTTCGGATGGCCCCCTGGACCGCGGGGGTCAGGTCCGCTTCGGAAAGACCCAGGAAGGCGGTTTCGTCTGGCCGGGTCGGACCGCGCCCGACCACCTTGGCGCCTGCCTGCATCAGGGCGCGCTTTCGGATGTCCGAAAATGGCTGGTTTCTTGCGCCCGTGACCTTGAGAACCATGCAGCGGCCCCGCGAATCTCCCCCGACATTAACATTGTATGCACGGTGTGTTGACCCTAGGAGGGCGGGGCCTATTCTGGCCCGCCTCGCCGACAGGGGTCCATGTCATGAGCGGTTCCACCGCACCCGTCGCTATTATCATGGGTAGCCGGTCCGACTGGCCAACCCTAAAGGGGGCTGCCGACATGCTCGACGCCCTGGAAGTCAGCTGGGAAGCGCGCGTGGTGTCCGCCCACAGGACTCCCCTGCGCATGGTCGCCTTTGCCCAGGGTGCCCGCGACGCTGGCGTCCGGGTGATCATCGCCGGTGCAGGCGGCGCGGCCCACCTGCCGGGCATGACGGCCGCCCTCACCGACTTACCCGTCCTTGGCGTCCCCATAGAGTCCAAGGCCCTGAAGGGCATGGACAGCCTCCTGTCCATCGTCCAGATGCCGGCGGGGGTTCCGGTGGGAACCCTGGCCATCGGCGAGCCGGGCGCCCGGAATGCAGGCCTGTTCGCCGCCCAGATCCTCGCGCTTTCTGATCCTGCGCTTGCGGCGCGGCTGTCGGACTGGCGACGCGCCCTGACCGCCTCGGTGGCCGAGACTGTGGCCGACGACTGACCGCCGCATGACGCCGCTCGCTCCCGGATCGACGATCGGAATCCTCGGCGGCGGCCAACTCGGACGCATGCTGGCCCTCGCCGCGGCGCGCCTTGGATTCGACGTCGCCATTCTGGACCCCGAGCCGGATTGCCCGGCATCCCGCGTCTGCGCCCGGCACCTCTGCGCCGCTTATGACGACCCCGAGGCCCTCTCGCGCCTGGCCCGGATGAGCGGGGTCGTGACCCTGGAGTTCGAGAATGTTCCCGCTGGCGCGCTCGACATCCTGATCGGGCTCGGCGTTCCGGTTGCGCCCGGTGCACATGCGCTCGCCGTGGCCCAGGATCGGGTAGAGGAGAAGTCCTTCCTCAACGCCGCCGGCGCCCCGACCGTCGCCTTCGCGCCAGCGGACTCGCCCGAAGCCGCGGCTCGGGCAACGGCGGAACTGGGCGGCCGGGTGCTCATCAAGACCCGGCGCGATGGCTACGACGGCAAGGGGCAGGCCTGGGCGAAATCGCCCGAGGCGGCGGCCGAGGTCTTCCTGTCGCTTGGCGGCCGCCCGGCGATCGTCGAGGCGCCAGCGCCTTTCCGGCGAGAGCTGTCCGTGATCGCCGCCCGGGGCTGGAGTGGGGAGTCGGCGGCCTTCCCCCTGGCCGAGAACGTCCACCGGAACGGAATCCTCCACCTTTCCTCCGCGCCCGGAGTCGTGACGGCAGGACAGGCGACCGAGGCCGGCCGGATCGCGGACCGGATCCTCTCAGGTCTCGTCTATGTCGGCGTGATCGGGATCGAGCTGTTCGAGCTCGAGGACGGCTCTTTCCTGGTCAACGAGATCGCCCCCCGGGTTCACAACAGTGGACACTGGACCCAGGACGGGACCGCCACAGACCAGTTCGAACAGCACATTCGGGCCGTCGCCGGCTGGCCCCTCGGCCCGGTCGAGGCGCGGGCCAGGGTCGAGATGGAGAACCTCCTGGGCGAGGACGTCCTGCGGTGGCCCGGGCTCGCCGCCGAGCCCAACGCCCGCCTTCACCTCTATGGCAAACGCGAGGCGCGGGCCGGCCGCAAGATGGGGCATGTGAACCGGGTGTTTCCGCTCTAGAGGGGTCAGGCTTCCGGCGGGATCGCCTGGAGGGCCTCTTCCAGCTCCGAGAAGGTCGGCTGGGTCATGCTGGGCACGCTGCCGCGGCCGATTTCCACCGAGATCTGGGCGGCGTTGCCATGCAGGTGGGCGACCAGGACCGACTGGATGATCTTGTAGAAGGCTGACTCTTCCTCGATGATCGAGTTCAGTCGTGTGGCGAACGGGCCCACCAGGCCATAGGCCAGGAACACGCCCAGGAAGGTGCCGACGAGGGCGCTGCCGATCATGCCCCCCAGGACGGCGGGGGGCTCGGTGATGGAGCCCATGGTCTTGATCACCCCCAGAACGGCCGCCACGATCCCCAGGGCGGGCAGGGCGTCGGCCATGTTCTGCAGGGCGTGGGCCGGGCCGAGGGCCTCATGGTGGTGCTTCTCGAGCTGCTTCTCCATGGCGTCCTCGACCTGGTGCGGATCTTCCAGGTTCATGGTCATCATCCGCAGGGTGTCGCAGATGAAGTCGACCGCGAAGTGGTCCTTCACGATCTTGGGAAAACGGCCGAACAGTGTGGAGTCGTGCGGGTTCTCGATGTGGCTTTCCAGGGCGATGACCCCCTTGGCCTTCATCGTCTTGGTCAGGAGGAACAGAAGGGACAGAAGGTCCTTGTAGTCGGAAGCCTTCCACTTGGCGCCGCTGAAGATCTTGGCCAAGCCGCCGCCGACGCCCTTGATCACGGTCATCGAGTTGCCGATCAGGAGGGCCGCAATGCCAGCGCCCAAGATCATCGCCAGCTCGAAGGGGGCCGCGGCGATCACCACGTCCATCTTTCCGCCATGGATGATGTAGACGCCGAAGATACAGACGAAGAGCATGACGATGCCGATGATCTGGAACATGCGTACGGTGCCCGAGTTGAACCAGGCTTGAGGATGAACCGGAATGCTTAACGTCCGGTGATCATGATCAGGGGTGGCGCGACGGCTGTGGCGGACCTATCACCCGATCATGTCCACCGCGTCCTCACCCGCGGCTGAAGGTCCCAGCGGCGTGCCGCGGTCCTCCTTCGCGATCATCTTCGCAGTCTCCATGGTCACGGCCATGGGAAACACCGGGATGATCTCCGTGCTTCCCGCCATTGGCCGGTCGATCGGGATGCCAGACCCGATGGTCGCCGCAGTCTTCTCGCTCTCTGCCCTGCTCTGGGCCTTCTCCTCGCCCTTCTGGGCGCGGATGTCTGATCGCTACGGACGCAAGCCCCTGATGATGGTGGGGCTCGCGGGGTTCATGGTCTCCATGGCCCTCTGCGCGGTGGTGGTGGCCGCCGGTCTGCACCAGCTGGCGGCCCCGGTCGTGATCTTCATCCTCTTCCTGCTGGCCCGGGCTCTCTTCGGCTTGTTCGGCGCGGCGTCGAACCCCGCGACCCAGGCCTATGTCGCCGAGTACACGCCCGAGGCGCAGCGTACCCAGTCCATCTCCGGCCTCGCTGGGGCCTTCAGCCTGGGAACTGTGATCGGTCCCTTCATCGCGCCGCTCTTCATCCTGCCCGTGCTCGGCCTGGCGGGGCCGATGGCCTGCTTTGCCGTCATTGCCGGCGTCATGCTCGTAATCGTCTGGCGCCGGCTGCCGGAGAGCGTCTATTGGCCCCTGACCTCGCCGGGGAAATCCCCTCAGTCGGAGCCTGGAGTGCGTGGCCGGCCGATGTGGCTCGACCCCCGGCTGACACCCTTCCTGATCTACGGATTCATTGTCGCGGTCAGCCAGACGGCCCAGGGCCAGACCCTGGGCTTCCTGATCATCGACAAGCTCGGGGTCTCCCCGACTGTCGCCCAGGGCTTCATCGCCATCGCCATGATGTTCGGCGCGATGGCGGGGCTTCTGGCCCAGTGGGGCCTCATCCCGCGGTTCGCGATGACGCCGCGCCAGCTTCTCCGCTGGGGGGTCGGCATCGCAGCCGTGGGAAACCTGATCGTTGCGGCCGCGCCGGACTACTGGGGCGTGGTGGCCGGCTACGCCATCTCAAGCCTGGGGTTCGGCCTCGCCCGCCCGGGCTTCACGGTGGGGGCCTCCCTGGCGGTTCGCCTCGAGGAGCAGGCGCGCGCCGCCGGCGCGATTGCGGCGGTCAATGGGATCAACGTGGTTCTCGCGCCCGCCTTTGTTCTCCTCTACCAGCACATCCAGGCCGCGCCCTTCATCCTGAACGCCGTGCTGATGGTCGCCATGTTGATCTACGCCTATCGGAACCCCCAGCTGAGGTCCGCCAATCCGCGGCCCGCCCGGGTCGATGGGCCCGACGAGGCCCTGGTCTAGCCGGCGCTGCGGAGCCTGGCGATCATGTCTGGCGACAGGTAGCCGTCCGCCACAAGGCCCTGGGACTTCTGCCAGGCGCGCAGGGCCTGACGTGACTTCAGCCCCATGACCCCGTCAATCTCTCCAACGTCGAATCCCTGCGACTTCAAGGCGGTCTGGGCACCGGTCCGATCGGAAAGGGACAGGGGGGTCTCCTCCGGCCAGGGCCGGACTGGCCCCGGACGTCCGGCGATCCGGTCTGCGAGCAGGCCCACCGCCACGGCGTAGGTCACGGCGTTGTTGTATCGGCGGATCACGAAATGGTTGGCCAGCAGCAGGAAAAGGGGCCCGCCCGCTCCCGTCGGCGCGATGAGGCTTGCCTCGAGGCTTCCGTCGGGCCAGCCGTCATCGCCACGCCTGGACACGCCCAAGTCTGCCCACTGGGACAAGGGGCAGGTCAGGACCTCGCAAACTGAATAGTCGAACCCCTTGGGGGCGATGGCCTCAATCGCCCAGGGTTCCCGGCGCTTCCAGCCCGCTTGGGAGAGCAGGTTCGCCGAAGACGCAAGGGCGTCGATGGCAGATCCCCAAACGTCCCGACGGCCGTCCCCGTCTCCATCCACAGCCAGCCTCAGGAAGCTGGAGGGGATGAACTGGGTCTGCCCCATGGCACCCGCCCAGGATCCGACCAGCTGGGCGCGCGAAACCTCCCTGGAGGCCAGCATCCTCAATGCCGAGAGAAGCTCTTCCTCGGCAAAGGCACGGCGGCGGCCGTCCGCGGCGAGGGTTGCCATGGAGCGGATGACGTCTTGCTCGCCCATGGCCGCCCCGTAACCGGACTCCATGCCCCATATGGCCCCGAGGATTTCCCGGGGCACGCCCCGCTCGGATTCGATCCGGGACAGGGCACTGGTATCGAGGCTGGCGAGACGGCGGCGGCCGATTGCAGCCTGGTCCTCCGAGGCCGCCCGTCGCACGTAATGGCTGAAGGGTCTGGAGAACTCCGGCTGGTTGCGGTCGGATCCCCGGACCCTGGGATCCGGCGTCAGTCCGGAGAGCTCCCGATCCACCAGTTCGGCAGGCAGGCCTGAGCTGACCGCGGTCTTCCTGAAGCCATCGAGCCAGGCCCGGAAGGCGGCGTCGACCGACTCGGTCCCTGCGACGACGGGGTCCGATCCCTGCGCGGGGGTCGCGAGGGCGGCCGCGGCGGTGGCGAGAAAGGTGCGACGTTTCATGCCAGAAGGATTAAGCCGCTCCGGCGGCGGGGGCAATTGACTCGGCGCGGCCCGTTCCGTATACGCGCCGCTCACTTGGTCGCCCGGGCTCCTGTCCCGCACCCAGAGAAGTCGAAGGTCATGAAGGTCAGAAGCTCGCTCAAGTCGCTCAAGACGCGCCACCGCGACTGCAAGCTCGTGCGCCGCAAGGGCGTGGTCTACGTCATCAACAAGACCAACCCGCGCTTCAAGGCGAAGCAGGGCTGATACGCCTGTACCGCCCCCTCGGGGCGGAGGGTTTTCCACAGATCATCTGTACTCACCGCCCCCCAAGGGCGGCTGAACGCGCGACTCTGCGGGCCGGCGCGGTTAGCTTCGCGGCCCCAACCCCGACACAATCCTGCAGGAGCCTGACCCCATGTCCGGTGAAGACGCCCACTCCGATGTTCTGAACCAGGACGCCCAGGGACGGCTGCGGACCATCATCGAGCGGGTCGAGCGCCTGGAGCAGGAAAAGTCCGAGGTCATGGAGCAGATCAAGGAAATCTTCGCCGAGGCCAAGGGTGCCGGCTTTGACACCAAGATCCTCCGCAAGGTCATCCGTATCCGCAAGCAGGATCGCGCCAAGCGCCAGGAGGAGGAGGCGATCCTCGACCTCTACCTCGCTGCGATCGGCGAGATTTGAAGTCCCGTCCGCCCGATCCCAGGGAAGCGGCGCGCCGTTCGGCGCTGAACGCGCTCCGGCGGGCGCGGCGGAAGGCGGAACGTGCCGGGGTCGACCTTTCGGAATGGGAGGGCGAGTTTCTCGGCTCGGTCGAGACCCGGATCCGCACCTTCGGCCGGGCCTTCGGCGACCCTGAGAAGGGTGCCCCAGGGCAGGCGCTGTCAGCGCTCCAGCAGAGAAAGCTCAAGGAAATCGCCGCCAAGGCGGCCGGCGGCGAGACTGCCGGAAAGGGGGCTCGCTTACCCCGGGGCGGGGCGGGGCGGAGGCGCCGTCCGGGTACGCAGGCGAGCGAAGAGGCCTAGCGTCCGTTCCGGGAGGTGGGAGACGGTTTTCGGAACAGACTTCAGGGTTGAAGCCGGGGGTCAGGCCTCGGCAAGACCTGCCAGCTCACCAAGGCCGTTCTCCCTGACCTTCCGGTAGAGAGTGGATCTTCCGATCCCGAGTCTCCGCGCAACCTCGCTCATGTGTCCTTCATAACGCTCGATCGCCAGGCGGATCAGATCGCCTTCGATCGCCTCGAGCGACCGGATGTGGCCATCCTTGTCGAGAATTCTCACAGGACTCTCGCCCTGGCCGGCGGATGCGGCGACCAGGGAGGCGTCAGCGGCCTCCCATGTTGGCTGTGGCTTCTCGCCAACGGCGGCGGGTGCAGGCGGAGACAGTCCCGAGATAGCCGGAAAGTCGTAGGGCTGGAGCGCGGGGCCGTCTGCCAGGACAATGGCCCTGTAGATCGCGTTTTCCAGTTGCCGGATGTTCCCCGGCCAGTCGTGATTGACCAATAGGCTGAGGGTCTCCGGCGTGAGGCGGGTGATGGGCCGTCCCTCTTCCAGGCTGAAACGCCGGATGAAGGAGTCCGCCAATTCGGGAATGTCCTCCCGGCGCTCGCGCAGGGGTGGCGCCTCGATGGGAAACACATTCAGCCGGTAGAAGAGATCCTCACGGAAGGTGCCCTCGGCGACGGCCCGGGTGAGGTCGCGGTTTGTGGCCGAGATGATCCGGACATCCACCTTGACCGATCTGCGGGCACCGACCGGATCCACCTCGCCCTCCTGCAGGACGCGCAGGAGCTTGACCTGGACATCCAGGGGAAGCTCGCTGACCTCGTCGAGCAGCAGGGTGCCGGTGTGCGCTTCCTGGAACTTCCCGGCATGGCGGTCCGTGGCACCCGTGAAGCTGCCCTTCTCGTGGCCAAACAGAATGGACTCGACGAGCGCCTCGGGGATGGCCCCGCAGTTTACGGCGACGAAGGGCCGGCCGGCGCGGTCCGACGAGCCGTGCACCGCCCGGGCGACCACTTCCTTGCCGACACCGCTCTCCCCTGAAATCAGCACGGGGATCGAGGATCGCGCCGCTCGCTCGCCCATCCGTCGGACATGGACCATGGCGGCGGATGCGCCCACCAGATCGCCGAAGGTCGTCCTGCCTTCCGCCCGCTTGCGCAGCTGGGCGACCTCCGAGCGTAGCGCCCCGATGGACAGGGCGTTATGGATCGAGATGGTGATGCGCTCTGGCGAGGCCGGCTTGACGAAGAAGTCCGTGGCCCCGGCCTGCATGGCCTGGACCACGGTGTCTATGCCGCCAGAAGCCGTCAGCACGATGACCGGCTGCTGATGGGCGCGCGATCGAAGTTCGGAAAGGGTTTCCAGGCCGGAGCGCCCGGGCATCACGAGATCCAGCAGGATCAGGTCGCAGGGGGAGCCGGACGCAAGGCGCGCCAGCAGGGCGTCTCCGCCCTCCAGAAGCGTGGCGGTAAAGCCCTCCCGCTCGAGGACAGCCTGGATCAGGCGCCTCTGGGTCGGATCATCATCCACCACGACAATCGTCTTGCTCATTCACTGCGTCCCCGGCGCGCGGCCTGCGATCCAGCCCGCCATCCCCCCGTCACTGTGGCGGTGCGAGGTAAAGGCGGGGTTTCCGGCTTGTGAGCAAGAGGTTAACGAGCGCGACACGTGACGCAACGTCACGGCTTGCCGTCCCGGTCCGCTTGCGCATACTCCAACTCGGCCCAACGTGGCCGATCCGGGGAGGGAACGATGACGCTTAAGCGCCTTGTGGGAGTATTTGCCTTGACGGTCCTGTTGGCCGCCTGCGGACAGGCTGGCGGCAAGGGTGGTCGGGTGGATGGGCAGCGCCTGGCCTCGGCCACCGGCAACGGTGAGTGGCTCGCCGTCGGCCGGACCTACGATGAGCAGCGCTACAGCCCCCTCGACAAGATCAACATCTCGAACGTCAAGGACCTGGGACTTTCCTGGTACTATGAATTCGACACCGACCGCGGCCAGGAGGCCACGCCGGTCATGGTCGACGGTGTGCTCTACACCACCACGGCCTGGTCCAAGGTCTATGCCTTTGATGCGCGCACTGGCGCGCTGAAGTGGTCCTATGATCCCAAGGTCGACGGCTCAAAGGGTTTTGACGCCTGCTGCGATGTGGTGAACCGCGGCGTCGCGGTCTGGAAGGGCAAGGTCTATTTCGGCACCCTTGACGGGCGCCTCATCGCCCTGAACGCCGACACTGGCAAGCCGGACT
>CAMCIK010000013.1 GCA_945874825.1 Phenylobacterium deserti | reverse complement strand
GAGAGGGCGTGGACGACATCCCAGGCACCTACATCCGACCAGGCGAAGTCCACTTCAGCGACCATGGCCCGGGCCGTCTTTTCCATGACCGCGTAGTCGATGGAGATCCGTGGGGCGGTCCGGAAAATCTCGCCCAGCAAGAGCCCTGTGGAGGACTCTGCCGCCGACTCCACAGCGGCCTCCGCCGCTTCCAGGACCTCGGGGGCGAGGCGTCCCAGTTCGTAGACCAGGGTGGTCGCCGGGACGATGAAGTTACCGCTGTTCCAAAGGCAGCCTTCGGCGATGAGGCTGGCTGCGCGGCTGGCGTCGGGCTTCTCGATGAAGGCCTCGACCATCCGCACGCTTTCACCCCGCCCAGGCCGGATATAGCCGTAGGCGGTCGAGGCGAAGGTCGGCTTCACCCCCAGGGTGACGATGCGGCCAGCCCGGGCGAAGGGGGCCGCGCGGACCACGGAGTCGCGGAAGGCCTCGACGTCCGGGACGTGATGATCGGCGGCGAGGACGACCATGATCGCCTCCTCGTCCCGTCGCAGCAGCCGGATCGCCGCCGCCGCCATCGCCGGGGCGGAATCGCGGGGCTCGGGCTCAAGGATCACCTCGGCGTCGAGCCCGGCCTCGGCCAGCTGCTCGCGGATCAGGCCCCGGTGGTCAGCCCCGCCGATCACCAGGAGCGGCCCCAGGGGGGCGGCCCGGGCGGCGGTGTCCTGGAAGGCCGTGGGCCCGTCGCCGAGCAGCCGGGCGAAGGGCTTGGGACGTTCAGGCCGGGAGGCGGGCCAGAGGCGCACCCCGGAGCCGCCGCACATGATGACGGGATAGAGGCTCATCGGTCCGGGCTCAGGCCAGCTCGACCTCGCGGACATTCTCGATGCCCGCGGCCCGGAGGGCGGCGATCAGCTCTCCGACGGTGACTGTCAGCTCGGCCTCGTCGCGGCTGCGCAGGACCAGGTTCGATCCATAGAGCCCCTCGGTGAAGAAAGGATAGCTGCCCAGGCTGAGGCTCGGATGGGCCTTGGCCACGGCCTCCAGGGGCGCGGCGATGGCGCCCTCTCCCGAGCCCTCAACGCGGACCGTGCGGGACAGCACAACCGCGCCGGACCGAAGCCGAGGCCCGACGTCCTCCAGCATGCCGCGCATGATCTGGGGCACGCCGGCCAGGACAAAGACATTGCCGATGGTGAAGCCCGGCGGTCCCTGCACCGGGTTGTTGACCAGGGATCCGCCCACCGGCACCCGGGCCATGCGCCGCCGGGCGACATTCATCTGGTCGCCCCAGCGGGACTGCATCAAGGCCAGGATATCGGGATGCTCTTCCAGCGCCACGCCGAAGGCCGCCGCCACCGCGTCGGCGGTGATGTCGTCGTGAGTGGGCCCGATCCCGCCGGTGGTGATGACATAGTCGTAGCGGGCGCGCAGGGCATTCAGGGCGTCGACGATCTCGTCCTGGATGTCGGGCACGGTGCGCGCCTCGCAAAGGTCCACCCCGTGCACGCCCAGGTAGCGGGCGATGTCCCGCAGGTTGGTGTCCTGGGTGCGGCCAGACAGGATCTCGTCACCGATGATCAGCACCGCCGCCGTCACCACGCCGTCTCCGCCCGGGCTGCCCATGCGTAAGTCTCCGTTTCCGGCGAACATCTATCGGCTGGAGCCCCGCTTGCCTATACCCGCCTCATGGACTTCCCCGCCCCCCTGGTCCCAGCCACCTTCGTCCGCCGCTACAAGCGCTTCTTTGCCGATGTCCTCCTGGCGGACGGGTCGGAACTCACAGCCCACTGCCCCAACCCCGGTGCCATGCTGGGGCTGAACTCCCCCGGCCTGCCCGCCTGGCTCTCGGTGTCCGACAATCCCAAGCGCAAGCTGTCCCATACGCTGGAGCTCTTGGAAGCCGACGGCGGTCTGGTGGGCATCAACACCCTCCTGCCCAACCGCCTGGTGGCCGAAGCCCTGGAGGCGGGGACAATCCCCGAGCTGGCCGGCTACGCCTCGGTCCGCCGCGAGGTGAAGTATGGCAAGGCTAGCCGGGTGGACTTCCTGCTCGAGGACCCGGCCCGGGGCCGCTGCTGGCTGGAGGTCAAGAACGTCCACCTCATGCGCACGCCGGGCCTCGCCGAGTTCCCGGACTGCGTGGCGGCACGCTCCACCCGCCATCTGGAGGAACTGGCCGAGCAGGTCGCGGCAGGCGACCGGGCTGTGGCCCTGTTCGTGATCCAGCGTATGGACTGCGAGGCCTTCAGCGCCTGCGCCGACCTCGACCCGGCCTTCGCCCGGGGGCTGGAGGCGGCGGCTACCGCCGGTGTCGAGGTCATGGCCTGGAGCTGCGAGGTCGACTCCGGCAGTGTTCGCATCACACGGTCCCTGCCCTGGCAGCGTTGACTTCTTCGCACCGGGCGCCAGCATCGACTGCATGCTCGCCGCCCTGATCCTCGCCGCCTCAGTCTCCGCAGCGCCCACGCCCGCCCGGCTCCAGGCCCTGTTGGCGCCGGCCGCAGGCGGGCCCGTCAAGGTCCGTTCGATCCAGTGCAAGGTCCTGGGCGACCCCACAGAGTACCGCTGCACCTGGCGGCAGAAGCGGCCGGGCGATGGCGCCTGGGAGCCCTGGTCCGCCATCCTGGCCCAGGACGGCGACACCTGGATCCTGATCGACACGCCCGGCCGGACGTCGCAACCCTGATCGGACTGTGCTAGGCTGAGGGCCATGAGCCAGAGCGATACCGTCGACTTCCAGCACAAGACCGGCCACATCCGCCTGCACGACGAGGCGGGCTTCGAAGGCATGCGAAAGGCGGGCCGCCTGGCCGCCGAGTGCCTCGACATGCTGACGCCCCACGTGGTTCCCGGCGCTGTGACCGAGGACCTGGATCGCCGGGCCCGGGAGTTCATCCTCGACAATGGCGCCCTGCCCGCCTGCCTGGGCTACCGGGGATATCGCCACACCCTCTGCATCTCGGTGAACCATGTCGTCTGCCACGGCATTCCTTCCGAGCGCGCCCTGCGTGAGGGCGACATTGCCAACATCGACGTCACGGTGGTCGTCGATGGCTGGCACGGGGACACCTCGCGCATGTACGGGGTCGGCAAGGTCCCGGCCCGCGCCCGGCGCCTGGTGGAGGTGACCTACGACGCCTTCCAGCGGGGGCTTGAGGTGGTCCGGCCCGGCGCGACAACGGGCGACATCGGTGCGGCCATCCAGGCCTGGGTGGAGGCCCAGCGCTGCTCGGTTGTCCGCGACTTCTGCGGCCATGGCCTGGGCCGGGTCTTCCACGATGCCCCCAACATCCTGCACTACGGAAAGAAGGGAACCGGCGAGGTCCTCCGGCCCGGCATGTTCTTCACCATCGAGCCCATGGTGAACCTCGGAAAGTGGCAGGTGAAGATTCTGTCCGACGGCTGGACCGCCGTGACGCGGGACAAGTCCGTCTCCGCCCAGTGCGAGCACTCCGTAGGCGTGACCGAGACCGGATACGAGGTTTTTACCGCCTCGCCCGCCGGGCTCTTCCAGCCGCCCATCCGGGCCGACTGACGGAAATTCGGCTGACTTTTCTTTAACTTGCTTCCCGGTTCCGGGTAGGGCGACGTCTTCTCGATACCCGAGGAGCCTGTCATGCTGTCGATCCGCAACCTGACCCATGTCTATCCCGGCGGAACCCGGGCCCTGGATGATGTCAGCCTCGAAATCCCAGCCGGCATGTTCGGTCTGCTCGGTCCCAACGGGGCGGGCAAGTCGACCCTTATGCGGTGTATTGCCGCGCTCCAGACCCCGACCTCCGGTGCCATCCACTTCGACGGGATCGACGCTCTGGCAGATCCGGCGCGCCTTCGCGGGACCCTCGGCTACCTGCCCCAGGATTTTGGCGTCTACCCGAGGGTCTCGGCGCTGGAACTGCTGGACCATCTCGCCGTCCTGAAGGGTCTCACGGGCCGCGCCGAGCGGCGCGAGACCGTCGAGGCCCTCTTGGCCCAGGTCAATCTCTGGGATGTCCGGAAGAAGGCGGTCGCCGGGTTCTCCGGCGGCATGCGGCAGAGGTTCGGCATCGCCCAGGCCCTGATCGGCCAGCCTCACCTCATCATCGTGGACGAGCCCACCGCCGGCCTCGACCCAGAGGAGCGCAACCGTTTCCTCAACCTCCTCGCCGAGATCGGGGAAAAGGTGGTGGTGATCCTGTCGACCCACATCGTCGAGGATGTCGCAGACCTCTGCCCCCGTATGGCCGTCCTGGCGGGAGGCCGCCTGCTTCGCGAGGGTTCGCCCTCCAGCCTGGTCCGCGAGTTGCAGGGCCGTGTCTGGCGCAAGGTGGTGGACAAGGCCGACCTGCCCGCCCTGGCCGAGATCGCGCCCGTCATCTCGACCCGGCTCTCGGCCGGAAGGACGGTGGTGCACCTCCTGTCCGACACCTCGCCCGGTCCCGGCTTCGAGGCGGCCCAGGGCGGTCTTGAGGATGTCTATTTCGCGGCCCTGCAATCCGCCCGCCAGACGGCCTAGGAGCGCATCATGTTCGGCCGGATCGCCGCCTTCGAATTCCGCTACCAGGTTCGCCAGCCCATATTCTGGGTGGCAGCGGCCTTCTTCTTCCTGATCGTCTTCGGGTCGATGACCGTCGACAATATCCAGATCGGCGGCGGCGGCGGCGGAGTCCACAAGAACGCCCCGACGGCCATCGCCCTCACTCACCTCGTGATGTCGATCTTCTTCATCTTCGTGACCGCCGCCATGGTCGCCAACGTCATCGTCCGGGATGACGAGACAGGGTTTGGCCCGCTCATCCGTTCCACCCGGATCACACGCCTGGACTATCTCCTCGGTCGGTTCACCGGTGCCTTCGGCGCGGCGGCCCTCGTCTTCCTGGCCGTACCCCTGGGCATGTTCGCAGGCAGCCTGGCGCCCTGGGTCGACCCGGAGACACTTGGCCCCAACCGGCTGGGGGCCTACGCCTATGCCTACGGGGCCCTGGCCCTGCCCTCGATCTTCCTGACCTCGGCCCTGTTCTTCGCCCTGGCCACGACGACGCGATCAATGATGGCGACCTACATCGGCGCCACTGCCTTGCTGATCCTCTGGGTCATCATGGGAACCCTCGCCACCCGCAATGAAATGCGCGAGCTCGCCGCCTGGCTGGATCCGTTCGGTGCCATCGCCGTGGGCGAGGCGACCCGGTACTACACCACCTTCGAGTCCAACTCCCGGCTACCCCAGCTGGCTGGGGTCCTTCTCGCCAACCGGCTGCTGTGGACCAGCCTAGGGCTGGTCGCCCTGGCCGCCGCCTGCCTGGTGTTCCGCTTCGAGACCCGGCGAAGTGGCCCGGCAAAGGCCCGGCGGAATGCCGCCGCGGTGCCCTCGTCTGCACCCCGCCCCACCCTCCCGGCGACCGCGGCTCGGGTCGCGACGCCGCAAGGGGGGCTGCTGGCCCAGGGGGTTCAGGCCCTACACCGGGCCCGCTTCGAGGCTGGGCAGATCCTTCACAGCCCGGCCTTTGGCATCCTCATCGTGCTGGGGCTCGTCAATGCCCTGGGCGGTGTTTTCCTGGGCCTGGAGCAGAACGGGTCCGCCCTCCTGCCCACCACCCTGCGCATGATCGAAATGCTGCAGGGTGCCTTCAGTTTCGTGGTCGTCCTGGTGGCCATCTACTATGCTGGGGAACTTGTCTGGCGCGATCGCGAGCGGCGCTTTGCCGACATCGTCGACTCCACCGCCGCCCCGGACTGGACCTTCCTGGTCCCAAAGGTCCTTGGCCTCGTCATGGTGCTCGGCGCCATGCTCCTCGTGAGCGTGCTGGCCGCCGCGCTCGCCCAGGTTCTATTGGGTTTTCCGCATCCGGACTGGGGTCAATACATCGGCTGGTACGTACTGCCGACCCTCGCAGACTGGGCCCTGATCGCTGTTCTGGCCATCTTCCTGCAGACCCTGGCGCCCAACAAGTTCGTGGGCTGGGCCCTGATGGTGGTCTTCCTGGTGCTGCAGCTGAGCCTGTCCAGCGCCGGCTTCGAGCACAATCTCTATAGCTATGGGGGCGGCCCTGTGGTTCCCCTGTCGGACATCAACGACCAGGGCGACTATGCCGGCTTCGCGGCCTGGTTCCGCGCCTACTGGACAGCTTTCGCCATCCTCCTGCTGGTCCTGACCCAGGGGCTCTGGGCCCGGGGTGCCCGGGACGGCGTCAAGGCTCGCTTGGCGCGCCTCGGCCAACGGCTGAAGGGCCGGACGGGCCTGGCCGCCGCAGGCGCCCTCCTGGTCTTCGCCAGCCTGGGAAGCTTCATCTTCCTGAATACCAATGTCTGGAACCCCTACCGGACGCAGAAGGAAGGCGAGGTCTTTCTGGCCGACTACGAGAAGGGCTTCCTGAAGTACGAGCGCCTGCCCCAGCCCAACGTCACGGACGTGACCCTGGTGCTGGACCTGGACCCGCACGCTCCGCGGCTGGCGGTGACGGGGACCTACGACCTCGTCAACAGGACCGGTGCGCCGCTTTCCGAGATCCATGTCCGGTTCGACCGCGACGTGACAGTCGAGCGCCTCTCCCTTTCGCGGCCAGCCCGAACGGAGGTCTTCGGGCGGTTCAACTATCGGATCCTGCACCTTGCCACGCCGCTGTCGCCGGGCGGGACCGCTCGCCTCGAGTTCTCTTCCCGTCTCGGCCAGAGGGGCTTCAAGAACTCTGGCAACACCACCCGACTGGTGGACAACGGCACCTTCATCTCCAATGGGGAGTTCGCACCGGTCCTGGGCATGTCCCGGTCTGGCCTGCTCCAGGACCGGACCAAGCGTCGCAAGTATGGCCTGCCCCCCGAGCTCCGCCCCGCCAGGCTGGAGGACGAGGGCGCCCGGGCCCGCAACTATGTTGGTAACGCCGACTGGGTGAGGGCGGATATCACGGTCTCCACCGTTGCCGACCAGACGCCGGTCGCCCCCGGCTACCTGGTCTCCGACACCACAGCGAACGGACGCCGGACGGCGCGCTTCCGCACCGACGCCCCGGTCCTGAACTTCTTCTCGGTCCAGTCCGCCCGCTACGCCATCCGCCGGGAGACCTACAAGGGCGTCGACCTGGCGGTCTACCACCATCCCGGTCACACCTGGAACGTCGAGCGCATGATGGCGGCCATGAAGCGGAGTCTGGACTACTACCAGGCCAGCTTCAGCCCCTACCAGTTCCGCCAGGCCCGGATCCTGGAGTTCCCGGGCTATGCCAGCTTCGCCCAGGCCTTCGCGAACACCATTCCCTATTCCGAGGCCATTGGCTTCACCGCCGACCCGGAGAGGACCGACAAGATCGACTACGCCACCTATGTCACGGCCCACGAAATGGCCCACCAGTGGTGGGCACACCAGATCGTCGGCGCCGACATGCAGGGGGCAACGGTCCTGTCCGAGACCCTGGCTCAGTACTCCGCCCTACTGATCATGGAAGAGACCTACGGCCCTGAGGGCATCCGCAAGTTCCTGCGCAACGAGCTCGACGCCTACCTCTCGGCGCGCGGCGGCCAGGCGGTGGAGGAGACGCCCCTGATCCGGGTCGAGAACCAGGGCTACATCCACTATCGCAAGGGGTCCCTGGTCATGTACCTGCTGCGCGACCAGATCGGTGAGGCGAAGGTCAACGCGGCCCTGCGCAGCCTCCTGGCCCGCTACGCCTTCAAGGGCGCGCCCTTCCCCACCTCCCGCGACCTGGTCGATGCCCTGCGCCGCGAGGCCGGCGACGATGCCCGGGCCCAGGCCCTGATCACCGACCTGTTCGAGAAGATCACCCTCTACGACCTCAAGACCGACGCGGCGGAGGCCCGGCGCAGGCCCGACGGGCGCTATGACGTCACCCTGAAGGTCGCGGCCCGCAAGCTCTACGCCGACAGCAAGGGCGCCGAGACGCCCTCGCCCCTCGGTGGCGAGACCTTCGATGTCGGCATCTTCACAGCCGAGCCCGGGAAGGCCGGCTTTAGTCGGGCATCCGTTCAGAGCTTCACCGTGCAGACCCTGAAGGACGGAGAGCAGACCCTGACCCTGACCGTCGACGGCAAGCCCGCCTTCGCCGGGATCGATCCCTACAACAAGCGCATCGACCGAAATTCCGGCGATAACGTCACCCGGGTCAAGGTCGCAGGATAGGCTTGCGCAGCATGAACATTTAGGGAACATTGACGAGGTCGCCGGAGCCCCGCCATGCCCCCATCCGACCTGCAGGAAGCCCCGCTCTTCGGATCGGCCACCGACTTGTCGCCGCCCCAGCTTTCGCCGCACGCCGGGCACCGGGCCCGCCTGCGTCACCGCGCCCGCCACGGCGGCCCGGGTGCCCTGCCGGACTACGAGCTGCTGGAGCTCCTGCTATTCCGGTCCCTGCCCCGGGGCGACGTCAAACCCCTGGCCAAGGCCCTGCTGGCGCGCTTCGGCTCCCTCGCCGGGGTCTTCGGCGCGCCCCTCGAGGACCTGGTCCGGATGCGCGGCCTGGGCGAACAGGCGGCCCTGGACCTCAAGCTCGCCCACGAGGCCGCCGTCCGGATCAGCCGCGAGCCCGTCGCCCGGCGCACGGTGATCACCTCCTGGACCCAGCTGTCCGCCTACCTGCGCACCGCCATGGCCCACGAACCGCGCGAGCAATTCCGCGTGCTCTTCCTCGACCGCCGGAACCAGCTCATTGCCGACGAGGCCATGAACGAGGGCACGGTGGACCACGCCCCCGTCTATCCCCGCGAGGTGGTCCGCAGGGCGCTGGAGCTGTCAGCCAGCGCCATGATCCTGGCCCACAACCACCCTTCCGGCGATCCCACCCCCTCCAAGGCCGACATCTCCATGACCCGCGAGGTCATCGAGGCCGCCAAGGTCCTGGGCCTGTCGGTCCATGACCACGTCATCGTCGGCCGCGATGGCCTGACCAGCTTCCGGGCCCAGGGACTGATCTGAGGGCGGGTGGTCCGCCCATTGTTGCCGGGCTAGAGTGTCGGCAGGGCCCGCTTGGCGGAACAGGTAGACGCAACGGACTTAAAATCCGTCGCCATCGGCGTGCCGGTTCGAGTCCGGCAGCGGGCACCATAAATTCTGCGACATTTTGTCGCATGTTTGGACCTGCGTGGTGGCAAGGTCTTAACCTTGCAGGTGCACAAGTCTGCAAAGCCTGCTCGGTGCACGGATCCCTGCAGGTTCCCCGGGAGCGGAGCAGAGTGGAGGTCTCCGGCATGTGCAGGCGTGGGCGTCCGGATTGCGAGCGCATGCCTTGACGGCGCCGACGCCCCGCCTGGAGGACGCCGGCGTTGCCCGGCTCCTGGGTCTTGCCTTCGCCGGAGCGGACCTGGTGTTCGAGATCGACAGCGAAGGCTCCATCACCTTTGCTCTCGGCGCGGCGGAGCGTCTGACCGGGCGCCCCGACCAGGACCTTGTCGGACGCGACTGGGCGGCACTCTTCAAGTCCTCTGAAATCACCCTCCTCGACACCCTCCGCACCACCCTGGGGCCCGGCGAGCGTCGCGGTCCCCTCCCGATGACCCTTGCCGAACGAAAGACGCCCAACGCCCCGGAGTCGGCCTCGCTTTCGGTCTTCCGCCTTCCGCAGCTGGGTACCCGTCTGTCCTGCGCCCTCAGTGCCGGCGGGTCCGGCGGCGGTACCCCCTATCCGCGCGATAGGGACGGCTTTACGCCCGCGGAGTCCTTTTCCGCCGCCGCCGAGTACCTGCTCAAGGAGGCCGAGAAGGCAGGGCTGGTGCTCACCCTGGATCTTGTCGAAGTCCGGGGCCTTCGGGAGCGGTTGTCCCGCCTCAGTCCCGACATGGCAGAGCGCACCCGACGCCAGATCGAGGCGACCCTGAGGGCGGAATCCTACGCCGGAGTCGGCGGCGCCGAACTGAGCTCCGACCGCTTCGCCATCATGCGCCCCGCCGATGCTCCCAACGCCCGACTGGTGGAGGGCCTGAGCGCCGCGTCAGGAGGAAGCTCACGCCCCCAGCTTGCACGGATGTCGCTGGACGGCGCAGCGTCCAGCCAGAACATGCGCACCCTGCGGCTGGCCCTCGACCGCTATATCGAAGCTGGCAGTGACGCGGCGACCTCGGGCTTCCGCGACACCGTGGCACGGACCCTGAGGGACAGCGACCGGTTCCGCGACATCGTCGCGCGTGGTGCCTTCCAGCTGGCCTACCAGCCCGTTGTCTCCCTCGCGACGGGCGAGCTCCACCACTTCGAGGCCCTGGCCCGGTTCTCCAGGGACACCAGCCCGGCCGAGACCATCCAGCTGGCAGAGGACCTGGAGATGATCCAGGCCTTCGACCTCTCGGTGGTCCGCAGGCTGCTGAGGGAGCTGCAGTCCCTGCCGGTGACCACCCGGATCGCCGCCAACCTGAGCGCGCATTCCCTCATGATCGAGGGCTTTCTCGAGGAAATCCTTGGCCTGGGCCGCGGCGGCGGACTGCGCGGTCGGCTGATCCTAGAGATCACCGAGACCCGGCAGCTCCGCGACCTCGACCAGGCGAATGCCCGTATCGCCCGGCTCCGCAGCGCCGGCCACGTGGTCTGTCTCGACGACTTCGGAGCGGGCGCAGCCTCCCTGGACTATCTGCGCCGGCTGGAGGTGGACTTCATCAAGATTGATGGCCGGTACATCCAGTCCATGACCGAGGGTTCCCGCGACGCCCTGCTGGTCAAGCACCTGGTGGCCCTGTGCAACGACCTTGGGGTGGCGACCATCGCCGAGATGATCGAGACCGAGCCCGTGGCCCGCCTCGCCCTCGACCTCGGGGTCCAGCTGGGCCAGGGCTGGGCCTTCTCCAAACCCCTGGAGAAACCCAGGTGGAGTCCGCCGGCTCTGGCGCCGGCACCCGCAAGGACGCGCTCAGGCTCGCGTGAGTACTGGGGCTGAAGGTGGCCGTTGCCAGACCCCGCCGGCCTGGCGCATGGAGACGCCATGACACCGGTCCTGCTCTGGTTCCGGCGCGACCTGCGCCTTTTTGACAATCCCGCCCTGGCAGCGGCCCTGTCTGACGCCGTTTCAGGCCGCGGACTCCTCCCGGTCTTCATCCTCGACCCCGGTCCCGAGGTCCGGCCGCCCGGCGCAGCCTCGCTGTGGTGGCTGAACCACTCCCTCGCGGCCCTCGCCGCTGACCTTGAGGCCCGGGGATCGCGCCTCATCCTGAGGCAGGGGGACCCCGCCGTCGTCCTCCCTGCCCTCGCCGCCGAGACCGGCGCCCGGATCGTCCACTGGAACGACCTCTTCGACCCGGGGCTCGCAGCCCGCGACGAGCGTCTCGCCGCCAGGCTCGAGGCAGAGGGCATGAAGGTCGGGCGCTGGAACGGTGGCCACCTGCTACGCCCCGACCAGGTCCGGACCCGCACGGGCGGGGCCTTCGGCGTCTTCACGCCCTTCTGGCGAGCCGCCCGCCCGCAGATCTCCCCGCCGGCGCGCACAGAGGCACCCGGCACGCTTCCGGCGCCGGAGGCCTGGCCAGCCTCGGAGTCGCTCCGCTCCTGGGGCCTGCACCCCACCGCCCCGGACTGGTCGAAGGGCTTCTCCGACTGGAGCCCGGGCGAGGCAGGTGCCCGCACCCGGCTGGGCGCTTTCCTGTCCGGTGGGCTCGCGGGCTATGGCCGGGCGCGGGATTTCCCGGCAGAGCCCGGCGCCTCGCGGCTGTCTGCGCACCTGCATTTCGGAGAGATCAGCCCCTTCGCCCTCTGGCGCGGTGCCCTCACGGCGGTCGAGCGGGGGGCGGCGCCCGAGGCCGACGCAGAGAAGTTTCTCGCCGAGCTCGGCTGGCGCGAGTTCAACGCCCAGATCAGCGCCCGCGACACCGACCTGGCGAAGTCCAGCTTCGATCCGCGCTTCGAGGCCTTCCAATGGGCGCAGGACGATTCCGGTCTCGCGGCCTGGCGCCAGGGCCTGACGGGCTACCCCATCGTAGATGCGGGTATGCGGGAGCTCTGGACCACCGGGTGGATGCACAACCGGGTCCGGATGATCTGCGCCTCCTTTCTGGCCAAGCACCTCCTCGTCGACTGGCGGCAGGGCGAGGCCTGGTTCTGGGATACCCTGGTGGACGCCGACCATGCCTCGAATGCGGGGAACTGGCAGTGGGTGGCTGGCTGCGGGGCGGATGCGGCACCCTATTTCCGTATCTTCAGCCCCATGGCCCAGGGCACCCGGTTCGACACGGACGGGCGATACGTCCGCCGCTGGGTCCCCGAGATCGCCCGCCTGCCCGACAAATGGCTTCACGCCCCCTGGACGGCTCCGCCCATGGTCCTGGAGGCCTCCGGCCTGCGGCTCGGTCGGGACTACCCCGCACCGATCGTCGACCACGAATTTGCCCGGGCCCGGGCGCTTGAGGCTTACGCGCGGCTGCGGGGACGATAGACTGCAATCCCGAAATGGAGATTCCAAAATGCTCGGTTACGTCACGCTTGGCGCCAACGACTTCGAACGCGCCAAGACCTTCTACCGAAAGACCCTCGAACCCCTGGGCGCCCGACCGGCCATGTCCGGCGAGCGGATGGAGCTCTATTCCAACGGCACCGGAGCCATGATCGGCGTCTGTATCCCCTACGACAAGGAAGCGGCGAGCCCCGGCAACGGGGTCATGCCCGCGATTTCCGCTGCCAGCCGGGAGGTCGTGGATCAGGTCCACGCCGCGGCCCTGGCCAATGGCGGGATCTGCGAGGGTCCGCCCGGTGAGCGCATGCCCACCTTCTACGGTGCCTATTTCCGGGACACAGAGGGCAACAAGGTCTGCGTCTACAAGATGGGCTGACAGGTGTCGGCGGCGGGCCCTGGGGATCAGGTCTCCAGGTGCCCCGCCGCCTCCCACTCCAGGAGGTCCGGCCAATTCAGGAGCCGGTCCATATAGTCCGCCAGTTCCGGCGAGCCCGCCTCGATCGCGTAGGTCCGGAACCGGGTCGCAACCGGCGCGAAGAAGGCGTCGGCGATCGACCAGTCTCCCAGCAGGAAGGGCCCGCCACTACGGCCGAGGAGGTCGCTCCAGAGCCCCCGCACCCGGTTGATATCTGCAAGGGCGTCCCCCGAAAGGGCCGCTGGCGCGGGTTCCCGGGCGAGATCCATGGGGCATTCCAGGCGCAGGGCGCGGAAGCCAGCGTGCATCTCGCTGGCGGCGGCCCGACCCAACGCCCGGAGGGCCGGATTTTCAGGCCACAGCCTTGCCCCGGGAAAGGCCTCGGCCAGGTACTCGCAGATGGCCAGTGACTCCGGGATCACGAGGGTGCCCGTCTTCAGGGCGGGCACCCGGCCAGAGGGGGAGTGCGGCAGGATCTGCGCGCGGGTCTCGCCTTCCGCCTGGTAGAGGCGGATCAGGCGCTCGTGGAAGGGTGCGCCGGTGCGCCTGAGCGCCAGCCAGGGCCGCAGCGACCAGCTCGACCACCGCTTTGATCCGATCACCAGTTCCAGCATATCCGGCTCCCATATCGGGGTGGCAGGTCCGCCCCAGGACTGAGGCTCGTAATTGCCCCCGGGCGGCGTCGGCGTCCAGACCGGTTTCAACTCGCGCAGTAACCGCCCGCGAGGTCTCGGGCGGGTTTCAATTGAAAGTTAACGCCGCGCGGGCAATCTCGATCCGCGGAGCAGAGATTCGCCCCGCGGGAGAGAGCGACATGTCGACCCGCAAGTCCGGCTTCACGCGTTACAGCTCTGATCACTTTGAGCCCCAGGAGGATATGGACCTCACCGCCCAGCGTCGCCTGCGCGGACAGCTCGAGCATATCGACTACACAGTGTTCGCCTCGAACCGAGAGGTGATCCACACCGCCCTCGGCAGCGCGGACGCCGAGAAGTTCCAGAGGCTCGCCGTCGCGGCGGCCCTGGCCCGTGCCCAGTGGGTCAAGGAGGCCCTGGACATGGCCGAGAATCCCTCCGGATTCGAGACCCGCCAGGTGATGCGCCTTGCCGAGCTGCGCAGCCGCTACGAAGAGCTGTCCAGCGTCTACGAGGCCCTGCGTCGTATGGTCGAGCGTGGCTACGTCACCTACACGACGTCGGCGACCTGACGGCCAACCGCCCTTCGGACTTGTGACGGCCCGCCAACCCGGTCCAATCTCCGGATCCCAGCTGTCTCCGGAGTCCCCCATGTCGCTCAGCCGCTCGCTCAAGGGGTCCATCGCCCTCGTCACCGGGGCGGGTTCCGGCATGGGTCGCGCCACCGCCGAGATCTTTGGTGCCGAGGGTGCCCATGTCGCGGTGACCGACTTCAACGCCGGGACAGCGGAGACGACGGCTGAGGCCATCCGGCAGGCCGGCGGCTCCGCCCAGGCTTGGGCCCTGGATGTGTCCGACGCCGATCAGGTCCGCACCGTCGTGGCCGCCGTCGCCGACCGGTTCGGCGGTCTAGACATTCTGGTCAATAACGCAGGCATCTCGGCCTTCAGCCCCATCGACTCCCCGGATTACGATGCCGTCTGGGCGAAGTCCCTGGCGGTCATGCTCACCGCCCATCAGGTGACTATCCGCACCGCCCTGCCCTGGCTTCGTCGGTCAAAGGCTCCGCGGATCGTCAACATCGCCTCTACGGAGGCGCTTGGCGCGACCAGCCGCGACAGCCCCTACGCCGCCGCCAAGGCGGGCGTCACCGGCCTGACCCGGGCCCTTGCGGTCGAACTGGGCAAGGAAGGGATCACGGTGAACTGCATCTGTCCCGGCCCCATCCTCACCGGGATGACCGACCGGATACCCGACGCGGACCGGGCCACCTACGCCAGGCGCCGGACCGCCCTCGGCCGCTACGGCGACCCGGCCGAGGTCGGCCACATGACCGTTAGCCTCTGCCTCCCCGCCGCCAGCTTCATCACTGGCGTCACCATCCCTGTGGATGGCGGCCTGATGGCGCGCAACGCCTGAGTCGCCAGATACAGAAAAGCCCCGGGTTCTTGAACCCGAGGCCCTCCGTCGGTGGAGATCGCCAGCCACCCGAAGGCGGCTGGCGTCTTCACCTTATTTCACGCTGACTTCGACGCGCCGGGCTTCCTTGAGGTCGCCGCCGCCATCGGTTGAAACCGGCTTCACCAGGTCGATACGGTCCGCAGCGACGCCAGCAGCCACGAGGGCGGCCTGCACGGTCTGGGCCCGGGACTTGGCCAGGTCATGGTTATGTCCCGCCGTTCCGGTCGGATCATGGTAGCCGGTCACGACAGCGCGGGCCGTCGGGTTGGCCGCCAGCCAGGCGACGATCGGCTCCAGGAGCGCCGTGCCCTCGGCGATCTTGTCAGAGACATCGACGTCGAAATACAGCCGTGTGGCGGGCGGGGCCGCAGCCTCGACAACCGGAGCTGCAGCGATCGCAGCCACTTCAGGAGCCGCAGCCGGAGCCGCTGCCGGACAGGTACCGCGCGGCGTGGCGATCCCCGTCATCCAAAGGATGGGCAGGAGCAGGGCCAGGACGGCGGCAACGATCTGGTGCAGGCGGTTCCAGGAGGAGAGCGCGCTGTTAACGGAGTTGGAGGTGTAGATGGTGTTTTGGTTCGAGTTATAATCGGACATGGGTCAGGTCTCCTTCAATCAGCGCCGAACGCCGGCGTCGAGGCGTTCCTGCAGGTTGCGCAGGTCCTGCCAGCGGTTCTTCGCCGCGAGGCCAGCCTGTTCAGGCCAGGTCTCGGGGTTGGCGATGTCGTAGGCAGGCCCGCCCTTCTTGAGGATGGCCAACAGAGCCGGCTGGCTGGCCGCGGCCAGCAGGGCGAAGGTGCCCACGCCATTGGAGCGCAGGAGGTGGGCGATCTTCGGACCCACGCCCTCGATGATTTCGAGGTTGTCAGTGCCGCTGACCACATAGCCGGCGGCCTTGGCCGTAGCTTGGTCGATACCCGGGGCGGAAGCGACCGTGCCGCCGGTGAAGCGGGGGCGGCCAAGCAGCCAGCTGGCCAGCCAGCCGAGGAGCCCGCCGAGCAGAAGCCACCAGAGGTTGCAGAGAATGAGATTAATCATGAAGCCTTCCTGGTTTCAGAGGTCAGAGAGATTACTAAGCAATAACTTTGATCGAGGGGCAACCCACTCTGTCAGATTGCCTCTCCGTCGCCCCCCTGTGCGGGCGGGGTTCTAGACCCCTCTCCCACAGTCAGCTGGTCCGATTTGTCGAAAATAACACCTTCACCAAGAAATAAGCATAAAACTTATGGGACAGCCCCGTCAGGCGACCTCGGTGGCCCGCCGGTCCACCCGCGCGTTCGGGAAGATGCGCAGGAAGTTCTCCGCATAGAACTTGTCGCGCACGCTCGCCGGGCGCTCGCCGAGCGAAGCCTCGAAGCGGCCGATCGGGTTCCGGCCGCCCTCGATATGCGGATAGTCGCTGGAGAACAGGTAGAGGTCCTCGTTCGACTGGTCGATGAAGTTGCCCACCTCCTCGAAGACGAAGGGGGTGAAGGCCAGCTGCTGGGTGATCTGCTCGGACGGCGTGCGGTTCAGGCCCTGCAGGTTGGCGTCGTTCCGGCTCCAGTGCTTCACCACCCAGTCCAGGCGGCGCAGAAGCTCTGGAACCCAGCCGGCGCCCAGCTCCACGGCGGCGCCCTTCAGGCCCGGATTGCGATGCAGGACCCCGTCCAGGATCATCATGGTCAGGAACTGCTCCGGGCCCTCGTGCAGCAGGGCAACATCCTTCGTGCGCAGGTTCTCACCTCCGCCGAGCCAGTCCTTGGTGGGCGGCCGGCCATTGTTCATCCAAGACTTGGCCAGCTGCAGGGGCGCGCCGCCCACGTGCAGGACGAAGGGCATCCCGGCCTCGGCCATCCTTGCCCAGAAGGGATCGAAGTCGATGTGGCCCGGAGAGCGGTCCAGCGGCGCCCGGTGCGGCACCCACACGGCCTTGAGGTTGCTGGCGAGCACGAAGTCCAGCTCCTTCAGGGCCAGCTCCGGGTCGTCCAGCGGAATGGCGGCCACGCCCATCAGCCGGTCGTCGGCGGCGCAGAAGTCGATCATGTGCCGGTTGTGCGCCCGGGTCGCGCCATAGCGCAGCCGGCTCTCCAGCTTGCTCGACGGCGAGAAGGGCATGCGCAGGCTATGGGTGGCGAAGACCAGCTGCTTGCGGAAGCCCAAGAGGTCCATGGCGGTCCGCCGGTCGGAGGCGTCGAAGGCCCCGAGGGCCTGGATCTCCTTGGACTTCTCGATCAAGGCGTCGCCCAGGGCCACCTGCGCCGCCACGTGCTCGGCGCTGTGCTTCCCGCCCTGGTCCATGATCACCGCCACCTCTTCGTCGGTGACGATGGAGGCCGAGTAGGACACCTCGGGGATCTCGTCCCGCAGGCCGGGGTCGGCATAGCGCTTCAGGAAGTCCGGCAGCTCCATGATGTGGCTGTCGGCGTCATAGATGTCGCGGTCCGCAGGCGCGTAGGCCATGGTCGTCTCCTCCGGGGATGTCGTTTCTTGTCGAAGACTATGCGGCGGCGACGGCGCGGCGGCAAGGCGGGGGCTCACAGCCCCAGGCATGCAGCTTCCTCTGCCAGGCCATGCCGTGGCGTGGTCGGCGCAGACGCGGGTCATGGCCCGCCCGCGGGCGCGAAGGTCCGGGGTCAGCTCCCGGTCCAGGAAGGTGAGGACCTCGTCCCGGAAGGCGAGGTCCACGGGCCTTACATCCGCTCGACGATGATGGCCGGGGCCATGCCGCCGGCGGCGCACATGGTGACCAGGCCACGCTTGAGGTCGCGGCGCTCCAGCTCGTCAATCATGGTGCCGATCAGCATCGAGCCCGTGGCGCCGATCGGGTGGCCAAGCGCCATGGCGCCGCCGTTCACATTGACCTTGTCGCGGTCGAGCTTGAGGTCGCGGATGAACTTCTCGGCGACGACGGCGAAGGCCTCGTTGATTTCCCACAGGTCGATGTCGGCCACCGTCAGGCCGGCCTTCTTCAGCACCTTGTGGGCGGCCGGAACCGGGGCGTTCAGCATCAGGGTGGGGCTGTCGCCCATGTTGGCCATGGCCACCACGCGGGCGCGGGGCTTCAGGCCGTTCCGGCGGGCGTAGTCCGGCGAGGCCAGCAGGACGGCGGCGGCGCCGTCGACCACGCCCGACGAGTTACCGGCATGGTGGACGTGGGTGATCTTCAGGTCCGGATAGACCCGCTGGATCAGGCCGGCCAGGGTGGTGCCCTCCTTGTCCATGGGCACGTTGGCCATGGCCTCGAAGGAGGCCTTGAGCGAGGCCAGGCCCTCACGGGTGGTCTCGGGGCGGGGGAACTCCTCGTGGTCGAGGGCCACCGAGCCGTCCTCGTTCAGGACCGGCACCAGCGAGCGGCTGAAGCGGCCTTCCTTGATCGCCTGGGCGGCGCGTTGCTGGCTGACATAGGCCAGTTCATCCAGGGCTTCGCGGGGAATGTTCTCCAGCGTCGCGATGGCGTCGGCGCAGACGCCCTGGTGCGACTGCGGATGCAGCTTGCGCAGGTGGGCGTTGCCGGCATCCATCAGGGCCGGGCCGTCGAAGAAGGCGGCGGCCTGCGGGGCGCTAGAGGCGGTGTAAGACATCATCTCCGTCCCGCCGGCGATGATCAGGTCTTCCATGCCCGCCATGATCTGGGCGGCAGCCAGGTTCACCGTGGTGATGCCAGAGCCGCAGAAGCGGTCCAGGGTCATGCCGCTGGCGCGGACGTCGAAGCCGGCATCGAGGGCGGCCATGCGGCCCAGGTCGTTGCCCTGCTTGCCGCGCTGGGACGAGGTGCCCCAGATCACGTCGTCGACTTCGGCGGTCTTGAGGTCGTTGCGCTGGGCGATGCCCTTCAGGACGGTGGCGGCCAGGTGCTGCGGGTGGAAGTCCGCCAGGGCACCCTTGCCCACCTTGCCGATGCCCCGCGGCGTACGCGCCGCGTCAATGATCCAGGCCTCACCCATCTTGCGTCTCCCGTTCCTTGGCGCCGTCCCGCGGCGATGAACCTGCATCTTGACCGGCGGACCCCGGGTCAGGGAAGCCCTTTTCGTCGGGATTGCCTGCGGGCCCGGGCGCGCTAGAAGGGGGGCATGACCGACACCCCCGCCGCCGACACACCCCCCGACCGCCTCTGCGTCGACCCCGACAGCCCCTGGCACGACGCTGCCGCCCTCGCCCGCGGGGTCGGGGTACGCTTCAAGGGGGCCGAGAAGACCAATGTCGAGGAGTACTGCATCTCCGAGGGCTGGGTCCGCCTGGCCGTGGGCAAGACAGTGGACCGGCGCGGCAAGTCGATGACCATGCTGCTCAAGGGTCCCGTCGAGTCCTGGTTCGAGAGCTGAGGCCGTGACGGCGGCCGGGCCCTCCGATCCCACCCGCCGGGGCGTGGTCGCCGGGGCCGCGGCGAGCCCCCTCCTCGCCACGCCCGCCATGGCCGCACCGGACCTGATTTCCATCCGCACCGACCTCGAGGCCTGGGTCGCCATGGGCGGCAAGGCGTCGGGGGGACCCGGCGACCAGGACTCCGGCACCTGGATGGAGAGCCGGCTGCGGCGGTTCGGCTACCGGACCCGGAGGCAGGCCTTCGAAGCGCCGTTCAGCGACCTGCGCACCGCCGCCCTGACGTTCGAGAAGGGGTCCGTGCAGGGGTTGGCCCAGGGGCCCGCGAGGGTCACGGGACCGGAGGGGGTCTTCGGCCCTCTGACGCCTGGGCGCCCCGTCGCCCCTGCGGTCGGCGCCCTGGTCGTCGCCGAGCTGCCCTCCCGGCGCTGGTCCAGCGTCCGCCAGCCCGAGCTGCGCACCCTGGCCGACGAGGTCCGGGCCTCCGGAGCCGCCGGCCTCATCCTCGTCACCCACGGCCCGACCGGCGAGGCCATCGCCCTGAACGCTCCGGACGGGGCACCGCCCTTCGGCGTGCCGACCCTGGTCCTGGCGCCTAAGGACGCCGGTCCCGTCCTCGCCGCCGCCCGGGAGGGGCAGACGGCGCGGCTGGTGATCGATGGCACCGCCGGCCATCGGCCCGCCTTCAACCTCATCGGGCGGATCGACCGGGGTGCAGGGCGGACGGTGGTCCTGTCGACCCCGAGGTCCGGCTGGTTCACCTGCGCGGGCGAGCGGGGCCCCGGGATCGCCCTCTGGATGGCCCTCCTGCCCTGGATGGCGAAGACCCTGACCCGCCACGACATCGTCGTCGTCACCGCCAGCGGTCACGAGTACGAAAACCTCGGCGCAGAGGCCTTCCTGCACCGGGAAGCGCCGGACCCGAAGCGGACGGCCCTTTGGGTCCACCTGGGCGCCGGCATCGCCGCCCGGGACTGGAGGGAAACGCCGCAGGGCCTTGAGCCCCTGGACCGCCCCGATCCGGCGCGCGTGCTGATGGGATCAGCCCATCTCGTTGATATCCTGAAAGAAAGCTTTGCAGGCGAGGCCGGCCTCGAGGCCCCCCTCCCCGCCGGCCCGGCCGCCGCGGGCGAGCTGGCCGAGATCCTGAAGGCCGGCTATCCCGCCGCCTTCGGCGTCTTCGGCGCCCACCGCTTCCACCACACCACCCTGGACGACGCCCGCTGCCTCGACCCCGCCTTCGTGGAGCGCTTGCTCCCCCGCTTCCAGGCCGCCATCCTGACGGCCCTCGGCGAGGCCTGACTCCCCCCTCTTGCTTGACCGGGGGTCAGCACGCATCAATTGCGGGAACACGAGGGGCGAGGCTCCCGGGGAGGACGCATGACCTACGAGACCCTGCTCTGGGAACAGGACGGCCCCGTCCTGACCCTGACCCTCAACCGCCCCGACAAGCTGAACGCCTACACGGCCACCATGGGCCTTGAGATCGAGGACGCCTTCGTGCGCGCCGACGAGGACGACAGCGTGCGGGTGATCATCGTCACCGGCGCCGGCCGGGCCTTCTGCGCCGGGGCGGACATCTCCTCGGGCGCCGGTGCGTTCGACTCCAAGGCCGAAGGCGCGGTGGCCTTTGGCGACGCGGGAACCACCGCCCGGCGGCGTTCCGGAGGTGGCTTCATCGGGGCCCTCTTCAACTGTCGCAAGCCCATCATCGCCGCCCTGAACGGCGCGGCGGTAGGGGTAGGTGCGACCCTGACCCTGCCCATGGATATCCGCATCGCGGCCAAGGGCGCCCGGGTGGGCTTTGTCTTCGCCCGACGCGGCCTGGTGCCCGAGGCCGGCAGCGCCTGGTTCCTGCCCCGGCTGGTGGGCCTGCCCACCGCCCTGCGCTGGTGCCTCTCCGGCGCCCTGATCCCGGCTGAGGAGGCGAAGGCCGGCGGTCTCGTCTCCGAGGTGGTGGAGCCCGAGGCCCTCATGGACCGCGCCCGGGAGATCGCCCGGGAGATCGCCGAGAACACCGCCCCTGTCTCCGTGGCCCTGACCCGGCAGATGCTGTGGCGCTTCAGCGGCGAGCCCGACCCCTGGGGCGCCCTGAAGGTGGACGGCGCCATGGCCATGACCCTGGGCGCCGGCCCCGACGTGCGCGAGGGCGTCTCGGCCTTCCTGGAGAAGCGCAGCCCCGACTTCCCCGGCAGGGTCTCCAGCGACATGCCGCCCCAGTATCCCTGGTGGAAGGACTGACCCCCTCATGAAGATCGACCTCCTCAGCCCCGCCAGCTTCGCCGCCGGCCATCCCCTCGCCCAGTACGACTGGCTGCGCGAGAACGACCCCGTCCATTGGCACGAGGAGCCCGGCGGCCGGGGGTTCTGGGCGGTCACCCGTTACGCGGACGTGCGCGCCGTGGACCGGGGGTTCGAGACCTATTCCTCCGAGCCGACCATCCTGATCCCCGACCCGGCGGAGGAGTCGGCGGCCTTCGGTCCGTACAAGATGATGCTGATGATGGACCCGCCGGACCATACGGGCTTTCGCAAGCTCATCCGCTCGGAGTTCACCCTGCCGACAGCGAAGATGCGCGAGGCGCGGATCCAGGCCCTGGCCCGGCAGATCGTCGATGCGGTGATCGAGACGGGCGAGTGCGACTTCGTGGCCGAGGTGGCCGGCGAGATGCCCTCCTACGTGATCGCCGAGCTGATGGGCCTGCCCCTGGACGACGGGCGCGAGCTCTACAAGCTGACCGAGGTGATCCACACCGCCCCGGAGGCCCAGGCCCCCGGCGCCGGCGCCCAGGCGGTGATGAAGATGTTCGAGTACGGCTCGAAGCTGATGGCCGAGAAGCGCGCCCGACCCGGCGACGACCTAGCCTCGCGCCTGCTGGCCTGCGAGGTCGACGGCCGGCGGCTGGAGGACATGGAGTTCCTGCTCTTCTTCCTGCTGCTGATCGACGCCGGCGGCGACACCACCCGTAACCTGCTGGCCAGCGGCCTGGACGCCATGCTGGACCATCCCGACCAGCTGGCCTGGCTGAAGGCCGACCTGCCCGGGCGCCTGCCCGCCGCCCGGGAGGAGCTGCTGCGCTGGACCACCCCGGTGATCTACATGCGCCGCACCGCCCGCAAGGACGCCCAGCTGGGCGGCAAGACGATCCGCCAGGGCGACAAGGTGGTCATGTACTTCGGCTCGGCCAACCGCGACCCGGATCAGTTCGACCGCGCGGACCAGCTGGACCTTGCCCGGGCACCCCTCGACCACATCGCCTTCGGCAACGGCCCCCACGTGTGCCTGGGCCAGCACATCGCCCGGATCGAGATCGACGCCATGCTGGTGGAGGTGCTCTCGCGGATGGAAGAGGTGGAGCGCTCCGCCCCGCCCGAATGGCTGGCCAGCAATTTTATCTCCGGGCCGCGGACCATGCCGGTAAGGTTCCGGGCGGGGCGGAAGGTGGGGGTGGGGTGACTTGAGCCGGACGTCCAGGTTTCAATGCCCCGGGGTCCCGGCCGGAGTCGCCGTCGGACCTCACGGTCAGGAGCATTCCCCATGAAGAGCCGTCCCTTCCTCACCGACGCCGTCACGGCCATGCCCTCCCTGACGTCCAAGCCCGAGATGGCCGGCGGCACTGCCGACGCCTCAGGGGAGACCAATCGCCGCCCGGAGGCGGACGAACGGGTCGTCGCCGCCGGAGACACACTCCTCGAGCCCGGGGTCGCGCCTGCGCCGTCGCCCGCCCAGCAGACGGCCCGAAAGGTCGTGGGGGTCGTGCTCTATCCGGGATTCGAGCTGCTGGATGTCTTCGGGCCGGTGGAAATGTGGGCCAATGTCCCGGAGATGGAGGTCGTCATGCTCGCCGAGCAGGCCGGTGCGGTCCGGTCGGCGCAGGGCGTGGAGGTGATAGCCACTCATGGATTCTCGAATGCGCCGGGGATCGCCATCCTGATGACGCCGGGCGGTGTCGGCACCCTTCCCGCGCTGGAGAATGCTCGCCTGCTCGACTTCCTGCGGGAGCAGGACCGGACCGTGGAGCTGATGACCTCCGTCTGCACAGGATCGGCCCTCCTCGCAAAGGCGGGCCTGCTCAAGGGCCGCCGGGCGACCTCGAACAAGGCCTTCTTCCAGCTGGCCGTCGACCAGGACCCGGAAGTGACCTGGGTCCGCAGCGCGAGGTGGGTCGAAGATGGCAGGTACGTGACGTCGTCCGGCGTGTCGGCGGGCACGGACATGGCCCTCGGCCTCGTTGCCCGATTCCACGGGCTGGACCGCGCCCGCCAGCTGGCCCGAAGCCTCGAGTATCAATGGAACGAGGATCCCTCCAACGACCCCTTCGCCCTGCCGGAAGCCGGGGCCCTGGAATGAGACCTGATCGCCGAACCCTCCTGGACGGCGGCGCAGACCTCGCCCCCCCAGTCCCCCTCCTGGCGCTGGAGGCCGCCCAGAGGGGCCCCTCACAGGCGCAGGAAGCCCTTAAAGGGCCTTAATCCGGACCCGACCCCGCCACAGACCGCCGCCAGATTGGCACTGTCGGCGGCTGGACCTGGTTCCGGTCCCTGAACGCCCCCCCAGCCCCCCGGGCCGGGAACGGTCGCCGCACCTGTCTCTCCAATCCCCGATTTGACCTTTGCGGCTTCGCAACGGCGGCCCTTCCTCCCGAAGGCCGCCGTTTTCTCTGCGCGTCCGTCCGGTGCAGGACTGGCGCCCGGGCCCGGGGTTTGGCAAAGGCTACCCGCAGGCCCACCGGCGGTCGGGGGCGGCGCGGGGAGGTGTTCCATGGCCGATGGGGATGACGGCGCTCAGACCTGGCGCCACGAGACGGTGACCGAGGGGCCCTGGGCGGGCTGGATCGCCTATGGCTCGGACCCGTTCGAGGACCACGCCGGCCCCTTCTTTTACCGCCTCGACGCGGCGGGCGAGCCGGTCTGCGCCATGCGCACCGAGCCCAAGCACATGAATGGCGGCGGGTTCATGCACGGCGGGGCGCTTATGACCTTCGCCGACTACGCCATCTTCGTCTTCGCGCGGGAGCACCTGCAGGACGGCCACAGCGTGACCGCCAGCTTCAACGCCGACTTCGTGGGGGCCGTGCCCCTGGGCGCCCTGCTGGAGGCCCGGGGCGAGGTGGTGAAGGCCGGCCGCAGCCTCGTTTTCCTGCGCGGCCTGATGACCGTGGAGGGCGAGACGGTGTTTGCCTTCTCTGCCGTGATCAAGAAGACCGGCAAGCGGACGTGAAGGCCCGGCTCTCCGTCCTCGACCTGTCGCCGGTGGGCGGCGAGGCCACGCAGGCGCAGGCCATGCGCGAGACCATCGCCGTGGCCCAGGCGGCCGAGCGGCTGGGCTATGACCGCTTCTGGGTGGCCGAGCACCACAACATGCGCAGCCTGGCCTCGGCCTCGCCCGAGATCCTGATGGCCGCCCTGACCCAGGCCACCAAGACCATCCGCCTGGGTTCGGGCGGGGTCATGCTGGTCAACTATTCGCCCCTGAAGGTGGCCGAGGTCTTCATGGCCCTGGAAGCCCTGGCGCCCGGGCGGATCGACCTGGGGGTGGGCCGGGCCCTGGGCACGGACGGGCGCACCGGCGGGGCCCTGCGCTCGGCGGGGTCGGAGGCCTTTCCCCAGTACTTCGCCCTGCTCAACGCCTGGCTGCTGGACGCCGGCGGGGTGGAGCCGATCACCGAGACCCACCCGGCCCGGGGCATCCACGCCTCGCCCTCGGGGCCCTCGCATCCGGATATCTTCCTGCTCTGCTCCTCGCCCGAGACCGCCGACTTCGCCGGGCGCGCCGGGGTGGGCATGGTCTTCGCCGAGTTCATCGCCCGCAGCGACGGCGGACCGGCGGTGAGCGCCTATCGCGCCGCCTTCGCCCCCTCCGCCTTCCGGTCCCAGGGCTGGACCGCCGTGGCCACCATCGCCCTGGCCGCCGAGACCGCCGAGGCCGCCGAGCGCCTGGCCGCCCCCATGCGGGCCAGCGCCCTGGCCGGGCTGGACGGCCCCGGCGCCGACGGCGAGCGGCCCCGCTTCGCGCGCATCGAGGACGCCCTCGCCTTCCTGGAAGCCCGCCGAGACGACCCCCGCCTGGCCGGCGTGATCGCCCGCGCCATCGTCGGCGACCCGGACACCGTTCGCCGGGGCCTGGCGCAGAAGGCCGAGGCGACAGGAGCGGACGAGCTGTTCGTCATGGCCGTGGGTCCGGACCTGGCCAGCCGAGTGCGGTCGCTGGAGTTGATCAAGGCGGGGTGAGGCCGGCGCCGACCCGCCAGGTCTTGAAGCCTTGACCCTGATACCGGATGTCTACTATAGTGGACATATGTTCGAAATCCGGCAGACCGCAACCTTCCGGGACTGGCTGCTTGGGCTACGCGACCTGAGGGCCCGGACCCAGATCATCCGGCGGATTGACCGGGCCGAGGCTGGCAATCTCGGGGATGTCGAGCCCATTGGCGAGGGTGTCTCCGAAATGCGTATCCGCCAGGGTCCGGGATACCGGGTCTATTTCGTCCAGAGGGGCCAGACCCTGATCCTTCTGCTCTGCGGAGGCGACAAGTCCTCCCAACCGACCGACATCCGCCGCGCACTCCAGATGGCGAGGGACACATGACCAACCTGACTGACACCACCGCCTGGGACATCGCCGATCACCTGCAGGATGACGCCGCCGTGGCGGACTATCTGGCGGCGGTCTTCGAGGACGGCGACCTGGCGGAAATCCGCCGGGCGCTGGCGCATGTGGCCCGGGCCCGGGGCATGGGTGAACTGGCCCAGAGGGCCGGCCTCAGCCGATCAGGCCTCTACAAGGCCCTCGGCGAAGACGGAAATCCATCCTTCGAGACCGTTGCGGGCCTGCTGAAGGCCTTTGGCGTCCGGCTGACTGTGGCACAGACGCAGGCCTGACCCCCTACACCGCCACCATCGCCGCCGGGCGGGCGCGCATGGCGGTGAGCCAGCGGGTGACGCCGGTCAGTTCCTCCGGGATCTCCAGCTTGATCATGCGGGTGAAGTCGACGCCGATGAAGGCGACGATGTCGGCGATGGTCAGGCGCTCGCCAGCCAGCCATTCGTGGTCCTGTAGCTGGCGGTCGAGGATCTTCAGGCCGCGCAGGCCCGCCGTGCGGTTGGCGTCGGCGATGGCGGGGACCTGGGTCTCCAGCCGGGCCAGGGCCGGGTGGGTGTGGCGGACGGCCAGCATGAGGGGCCAGGCCACCAGAAGTTCGCCCCGGCGGGTCCACATCTCGATGAGAGCGGTCTCCTCGGGGGTGGTGCCGAACAGGTTGCCCTGCGGGTAGCGGCTCTCGAGGTAGCGGCAGATGGCCAGGCTCTCGGTGATGCAGGTCCCGTCGTCCAGCTCCAGGGCGGGGATGTTGGCGAGGCCGAAACGCTTGAGGTAGTCGGGGGTCTTGTGGTCGCCCTCCATGATGTTGATGCGGACGATCTCGACGTCCTCGATCCCCTTCTCGGCCATGAACCAGCGCACGCGGCGGGGATTGGGGGCGAGGGGCGTGTCGTAGAGCTTCATGGGGTTTCCCTGTGTGGGTAGGTCAGTGGAAGAGTTCGCGGGGCAGGAGGCCGACGACCGAGGCGGACAGGCAGGTGGCGAGGAAACCGGCGAACATGGCCTTCCAGACCATGCCGATGACCTCGGACCGGCGCTCTGGCACCAGGACCGAGAAGCCCGCCACGTTCATGCCCACCGAGGCGATGTTGGCGAAGCCGCAGAGGGCGTAGGTCATCAGCACCCGGGTGCGCGGGTCGATGGCGTCGAGGGGGACCGCGCCCAGCTGGATGAAGGCGGTGAACTCGGTGAGGACCAGCTTGACCCCGAGGAGGGAGCCGGCGAGCCGGGCGTCGGCGGCGGGAACGCCAATGAGCCAGACGAGGGGGGCGAAGACGAGGCCGAGGATGCGCTCGAGGGTCAGGGGCGCGCCGCCCACGTCGGGCAGGAGGCCAAGGAGGCCGTTCGCCATGCTGGCGAGGGCCACGAAGACGATCAGGGTGGCGGCGATGTTGAGGGCGATCTGGAGGCCGTCGGAGGCGCCGCGGATCACCGCGTCGATGCTGCTCTCGTAGGCCTTGTCCGGACCGGTCTCGAGGGGATCGGCCTGCTCGGCGGCGACATCACGGGGGGCGAGGATGCGGGCCAGGAGCACCCCGGCCGGCGCCGAGATGATGGAGGCGGTGATGACGTGGGCCGCGGCGTTGGGCAGAACGTCCTTCAGGATGGCAGCGTAGGCCACCATGGTGGAGCCGGCCACGCAGCTCATGCCCACGGTGATGAGCATGAAGAGCTCGGAGCGGCTGAGGCGGGACAGGTAGCTTCGGATGAAGATGGGCCCCTCGACCTGACCCATGAAGATGGTGGCCGCCACGGCCAGGGCGGGCGGGCCGCGCAGGCCCATAGTCTTCTCGAAGATGAAGCCGAAGCCGCGGGTGAGGACCTTGAGTATGCCCCAGTGCCAGAGCAGGGCCGCCAGGGCGCAGACCACCAGGATGACCGGCAGGACGCGGAAGGCGAAGACGAAGAGGGCGCCGGCGTTGGCGACGGGATAGGGCTGCCCCTCCCCGCCGGCCAGATAGCCGAAGACGAAGGTGACGCCCGCCTGGGTGGCGGCGGCGAGGGCCTCGACCCCCTGGCCAAGGGCGGCGACCACGGCGCGCAGGGGCGGCAGGCCGAAGAGACCCAGGACCAGCAGGAGCTGGATCAGGAGGGCGCCGGCCGCCAGTTTCCAGGGAAAGACCCGGCGGTTCTCGGAGAGGGCCCAGCACAGGCCCAGGATGACGGCGAGGCCCAGAAGGCTCTGGGCGTTCTCTGCGCGGAACATGTCCTGGTCTCTCCCCGGTGCGGCGGCCAGTTGAACGCCGGAGCAGCCCTGGCGCAACCTCTTAGCTGCAACTCCGCTGACCCCCTCAGTCGGCTGCGCCGACAGCTCCCCCTTGGGGGAGCAATGGGCCCGGAAGGCGCCGCTAGCCGTCGACGAAGCCCGCCCAGGTGGCCATGTAGTTCACGAAGACCGGGCCCAGGCCCTCGGCCTCGAGGTGGGCCCGGGTGACGGGCAGGCTGACGGGGCGGAAGTCGGGGTTGGCGCGGGCCTTCTGCGGCCAGTCGTGGTGCAGGATGGCGGCCCGGCCGAGGAGGACGAAGTCGGCACCGGCGTCCAGCATGGCCCGGGCGTCGGCGGCGCACATGATCTTGCCGGCGACGCCTAGGCGCACGTCCCCGCGCGGCAGGTCGGTGAAGTAGGACATGAGGGTGCGGCCGCGATGGGCCTCTTCCACCGGCTCCTTGAAACAATCCCAGAGGGACATGTCGAGGTAGTCGATCCTGGCCTCGGAGAAGAGCCGGCCGGCGAGGTCGCGGATCTCCATGAGGCTGAGGCCGAACCGCTCGGGCGACAGGCGCAGGCCGAGGTTGAAGTCGGCGCGGCAGGCGGCCCGGACCCCGTCAATGATCTCGAGGATCAGGCGCGCGCGGTTCTCCGGCGAGCCGCCATAGTCGTCGGTGCGGCGATTGGTCTCGGCACTGAGGAACTGGCAGAGGACATAGCCGTGGGCGCCGTGGATCTCGACCCCGTCGAAACCGGCCTTGTCGGCCCGCACGGCGGCGGCGATGAAGTCGTCACGCAGGCTGTGGACCTCGTCGAGGGTCAGGGCGCGGGAGCCGGTGTCGGCGTCTTCCGAGGGGCAGACCGGGGCCTCGCCGATCAGGGCTGCAGGCGAGCGCATGCCGGCGTGGTGCAGTTGGACAACGGCCAGGCTGCCGGCCTTGCGAATATCCTCCGCCAGGCGGGCGAGACCCGGGATGTGGATGTCGGAGAAGATGCCGACCTGGCCAGGGAAGCCCTGGCCGATCCGCTGGACGTGGGCCGCGGCGGTCATGGTCAGGCCGAAACCGCCCTGGGCGCGCAGAGTGAGCCAGCGGTGCTCGTCATGCGAGAGCGTCCCGTCAGGATGGCTCTGCAGGTTGGTGAGCGGCGCCAGCATAAGCCGGTTCTTCATCGCCGGGCCGCGAATGAAGCTCACGGGCGCGAACAGGTCGGTCATCGGTGTTTCCCCCTCTTGTCTTTGGGTGCCCCTACCGGACCCCCAGCTCCCGGACCAGAACGTTGGCGCCATAGACATGGCGCAGGGCCTCCGTGGCGCCTGCGGTGGAGACCACCACGGTCCGGTTGAGGGTTCCGTCATAGCCGTAATTTCCGCCGAGGGAATGGATGTTCCCGTCGAAGGCAGTGCCCAGGATTTCGCCCTTGGCGCTGATCACGGGCGAGCCGGAATTGCCGCCGATGATGTCGTTGGTGGTGACGAAGTTGAAGACGGCCTCGGGCTTCATCCGGTCGCGGGCGGCCAGCCAGCGGTCGGCCACGCGGAAGGGCTCGGCACCGGTGGCGCGCTCGTAGAGGCCGGCGATCCTGGTGGTCGCAGGCACCTCGGTGCCGCGCCAGGTCCAGCCGGCGACCTTCCCGTAGGACAGGCGCAGGGAGAAGGTGGCGTCGGGATAGACCTTGTCGCCATAGACCGCGAAGCGGGCGGTAGCGATCCGGGCGGCGGCGGCCTCAGTAGGTGCGGAGACCTGGGTCTCCCAGGCCTTCCGGGCCGCCCGCGCCTCGGCGTCGACCTTCAGGGCGTAGCGGATCATGGGATCCGTAGAGGCCTCGATGGCCGGCAGGCCACCCTGCCAGAGGGCCTTGCGCACGGCCGGATCGCCAAGCTTCGAGCCGGAGACGAGGGCCTGGGACAGGGCCTCGGGACTGTCGCGGCCCAGCAGGAGCTTGGTCACCGGGTCGTCGGCGGTCAGGTACTCCCGGGTCTTCAGCAGCCAGAACTCCATCTCCAGCTGCTCAAGGGCGGGATCGACGGGGGAGGCGTCCAGAAGCTGCTTTTCCATCAGGGGCAGGCGGGCGTCGGCGAACTCGGGAAGGCGCTCGGCACTGGGCAGGGTGCGCTCGCGGGCACCGCGGACGAGGATCTGGGCAAAGTTGAAGAGGTCTGAGGACCCGCCCGACGCCGCCTCGAGCTGGCGGAAGCGCAGGTACTGGTCGGCATAGACCTTCTGGATGTCGGCGATCTCGGACCAGGGGTCACCAATGCGGGCGGCCAGGGCCGGATCGGCGGCAACCCGCGCCCTCAGGTCCGCTTCCTCCGCGCGCTTGGCGTCCATGAGGGAGGGCGAGTTGAGGGCGAACTGGCGACCGAAATTGACCTTGAAGCCGTTCTCGAGGCCGAACAGGGGATCGGTGGCGATCCGGCGGCTCTCGGCGTCGCGCCGGGAGAACTCGATCAGCCGGCCGCGCATTTCGGACCGCTGGAGCAGGCTGATCGGGATGGCCAGGTCGCGCTGGGTCTCAAGCTGGGCCACTGTGAGTTGGCGGTCGGTGGAGCCCGGGTTGCCGGAGACGAAGGTCGCCTCGCCCGGCACGGGTGCCCGGGCCTTCCAGGTGAGGTGCTGCGGGGTGCGGACAGCCTTGCCGTTCTCGTACAGGCGCAGGAAGCCGACATCGAGGGCATAGCGTGGGAAGTTGAAGTTGTCCGGGTCGCCCCCGAAGAAGGCGGCGCTGAGTTCCGGAGCGAAAACAAGGCGGACGTCGGAATACTTCCGGTAGCGATAGAGCTTGTGCTGGCCGCCGCGATAGAAGCTGATCACCTGGCAGCGGGTCAGGGGATCCTGGCTGCAGGTCTCGCTTTCCAGGCGGGCATAGGTGGCGTTGCGGGCCTTGATGAAGTCGCCGCCGGTCAGGCCCGAGGTCGCCTTCGAGACGTCTGCGGAGACATCGAGGATGGACAGGAGGATCTCGGCCTGAACGCCCGGACAGATCCGCTCTTCCCCGCGGGTACGGGCCAGGAAGCTGTCCTTCACATAGTCGGCCGAACCGGTCGACAGGTTCTGGGCACAGTCGACCACGCAGTGCTGGTTGGTCAGGACAAGGCCCTCGGGCGAGACCAGGGAGGCCGAGCAACCGCTGGTCAGGCGCACCGAGGCGGCCTGGACGCGGTCGAGCCACTTCTGGTCGATCTTCACCCCGAGGGACTGTTCAACCCTGGCGGCGGGAAAGGCATCAAAGGTCCACATGCCCTCGTCGGCACGGGCGACGGCGGGGAGGCAGAGGGCCGCGGCCAGGAAGGCGCCGGCGAGCTTGAAGGTCATGTCAGCATCCGTTCGGGCCCGGAAGGGGCGACAGATGCGCCTTCTAGCGAGCCCGGGTCGTCGGGGCCACCCCCTGGGGCGGGCCGCTGGCGCATACTCATGGTTTCAAGGTGATAGCCTTACCTTCAATTAACGCGACCGGTGGGATGTTACGGCCGGGGAAGGCTCCCCGCGGAGACACCATGTCCCTGGCCCTGGCCACGCTGCTGCACGAATGGCGACGCTATCTCGCCGCTGTGCTGGCGCTCGCCTTCTCGGGGGTGCTGATCCTGTCGCAGGTCGGCCTCGTCACGGGAATCCTCAAGGCCTACACCGCCACCATCGACCGGTCCCCCGCCGACATCATCATCATGCCCCCCAAGGCCCAGAGCCTGATGGGAACTACGGTTGCGGAGGTGCCCAGCCGGATCCGGCCGCGGATGTACCTGCATCCCGAGGTGGCGGCGGTCGACACCTGGGAGGTCAGCATCGCCGACTGGACGAACATCCCGAAGACGGGCGAGCAACAGGTCCGTACCTACGTCCGGGTCGCCATGGTCGATCCCGCGCCCGGGTCGGTGACCCTGCCTTCGGACTTCCCGGAGACGGCCCGCCGCGCCCTGGACGCGCCGATGACGGTGGTGGTGGACGCCTCCGCTCTGAAAAAACTGGGCGTCGCGGTCGGCGACTCCGTCATCCTGCGGGGGCAGACCCTCCAGGTCGCCGCGACGGTGAAGGGATACGCGAACATCGAGGTTCCTACAGTCTTCGTATCCCGGGACACCCTGATCCGGCTGCGCTTGATGACCAGTGGCGACAGGAGCGGCCTGCTCCTCCTGAAGCTGAAGCACCCCGAGCGCGCCGCCGAGGTCCGCGACTTTCTCAACACCAAGGCCAATGGCGAATACCGGGCCTGGCTCCCCGAGGACCTTTCCAGGGCCAACGGAGCGGACTTCATGAAGGAACAGGTGGTTGGCGTCCTGCTGGGCTTCTCCCTGGTGCTGGCGCTCCTGATCGGCGTCGGCATCACTTCCCAGACCCTGAGAGGCGCCGTGGCCTCGAACATCCGCGAGTTCGCCAGCCTGCGGGCCCTGGGGGTCTCGATGGGCGCCCTTCGGGGGGTGGTGGTGGAGTTGGCCTTCTGGGTCGGGATCGCTGGCCTCCTGGGCACGGCCCTCTTGATGGGATGCGTCCTTGCGGCAGCGCGGTTGAACAATATCGCGATGAGCCTGCCGCTGGCCTATGTGGGCGAGGTGGCCGTCCTGCTGATGGCCATCGCCCTGGTCTCGGGTTTCCTGTCCCTGGGCGCCCTGTCGCGGAGCCAGCCGGCGGAGCTGCTGAGATGAGCGGCGCGATCGCCATCAGGGCCGAGGGCCTGACAAAGCGTTACACGTCTGGGAACGCGGTCCTGACGGTGCTGGATGACGCAACCTTCTGGGCCCGGAGCGGCGAGATCGCCCTGGTCATGGGCCCCTCGGGCTCGGGCAAGTCGACCCTGATCGCGGTACTGTCCGGCCTGCTGAGGCCCGACGCCGGGCACGTGAGCGCCCTGGGCGCGGACCTCTGGGCGCTCCGGCCGGCCGAGATCGACCGGTTCCGGCTGGCCAACTGCGGCTTCATCTTCCAGGGTTTCAATCTCTTTCCGGCCCTCACCGCCCTGGAGCAGGTCTCCCAGGTGCTGCGCTTTGCCGGACGCAGCCCCAAGGCGGCCCGCGCCCAGGCCGAGGCCGCCCTGGACGCCGTGGGGATGACCCCGCGCCTGCACCTGCGCCCGGCGGAACTGTCCGGCGGCGAGAAGCAGAGGGTCGCCATCGCCCGGGCCCTCGCCAAGCAGCCCCGGATGATCTTCGCCGATGAGCCCACCTCGGCCCTCGACGGCGAGAACGGCCAGCGGGTCATCTCCCTTCTGCAGGGCGCCGCCCGGGAGCAGGACGCGGCGGTGATCTGCGTCACCCACGACCAGAGACTTGAAGCCTGGGCGGATCGGGTCATCCACATCGAGGATGGCCGGATCGCCGGAACGAAAGCGGAGACACCATGACGGGCCTGCTGCGCAAACCCCTGGCCTGGGCCCTCGCCCTTTTACTGGCGGCGGGAGTTGGCTTCGCCGTCTGGCGTGGCCGCACGCCTCCAGGGGCTGCCCCCACAGAGGCGGTCGTTGCGACCTCGCCCTTCGCGGCGGCGGCCAATGGCAAGGTCGACGTGGAAGGCGGCATGATCCAGGTCGCCGCACGCCGGGCGGGCATCATCCGGGACGTCCTGGTGAACGAGGGCGATGACGTGGTCCGCGGCCAGATCCTGGCCCGGCAGGAGGAAGAGGAGCCGCGCCTTGCCGCCGGACGCGCCTCCGCCGCCCTCAGCGAGGCCCGGGCGCAAATCGCCGCCCTCGAGGTCACCCTCTCCACGGCCCGCCGGGAGCGAGAGCGCCTTCAGTCGCTGGTGAGCTCGAACTTCGTCGCCGGGCAGAAGCTGGACCAGGCCAACGACCAGGTGCGCCAGGCCGAGGCGGACCTGGCGTCCGGGGAGGCCGCAGTCGAGACCGCCAAAGCCGTCCTGGCCCAGTCCCAATACGAACTGGAGCAGACCCTCGTCCGCGCGCCGGTGGATGGCCGGATCGCCAGGCGCTACGCCAATCCGGGCGTCGGGGCCTCGACCCTGAACGTCTCGACCCTCTTTGACCTCGAACCCCGCACCCCCCGCATCGTCCGGGCAGAGGTGACCGAAGGTGCCCTGCCCTCGGTGTCGGTGGGCCAGGCGGTGGAGATCAGTCCCGAAGCCGACCCGACCCAGCGCTACACCGGATCCGTCCTGCGCATCTCGGCCGTCTTCGGCGCGCGCAGGCTGCAGTCCGACGATCCCTCCGAGCGGAAGGACGAACGCGTGGTCGAGGTGGTGGTCAGCGCCACAGACGCACCCCTGCTGATCGGCCAGCGGGTGCTGGTGCGGTTCCTCAAGCCGTCGACCCGGCCCGCTGGGCCGGCTTGACGCCCGGCCGCGCCCGCCGCACAACCCGGCCCGACTTCAATTCTGGGCAGGGAGCCTTCTCATGGCTGACATCCGTTTCGACGGTAAGGTTGCGATCGTCACGGGCGCGGGCGGGGGCCTCGGCCGCCAGCATGCGCTGGAACTGGCCCGGCGCGGTGCCAAGGTCGTGGTCAATGACCTCGGCGGGTCCGTCGACGGCTCGGGCGGCTCCTCGGCTGCAGCCGAGGCGGTCGTGGCCGAGATCAAGGCCTTCGGCGGTGAGGCCATCGCCAACGGCAGCTCGGTGACTGATGATGCCGGCGTCGCTCACATGGTCCAGCAGACCCTCGACGCCTGGGGCCGGATCGACATCCTGGTCGCCAATGCCGGCATCCTGCGGGATAAGACCTTTTCGAAGATGGAGATCGCCGACTTCGAGGCGGTGATGGACGTCCACGTCATGGGCACGGTGAAACCGGCCAAGGCGGTCTGGGAGATCATGAAGGCCCAGAACTACGGGCGGATCGTGGTCACCACCTCCTCCACCGGCCTCTACGGCAACTTCGGCCAGTCGAACTATGGGGCCGCCAAGCTGGCCCTGATCGGCTTCATGAACACGCTGAAGATCGAGGGCCAGAAGAACAACATCCACGTCAACGCCATCAGCCCGGTGGCCGCGACCCGGATGACCGAGAACCTGATGCCGGCCGAGGTCCTGGCCAAGCTGAAGCCGGAGTACGTGACCCCGGCCGTGGTCTACCTGGTGTCGGAAGAGGCCCCCACCGGGGTCGTCATGACCGCCGGCGCCGGTGCCTTCGCCCAAGCCCGCATCTACGAGACGGAGGGCGTCTATCTCGGTGAAGGCGGCCTGTCGGTCGAGGAGGTCCGCGACAACTTTGCCCGCATCACCGATCCCACGGGCCAGCAGGCCTATGTGAACGGCGGCGAGCAGAGCGGGAAGTTCTTCCGCAAGATGCAGGGCGGCTAAGTCCAACCGATCTAGGGCCGGCGTTTTCCCCTTGCCCAACGAGGGAGAACCCGGCCTATCTTCGCGCGCCCCAGAGATACCGGGCGCTGTGTGGGGGGAGTCCAGAGTGTCCACGGTCAACCGGTCGCCGACGAACGGTAATCTGAGCCTCCCCGCCACCATAGCCTTTGCGGCGATCAGCCTGCCCCTCGCCGCACTCGGGATCTCCGTCGGCGTCCAGCTTCCTCCCTACTTCGCAAGCCAGCTCGGCGTGAGCCTCGCCGTCGTCGGCAACGCCTTTTTCCTGGTGCGCCTGTTGGACATCTGGCTGGATCCGGTCATCGGTCTTGGCATGGACCGCACGCGGACCCGGTTCGGGCGGTACAAGGTCTGGATGGTGGCCGGCGCCCCATTGCTGATCGCCGCCGTCTACATGCTTTACAACGCGCCCGAGGGCACCACGCTGGTCTACCTGGTGATCTGGCTGCTGGCCATGTACCTGGGCCAGTCCATCATGGGACTTTCGCACTCGGCCTGGGCGGCTGTCCTGGCCAAGAGCTATGAACAGAGGTCCCGGATCTTCGGCGTCCTGACCGCCGTGGGCGTGGTCGGCTCGCTGACGGCCCTGGCGATCCCGATCCTGCTGGAGCAGGTGGGCGTCAAGGACATCAACCCGATGCAGGCCATCGGCTGGTTCGTGATCGCCATGATCCCCATCACCCTCCTGATTGCGGTGATCCCAACCCCGGAGACCATCAGCAAGGATGACGGCGGCCACTTTACACTGGCCGACTATGCCAAGCTGTTCAGCCGCGGAAACGTCATCCGGATCCTGGCGGCAGACCTGTTCATCACCCTGGGGCCAGGGTGGATGGCCGCCCTCTACATGTTCTTCTTCACCAACTCCCGGGAATTCACCCCGACGGGCGCCAGCCTGTTGTTGATGGTCTACATCGTCGCCGGCTTCGTGGGTGCGCCGCTCACGGCGGCTCTGGCGAACCGGATCAGCAAGCACCGGGCCCTGATCCTGACCACCACCCTCTACTCGATCGGCCTGGTCCTGCTGCTGTTCCTGCCGAAGGGGAATTTTGCCTGGTTCGTACCCGCAATGGCCATCGAGGGCGCCCTCGCCGCTGGATTTGGGGTCATGACCCGGGCCATCACCGCGGATATCGGCGATGAACTCCGCCTTGAGGGCGGCCGCGAGCAGATCGGCCTGCTCTACGCCCTCACCGCAGCGACCAGCAAACTGGCGGGTGCCTTCTCGATCGGCCTGACGTTCAATGTCCTGGCCTGGATCGGCTACGACGCCAAGGCCGGCGCCACGAACACGCCTGGGCAGATCCTCGGCCTTGAGCTCGCCTACATCGTCGGACCCATCGTTTTCGTCATGCTCGCAGGCGCCTGCTTCATCGGCTACAAGCTCGACGCCACCGCTCACGCCGAGATCCGCCGCCAGCTGGACGAGCGGGATGGCCACACGGATGTTGTCTACGACGAGGCCGCTGTTCTGGAAGGCTTGACCGGAGAGCCTGGCGGCCACTCCACGATCGATCGCCGCTAGCCTCTAGAAGGCTCAGGCCACCGCCGCCGCCAGGCTGGTGAAGGCCCGGGAGGCGACGCTGTCCGGATTCGCGAGCACCCCCGGCCGGCCCTCGTCGCAGGCCGCGCGCAGGGAAGTCTCCAGCGGTATCTCGGCTAACAGAGGCAGGCCCATGCGGACGGCCTCGGCCCTGGCCCCGCCCTCCCCGAAGATGGGGATCCGGGTGCCCGTGGAGGGCTCTTCGAACCAGGCCATGTTCTCGACTACCCCCAGCAGGGGGGTTTCGGTCTTGCGGAACATGGCGGCGGCGCGACGCGCGTCGATCAGTGCGATTTCCTGCGGGGTGGAGACAATGAGGACACCGTCGATCTTCAACTTCTGGACCAGGGTCAGCTGGATGTCGCCCGTTCCCGGCGGCAGGTCGACGACCAGAACATCCAGGGGTGCCTCGGCGGTTCCCCACAGGACGTCCTGCACCATCTGGCGGGCGGCGGAGGAGGCCATGGGGCCGCGCCAGATCATGGGCGAGCCCTCGTCAACCAGGAAGCCGATGGACATGACCTTCACGCCCCAGGCCTCCAGGGGCACCAGCTTCTTGTCGGCGTTGAAGGCGGGGCGGGAGTCCAGGCCCATCATGCGCGGGGCGGAGGGACCGTAGACGTCAGCATCTAGGAGACCCACGGACAGGCCCCGGGCCGCCAGGGCGACGGCAAGGTTGACCGAGATGGTGGACTTGCCCACCCCGCCCTTGCCACTGGCCACGGCGATGACCCGACGGACATGATCGGGCCGGACGGCTTCCCCAGAGGGCGCCGGGCGGGCCGCAGGGTCCTCGGACACCCGGGCGGCGGTCCGGCGCTGGGGGGCGGCTCCGACGGGGGTGACGGTCGCACTGTGCCGGCCGGCCGGCGCCTCGGCGGTCAGGACCACCTGGGCTCGGGTGACGCCGGGCAGGCCGGCGATCAGGGCCTCAGCGGCGTCACGGACAGGCTGGTAGTCGGCCACCTCGCCCGCCGGGACCTCGAGCATGAATCCGGCCCGGCCTGGCGCCAGGATCAGGCCGCGGACGAGGCCCGCCGCGTTGAGGCCCTTGCCGGACTTGGGATCGACAATGCCGTCGAGGGCGGCAAGGAGGGTGGCGCGATCGATGGGAGCGTCGGCGGTCATCGGGGGTCATTCCTGGGGTGAAGCCTCCATATCCGGTCGCGGGACAGCGAAGACAAGGGGCGAGGTCCCTTGCGGGAGGGCTGGCGAGGGTCGACAAGGACGCCATGCCCCTGCCCCGCCCGCCCCGCGCCGTTATCTTCGACATGGACGGCCTGCTGTTCGACACCGAGGCCCTCTATCGCGATGCTCTCTTTGCCGCCGCCCAGGGGCTGGGCCGGGACATGCCAGAACCCCTCTTCCACAGCCTGATCGGCCTGCCGGGCGACTCCAGCCGCCGCCTGTTGCTGGACCATTACGGCGAGGACTTTGACGTCGACCGCCTATGGGACGCCTCTGCCGCGCATTTCCATGACATCGCCCGGGGCCAGGAGTTCCTGAAGGCCGGGGTCCGCGAAGTCCTGGAACTGCTGGACCAACTGGGGATACCCCGGGCCATCGCCACCTCATCGCGGCATGAGGATGTCGCTTTCAACCTGGGCCGTCACGGGCTTGAAGACCGCTTCCACGCCGTCGCCGCCCGGGGCGACTATCCCCGCGGCAAGCCCCACCCTGATCCCTTCCTGGTCGCCGCCGGATGGCTGGGGGTCGATCCCGCGGACTGCCTGGCCCTAGAGGACAGCCACAACGGCGTCCGCTCGGCGGCGGCGGCGGGCATGATGACCGTAATGGTCCCGGACCTGCTGGCCCCCAATCCGGAAATGGACGCCCTGTGCGCGCGAATCGTCAGTGACCTACACGCAGCCGCGGACCTGATCCGCCTGTCCCTGGGCCGGGCCTGAGGCCTTAGTCCCGGATAAACTCGGCCTCGGAGAAGCCCATGAAATAGAGGGCCGCCGTCAGGTCGGCATGGTCGATCTGGGCGTCGGCCTCGGCGGCGACGACTGGCTTGGCGCGATAGGCCAGGCCCAGGCCTGCGGCTTCGATCATGGCCAGGTCGTTGGCACCGTCGCCAATGGCGGCGGTCTGCGACAGGTCAAGGCCCAGCCTGGCGGCCTCGGAAACCAGGGTCGCAAGCTTGGCCTCACGCCCGAGGATGGGCTCGGCCACTTCGCCGGTCAGGCGACCCTCGCTGACGAGGAGGCGGTTGGCCCGGTCCTCATGGAACCCCGCCTGGGTGGAGACCCTTTGAGTGAAGAAGTCGAACCCGCCGGAGACCAGGACGCAGTGCGCGCCCGAGGCCGCCAGTGTGGCCACGAAGGTACGGGCGCCGGGGTTCAGGCGCACGCGCTCTGCATAGGCGCGCTCCAGCTCGGCCTCGGGCAATCCCGCCAGCATGGCCACCCGCTCGCGCAGGGCGCCCTCGAACTCCAGCTCGCCGCGCATGGCCCGCTCGGTGATGGCCGAGACCTCTGCCTTGCGCCCGGCGAAGTCCGCCAGCTCATCGAGGCATTCGCAGGCGATGATGGTGCTGTCCATGTCGGCCAGCAGGAGCCGTTTCCGACGGCCGGCGAGGGGCTGGAGGGCGAGGTCAATCGGCAGGTCGCCGACGGCAGACCGGACGGAGGCCTTCAGGCCGGCCAGGCCGATAGCCTCGAAGGCGAGGTCCCAGGCCGTTGGGCCAAGGGCGGAGGCCGACTTGACGGACAGTCCGCAGGCTGCGAGCCCTGCCTGCGCCCGGTCGGAAGCGAGGCGGGCGACTTCGGCGTCCTGGCCGACGAGGGTGAGCGCAAGATCCATGGCGTCCCGCATCTGGCTCATCGCCGGCCCGACGGCAAGCGGCAAGTCAGCCCTGGCCGTCCGCCTAGCCGAAGCCGTGGGCGGCGAGGTGATCGGGGCCGACGCCCTTCAGGTCTACAGCGACCTCCCGGTCCTGACCGCAATCCCCGATCTCGCCGAGCGCCGCGGCGTTCCGCACCACCTGGTGGGGGTGGCGGACGCCGCCGACGGTTGGTCCGTCGGCCGCTGGCTGGGCGAGGCCCAGGCGGTCCTGGCCCGGCTCCGCGAGGCCAGAAGGGACGCCATCATCGCGGGCGGCACCGGCCTCTATTTCACGGCCCTCACCGACGGCCTTGCGGAGATTCCCCCCGTACCGGCAGACGTCCGCGCCCGGGCGACGGAAGCCTTCGACACCGAAGGCGAGCTGTCCTTCCGGACCCGGCTCGCCCAGGTCGATCCGGCCGCGGCGGTAAGGATCCTCCCGGGGGACCGCCAGAGGCTGGTCAGGGCCCTCGAGGTCTTCCTCGCCACAGGCAAGGCGCTCTCGGACTGGCAGGCAGAAACCCGGGGCGGGCTCGCCCCCGGGGACTGGCGTTCCGTACGTCTGATGCCGCCGCGGCCGGCCCTGTATGCCCGCTGCGACGCCCGTTTCGACGCAATGGTCGCCACGGGTGCCCTTGAGGAGGTGCGTGAACTGGTCGCCCGGGGGCTGGACCCGACCCTGCCTGCCATGAAGGCCGTTGGCCTGCGGCCCCTGGCCGCCCACCTCGGAGGTGAGATCTCCCTGGACGCTGCCCTCGACGCCGGTCGACGGGAAACCCGCAACTATGTGAAACGGCAGGAGGTCTGGCTGAGGGGCCGGATGGCCAGCTGGCCGACGGTCACCGACCTGGACGCCGAGGCGCAATGGAGGTCATTTCTTGCGCTGAACCCTGACTTGACGCCCTGACAGGGGCATGGCACTAGCCAATCCTACTGTTTTTGGAGACGACATATGCGTCGCGTCCTCGTACTTGCCAGGCGACCTGCCGCGGACTGACACCGTCAGCCGCGACTGGTCGCATACGCCCGGGCCCCTTGAGGGCCCTTTTTGTTGCCCACGCCCCCTCTCCTTCGCCCACCCCCCTTCGGACCCCCACTCCCATGACCACCCAGACCCTGACCCAGACCGACGCCGCCACAGAGATCCTGACAGGAGCCGAGATCGTCGTGCGCGCCCTTGTGGACCAGGGTGTTGAGGTCCTGTTCGGCTATCCGGGCGGGGCGGTCCTGCCCATCTACGACGCCCTCTTCAATGAGCCGCGCCTGCAGCACATCCTGGTCCGGCACGAACAGGGGGCGACCCATGCCGCAGAGGGCTATGCACGCTCGACCGGCAAGCCCGGCGTGGTCCTGGTGACCTCGGGTCCTGGCGCCACCAATGCAGTCACCGGCATTGTCGACGCCATGATGGATTCCATTCCCCTGGTGGTCATCACCGGCCAGGTGGCCACTCACTTGATCGGCACCGACGCCTTCCAGGAGTGCGACACCATCGGCATCACCCGGTCCATCACCAAGCACAACTACCTCGTTAAGGATCCGGCCGACCTGCCGCGGGTGCTGCACGAGGCCTTCCACATCGCCACATCCGGGCGGCCGGGACCGGTGGTCATCGACATCCCCAAGGACGTCCAGTTCGGCAAGGCTGCCTACCAAGGGCCTGGAGAGGTGGTGCACGCCCACAACTACCGCCCCCGGACCCAGGGCGACCCGGCCCGGATCGCCGAGGCGGCGCAAATGATTGCCGGTGCCCGCCGTCCCATCCTCTACACCGGCGGTGGCGTGATCAACGCCGGTCCCCGGGCCGCCGCCCTGCTGAGGGAATTCGCCGCCCTGACCGGCGCCCCGGTGACCTCGACCCTGATGGGCCTGGGCGCCTTCCCGGCCTCGGACGACAAGTGGCTGGGCATGCTGGGCATGCACGGCAGTTTCGAGGCCAACAACGCCATGCACGACTGCGACGTCATGGTGGCCATCGGTTCGCGCTTCGATGATCGGGTCACCGGCAAGCTCGACGCCTTCTCGCCGGGCTCGCGGAAGATCCATATCGACATCGACGCATCCTCGATCTCCAAGAACGTCCGGGCCGATATCGGCATCATCGGCGACGCCGGCAGCGTGCTCGAGGACCTGATTGCCATCTGGAAAGCCCGCAGTCTGTCCTGCGACGCCGGCGCCCTGGCAGAGTGGTGGCGGCAGATCGAGGCCTGGAGGGCGCGGAAGTCCTTCAGCTACACGCCCTCGGCCGACGGCATCAAGCCGCAATACGCCATCGAGCGGCTCTACGCCCTGACCCGGGACAAGGACGTCTACATCACCACCGAAGTGGGCCAGCACCAGATGTGGGCGGCACAGTTCTTCCACTTCGACGAGCCGAACCGCTGGATGACCTCCGGAGGGCTCGGCACCATGGGCTACGGCCTGCCCGCCGCCGTGGGCGTCCAGCTGGCGCATCCGCAGAGCCTAGTCATCGACATCGGCGGCGACGCCAGCGTGCAGATGACCATGCAGGAGATGTCGACGGCTATTCAGTACGGCCTGCCGATCAAGATTTTCATCCTGAACAACGAGTGGATGGGCATGGTGCGCCAGTGGCAGCAGCTGCTGCACGGCGAGCGCTATTCGCACTCCTACTCGGCCAGCCTGCCCGACTTCGTGAAGATGGCCGAGGCCTTCGGCTGCCTGGGCCTTCGGGCCCGGACCCCGGCCGAACTGGACGACGCCATCCGCCGGATGATCGACTATCCCGGTCCGGTCATCTTCGACTGCTGCGTGACCAAGGAAGAAAACTGCTTCCCCATGATCCCCTCGGGCAAGGCGCACAACGAGATGATCCTGGCTGAGGACAACCGCGACCTGGGCTCCATCATCGACGACGCCGGCAAAGGACTGGTCTAGCGGGGGGCTTCCCGGAGGGTCAGGGCACCTGCCGGACCCGGGATCGGTAGAGCGGCGAGGTCGCCCCGGTCCAGCCAGTCCAGGCCCTCGGCGAGGGACAGGATGACGGGTTGGCGGTCGTGAATGCGGGTCATGTCCGCACCGGCCGGACGGGTGATGACGGCGAAGCTGTCCAACCCTTCCGGCAGGTCGGCGGGGTGGGACCGGGCGCAGAGGCCGGCGAGGAAACGCACAGGCCCCGAGGCCCCGTCCGCGGGCCAGGAGACCTCCCAGCGCCGCTTGGGCTGACCCTTCCGCCAACCGGGAGGGGCGTCATACTCAAGGACCGCGGTCACAGGGGCGAGGCAGCGGCCCGTACGGACCGACTCCCGGAAGGAAGCGGTCGTCGCCGCCGTCTCGATCCGGGCGTTGGTGCACATGGCCTTCCAGTCTGAAACGGGGCCCTTGTGGAAGCCAGGCACCAGCCACCAACGCGCCTCCAGGCCCTCGAGCCCGGAGCCATCCCGGGCGCGGCGCAGGATCGGTGCCCGGTCGGTGGGCCGGAAGGGCCTGTCCGGCGGACGGTTGGGCTCGGCGTCCGACCA
>CAMCIK010000012.1 GCA_945874825.1 Phenylobacterium deserti | reverse complement strand
CGTGACGTCACGCCACCAGACGGCCATGGTCAGGATGACCCCCGCCAGGCCAGCGATGAAAACGGCGAGGTTACCCTTTGGAAGGCCGAACAGACCCTTCATGGCGATCACGGCGCCAACGGCCATTACGCAGGCTGCCAGCGACCCGACCAGCGGCCAGGGGCTCGGATTGACGAGATGGTAGTCGTGTTTGACGTCGCCCGCAGACATTGCGCCCCTGGTCCTCTTACTGCCGCTCCCCGCCCGTTGAGTCGCAAGGCCAGCGGGAGTTTCTGGTTGTGTCCCTATAGCCCTGCTTTCGCCGTTCCGCCAAGCCCGGAAGGCACCCCGGCGGCTTTCGGCTTCGCATCCTGCGACGGGAAGAATGTGTAGGACAGGGTCACTTCGGACTTGCCCCGGGTGTCGAAATCCTCGGCGAACTTCGGATCCACGAAATAAACCACGGGGAACTCGACGGTCGTGCGCGCCGCTATGGTCTGGTCGCTGAAGCAGAAGCACTCAAGCTTCTGGAAGTAGGCACCCGCGATTTGGGGCGTGACGTTGTAGACGGCATGCCCCGAGATGGGCTGGTCGCTGTTATTGGTGACCGTGAAGTAGGCAAGCCCGGTTTCCCCGATCCGCAGGGTCTGCGAGGTCTGCTGGGGCCGGAAGGTCCAGGGTAGGTCCCGGACGTTGGCGTCAAACCGGACCTCCAGGTTTCGGTCAAGGGTGTGGGAAGCCGCCTGCTCGACCCGCCTGGGCGTACCGTCAAATCCGGTCAACTGGCAGAAGGCCCGGTAGAGCGGTACCGAGGCAAAGGCGGCACCGATCATTCCGACGAAGCAGACAGAGCACCAAAGTGCGACCCGGGCGTTCCGGCGAGTGGCCTCAGAGGGGGCGGTTGATGACATTTCCACCCATCCGGAAAACAGTCACGAGATAGACCAGCACGACGAAGCCGACCAGGCCGATGGCGATTGCGATGTTCCGGCCACGACGGGCTCGGGCCGCGGCGTCCTTCGATCCGGCCCCGGGTAGACCGGCCACCGGTAGACTGGAATAGGTTTCAGGTTCCGTCATGTCAGACCTCAGGAAAGTCCACCGGCGGCCCGGCCCCAGAGATGCTCGCCCAGAAGAGTGGCGAACAGCAGGGTCAGGTACAGGATGGAATAAGCGAATAGGTTCCGGGCGTCGCGCGCCGCCGCCTGGACATCGTAAAGGCCGTCGGTGACCCTGGGGTCCGCAGCGTCGCCGGCGCGGCCGGAACGGACTCTCCAGGCCAGGAGCAGGAAGACCGCCCCGCCCAGGGCTGAGACCGCCAGGTAGGTCGTCCCACCAAGGCCCGTCGCCACGGGCGCGAGACAGACTGGTATGAGGAGCAGGCTGTAGATCCAGATCTGCCGGCGTGTAGCGGCTGCGCCAGCGGTGACCGGCAGCATGGGCACGCCCGCTGCAGCATAGTCCTCGCTGGTGTAGAGCGACAGGGCCCAGAAATGAGGCGGCGTCCACATGAAGATAATGGCGCAGAGGAGCCAGGCGTCCAGGGGTGCCTGGCCCGTGGCCGCCGCCCAGCCGATCACGGGCGGCAGGGCACCCGCAAGGCCGCCGATCACAATGTTCTGCGCTGTCCATCGCTTCAGCCACATGGTGTAGACGACGGCATAAAAAAAGATGGTGAAGGCCAGAAGGCCGGCTGCGAACCAGTTAATCGCCAGGCCCAGGATCATGACCGAGAAGAGGGACAGGACGATCCCGAGGGCCAGGGCGTCCGCGGCCTGAACCCGACCTGCCGGCACCGGACGGCCGCGGGTGCGCCTCATGCGCGCATCGATGTCGGCGTCGTACCACATGTTCAGGGAGGCAGAGGCCCCGGCACCCACGGCAATGCACAGGATGGCGATCACGCCCATGACCGGGTTCAATGGCGTTCCAGCGCAGATCATTCCCGTGGCCGCCGTGAAGACCACCAGCGACATGACGCGGGGCTTCAGCAGCTGGACATAGTCCTGCCAGCGGGGCGGAAGGGCGGCGCGGGCGACGGCGGGGGGGGTTATGTCGACCATGTATTCCCTGATGCGTAGAGGGGCGCGCACCGGGTCAGTCCGGTCCGCGCCCCCCAATGAGTCTTGCCAAGGGCCCGTTGGCCGGGCCGCGGCGATTAGTGATGCGAGTCCGACTTGAAAACCGGCGGGTCGCTGAACTGGTGGAACGGCGGCGGCGAAGACAGCGTCCACTCGAGGGTGGTGGCCCCTTCGCCCCAGGGATTGGCCTCGGCCTTGCGGCGACGGATCGCCGCCTCGAGGAGAACCACGAGGAAGACGCCGACGCCAGCAATGGTGATCATGTAGCCGTCGGTCGAAACCCCATTCCAGAAAGCAAAGGCTTCCGGGTAGTCGACGTATCGCCGGGGCATTCCCTGCAGACCCAGGAAATGTTGCGGGAAGAAGATCAGGTTCACGCCCACGAAGGTGATCCAGAAGTGGGTCGCGCCAAGGAACTCGTTGTACTTCACGCCCCACATCTTCTCGAACCAGTAGTAGAAGCCGGCGAAGATCGCGAACACGGCGCCCAGGCTGAGCACGTAGTGGAAGTGCGCCACCACGTAGTAGGTGTCGTGCAGGCTGTAATCGATGCCGGCATTGGCCAGCACCACGCCCGTGACGCCGCCGACCGTGAAGAGGAAGATGAAGCCGATCGCCCAGAGCATGGGCGTCTTGAAGTCCAGCGAACCGCCCCACATGGTCGCGATCCACGAGAAGACCTTCACCCCGGTGGGCACCGCGATGACCATTGTGGCCGCCACGAAATAGGCGCGCAGGTCGACGGGCATGCCCACCGTGTACATGTGGTGCGCCCAGACGATGAAGCCGACGAAGCCGATGGCCACCATGGCGTAGGCCATGGTGAGGTAGCCGAAGATGGGCTTCTTGGAGAAGGTCGAGACGATGTGGCTGATGATGCCGAAGCCGGGCAGAATGAGGATGTAGACCTCAGGGTGGCCGAAGAACCAGAACAGGTGCTGGAACATGACCGGATCGCCGCCGCCGGCGGGATCGAAGAAGTGGGTGTTAAAGTTCCGGTCCGTCAGCAGCATGGTGATGGCACCGGCCAGCACGGGCAGGGACAGCAGGAGGAGGAAGGCCGTCACCAGCACCGACCAGGCGAACAGCGGCATCTGGTGCAGGGTCATGCCAGGCGCACGCATGTTGAAGATGGTGGTGATGAAGTTGATCGCCCCCAGGATGGAGCTCGCACCGGCAAGGTGGAGCGACAGGATGGCGAGGTCCATGGCGGGGCCGGTATGGCCTGAAGTCGACAGGGGTGGGTAGATCGTCCACCCGCCGCCAAAGCCCTTGCCCGGGCCGCCGTCCACGAAGAGGGAGAGGCAGAGCAGGATCCATGCGGCCACCAGGAGCCAGAACGAGACGTTGTTCATCCGCGGGAAGGCCATGTCCGGCGCGCCGATCATGATCGGGACGAACCAGTTACCAAAGCCGCCGATCATAGCCGGCATGACCATGAAGAAGATCATGATCAGGGCGTGGGCGGTGACCACGACATTGTAGCCGTGGTTCGAAGCCTCGACGAGCCCGAGCTGGTCGAGCCAGCCCCCCTTGACGAAGAGCTGCAGGCCGGGCTCGGCCAGTTCAAGCCGGATCAGCCCGGACAGGGCGCCGCCCACAAGCCCGGCCATGATGGCGAACAGGATGTAGAGGGTGCCGATGTCCTTGTGGTTGGTGGAGAAGAGCCACCGCACCAGAAAGGGCGGCTTGTGGTCGTGATCATCAGCGTGATGAGCGGCGGATGCGTGGGCCATCTGTACTGTCCTGACCTCAGTTCGACGCCGGCGCCGAGGCGGGCGCAGGCGTTGCGGAAGACGCCGGCGCAGCGGCAGGAGCCGCGGCCGGAGTTGCTGCCGGCGCTGTGGCTGGAGCCGTGGCCGGGATGACTGCGGGCATTGCGGCGGGGGCCGCCGCGGTTACTGGCACCGGAGCACCGCCCACCTTGTAGCCGCCCTTCGATGCGGTCCAGGCGTCGAAGTCGGCCTGGCTCACCGCGCGAACCTCGATGGGCATGTAGGCGTGCTGGGAGCCGCACAGCTCGCGGCAGTTGCCGTAGTAGACGCCGGGCTTCTCGATCGTGAACCAGGTCTCGTTCACGCGGCCGGGGACCGCATCCGCGATGACGCCGAAGGCGGGGACGGCGAAGGCGTGAATCACGTCCGCACCCGTCACCAGCACCCTCACGGGCTTGCCCACGGGAACCACCAGGGGTTCGGTCGCGGCGAGGAGGTAGGGAACCTTCTGCGCGGTGGCCTTGTCCTCGGGCAGGATATTCGAGACGAATTCGCTGATCCCGTTATCGGGATACTCGTAGCCCCAGTACCACTGGTAGCCGGTGGCCTTCACCGTCATGTAGGGCTTGGGCATGTCGTGATAGGCGTAGAGGAGCCGGAACGAAAACACCGAGATGACAGTCAGGATCAGGATGGGAACAATGGTCCAGACCACCTCGACCAGGGTGTTGTGGCTCCACTTAGCCGGGGTGGGATTGGCCCTCTTGTTGTAGCGGACCATGACCCAGACAAGCAGGGCGAGCACGAACAGAACGATGCCCGTGATGATCGGCAGAAGTATCGCATCGTGGAAGAAGGTCGCGTCGTGCTTGAGCGGGGTAACCCCCGACTGCAGGCCGATCGCGCCAGGGGTCGGTTGCCCGACCAAGTTTTCGGAGGCCAGGGCGGGAAGCCCCCAGACCACCGCCATCGCAGTTGCGGCTGCCGCTGCGAACCGCGCCCGAATGCCTTGAACCCTAGACTTCATGTCCCCTCGGTCATTACTCGCGGACGAAATGCGCCCGAAAGGGGCAGCCCCGCCGACGTCTCTGAAGACAGTGCCAAGGTTACCCGAGGCCGCGGTTCTTCGGGGGCGTACATAGGCCCTCGCGTCGAACTTGCCAAGCGCTCCGAGCGCTTTCCGAAGGCATGCGGCAGGGTGACGTCGGGGCTCGTAGGCCCTATCTCTGTGGCCTTGAACCGCGACGGAGTCCCGCATGCCCAGCCTTCCCGAATCCGCATCCCTGATCGAGACCCATGGCCTGGCGCCGGAAACGGCCCGGCGCGTGCTTGCGGATGCGGTCGGCGAGGCCGACGACGGCGAAATCTTCTTCGAACGGTCGCGCAGCGAGTCCTTCCTGTTTGATGACGGTCGGCTGAAATCCGCCGCCTTTGATACCTCCGACGGCTTCGGACTGAGGGTGGTGGCTGGGGAATCGGCTGGCTACGCCCACTCCAGCGAGGTCTCAGAGGCCGCCCTCAAGCGCGCCGCCGGCTCGGCCGCCCTAGCGCGCCGCGGCTATTCAGGCGTCGCGGACGCGGGCCCACGGCCGACCAACCGCCAGCTCTACGATCCGGTAGACCCCACCGATTCCCCGGACTTCGAGACCAAGGTCGCCCTGCTGCAGGAGATCGACGCCTGGTGCCGGGCCCGGGATCCCCGGGTGGTGCAGGTGATGGCCTCCCTCGCGGGCGAGCAGCGCACCGTCGAGATCCTGCGGGCCGATGGGCGGATCATCCGGGACGTCCGCCCCCTCTGCCGGGTCAATGTCCAGATCACGGTGGAGCGGGATGGCCGGCGGGAGACCGGGTTCGCCGGCGCCGGCGGCCGGGCCGGATTCGAGGCCTGGATCGCCCCCGACCGCTGGCGCGACCAGGCCGAGGAGGCCCTTCGCCAGGCCCTGGTCAACCTGGAGGCGGGGCCCTGCCCTGCCGGTGAGATGGACGTGGTGCTCGGCGCCGGCTGGAACGGCGTCCTGCTCCATGAGGCGGTGGGCCACGGGCTCGAGGGCGATTTCAACCGCAAGGGCTCCTCGGCCTTCGCCGGCCGGATCGGGGAACAGGTCGCCGCCCGCGGGGTGACGGTCTACGACGACGGCTCCCTCCCTGGCCGCCGGGGCTCGCTCACCGTCGATGACGAAGGCACGCCCACCAGCCGGACCGTGCTGATCGAGGACGGCATTCTGGTGGGCTACATGCATGACCGCATGAGCGCCCGGCTGATGGACCTTTCGGCGACCGGGAACGGCCGTCGGCAGTCCTATGCCCACATTCCCATGCCGAGGATGACCAATACGGCGATGGAAGGCGGGAACACGCCCCGGGACGAAATGATCGCTTCGACGAAGCGGGGACTCTACTGCGCCAACTTCGGTGGCGGCCAGGTCGACATCACCAATGGCAAGTTCGTCTTCCAGTGCACGGAGGCCTACCTCATCGAGGACGGCCAGATCACCCGTCCGGTGAAGGGCGCCACCCTGATCGGCGACGGGCCGACGGCCCTGACCCGGGTCACTATGATCGGCGACGACTTCGACTTCGATCCCGGCGTTGGCGTCTGTGGCAAGTCGGGCCAGTCCGTGCCGGTGGGCGTCGGCCAGCCCTCGCTCAAGATCACCGGCCTGACGGTGGGCGGCTCCGGCGGCTGATCCCCGGCGGCGACTCAAATGTCGCCGGGTGACAGGCCGTCAAGAGGTGGCGGTCTCCGCCTCGGCGTCGGTCCGGACCGGCTTGTCCGTATGGGCCCAGCCGCGCACCAGGAAGCTGAGCAGGATGAATACGACCCCGAACCCGACGCCCGCCCATCCAAGGGCGTTAAAGCCGCCGATTGCCGTGTCCAGGGCGAGCTTGGGATCGAGGACCTCGCCGCCGACCGACTCCGTGACCAGAAGCCCGGCAATAAAGCCGCCCACGAACTGGGCGATGGACGAGGCCAGGAACCAGACTGCCATCATGAAGGACACCACCCCGGGCAGGGTGAGCTTGGTGATCTCCGACAGACCGACGGGCGACAGGAAGAGTTCGCCTATGGTGTGCAGGAGGTAGAGCAGGCCAAGAAGGATCAGGGGTACCCGGAAGGCGCTGTCGTGCAGGCCGGCGCCCCAGACCACGATCAAGAAGCCCAGACCGACCTGGACCAGTCCGAACCCGAACTTCAGGGTCGGGTTCGGATCCTTCCCGCGACGCCCCAGCCAGGTCCAAAGGGCGGCGAGAATGGGCGCGAAGATCAGGATGAATCCAGCGTTGAACGACTGGGTCTGGGCCGCACCGACCGAGGTATCGATCCAGCTCCACCAGTTCGTCGGCTTCACGCCGATGGCGGCCAGCTGATCCGGCGTGCCGAAGGGGATGCCAAGGAAGTGGCCCGCCGCCTGGGTCAGGGACAGGTCCACATTGGTCGAGGCGAAGAGGTTGAGCGAGGATCCGGCCTGCTCGAAGAGGGTGAAGAAGACCACCGACCCCAGCACTAGAATAGCGGCCAATCCCATCCTCTGGCGCTCGACCGTGGTCTGGCAGACCCGGACGATGATCCAGGCCAGGGCCGCGATGGACAGGATGATGGCCGCAATCAGCGCCCCGCCGACCAGCTTGCTGTTCTGAACCGTCAGGTAGACGATGCCGATAGCCAGGATCGACATGATGTAGGTCATCCATTCCCGGTTGACCAAGCCGGCGAAGGGCTCGCGCAGCTTCGCGGGGTTGGGCGGCTCGCCCTTGCCCTCGAGAAGGGGCTTGCCGAGCATGAAGACCACCCAGCCCAGGAACATGCCCACCCCGGCCAGGCCAAAGCCAGCCCACCAGCCGAAGTGCTGTCCGAGGAGGCCGCAGAGGATGGAGGCCCAGAAGGCACCAAGATTGATGCCGTAATAATAGAGGGTGAAGCCGGAATCCCGGCGGGGATCGCCATGCGGGTAGAGGTCTCCCACCACCGCGGAGATGTTGGGCTTCAGGAAGCCCACCCCGAGAATGATCAGCGAAACGGCGAAATAGAACATGCTGGTCGAGCCCGGGTCCTGGAGGGTCCGGATCTCGAACTGGCCGTCAGGGATCGAGGCGGGCAGGCCGGTCTCGATGGGAACCCCCGGAATGGTGATCCCGCCGCCCTCGCGCGGTCCGAACTCGTACTTCTTGCCCTCCACCAGGATGTGGGCGACGCGGTCGTCCATCCGGCCCTCGGCAGCGATCGGATAAATCCTCCCGCCATAGATGAGGTCCTGCTGAGCGGGGCGGCCCTCAAAGCCCATGGAGATGTGGCCCGCCACAAGCAGAAGCGCGCCAAAGGCGACGGCCTTGCGAGAGCCCAGCCAGCGGTCGGCAATGAATCCGCCGAGCAGCGGCAGGAGATAGACCAGGGCCGTGTAGGACGCATACACCGAACTGGCCTCGGCGCGGTCGAACAGCAGGTGCTGGGTCAGGTAGAAGATCAGTATGCCCCGCATGCCGTAGTAGGAGAACCGCTCCCACATCTCGGCGAAGAACAGGACAATCAGGCCCTTCGGATGGCCCCGCAGCAGCTGGAGCAGCACGGGCACGCCGGTGGCAAAGGTGACGAGCAGGCCGAGGAGGATGACGATGTTCATCTTAGGGGATTCCGGCTGCGAGCGGGCGCGACGGGCCCGAGTAAGCGACAGGCGAACAGAACATGCGCCGCGGGTTCAGGCAAGCAAGCGGCCCGAGGTCAGAAGGCCAGCTCTTCCCAGACTGGCGCCACCCGCCCGCCCCAGGCGCCATGGAAGCGCTCGAGCAGGCGGTCGGCCCGGGTCAGACCGCTCTCGGCGATCTCGGCCAGGGGCGCGAGATAGCGGCTTTCGTCGGCGCCGGAGGCGTCCAGCCGGGCCCGGCGCTTCAATCCGCCATCGGCGATGGCCACCAGGTCCCGGGCGACATCCCGGACTGTCCGGGTCCCGATTGTTGCCCGAAGGCCCAGGCGGGTCACGTCGGCGCGCAGGCGCTCGTGTGAGTCCAGCGGCCAGTCCCGGCAGAGCTCCCAGCCGGCCTCGAGGGCCTGGCGATCGTAGAGCAGTCCGGTCCACAGCGAAGGCAGGGCGTCCAGCATGTCCTGCGGCCCGGCGTCGGCACCCCGCATCTCCAGGTACTGCTTCAGGCGCACTTCCGGGAATGCCGTGGTGGCGTGGTCGGAGAAGTCCTTGAGGCTGGGCCGGTCGCCCGGAAGATCATCGAAGCCCCGGGTCATGAACTGCCGGAAGGAGCGCCCCGAAAGATCCACGTAGGCACCGTTCCGTTTGACGAAATACATCGGCACGTCGAGCAGGTAGCGGGCATAGGACTCGTATCCGAAGCCCTCATCGAAAACGAAGCCCAGCATCCCTGTGCGGTCCGGGTCGGTGTCCGTCCAGACATTCGCCCGGGCGGTCAGGAAGCCCGAAGGCCGCCCTTCCACGAAGGGTGAGTTGGCGAACAGCGCCGTGACCACGGGCTGCAGGGCGAGACTGGTGCGGAACTTGAGCCGCATGTCGGCCTCGTCGGCGAAATCGAGGTTGGCCTGGACCGTGCAGGTGCGGAACATCATGTCCAGGCCCAGCCCGCCGACCTTGGGCATGTAGGCGCGCATGATCCGGTAACGGCCCTTGGGCATGACCGGGACCTGCTCTCGGGTCCACTCCGGCGTGAAGCCCAGGCCCAGGAAGCCCAGGCCGAGCCGAGCGCCCACCTCCCTGACCTCGTCGAGGTGGTTCGCCGTCTCGGCGGCGATCTCGTGCATGTCGGCCAGGGGCGCACCGGACAGTTCGAACTGCCCGCCGGGCTCCAGGCTCACATTGGCCTTGCCCCGCTCCAGTCCGATGAGGGTCTCACCCTCGCGGACATCGGTCCAGCCGTAGGCCTTCAGACCTTCCATTAAGGCCAGGATCCCCGCCGCGCCATCGTAGGTGACGGGAGAATGGTCCGCTGTCCGGAACACGAACTTCTCGTGCTCCGCCCCCACGCGCCAGTCCGCCGGCGGGGTCTCGCCCGCCTGGATCCAGGCGACAATGTCAGAGAAATCCAGCGGTCGATCGTCGACCTTGGAGTCGGCCATGCCCGTCTTCCTGTAGTTTCCCTTCCCGGACCCGCCCTTCGGCGAGGCGCGATCTTTACGCCGTTAAGTCGCTTCCGCGCAAATCAGGATTTCTGCAGGCCATCGCGAGGATCAGGATCGCAGGTCGCCGAGGGCCGCCTGGGCCAGGGCCAGGGCGACCAGGGCGGCGGTATCGGCGCGCAGAATCCGGGGGCCGAGCGACACCGGGATCGTCCCTTCCCGGGAACGGAGGGCCGAACGCTCCGCCGGTGAAAACCCGCCCTCGGGCCCGATCAGGAGGGCCAGGGGCCCGGGCGGCAGCCCCGCCAGCGCCTCCAGGAGGGGCGGCGCATCTCCTGCCTCGTCGCAGAAGACCAGGCGCGTGCCATCCCCTCCCGCTTCAAGTACCCGGGAAAGGGACTCCGGCGACCGGATGGCGGGAATGTCGAGGCGACCGGTCTGCTCGGCCGCCTCGGTGGCAATGGTCTCCAGACGGTCGACGCGGGTGTGGTCAGCGTTGCTGCGCTCCGTGATCGCCAGCCGGATCTCCGCGACCCCAAGCTCCACGGCCTTGGCGACCGCCGTCTCCAGGGGGGTCCGCTTGACCAGGGCCATGATCAGGACAAGCGCGCCTGCAGGCGGCTGGACGCGGGTCCGCCGGACCAGTTCCAGATGGGTCCTGCGCTTCCCGGCTTCGGCGATCCGGGCGAGCCACTCGCCGTCCCTGCCATTGAAGACCAGGATCTCATCGCCCGGCCCCCGCCGCATGACTTGGGAGAGGTATCGCCCCTGGGCCTCGGACAGGATGAGGCCACCGTCCCCGGAAAGTTCGTCCCTGACATGAAGTCGGATCATGCTTCCTCCTAGACCGGGCGGCGTCCTTCCGCCTAGGCTTGCGCCATGACTGACAAGGACACGTCTAACGACGACTACGAACGGGACCTGGCGCGCCTGCAGCTGGCCCTCGTCCGCTACCAGCAGCACGCCATCGCCGCCGGCGACAAGGTGCTGATCATCTTCGAGGGCCGGGACGCGGCGGGCAAGGATGGGTCCATCCACCGAATCACCGAGCACCTGTCCTCCCGGGCGACCCGGGTGGTCGCGCCGCCCAAGCCCTCTGACCGCGAGAAGTCCCAGTGGTTCTTCCAGCGCTACGTCCCCTGGCTTCCGGCAGCGGGTGAGACCGTCATCTTCAACCGGTCCTGGTACAACCGGGGCGGGGTGGAGCCGGTCATGGGCTTCTGCACCGAGGACGAGCACGAGCACTTCCTGCGCGAGGTTCCCGCCTTCGAGGGCATGCTGGTCGACAGCGGCCTGCGGCTGGTCAAGCTCTGGCTGGACGTTAGCCGGAAGGAACAGAAGCAGCGCCTCGAAGAGCGCCGGACGGACCCCCTGAAGGTCCTCAAGAGCAGTCCCCTCGATGAGGCCGCCCAGTCCCGGTTCGACGCCTACACCGAAGCCCGCGACAGCATGCTCCGACGGACTCATTCGGAGACGGCACCCTGGGCCTGCGTCCGGTCCGACGCCAAGAAGCCGGCGCGCCTGAACATCCTGCGCCACCTCGTCCGCTCCCTGGCACCCCAGGAGATCGCCGATGAGGTCGAAGCGCCCGATCCGAGCGTTCTGTTCAACTTCGAACTGAGTGCCCTGTCGGACGGTCGCCTGGCCCGGTGAGCCCCGGCCTTTCCGAAGCCGAGGCCCGTCGCCTAGCCCTCCGGGCCCAGGGATTCGGCCGGGCCCGGCCTTTCGCTCCCGGGCGGGCTGACGTCCTCGGCCTGGTCCGGCGCCTGGGTGTCCTGCAGATGGACTCGGTCAACGTCCTGGCCCGGTCCCACTATTTGCCCCTGTTCTCCAGGCTCGGTTCCTATCCGCGCGAGGCGCTGGAGGCCCTGGCCTGGGGACCCCGAAAGGGCCTGTTCGAATACTGGATGCATGAAGCCTCCCTGGCGCCAATCGAGGTCCAGCCCCTCCTGCGCTGGCGGATGGAGGACGCCGAAGCGGGGGTCGGGGTCTGGCGGGGCGTGGCCGGCTTCCTGCGATCACAAGGGCCGTTCATCGACCAGGTGCTGGACGAAATCGCCCGCCGCGGTCCCCTTTCGGCATCCGAGCTGGGCCTGGGGGCGAAGGGTGCCGGGGGCTGGTGGGGCTGGAGCGAGGGCAAGCGGGCCCTGGAATGCCTGTTCTGGACGGGACGCCTGACCACCGCCGCCCGCAGAGGCACCTTCGAGCGCGTTTACGGCCTGCCGGATCAGGTCCATCCGCCGCACCTGCTTCGGGCGCAGACCCCGGATCGGAGCGAGGCGCAGCGGGAACTCCTCCGGATCGCCGCCCGGGCCCAGGGCGTGGCGACCGAGGCGGACCTGAGGGACTATTTCCGCCTGCCCGCCGCAGACGCCCGGCTGCGGGTGGCGGAGCTGGTCGAGGCCGGGGACTTGACCCCCGTACGGGTCGAGGGCTGGCGGGCCCAGGCCTTCCTGTCGCCCGAAGCCGGGCCGCCCCGGAGGATCGAGGCCGAGGCCCTCCTCAGTCCCTTCGACAACCTCATCTGGTTCCGCGACCGGGCCGAGCGCCTGTTTGACGTGCGCATCCGGCTGGAGATCTACACCCCCGCCCACCGCCGGGTGCACGGCTATTACGTCCTGCCCTTCCTGGAGGGCGAGGTCCTGACCGCTCGGGTCGACCTGAAGGCCGACCGCAAGGGTGGCAGGCTTCGGGTCCAGGCCGCCCATGCCGAGCCGGCTGCAGGTCCGCAGACCCCGGAGGCCCTGGCGCGGAACCTCAGCCGCATGGCGGGCTGGCTGGGGCTGGAGGCGGTGGAGGTGGAGCCCCGGGGCGACCTGGCCGGCCGCCTTGCGGGCGAGGTAGCCCGGCTAGGCTGACCGTCTTGGCTTCATGACCAGCCAGGGGGTCGGGGCGGCGCGGAATTCCCAGACCGCAAGCAGCTGGTCCAGGTGACTGCGGTTGCGAAGAAGCTCAGGCAGGGGCGAGGTCTTCGGACCCGGGCGGACGACAGTGATCTCATGGGTAGCCGCGAAGCGGTCCTGGAGCCGGTCCATGACGCCCTGCCGGTAGACGTCATGGGTTTCGACGATCAGTCGCATGCCCGCCAGGGCTGGGGCGAGGTCCGGCCTCAGAAGGTCGTCCTCGGCTCCCTCAATGTCGACGATGACCAGGCACCGGCGGCCAGCGAAGGCCTGGAAGTCCCCGGGCTGGAAGAGCCCGCCCACCTGGACCCGGTCCGCCACCCCGTTGATCTCCGCCATCCGTCGGCAGGCGGCCTGCGCGATCGCGGATGTATCGTGGGCGTGGACCTTGGAGCGGGGGGCCAGCCGGGCCAGGCCCGCAGCGTAGTAGCCCTCGGCGCATCCGATATCGAGGATGACCTCAGGGTCCGCGGCCAGGGCCTCGGCCAGGTAAGGATGCAACTCGTCCTCGTAGGTCCCGATCAGGCGGGGCGCCAGGGCCCCCTCCGTGGCGTCCTCCACATAGGCCATGCCCGCGAAGGGGCCGCCCAGCACCCGACCACCATTCTGGTCGCGCAGGGCCCGGGCGATCATCCGCGAGCGCCAGATGGCCAGAACCCGAAGGCCCAGGGTCGCTCCCTCAGGCGTGGACAGGCCGCCCGGCGCGTCAAGCCGCGCGCGGAACCACTCCCGGACCGTCTCCAGATAGCTGGCCATTTCCACCCCGCAAACTTAGCCACACTCTGGCCCCCGGCGGGCAAAGGCTCAAGCCGCCCGTATCAGGCCGCACCCAGGGTCACGGCGTGGAGCCGGGCGTAGGCCCCGCCCTGAGCCACAAGGTCCGCATGGCGGCCCTCCTCGAGGATACGGCCGTTCTCGAAGACCAGGATTCGGTCTGCGGTCCGGATCGTCGAGAGCCGGTGGGCGATGATGACCGTGGTACGTCCCTCCATCAGGGCCTCCATGGCCGCCTGGACCTCGCGCTCGGTCTCCACGTCCAGGGACGAGGTCGCCTCGTCGAGGACCAGGATGGGCGCATCCGCCAGGAAGGCGCGGGCGATGGCGACGCGCTGACGTTCGCCGCCGGACAGCTTGACGCCCCGCTCGCCCACCAGTGTGTCGTAGCCCCCAGGAAGGCGGGCAATGAAGTCGTGGGCCCGGGCCCGCCTCGCGGCGAGCTCGACCGCCTCCGGAGTCGCGTCTGGCCTTCCGTAGGCGATGTTCTCCGCGATGCTGCGATGGAACAGGGCAGGGTCCTGGGGCACCACAGCGATGGCCCGCCGCAGGCTGGCCTGGGTGACCGAGGTCACGTCCTGCCCATCCACACGGATGGTACCGGCATCCACGTCGTAGAGGCGCTGGATGAGCTTGACGAAGGTCGACTTGCCCGAGCCGGTGGGACCGACCAGGGCGACCCGCTCGCCAGGCTGGATCCGTAGCGAGAAATCGCTGAACAGCTGGCGACCCGACTTGGCATAGCCGAAGCCCGCCCGGTCGAACACGATCTCGCCGGGCCCGGGCGCGAAGGCCGGGGCGCCCGGTTGGTCCGGGACCTGCGGCTCGGTGCGCATGTAGCGGGCCAGGTCCTCGGCATCGTCCAGGCCCTTCTGGAGCATGCGGATGTTGTCGCCCAGGTTCCTCAGGTAGCCGCTCATCAGCATGAAGGCCGTGACCCCGAAGACTACGTCGCCGGGGGTGGCCTCCCCGCGGGTCCACAGCCAGATGAGAAGACCTGTCAGGCCGGCCTGGAGGAAGGCGAGCAGGAGGTTCTGGACCAGCCAGATGTCGGTGAAGCTGTACCAGGTGCGGATCACGGCATCGCGCCAGAGCGACGTCACGCCGGCGATCCTGGCCTCCTCCCGGGCCTCGGCGCCGAAGCTGCGCACAGCGGCATTGCCCGAGATCGAGTCCGCCAGGGCGCCGCCGATCCGGGTGTCGAGCGACACCGAGCGCTGGTTCAGGGGCCGGGCGAAGCGGGAGATCAGGAACAGGTTGGAGCCGATGAACAGGGCGACAGCGAAAAGGGAGAACAAGCCGACCATGGGCCAACGCAGGATCATCATGACCGACAAGCCCACCAGGACGAGCAGGGCTGGGCCGATCCACATGATCACGGCGTCGGAGACCTGGTCATAGGCCCACATGGCGCGGCTCAGCTTGCGCACAGTCGCCCCGGCGAAGGCGTCGGCGTGCCAGTCGGCCGAATAGGCCTGGACCCGGGCAAAGCCGGCGTCAGTCATGTCCTTCATGTTGAAGGCCGCAAGCTGGCACCAGGGCTTGTCGCGGAGATTCCTCACCAGGGCGAGGGCCACCCCCAGCCCGATGAAGATCGCCCACCACCGCCAGGCGTCCGGCGCCAGGGCAGGCCCCTGGATCAGGGTGTCCACCATCCGCCCTGCCGCCCAGGGCATGGCCATGTCCAGGCCGATCGAGACCAGGCAGAAGGTCACGACCCAGGACAGCCGCCAGGGGTGGCGCAGCCAGAAGCCGGCAATGAAGCCCAGCACCTGGAGGTTGGTCAGGGCGCGCTCCCGCGGAGCTTCGTCCTCGTCTTCGTAATGTTCGGTCATGTGTTCAGCAGGGTTGGCCCGGCCCGGGTCAGGGGCAGGGCGACTTCAGAAAGGTGTCGGTGGCGGTCGGTCAGGACGGGGCGTCAGCCCCGAAGTCGATCCTGGATGCCGAGGGCGGCAGCGAAGAACTCTGTCATTCCCGCCCCCCTTTCCTGTTGCTGAGAGCACAGGTTTGATGCCCCTGCGGAAACCTGGGGTCAACCCGCCGGCATGTGGTCCTTTTCGACTGATGCGGCCCGGTCACAGTCTGGTAGAAGCGCAGGCATGCCCGAGACGCCGAAGTCCGAAATCCTTCCTGACGCCCGACCCGACAATTGGGTCGACCGGTTCGCCCCGGAGGGCCTGAGACCCTGGCTGAAGCTGGGCCGGTTCGACCGCCCCACCGGGATCTGGCTGCTCATGCTCCCGGGCTGGCAGGGCGCCGCCCTGGCGGCCTCCATGGCGGGCCGTTGGCCGGACCTGCTCCTGCTGGCCAAGATCTTCGCAGGCGCGGCCCTAATGCGGGCGGCGGGGTGCGCCTACAACGACATCGTCGACAGGGACCTGGATGCCAAGGTCGCGCGCACTGCGGGCCGTCCCGTGGCCTCGGGACGGATCTCCGTGCGGCAGGCCTGGGCCTACCTGGTCGTCTGCAGCCTGGCGGCGGCGGCCATACTCTTCACCCTCCCGCCCCTGGCCATCGGCCTGGGGATTGGCTCCCTGCTGCTCGTGGCGGCCTATCCCTTCATGAAGCGGATCACCTGGTGGCCCCAGGCCTGGCTGGGCCTGACCTTCAACTGGGGTGCCCTCTTGGGCTTTGCGGCGGTGACGGGCGAGATCGGGCTTCCCGCCGTCCTCCTCTATCTCGGGGGGGTCTTCTGGACCCTGGGCTACGATACGATCTACGCCGTCCAGGACCTGGAGGATGACGCTCTGGCCGGTATCCGCTCCTCCGCCCGCCGGCTCGGCCGCTCTGCCCCGAAGGCGGTCCTTGGCGCCTACATCCTGGCCTTCCTCCTGGCCCTGGCCTGCGCCTTCACAGCCCGCCTGGGGCCCCTCTTCCCACCCTTGGCCGCGGGCTATGGCCTGATCCTGTCCCGGCAGGCCGCCCGGCTGGACATGGACGACCCTGCCGGCGCCCTAACCCTCTTCCGCGCCAATGCCCTGGCTGGCCTTGTCCTTTTTGCGGCCCTCGCCGCCGGGCAGTTCGGGCAGGGGCTTTGGGGCGGAGGGGGCTTGTAGAGCGACGGGCGGGACACGATAATCACTTGCAACCGCCAAGGAGGCTGCCATGGCCGATGACGCTCTTCCGACCATCCTCCAGCTGACGCCCATGGATGACGACTACCGCCGGGACCCGGCCGGCGTCCTCGCCAGGCTCCGCAGCGCCTGCCCCGTCCATCACGACGCCTTCAGCGGGGCCACCTTCGTGTCCCGATATTCCGACGTCCGGGGCGTGGCCACCGACCTGACCCTCTGGCGCGACCCCCTGCTCGCAGATCCGGACAGCCGGCGCCTGCAGCGGTTTGATCCGCCCGACCCAAGCCTGCCGCGTAGCGAGACTTCCAGCATCCTGACCCTGGATGACCCCGACCATGGCCGCATCCGCGGGCCCCTGTCCCGCGCCCTCTACGCCCGGGTGGCCCGCTTCCGGCCTGAGGTCGAGCGCATTGTCGACGAGGCCCTCGACCGGATCGGCGACCAGGCCGAAGTCGACCTGATGGACCTGTTCTGCGTCCCGATCCCGATCGACGTGATCGCCTCGATCCTGGGCGTGCCCCATGGCCAGCTCGAGGCCTTCCGGGACTGGTCCGAGGGCCTGATCCAGGGGCTCAACCCTTTTCGGAACCCTGACCAGACCACCCACATGGAGCGGTCCAGCCTGGCCCTCACGGCCTATTTTGCCGAAGCCATCGCCGACCGGCGCGCCCATCCCCGCGATGACCTCATCTCGGACATGGTCCGCCTGCAGGCTGAAGGCACGCGCATCAGCGACACCGAGCTGCGCATCAACCTCACGGCCCTGCTGGTGGGCGGTAACCTGACCACCACCGACCTGATCGGCAATGGCGCGCGCCTTCTCATGCTTCATCCCTCGGAGAAGGCCAAGCTGATGGCTGACCCGGGCCTGGCCTCCGCCCTGGTGGAGGAAGTCCTGCGCTTCGACCCTCCGGTCGACGCCACGTCGAGGGTCGCCTCCCGGGACCTCGAGATCAGCGGCTGCCCGATCTCGAAGACGCGCAGCGTCAACCTGCTCCTGAGGGGGGCCAACCGGGACCCTGAAGCCTTCGAGGATCCCGACACCTTCGACATCACCCGGAAGAAGGTTCCCCATATGTCCTTTGGTGGCGGTGCCCACATCTGCATCGGCGCGCCCCTGGCCCGACTGGAGGCCCAGGTCGCCCTGCCACGCCTCTTCGCCCGCTATCCCGACCTGAAACTGGCGGATCCCGGCGCCGAGCCGGCCTGGCGCAGGCTGCCCTTCTTCCGGGGCCTGGAGACCCTTCCCGTGCGGACAGGGGCCTGATTCCAGCCACAGAACCTGCTATCCGCTCTGCAATACCCTTCACCCGGACCACAGACCCAAACTCAAAAGGAGAAATGCCATGCGCAAGGTTCTCGCCCTCACGGCCTGCCTGCTCGGGGCCGCCGCCCTCACCGCCTGCACCACTGTCGACACCACGACCGGCGAAACGGTCAAGAGCAACACCAAGACCGGTGCCCTGACAGGGGCCCTCGCCGGCGCCGCCCTCGGCTACCTGACCAACACCAACAACAGCGACCAGGGCCGCAAGAACGCCATGATCGGCGCGGGCATTGGTGCCCTCACCGGCTCAGCGGTCGGCAATTACATGGACAAGCAGCAGGCGGAACTGCGCCGCGAACTGGCCGGCACGGGCGTCGAGGTCGATCGGCAGGGCGAGAATATCGTCCTCCAGATGCCCGGCGACGTGACCTTCGACACCAGCCGCGCCGAGATCAAGCCGCAGTTCTACACCGTCCTGAATGACGTGGCCGGCACCCTGAACAAGTATCCGCAGACCACGGTGGACGTGATTGGCCACGCCGACTCCACTGGTGCCGCCGATATGAACCAGAGCCTGTCCGAGCGCCGCGCCGGTGCGGTCGCCGAATACCTGGTCACGGCCGGTGGGGTGATGCGCGAGCGTCTGGGCGTCGCCGGCAAGGGCTCGTCCGCCCCGATCGCCGACAACGCCACCCCCGAGGGCCGGGCCAAGAACCGGCGCGTCGAAATCGTCCTGAAGCCGGTCACCAGCTGATCGGGACCGGCGACCCGTGCCCGCCGCTGCGCGCGTTGATCCCCGGACCTTCTTCAGCCCGTCGGAGTGGGCGCCCCTGGCGCGTCGCTCCCGCTGGAAGGGTCTGGCCCTCCTGGCTCATGCCTGGGGTGTGATCTTCGCCGCGGCGGCGATGGCCGTGGTCTGGCCCCTGACCCTGCCCCTGGCCGTCGTCCTGATCGGCGGCCGGCAGCTGGGCCTCTCGATCCTGATGCACGACGCCGCCCACGGCGCCCTGCATCCGAACCTGAGGGTCAACGACCTGGCGGGCGAGTGGCTGACAGGTGGGGGTCTGGCCCGCTATCGCGCCTACCATCTCGGCCACCACAAGTTCGCACAACAGGACGAGGACCCCGACATCGGCCTGTCGGCGCCTTTCCCGATCACCCGCACCTCCCTTCGGCGGAAAATGATCCGGGACCTCACCGGACAGACCTTCTTCAAGCAGAGGTTCGGCGACCTCGTGCATCGGCTGAAGGCGCGCACGCCCGGCCAGCCCCTTCTGCCTATCCTGGCCGAGGAGGTCCGCCGAAAGCGCCGCTGGCTCCTGGGCGGCGTCGTGATCACCCTGGTCGGCGGCGCCTTCGGGGTCTGGTGGGCCTGGCCGGTCTTCTGGGTCCTGCCCCAAGCGACCTGGTTCCCGGTGATCACCCGCCTGCGCAACATCGCCGAGCATGCCTGCATTGCCCGCGGCGAACCCGATCCGCTGAGGCAGGCGCGCACCACCCGGGCTGGCTGGATCGCCCGCTCGGTGCTCGCCCCCTACTGGGTGAACTACCACTGCGAACACCACATGTTCATGCACCTGCCCTGCTACAACCTGCCCAAGGCGCACAGGCTGCTGGCCCGCAAGGGCATGCTGGACAGGATGCTCTACGAGCCCGGTGGCTATCCAGTGGTCCTGGACCGCGCTACCGGCCGCCGCCAGACCCCGGCTGCGGCTGCAGCCCCAAGATGATCGGACGGGATCCGGAAAGTCGGCGCACCTTCATCCTCGACCATACCCGGCTGCAGTCGCCGCCGCACACTCCCGAACTCCGCCTCCACCTCGCCGACGAGATCACCCCGATCTGGCGCATGACCGAGGAGGCCCTGCAGGAGATCGGCCTGCCGCCACCCTTCTGGGCCTTCGCATGGGCCGGGGGGCAGGCCCTGGGGCGCTACATCCTGGATACCCCCGGGACCGTCGCCGGCCTGCGGGTGGTGGACTTCGCATCCGGGTCGGGGATCGTCGCCATCGCCGCTGCCCGGTCCGGCGCTCGCCAGGTGCTGGCAGCGGACATTGACGGCTTCTGCGGCGCCGCCCTGGCCCTGAATGCAGAGGCCAACGGCGTGTCTGCAGACTTCACAGACCAGGACCTGCTGGACCTGCCCCCGCCAGAGGCCGACGTCATCCTCGCGGGAGACATCTGCTACGAGAAGCCCCTCGCCGAGCGGGTGATGGCCTGGCTCGAGGCGGGGGCCAGGCGGGGCACCCGGGTGCTCATCGGCGATCCAGGGCGGTCCTACTTCCCGAGGGAGGGCCTGGTTAGGCTGGCCGAGTACCAAGTGCCCACCACCCGCGATCTCGAGGACATGGAGGTCAAGCGGACAGCCGTCTGGACATTCCCTCCCGGCTGATCCAGTGTGAACATAAAAGGAACAGACAGAAAGGATCGCCCCCATGAACCTCCACATCCTGGACCTGGAAAAGCGCTGGGGGCGGCGCTCTCCAGACTCCCGCACGACGGACTCCCGGACGCCGTCGCCCCTGCGCCGCCTCGGGGCCCTGGTCGCGGCCGGGTTCCTGGGGCTGGCGGGACCCGCCGGCGCTGCGGAACCGGCCACCCTGTCGATCTACGCCGAGCCGGCGCCGCCCGAGGTCCGCGACCGCCCTCTCGAGCCTGGCCTGGCCAGCCAGACCCTGGGTCTCGCCCGGATCGCCTCGGGACTCCGGCACGGTGCCCCCTACGCCGTCGTCATGTGGGGCCGGAACTGCCCCGTCGACAGCCTTGTCTCCTGGGACGAAGCCAACGACGGCTTCGAGAAGGGCGATGTCGACGTCCGGATCTTCCATGAGACCCTCTCTGGATTGGGCTTCCGCGTCGCGGGGGACCCCACCGACCTGTTCCGCGACGTCGACGCCCCCGAGGGCGACCTGCAGGTCGGTGCCTTGATCACCGACTACACCATGGCCGTCTGCGCCGGTTTTTTCCCGGGCGAGAAGAAGCTGGAGATCGAGGAGGCCCGCGGTGCCGGGCGGGGCCAGATGACTGTCGACTGGCAGATCCACGCCCCCGCCCTGTCCCGCACCCTCGTCCGGGTCCGCACCACCGTGCGGGTCGAGGTCAACGACCCCGTGATCAACACCCCTGAGGCCATCTACCAGGCCCTCCTGAAGGACAGCCTGCGCGCCCTCGCCGCAGATGACGGCTTCCGGAAAGCGGTCACCACACCCATTCGGGCCGCCTCCGGACTGGTGGAGCCCTCCGCCACCGACCCGATCCGCCTCTCCGGCGCAAGGATCACGGCGAAGGTGCCCGACGCCCATCAGGCCGTGGCGGCGGTGCTCACGGGCGCCAGTCTCGGCAGCGCCTTCCTGGTTTCAGAGCAGGGTTACCTACTGACCAACCGCCATGTGGTCGGCTCGACACGCATGCTCAAGATCCGGTGGTCGGACGGCACGGAAAGCGTTGGCGAGGTGATCCGGTCGGATCCCGGCCGGGATGTGGCCCTGATCCGCACCGAGCCGCGCCCCGGGCCGGTCTTCAGGCTCAGGACCGCGCCGGTCCGCCAGGGCGAGACGGTCTACGCCATCGGCACGCCGATGGAGACCCGCCTCCAGGGGACCCTGACCCGAGGCGTCATCTCGGCCACCCGGACCCTCGAGGGCTATCGATTCATACAAAGCGATGTGTCGGTGAATCCGGGGAACAGCGGCGGACCCTTGCTGGACGACGCCGGTCAGGTCGTCGCCATGACCGTGTCTCGCTATGCGCGCAATCCGTCAGAGTCCGTGCAGGGGCTGAACTTCTTCATCCCCATCGACGACGCCCTGCGATTTTTGGCGCTGACCCTCGAGCCGCGGTAGGGCACTGTCTCTTGGCGTCGGCCCTTCTCCTCCGGCGCAGAGCCCCGGAGGCCGTCCATGCTGCGCAGAACCTTCCTCGCCGCCCTGCCCGCCGCCGCCGCTGCCGGATCCGCCCTCGCGCAGAGCCGGGAGGCCAATCCGAACCGGAACCGGCCGGATGTCGGCCCCGGGGACCGCATCGACGGCGCCAACTTCGCCAGTCGCAGCGCAGCCTGGGGCGTTCACGGCGCCGCCGCCACCGCCCATCCCCTCGCTACCCAGACGGCCATCGACATTCTGAAGCGCGGGGGCTCGGCGGTTGACGCGGCCATCGCAGCCAACGCCGTCCTGGGTTTCGTCGAACCGATTGCCTGCGGGATCGGTGGAGACGCCTTCGCCATGCTCTGGGACCCCCGGACCCGGCGCGTGGAAGGACTGAATGGTTCTGGACGCAGCCCTGCGGGCCTCAGCCTCAAGACCGTGCGCGCCCGCGCGGTCAAGGGAATGATCCCGTCCTTCGGCGCCGTATCCGTCAGCGTCCCAGGAGCCGTGGACGCCTGGTGGACCCTCCACCAGAGATACGGGAAGCTACCCTGGAAGGACCTTCTCGCCCCGGCCGCGACCCTGGCCCGCGAGGGTGCCCCGGTCAGCCAGAACGTCGCCTACTATCTTGCGAGGTCCCTGCGGGGCTTCACCCGTCCGGGGTCGGGGATCGAGGAGGTCGACAACTTCCGGCGCGTCTGGGCCGCCGGGGGCAAGACCCCCGCCGAGGGCGAGATCTTCGCCAACCCCGACCTGGCCCGGACCTACGACCTGATCGCCGCCGGGGGCCGGGACGCCTTCTACCAGGGCGAGATCGCCGAGCGGATCGAACGGTACTTCCGCAGGATCGGCGGCTGGATGACCCGCGCCGACCTGGCCGCCCACCGCACACGCTGGGATCCGCCCCGGACAGCACGCTACCGGGATGTCGACGTCTACGGCCTGTCGCCGAACAGCCAGGGCCTGGCGACCCTGCAGATGCTCAACATCCTCGATAGCTTCGACATCTCTGGAATGGGCTTCCAGTCGGCCCGGGCCATTCATTACGCCGTCGAGGCCAAGAGGCTCGCCTACGAGGATCGGGCCCGCTATTACGTCGATCCCGACTTCGCCCGCATCCCGACCGACTGGCTCCTGTCCAGGGAGTATGCCGCCGAACGCGCCAGCAGAATCCGGCCGGACTCCATCCTGACGGACCTGCGTCCCGGACAGGCGCCGTCTCGGGGTGACACCACCTACTTCTGCACGGCGGACGCCGACGGCATGATGGTCTCCTTCATCCAGTCCAACTATCGCGGCATGGGATCGGGCCTGTCACCGGACGGCCTGGGCTTCATGCTCCAGAACCGGGGTGAGCTCTTCGCCCTGCAGGACGGGCATCCCAACCTCTATGCCCCCGGCAAGCGCCCCTTCCAGACCATCATTCCCGGGTTCGCGGTCCGAAACGGTGAGCCCTGGCTGGCCTTCGGCGTCATGGGCGGCGACATGCAGCCCCAGGGTCAGGTCCAGGTCCTGTCGAACATGGTCGACTTCGGACTGGGGGTGCAGGAGGCCGGGGATTCCCCCCGCTGGCACCATGAAGGCTCTCCGGAGCCTACCGGCGAGCCGGCCAAGCCCGGCGCGGGCCTCCTGCGGCTCGAGTCCGGGGTCCCCAAGGCTACCCGTGCAGCCCTGGCGGCCCTCGGCTGGCCGATCGGGGAGAGTGATGGCGGATTTGGAGGCTACCAGGCCATCCAGCGTTTCCCCGGGCGCTATGCGGCCGCGACGGAGATGCGCAAGGACGGTGTCGCCCTGGGGTGGTGACGCCCCCCCCGGCCCTAGAACTCATCTTCCATCAGCGAGCGGAACTGCTCGAAGATTTCTGCGGCGCGGGCTTGACCTGTCAGGGTCGAAGCCCCCTCGGTGGCCTCTTCGGCCCCGGGTGCCAGCGGCGGCGAGGGCACCGGGCCCAGCCGGCCGACGACAAGGCCGTTCTGGACAAGGACAAGCACCTCACCCGCCTCCAGTCCCGCCAGGAGCTGGGCCGCCCGGGGCGGAAGATCGTCAAGGTCGAGCTGCTTCATGGCCCTCCACTTTAGAGCGCCGCCGGCGGCGGGCAAGCCGCCTGGCTCACCTGCCCGGGCCGTAGAACGACGCCGCCCATGGACGGCGGGGCTCCAACAGGCGACAAGTAGGGACAGGCAACCCCGGAGACCCTGCCCATGGACCTGATCCCGGCTGGCCACGCCCTGGCGCTCTGGTGCGCCCTTCACCTCCTCCTGCTCCTCGGACTGTCCCTGCTGGTGGTGCGCCAGAGGCGTCGCCACGGGATTGCCCTGGGGGATGGAGACGTCGCCGAGCTGGCTCGCGCCATCCGCGCCTTTGGAAACGCCTCGGAATACATTCCCATGGGCCTTGTGGGCCTGACCGCCCTGACCCTCGCCGGTGCCCCGGGCCTGGCCGTGCACATCGGCGGGCTCGTCCTGTTCGCTGGACGCCTGGCCCATGCCATCGGCCTGTCCCGCTCGGGCGAGGCCTCGCCCCTCAGGGCTGCGGGCGTTGCGGCCACCTGGGCAGCCTACATCTTCCTCGCCGCCGCCCTGCTGTTCTACGCCCTGCCGTGAAGTCGCCCTCCCGGCTTGCCCCGGGGACGATGGACGGCCATATCCGGGGCATGATGTCCCAACTCGCCGCCGATCTTGTCTCCGCCGCCGTAAAGGCGGGCGCCGACGCCGCCGAAGCCATTGACGCCGAACACCAGGCCCTTTCGGTCAACGTCCGGAACGGGGCCCTGGAGGAGGTCGAGCGCGAGGAGGCCCGGGACCTCAGCCTCAGGGTCTTCGTCGGCCGCCGCCAAGCCACAGTGTCGGGATCGGACATTTCCCCGGAGGGCCGCACCCGCCTTATTGAGCGGGCCGTGGCCATGGCGCGCATGGCACCGGAAGATCCCTGGGCGGGCCTTGTCGATCCCGAGGGGCAGGCCCGGGCCCCGCACCCGGCCCTCGACCTCTTCGATCCTGCGGATCCGGATCCGGAGACCCTCGAGGAACTCGCCCGGGAGGCTGAGGCCGCCGCCCTGGACATGCCCCGCATCGCCAACTCCGAGGGCGGGTCCGCGTCATCCTCCCGATCTGTCTGGCGTCTCGCCACCTCCAACGGCTTCTTCGGCGAACATAGGGCCACGGGCTTTCATGTGGGTGCCTCGGTGATCGCCGGCGAGGGCGAGGGCATGGAAAGCGGATACGACGGCCTGTCCCGCCGGTGGTTTTCTGACCTGCCGGTGCCACATGAGGTCGGCCGCGAGGCGGCGCGGCGGGCGGCTGAGCGACTTGGCGCGCGCAAGATCGACTCGACGACGGCGCCGGTCATTTTCGAGAACCGGATCGCCATGGCCCTGATTGGTCCCCTGCTCGGCGCGATCAGCGGACCCTCTGTGGCGCGGGGCGTCTCCTTCCTCAAGGACCGGCTGGGCCAAGCGGTCTTCTCCGCTGATGTCACCCTGGTGGATGACCCCCACCTCGCCAGGGGCTTGGGCTCTGCGCCCTTTGATGACGAAGGTGCCGTCAACCGGCGCATGGCCCTCATCGAGGCCGGCGTCCTGACCACCTGGCTGCACAACGCCGCCTCGGCGCGCCAGTTGGGCATGGCCCTGACCGGTCATGCCTCCCGGGGTGCCGCGGGGCCCTCGGGCGTCGGCACCAGCAACCTGACCCTGCAGCCGGGAACAAGGGACCTGGCGGGCCTGATGTCCGACGCCGGCGCTGGCCTGCTGGTGACCTCGATGTTCGGCCCCTCGATCAATGCCAACACTGGAGACTGGTCCGTAGGTTGTGCGGGCGTCTGGTTCGAGAACGGGGAGATCGCCTACCCGGTCTCGGAGATCACCGTCGCCGGGAGCCTGCCCGATATCTACGCCCGCCTGGTCCCGGGCGCGGACCTCGAGAACCGGGGCTCGGCGAATTCGCCCTCCCTGTTGGTCGACGGCCTGGCCATCGCCGGGAAGTAGATGCAGCCTCCCGGCCATCCGGGGATGCGACGGCCACCAGAGGCCCGATTTGGTGAGAACAGGGGGCAATACGTCCCCGAATGGGTCGAAATCCATTGATCCTTAACCCCGGGGGCCTTATCGCGCCCAAGAATAACGGGATACAGGAGCTACTGAATTGCACCATCGCCAGCTGCTTCACCTCGTCATCGGCGGGGAACTCATCGACGTGGACACGGTCGAGTTCCGCGACCTCACCAAGATCGACCTGGTCGGTGCCTATGCCAGCTACCAGGAGGCGGTCGACGCCTGGCGGGCCAAGGCGCAGTCGACGGTGGACAACGCCCACATGCGCTACTTCATCATTCACGCCCACAAGCTGCTGAACCCCGACGAAGACGACGACGACGCGCACTAAGCTATTCGCGGCGCAGCAGTCCCTCGGTCAGCAGTCGGCCCCACATGTTGGAGCGGAAGTCGGCCTTGATGGCGGCGGGGTCGTAGGCGGGGCTGTCGACCCATTCCAGGAAGCTCTGGCCGGCCGGCTCGCCCTCGGCAAGGTAGCGCTCGAAGGTGTAGTCCAGTACCCCGGTCTTTCCTGCCTTCAGGTGCAGGTACTTTAGGTCCAGCTGGGCCAGGGCCTGGCGGATCGGGACGCCTTTGCGGAAGTGCAGGTAGAGCACGCTCATGATGCCCGCCCGATCCGCGCCCGACTTGCAGTGCATCAGGGCGGGATACTCGAGGGTCTCGAACAGGGCCTTGGCACCATGCACCCTTGCCCGGCTGGGGACCTCCCGGGAGGTGATGGTGAAGTCCACGAGGTTGAGGCCCAGTCGGGCGCACGCCTGCGTCTCCAGGGCATAGAAACTGGCGTCAAAGCCGCCGCGGAGGTTCACCACCGTACGGATTCCCCGGGCCTTCCAGTCTTCGAGCTGGAAGGGCCAGGGCTGATTGGAGCGGTACAGCTCCTCCGAGACGGCGTGGGCGTTAGAGAACCTCAGCCTCAGGAAGGCGTGGTCCTTGAGCAGGAAGTCGATGTAGGTCCTGCGCCGCCCCTCCGGCGTCGTGAGGTCGAAATCCGCCAAGTCGGGGCTCCTGATGACTGGGTCCCTATCTAGGGCGCCGGCGCCGCACAGCAAAGCCCGCGACCGCCCGGCCCCGGCCGGCATCTTGACTTCCCCTGCCTGAGGGCCGACGCCAGCGGAATGAGCGCCCCGGCGGAACCGAAGACTCTCTCCAGCCGCGACATCCTCGCGCGGACCTGGCGCGTCTACCTGGCACCCCGGTGGCCGGGTCTCCTGCTTGCAGCCCTTGCGGCAGTGGTGGTGGCCGCACTAAGCGCCCGGCTTGTCCAGATCCTCGAGCCCGCCATCAATGATCTCCTGGGAAAGCCGAAGCCTGGCGCCCTTCTGGTCATCCCCCTCACCATCGCCGGCCTCGCCATTGGCCGGGGCCTGGCCCAGGTGCTCCAGGCTACCCTGGTGAACCGGATCGGAAACGCGGTGGTGGGCGACGTCCAGGTCCAGCTCTTCGGGCGCCTGGTGCGGGCCGACCTGGCCCGGCTCCGGTCGCAGCACTCGGGCTCCTTCGTCTCGTCGGTCCTCTATGACGCGGGCCTGATCCGGGAGGCCGCCACCGCCGGCCTGATCAACTACACCCAGCACGCCCTGACCGTGGTGGGAGCGATCAGCGTGATGGTCTCCAACGACCTCGTCCTGTCCCTGGCCCTGATCCTGGCGGTGCCCATCGCCAGCCTGATCATGCGGCGCTACGCCAAGCGGTCGTCCCGGGCCGCCCAAGGCGCCATGGCGGAGACCTCGGCCCTGTCCACAGCGGTGATGGAGAGCCTCGACGGCGTCCGGGTGGTCAAGATCGAGAACCGCGAAGCCTTCGAGGAGGCCAGGGTCGCGGAGGTGGTGCACCGCCGCCAGGCCTTCCTGATCCGGGGTGCCAACGCCCGGGCCCGCGCCGCGCCGGCCACCGAGACCCTGATGACCCTGATCACCGCTGCAGTGATCGCCTGGGCCGGCATGCGCTCACAGGGAGGGGGAATGAACCCCGGTGCCTTCGTCGCCTTCATCGGTGCCCTGGCCCTGGCGTCACAGTCCCTGCGCCAGCTGGCCAACCTGCAGACCGTCTTCTCCGAGGGCCTGTCCGCCGCCAGGCGGCTCTATGCCGCCCTGGACGTGGAGCCCGAGGTTGGCGACCGGCCGGGCGCCATCGAAACTCCCCGGGGCGAGGGCGCCGTAGCCTTCGAGGATGTCCGCTTCGCCTACAGCGAGGGGCCCGAAGTCCTGTCGGGCGTCAGCCTGGCCGTGAAGCGCGGGGAGATCGTCGCCCTGGTCGGGCCTTCCGGCGGGGGAAAGTCGACCCTCCTGAACCTGATCCCGCGCTTCTATGACGTGACCGGGGGACGGGTGACCCTGGATGGCCGGGACGTCCGAGACCTGACCCTCGGCTCCTTGCGACGGCGCATCGCCCTCGTCACCCAGGAACCCTTCCTGTTCGACGACACCCTTAGGGCCAATATCGCCTACGCCCGGCCCGACGCCTCGCAGGCGGAGATCGAGGCCGCCGCCCAGGCCGCCGCCGCGCACGAATTCATCCTGGCCCTACCTGAAGGCTACGACACCCAGGCCGGGGAGGCCGGGCTGAGGCTGTCCGGCGGGCAAAGGCAGCGCATCGCCATCGCCCGGGCCTTCCTCAAGGATGCGCCCATCCTCCTCCTCGACGAGGCCACCAGCGCCCTCGACGCCGAGAGCGAGGCCCAGGTCCAGGCCGCCCTGTCCCGGCTGATGGAAGGCCGTACCACCCTGCTCATCGCCCATAGGCTGTCGACCGTCAGAAACGCGGACCGGATCTATGTCCTGGACCAGGGGCGGATCGTCGAGGCCGGCGTGCACGACGACCTTGTCGCCGCCGGCGGCCTCTATGCCCGTCTCGCCGGTGCCCCCGACCTCGAGACGGCGACGTGAAGGGCTTTCTTCGGCGGCCCTGGGTACAGGCGGCGCTTGGCCGGATCCTGGCGGGCTATCTGATCCTCATCCGCCGCACGACCCGCTGGCGACACGAGGGCCTGGAGGGCCTCGAGCCCATGTTCGCCTCCGGCCAGGGCGCCATCGGCCTGTTCTGGCATGGTCGGATTCCCGTCTGCCTGGGCATGGCCGAGACCTGGTGGCGCAAGTCGAGCCGGCGCAGCCTGGTCTCGCCCTCCGCAGATGGCGAGTTTGTGGCCCTGGCCCTGAACCATATCGGGTTTCCAGCCATCCGCATGTCGACCGCCAAGAAGGGCGATTCGGCCAAGGCGCGGGCGGCCGTCGCCGCCTTCCGGGAGGCCATTCAGCATGTCGCTGCGGGCGGGGTCCTGATGATCACGCCGGACGGGCCGCGGGGTCCGAACGAGGAGATTGCACCCGGTGCCCTGCAGATCGCGCGCCGGACCGGCGCGCCGGTCTTCCTGACGGGCCTTGCCGTCTCACCCTCCCGGCGCCTGGCTTCCCTTTGGGACCGGGTCATGATCGCCGCCCCCTTCGGCCGGGGCGTCTGCATCTGGGAAGGGCCCTTCCACGTCCCGCCGGACGCAGACGAGACCCTCATCGACAGCCTGCGCCTGGACTGGTCAGCCCGCATGGTGGCCTCGACCCGCCGCGCCGAGGCGGAACTGGGCCTGCGGCCGGTTGATCCGCCGCCGGGCGGGTGAGAGACAGGGGCCATGTCTGCTTCCCGCGATCGCCCGACCGCCTCAAGGGCCCGCCCTGATCATGACCATGGGCATGAGCATGTGCACCCGCATGAACCTGCGCACGATCATCGTCACCACCTGCACGGGCATGGGGGGTACGGGCATGGGGGGCATGGGCATGGGGGGCATGGGCATGGGGGGCATGGACATCACCACGCTCCCGCCGACTTCGGTCGCGCCTTTGCCATCGGAATCGTCCTCAACGCGGGCTTTGTGGTGGTGGAGGCGGGGGTCGGCCTTGCCACCGGCTCCCTCGCCCTCCTGGCGGACGCCGGGCACAACGCCGCCGACGTCCTTTCGCTGATCCTCGCCGGGGCAGCGACCATCCTGGCCCGCCGCGGCCCTAATGGCCGGCATACCTATGGCATGGGTAAGGCCACCATCATGGCCTCGGTGACGAATGGTGTCCTGCTGGTCGCCGCAGTCGGCGCCATCGGCTGGGAGGCTGTGCAGAGGCTTCTGTCCCCCGGCGCGGTAGCGGCCGGACCGGTCATGATCACGGCGGCCATCGGCGTGGTCATCAATACCGCCACGGCCCTCCTTTTCATGCGCGGCCAGCATGACCTGAATGTCCGGGGGGCCTTTCTCCACATGATGGCCGACGCGGGGGTCTCGGCCGCCGTCGTGATCGCCGCCGGCCTGATGCTGCTCTCCGGGGGACTGCAGTGGCTCGACCCGGTCCTCAGCCTGGGAATCGTCGCTGTCATCCTCGCCGGGGCCTGGGGCCTGCTGAAGGAGTCCGCGGCCATGGCCATGGATGCCGCCCCACCGGGCATAGATCCAGCCGAGGTCCGGGCCTTCCTGGCCTCAAGGCCGGGGGTCGCCGAAGTCCATGACCTCCACATCTGGTCCCTGTCGACGACCCGGGTCGCCCTCACGGCCCACCTGGTCCGTCCGGCGGGCGAAGATCCGGACGCCTTCCTGTCCGAGACCAGCCAGGCCCTCGCCGGGACCTTCGGGATCCATCACGCCACCCTGCAGGTCGAGACCGGCACCCTGGACTGTCACCTGGCGCCGGACGAGGTCGTGTGACCCTTCCCCTTCGCCTCTATGGCCTCGCCACCGGGCTGGCCTCCCCCCTGGTCCCGGCCCTCCTGGCGCGGCGGGCAAGGGCGGGACGGGAAGACCCCGAGCGGATCGGAGAGCGGATCGGGCGAACGCCCCGGCCAAGGCCCAATGGCCCCCTCGTCTGGCTGCACGGGGTCAGCGTCGGCGAAAGCCTTTCCCTGCTGGCCCTTGTTGAGGCCCTGGTAGTCCGGCGACCCGATCTCACCCTCCTGGTGACTTCGGGCACGCGGACCTCCGCCGACCTGCTGGCCCGGCGACTGCCGGCGGGAGTCCTTCACCAGTACGCGCCGGTGGATACGCCCGGCGCGACCCGTCGCTTCCTCGAACACTGGCGGCCGGACGCCGGGATCTTCGCCGAGAGTGAGCTCTGGCCCAACCTCATCGAAGGCGCCCGCAGGCGGGGCGTTCGCCTCGCCCTTGTCTCCGCCCGGATCACCGAGGCCACGGCCCGGTCCTGGTCGCGGGTGCCCCGCACCGCGCGGCGACTCCTGTCCGCCTTCGAGATTCTCCTGCCCCAGGACCCGGCTTCGGCGGACCGCCTGTCGGCCCTCGGCGGGACCTGCGGCGAAATCCTGAACCTGAAGCGGGCCGGATCGCCCCTGCCCTTCGACCCTCAGGCCCTCGAGGCGCTGAAAGAGGCTGTGGCGGGCCGGCCCGTCATCCTGGCCGCCAGCACGCATCCCGGCGAGGAGGACATCATCGCCCGGGCCGCCGAAGGCCTCGGTGCCCTCTTGGTGATCGCGCCCCGCCACCCGGAGCGCGGTGAGGCCATCGCGCGGGAACTCGGCGCGCGCCGATGGGCGCTCGGGCAGATCCCGGGCCCGGGAGATGCCATCTGGGTTGCTGACACCTTGGGCGAGATGGGCCTGCTCTTCCGCCTCGCTGACGTCGCCGTCATGGGCGGCAGCTTCCCTGGGGACATCGGCGGTCACAACCCGCTGGAGCCGGCCCGGCTGGGTGCACCCGTGATCACGGGCCCGGATATTGCCAACTCCGCCGACGTCTATGCCGAAATGCTCGACGAAGTCTGCGCCCTCATGGCCCGGGACGGCGCCGACCTGCGCCGCAAGCTTGCCGGCCTGGTCGCCGACCCGGTCCTGCGCCGGCGGATGCGTGAGGCCGCCCTCGCCTACGCCGGTCGACAGGGCCGGGCCCTCGAGACGGCCCTGGAGGCGATCGCCTCCCTGCTCCCACCACCCGAAGGCAAGGGAGGGGAGGCATGAAGCTCCCGACGCCGCGCTGGTGGTATCTGCGGGAGGGTCGCCCCGGCCCCCTGCTGCACCTCCTCCTGAAGCCCCTGTCCTGGATCTGGACAGCTGCGGGTGCCCGCAGGCTCGCCCGTGGGCGGCCCGTCGACCCCGGCGTCCCCGTGATCTGCGTCGGCAACCTTACCCTTGGCGGGGTCGGCAAGACCCCCGTGGTCGCAGCCCTGGCGAGGCGGCTGACGGAGTCCGGACGCCGGCCCGCCATCCTGTCGCGGGGCTATGGCGGGTCACTGGCCGGTCCGGTGCAGGTCGACCCTGCCAACCACGCGGCCGGTGACGTGGGTGATGAGCCCCTGATGCTGGCGTCCGCCCTGCCCGGCGTCGCTGTCTGGGTGTCCCGGGACCGGGCGGAGGGTGCCCTGGCGGCGGCCCGGGGTGGCGCGGGCGTCCTCCTGATGGACGATGGCCACCAGAACCCCTCCGTCCGCAAGACCCTGTCCCTGGTGGTCTGCGACGGCGAGACGCGGGACGGGGAATGGCCTCTCGGGGACGGCGGCGTCTTCCCCTCCGGCCCGCTCCGTGAGCCCCTGGCGGCGGGTCTGTCGAGGGCCGACGCCGTGATCCTCCTGATGCCTGCAGACCTCCTGTCCCCCGATCCTGAGCTTCTGACGACCCTGTCGGGCCCCCCCCTCCTCACGGCCCGCCTGGCGCCCGAAGGTCCACCCCCTGCCGGCCGGCAGGTTGGCTTTGCAGGGATCGGCAAGCCCTGGAAGGTGGAAAGGGCCCTGAGGGCAGCGGGTTGCGACCTGGCCGATTTCGCCGCCTTCCCGGACCACGCGCCCTGGACACCCGCGCGCCTGCGAGCCCTGGAGTCCCTCGCCTCTGCCCACGGGGCGGGCCTGGTGACCACGTCGAAGGACTGGGTCCGCCTGCCACCGGATTGGCGGGGCCGGGTCACGCCCTGGGCAGTCGCGGTGGGCTTTGACTCTCCCGCCGACCTCGACGCCCTCCTGGCCCGGCTGCCGCCGGGCTGAAGCGGTTCAGGCGCCCGCGCGCTGGGCGAAGTGCCAGGCCGCAGTGGCCAGCTGCGGAACGCGCTCTTCCATGGCGGCGGCCTGGGGGCTGTTGGCGGTGCCGTCCCGGGCGCGACCGACAATGCCCTGGCAGATGCCCGCCAGGCGGAAAAGGTTGTAGGCGAAGAACCAGTCCACGTTCGGAACCTCGGAACGCCCGGTGAGCCGGCAGTACTCGGCGACGGTTTCCTCGACGGTGGGAATGCCGTGCGCCGTCAGGTCCGGGATGCCAGCGATGGTACCGTTCACCCAGTGCATCAGGAAATAGGTGAAGTCCGCCATGGGATCGCCCAGGGTCGACAGCTCCCAGTCGAGGACGGCAATGACCCGGGGCTCGGTGGGGTGAAGGACCATGTTGTCCAGCCGATAGTCGCCGTGGACCACAGTGCTGCGGTCCTGGTGCGGCAGGGTCCGGGGCAGCCACTCCATCAGGCGCTCCATGGTGTCGAGCTTGACCGTCTCGGAGGCGCGATACTGCTTGGTCCAGCGGTCAACCTGCCGGCCCATGTAGTTGCCGGGCTTGCCGAAGTCCGACAGGCCCACAGCCTCGACATCGGTGTTGTGCAGGTCGGCCAGGGTCTTGATCTTGGCCATGTAGATGGCACGGCGCTCGGCGGGCTCGTACTGGGGCAGGGTCTGGTCCCAGAGGATCCGGCCCTCGACCATGTCCATGACGTAGAACCAGGTTCCGATCACCGACTCGTCGGTACAGAGACCATAGGTGCGGGCCACCGGGAAGCCCGTGGGGTAAAGGGCGGTGATGACCTTGTACTCGCGGTCCACCGCATGGGCCGAGGGCAAGAGCTTGCCCGGCGGCTTGCGGCGCAGGACGTACTTCTTGCCCGGGGTGACGAGCTGGTAGGTCGGGTTGGACTGGCCGCCCTTGAACTGGCGAACCTCCAGGGGCCCCGTATAGCCCTCGACATTGGCCTGCATCCAGGCGGCCAGGGAGGCTTCGTCGAAGCGGTGCGATTCAATCACCGGCTTGGTTCCGGTGTTGGCGGTCTCGCGTTCCTGTTCCGGCGTCATGGCCATGGCCTTCGCTCCCCCTAGTTTCCTTGGTCTTGGGGCCAAGTCTTAGCGAACGGCGGGGGGCCGCGGCAAGCACGGTCACGCCAGGCCGGGAGGCCGGAATTCGTTAACCGTCGGCAGTTTAGGAAGGACGCAGGTTCAGCCCCAGCTTTCCGAGGGATTCCGCATGGCCAACTACGTCTTCGAGACCCTGACGCCCGAGCAGGCCGCGGGCTTCCAGTCCACGGACACCCTGACCTTCTCCACGCCCGGCGCCACCGCCCGGGCCGTAGCCGTGACCCTGGTCCCCTATGTCGCCCCCAACTTCTTCCTGGGCCTGGTGGGCTCCACGCCCTCGGTTACCCTCAGTTTCGCCGGCAAGACCCTGGTCTTCGACGGCGCGGGGTCCACCCCGCCCGGCATAGCCGGTCTCGGTGCCCTCCCCGGGCAGATCGTCTTTCCAGATGGCTCGCGGCTGTTCATCGGAAGCCTCGGAGCCGATTCCGTGTCGGGCGGCGCGACAGCCGACGCCCTCTATGGCGGCGACGGCGCAGATACCCTGTCGGGACTCGACGGGAACGACTTCCTCCATGGCAACCAGGGCAATGACAGTCTCGTCGGCGGCAGCGGCGGCGACACCCTCCTCGGCGGACAGGGCGACGACACCCTGGCCCTGGGCGAGGGCCTCAACTACGGGCAGGGCAATCTCGGGCAGGATACCCTGATCGGCGGAACGGGCGCGGACACGCTTCTCGGCGGCCAGGGTAATGACAGCCTCACAGGCGGCGGCGGCGGCGACTACCTCTCCGGCGACCTGGGCGACGATACCCTGTCGGGGACCACCGCCGCGGACCAGGTGTTCGGCGGCGATGGCAACGACCTGATCCTCGGGGCGGGCGGCGCTGACAGCGCCAACGGAAACCAGGGTGCCGATACCCTGGTCGGCGGAACCGCCGGCGACAGCCTGCTGGGTGGTCAGGGGGACGACAGCATCATTGCCGACGCAGGCACCAACTACGCCCATGGCAATCTGGGCAATGACGTCATCACCGCCCTGGATGGGGCAGACATCCTGCTGGGCGGCCAGGGCAATGACAGCCTCTCCGGCGGCGACGGCGCAAACTACCTGTCCGGGGACCTCGGCGACGATTCCGTCATCGCCGGGACCGGAGCCGACTCCCTGGTGGGGGCGGACGGCGCGGACACGCTCTTGGGCGGGGGCGGTGCGGATACCCTCGACGGCGGCGCGGGCAATGACCGGATCGTCGCAGGATCGGCGGCAGACCGGATCTTCGCAGGTGCCGGGGACGACAGCGTGACCGATTCGGGCGGCGCTAACCTCATCACCCTGGGCGATGGCGCCGACACCCTCTCCACGGGAGCGGGGGCAGACACTGTCTCGGCGGATACCGGCGCGGACAGCATACTGGCCGGGGCCGGGGACAACAGCGTCCTGGGCGGCGAGGGCTCGGACACCGTGATCGCAGGCGGCGGCGGCGACAGCCTGCTCGGCGGCGACGGAGACGACAGCCTGATGGCCGGCGGCGGCGCGGATTCCCTCGACGGCGGTGCAGGGAACGACACCCTCTCCCAGTCCATGACCGCGGCGGGCGTCGCGACCCTGATTGGCGGCCTGGGCGACGACGCCTTTGACCTGACCGGCTCGGTCGGCGGCTCCTCCGTCCTGTCCGACGGCGGGGCGGGGGCCGACAGCCTGCTGGGTGCAGGCGGTATCGACTACTTCATCGGCGGGGCGGGTGCAGACACGGCCGTCTCCGGCGGCGGGGCCGACACCCTGTTGGGCGGCGATGACGGAGACAGCCTGATGGGCGGGGCCGGGGCCGCCAGCCTGACCGGGGACGGCGGGGCCGACACCCTGGTTGGCGGGGCGGGTGCGGAAACCCTCAGCGGTGGCCTCGGAGCCGACATCCTTTCGACCGGCGGTGGATCTGACAGCCTGTCGGGGGGCGACGATACCGACAGCCTTGCCGGCGGGGCAGGCGCGGCCACCCTCTTCGGAGACGCCGGCGGCGATACCCTGGCGGGCGGCGGGGGCGCGGAATCCCTGATGGGCGGGGCCGGCTCGGATGTACTTTCCAGCGGCGGCGGTGCCGACACCCTAAGCGGCGGCACAGACGCCGACAGCCTGTCCGGCGGGGCTGGGGCCTCCAGCCTGGCGGGAGATGACGGAGCCGATACCCTGGCCGGCGGGGCAGGTGCGGAGACCCTCAACGGCGGCGGCGGACAGGACAGTTTGACCGGCGGCGGCGGCGCGGACGTCTTCACCTTCGGAACCGCCGCTTCCACCGCCACTGCCCGGGATGTCATCACCGACTTCGCGGCGGGCACGGACACGATTTCCTTCGGACTGGGTGCGACGAACAGTGGCACGGGCCCGGCCGGCTTCAGCGCCGGAGCTGACGCCGCCTCCTATGCCGCGGCCCAGGCGGCAGCGGCGGCGGTGATCTCGGCCGGAACGGACGACGTGGTGGCCATCCGCGACACGGCGGCCAGCCTGACCTACGTCTTCGCAGACACCGACGGCGACAACGCCATCGACACGGTGATCGAGATCACCGGCCTCGTGACCCTGGCCCAGACCGACTTCGTGGGCTGAGGCTCAGCCCCTCGGGGCCAGGGCGCGCCAGCCGATGTCGGTGCGGTGGAAGCTCTCGGGCCAGTCGATGCTGGCAATGGCCGCATAGGCCCGGGCTCGGGCGGTCTCCAGGTCCGGACCCCGGGCGCAGATGTTCAGCACCCGCCCCCCGGCGGCCCTGAGGACGCCATCGGCGTCCCGGGTCGTCCCGGCGTGGAAGACGGCAACGTCCGGGCCGAAGTCCTGTTCCGCCCCCAGGATGGCGGACCCCGTCCGCGGCGCATCCGGATAGCCTTCCGCCGCCATGACCACGCAGATCGCCACCTCGTCGCGCCAGGCCGGCTCCGGCAGGTCGGCCAGGGTCCCGTTCGCGCAGGCGGCGAGGTAGGGCACGAGATCGCAGTCCAGGCGCAGCATCAGGACCTGGCACTCGGGATCGCCGAAGCGGGCGTTGAACTCCACCAGGCGCGGTCCGTCCGCCGTGGCCATGAACTCGACGAAGAGGGCCCCGCGATAGGGCGCGCCCTCGGCCGCTATGCCCTCAAGGGCGGGGACGGCCAGCCGGGTCATGACCTGGTCGACGAGGGTCCCGGTGAAGACCGGCGCCGGCGAATAGGTCCCCATGCCCCCTGTATTCGGGCCCCGCTCGCCATCGAAGGCACGCTTGTGGTCCTGGGCGGCACCGAAATAGCGGACAGTCTTGCCGTCCGAGAGCACGAAGAGGGAGCCGATCTCGCCTTCCAGGAAGTCCTCGATCACCACCCGGGCACCGGCGGCGCCGAACCGGCCGCCCAGGGCGTCGTCAATGGCCGCCTCCGCCGTCGCCCGGTCGGGAGCGACGGTCACACCCTTGCCCGCCGCCAGGCCGTCGGCCTTGACCACATAGGGCGGTGAGAACCGGTCGAGCGCGGCCTTGGCAGAGGCCGCGTCCTCGCACACCACCCAGGCGGCGGTCGGCAGGCCATGCCGGTCGCAAAAGGCCTTGGTGAAGGCCTTGGAGCTTTCCAGCCGGCCGGCGGCGGCGATGGGCCCGAAGCAGGGCTTGCCAGCCGCCTGGAGGGCGTCGGCCAGGCCCGCCTCCACCGAGGCCTCAGGGCCGATGACCACCAGGTCGGCGGCGATCTCCCGGGCCAGGTCGACGAGGTCCTGGACTGCCGTCGGCTTGATGGGTCTCAGTTCGCCCAGCCGCGCCATGCCGGGGTTTCCCGGCACCATGACCAGGCGGCGGGTCAGGGGCGAGGCGGCGATCTTCCAGGCCAGGGCGTGCTCGCGGCCGCCGGATCCGACGAGTAGGATATTCATGGCCCGCCTTTCGCGCGGTCAGGCCCCGGCGTCAATCAGCCCCGACGATCCGGCGGTCCACCTCGAGGGCGTAGCCCGCCGAGCGGACAGTCCGGATCGGGTTGAAGCCCGGCTTGCCCTTGGCCAGCGCCTTGCGCAGCCGGCCGATGTGGACGTCTACCGTCCGGGCCTCGACATAGACGTCAGACCCCCAGACAGAGTCGAGTAGCTGCTCGCGGCTGAAGACCCGCCCCGGGTTCTGCATGAAGAAGTCCAGCATGCGGAACTCCGTCGGGCCCAAGTGGATCTCCTCGCCATCGCGGCTGACCCGATGGGCAGACCGGTCGAGGGTCAGGGCACCCCGGGCCACCACATCCTCGGCGAGGCCGGGTCGCAGTCGGCGCAGGACAGCGCGGATCCGCGCCGACAGCTCGGTCACGGCGAAGGGCTTGACCACATAGTCGTCAGCGCCGGTATCGAGCCCCCGGATCCGGTCGCTCTCCTCGCCCCGCGCCGTCAGCATGATGATGGGCACGTTCCGGCTCAGGGGCTTCTGCCGGAGACGCCGGCAGACCTCGATTCCCGAAACCCTGGGCAGCATCCAGTCCAGGATGACCAGGTCCGGCAGCTGCTCCTCAGCCTGGATCAGGGCCTCCTCACCATCCGTGGCGACCGCCACCGCGTAGCCCTCTCGCTCGAGGTTGTACCGGATCAGGGTCCCGAGGGCGTCGTCGTCCTCAACCACGAGGATGCGGGGGTTCATGGACATCTCCTAGGCCCTGAGATCGTCTGAACGCGGCCGGTCGCCGGGACTCACCTGCTCGCCTGAGATCTCGTAGTGCACGATCTCCGCGATATTGGTGGCGTGGTCGCCGATCCGCTCGAGGTTCTTGGCCACGAACAGGAGGTGGGCGCAGGGGGTGATCGTCCGGGCATCCCCCATCATGTAGGTCAGGAGCTCGCGGAAGAGGCTGTTGTAGTGCTCGTCGACCTCATGGTCGCGCCGCCAGACCTCCATAGCATCCTCAGCGTTGCTTGAGGCGTAGGCGTCCAGAACCGCCCGGAGCCGCGACTGGACCAGCTGGCCCATGCGTTCGATCGAGCGGCTCAGGGCCGGCATGGGCTCGACATCGGTCAGCACCAGGGCCCGCTTGGCTATGCTCTTGGCCAGGTCGCCGCAGCGTTCCAGGTTCGAGGCGATCTTGAGGGCCGCCACCGTCTTGCGCAGGTCGTTGGCCATGGGCTGGCGCAGGGCGATCAGGCGGATCGCCTTCTGCTCGATATCGGCCTCGATCTCGTCCAGGCGGTCGTCCTGCTGGATGACCTCCGCCGCCAGATCCGGCTCGCGCCGGGTCACCGCCCGGATGGAGTCGGCAAGCTGGGCCTCGGCCAGGCCGCCCAGCCGGGCGCACTCGGCGGCCAGGCTGTTCAGTTCGTCCTCGTAGGACTTGACGATGTGTTCGCTCATGAGCGCATCCTTAGCCGAAGCGGCCGGTGATGTAGTCCTGGGTGCGGGAATCCACCGGACGGGTGAAGATATCGCTGGTCAGACCGGTCTCGACCAGCTTTCCCATGTGGAAGAAGGCCGTGCGCTGCGACACCCGCGCTGCCTGGGCCATGGAGTGGGTCACGATGACGATGCAGTACTGGGCCCGGAGCTCGTCGATCAGCTCCTCGATCCGCGCGGTGGCGATCGGGTCCAGGGCCGAGCAGGGCTCGTCCATGAGGATCACTTCCGGATTGATGGCGATGGCCCGGGCGATCACCAGCCTCTGCTGCTGACCACCGGACAAGCCGGTTCCAGGCTGGTCCAAACGGTCGGAGACCTCCTTCCAGAGCCCCGCCCGCTTCAGCGCCTGTTCCACAAGCCCGTCAAGCTCGGACTTTGAGGTGGCGAGGCCGTGGATCCGTGGCCCGTAGGCCACGTTCTCGAAGATGGTCTTGGGAAAGGGGTTGGGCTTCTGGAAGACCATGCCAACCCGGGCCCTGAGCAGGACCGGGTCGAGGTCCCGGTCGTTCACGTCCTCGCCGTCGAGCAGGATGGTGCCCTCGACCCGGGCCCCCGGGATGGTGTCGTTCATCCGGTTGATGCAACGCAGGAAGGTGGACTTGCCGCAGCCGGACGGACCGATCAGGGCCGTCACGGCACGGTCAGGAACATCAAGGTCGACATCAAACAGGGCCTGCTTGTCGCCATAGAAAACCCGCACCCCTCGGGCGGAGATACGCGTCGCCACCTCGGCGAGGGATGGGCTGGTCTGGACATCTGTCATGGGGTCACCACCGGCGTTCGAACCGTCGCCTCACGAGGACGGCGGCAAGGTTCATCAGGATCATGAAGGCCAGCAGCACCATGATGGCGGCGGCCGTGCGCTCGTGGAAGGCCCGCTCAGAGGCGTTCTCCCAGATGAAGATCTGGACGGGCAGGACGGTACTGGCAGAGGTCAGGGAGTCCGGGACACCGGGCACGAACGACACCATGCCGACCATCAGGAGGGGCGCGGTCTCGCCCAGGGCGTGGGCCAGGGAGAGGATGGAGCCGGTCATCATCCCCGGCAGGGCCAGGGGCAGGACATGGTGGAAGACGGTCTGGGTCCGGGAGGCGCCGAGGGCCAGGGCAGCCTCGCGGATGGAGGGGGGGACGGCCCTGAGGGACGAACGCGTGGCGATGATCACCGTCGGCAGGGCCATCAGGGCCAGCACCAGCCCCCCCACAAGGGGCGAGGAGCGCGGTACGTTCATCCAGTTGATGAATACCGCAAGGCCCAGGAGGCCGTAGACAATGGAGGGAACCGCAGCCAGGTTGTTGATGTTCACCTCGACAAGGTCGGTCCAACGATTCTTGGGAGCGAATTCCTCGAGATAGGTCGCCGCCAGCACGCCGATCGGAATGGCGAGGGCGGCCGTCAGGATCAACATAAGGGTCGACCCGACCACGGCGCCCAGGACCCCGGCCTGCTCCGGCTCGGTGGAGTCCGACCGGGTGAAGAAGGTCGAGTTGAAGCCAGAGGTCACCAAGCCGTCGGCGCGCAAACGGTCGAGCCAGTCGATCTGGGTGTCGCTCAGGGCGCGTTCATCTTCAGGGGCAGACCGCTTGACCTGACCCTTGAAGTAGAGGCCGGCGTCTGCCCTCAGGGGGGCAGAGACCGTCAGTGTGCGGCCGATCAGGTTAGGATCAGCCTTCACCCGGTCGAGGACCTGGAAGCCCATGTCGCCGGACAACAAGTCCTTCATGGCGTCACTGCGCGTCCCGTTCTCGTCGTCGACCACGCCAATCCTCTTGAGGAGCTGTTCGGCGATAAGGATGTCGTAGTTGGCGCCCCCAGGATCCGTCCGGTCGATCCGTGAGGGGTCCAGATAGACCTGGGCGGTGAGCCGGTAGTCGATGAAAGTGGACCAGCCCTGCTGAACAATACGGCCGAGCAGCAGGACCAGGAACCCCAGGGCAATGGCGATGGCGACCTGGCCATAGAGGCGGAACCGGCGCTCAGCGGCGTTTCGCGCCGTGAGTCGGCGGGCCACGGCGGCCTTGAGGTCGTCGCGTGAGATGTGAGGCTCAGTCATACTGTTCCTGGTATTTCTGGACGATCCGCAGGGCGATCATGTTCAGGATCAGGGTCACGATGAACAGGGTCAGGCCCAGGCCGAAGGCGGAAAGTGTCCGGGGACTGTCGAATTCCTGGTCTCCGGTCAGCAGGGTGACGATCTGGACGGTGACCGTGGTCACGGTCTCGAGGGGGTTGAAGGTCGCTCGGGCCTGCAGACCTGCAGCCATGGTCACGATCATGGTCTCGCCCACCGCGCGGGAGACCGCCAGCAGCATGGCTGCCATGATCCCCGGCAGAGCCGCGGGCAGGATCACCTTGCGGATGGTTTCGGACCGGGTGGCACCCATGGCCAGGCTGCCGTCCCTGAGGGACTGTGGCACGGCGTTGATGATGTCATCCGAGAGCGAGGAGACAAAGGGGATCAGCATGACCCCCATCACGACGCCCGCCACCAGGGCCATCTGGTTCTGGACTTCGCCCAGGTAGAGGCCCAGGTCGTTGAAGGGACCGCCGACGAGCGTGGCGCCGAGGGCGTTGAAGCCGGCCCGGAACAGGGGCCCGACGGTCAGGGCGGCAAAGAAGCCATAGACGACTGTCGGCACCCCCGCGAGGATCTCAAGAAGGGGCTTGATGAACGACCGGCTCGCCGGCGAGGCATATTCCGACAGGTAGATCGCGGCGAACAGTCCCACGGGGGCGGCCACCGTCATGGATATCAACATGATCAGGAAGGTGCCGGCGAAGAGCGGAATCGCCCCGAAGGAGCCCTTTGAGACCACCTGGTCAGAATACATGGCGCTCTGCGGGTCCCACTCCATCCCAAACAGGAAGGCCAGGGGGGGAACGGCCTGGAAGAAACGCCAGCTCTCCCAGACCAGGGAGGCGACGATACCCACTGTGGTGAAGACGGCGGTCACCGAGCAGAACAGAAGCAGGGCCTGGATCCACTTCTCGACCCCTGCCCGGGCCCGGAAGGGTGCGCGGATCCGGGACAGGCCCCAGGCGGCACCGGCCAGGGCCAGGACCACTGCAGACCCTAGGCCGATCAGCCGGATCCGGACGTCAATGGCATGGGCCTTCGAGGCCGTCGCCTTGAGGGCCGCCTCGAGATCGGGGGAATAGGGGGTCTCGCTGCGGGAGCCACCCCGGGCCTCGGCCAGGGCGTCATCCAGGAAAACCTGACGGTCGGAGGCCTCGAGGGCCCGGACAGCCTCTGGCAGCTGGGCCTTGACCAGGGCCGTCTCCACCGAATTGCCGAACAGGCCGGCGACAAGCAGCACCAGGGCGGCCGGTACAGCCGTCCAGACGGCGGCGTAGGCCCCATGGTGGAAGGGCAGCGAATTGACCGGAGCGGCAGCCGATCGGGCGAGTCCGGCCGCACGCCGGCTAGCGGCCCAGAAGACTGCGCCGGAAAAGGCGGCGAGGACCAGGAGGGCGAGACCCGTCAGCATGGATACGCAGGAGCCCCTTCAGAGGGAGCGCCGTTCAGAACGGCGCTGCGGTGATCACGTGGGCACCCGAAGGTCCCACCTTGGCCGTAGGTCATGATTGTGAAACTTCCGAGACAGTGAGGCTTGCCGGGAGCAGGACCGTGAAGACGGTGCCCCTTCCGGGCGCACTCTCCACCGACAGCAGGCCGTGATGCCGGTTAACGATATGCTTGACAATCGAAAGGCCCAGTCCCGTCCCCGGCCGCTCGCCGCTCTTCTGGCCCTCCACGCGATAGAACCGTTCGGCCAGCCGGGGCAGGTGTTCGCGGTCCATCCCCGGACCCTCGTCCCGGACCCGGATCATCATGAAGTTGGGCGGCAGGGTATCCGGGCTCACCAGGGTCAGGCGCGCCGCGTCCTCAAGCACCGGAACCTGGGAAGCCTCGCGGCTGACATTCGGGCAAACCTCCACCTTCGCCGCACTTCCCGGCGGGGCGTACTTCAACGCGTTGTCGGTGAGGTTCTGGATGACCTGGACGATCTGGTCGCGATCGCCGCAGATCACCGCCTCGCCAGCCGCCGGCAGGGTCGCCACCAGACCCACGCCGCGCACCTTCGCCTGGGGCCCGAGGGCGTCCACCACGTCGGCGGCGGCCAGGGCAAGGTCCGTCTGGCCCCGCGGCGCCACGTGCTCGTTGAGCTCGATCCGGCTCAATGACAGGAGGTCATCGATAAGGCGGCCCATCCGCTCGGCCTGGTTGCGCATGATCCCGAGGAAGCGATCCTGCGCCTCCCGGTCCTCCCGGGCATGTCCGCTCAGGGTCTCGATGAAGCCGCTCAGCGAGGCCAGGGGCGTGCGCAGCTCATGGCTGGCATTGGCAAGAAAGTCGGCGCGGGTACGCTCAGCCCGACGCAGGTCGGTCTCGTCCCGGAACACCAGAACGGCCCGTCTCAGGGCGTCGTCCTGGTCCGAAAGGGGCCGGGCCAGGACCTGGAAGCTGCGTTCCTGGGAGGCTCCGGAGGTGAAGGCGCAGCGGGCCTCGACGCCGCCGAAAAGCGCCTCGTCGACGGCAGACAGGACCTCCGGATCCCTCAGGGCGGAAACGAGGAGGGCCGGTGGGCCTGAGATCCGGAAAAGGCTTCGGGCAGCAGCGTTGGCGCGCTCGATGCGGAGGGTGCTGAGGTCATCGGGCTCCCGCCCGGAGATCACCAGCAGGGGGTCTGGTCCGGCATCAAGCAGAACCGAGACCTGGGCCTCGGCGCGCACAAGGGCCTGCAGGGTCCTCGGGTCCGGCCCGGGGTCACGCTGCAGCGCCTTTGGGAAGCGGACCTGACGGGCGGCATAGGCCGCGCCAGCGGCACCGGCGAACAAGAGGAGGGCAAGATCGGGGGCGTCCTTGCCGGCCAGAGCCCACACCGCGGAAAGCCCCATCAGGACCGCCGAAACAGTAAGGGCGGTGACCGGGAAGGTGGCGGGATTTGCGGTTGGCGAGTCTTGCGGCACTGAGTTTACGGTAAAGGACCAAAATCCCATCAGGCGCGGCAAGTATGACGTTTGAGTGACACTCTGATGACGGTCGGGAGATATCCGCGTCCGACGCAGCAAGGCGGGGTGTAAGCCTACCGGCGATTGTCGCAGGCACCGGCCCGGCCTAGATTGCCGCCCCACCCCGGCCCCCTGGGCCGACACTTCCGGAGACTCCATGTCCGCCAACCGATTCGCTGAAGCCGAAGCCGCCTTCCAGGCCGGACGGGGCGACGAGGGCAAGCGGCTGACGGCGGACCAGCTCAACGCCGATCCCGATGCACCAGCGCCGGTCTACCGCAATTTCGGCGCCATACTGGTGCGCGACCGCGACTACGCCCAGGCCGAGTCTGTCGGGCGCAGGGCAGTGGAACGGCACCCCCGGGACCCGGAGCTGTGGAACATACTTGGCGTCGCCCTGCGTCGCCTGAAGCGCTATCCGGAGGCGATTGAAGCTCTCGAAAAGGCCGCCCGGCTAAGCCCGCGCAGCGACGCCATCCAGCAGAATCTCGGCAATGTCTTCAACGATGCCCGGGATGCGCGAGCCATCAAGGTCTTCTCGCAGCTGGTCCGCAGCGCCCCCTCCAACGCCGAGCACCAGCGGCAGCTGGGACGGGCCCACTGGTTCGCCAAGGACTTCGACAAGGCCATCCAGAGGCTGAACCTTGCCACCCGGATGAAGCCGGACATGGCGGACGCCTGGCTGGACCTGTCTGCCGCCGCTTCCGACGCCCGGGGCCCGGTGGAGGGACTCGAGGCCCTGGACCGGGGTCTCAAGGCCTGCCCCGGCGACGCCCGCCTGCAGGAGGCGCGGCTGTCCATGCTCCGTCGGTCCGGCCGCATGCGCGAGGCCGAGCAGCTCATGCTCGATATGCTCAAGGTCACGCCGGATGCCGCCTGGCTGCACTTCCAGCTGGCGGGTGCCCTGACCGACTACGACCGCGCCCGGGCCAATGAACACTTCCGCCGGGCCATCGAATTGGCGCCCGACAATGTCGACTACCGCATCACCTACGCCGAGAGCCTGGGTCGGGACCGGACCGGTGACGAGGGCGGCAACCTCGAGACCGCCTACCGCACCATGGTCGAGGTCCTCGACCGGGCCGAGCTGACCCCCGGCAACCTGAAGGTCATCTACGAACTCCTCGTCCGCGTCGCCGACTATGACCGGCTCGAGGCCCTCGGCAGCTTCTCCAAGGTCGGGCGTACCTGGGCCGAAGCCGGACGCCACACGGCCCTCATGGCCCACCTCGCCCGCGTTCGCACCGAGGAGGACCGCCTGGAGCTGGTCGAGCAGCATCGCATCTGGGGCCGGCTGGCCGACGCCGCCGCCGTCCGGAGGCCCATCACCCACCCGGCGCCGCGAGCACCCGGCGGCAAGATCCGCGTGGGCTACATGTCCTCGGACCTGCGCGGCCATCCAGTGGCCTACTTCGCCCTGCCCCTGTTTGAGCACTACGACCGCAGCCGGTTCGAGGTGTTCTGCTACTCCTGGTACCAGGGCGAGGAAGACCCCACCCAGAAGCAGATCAGCCAGTGGGTTGATGGCTTCCGGTGGCACAAGGACATCACCGACCGCGAGGCCGCCCAGCTCATCGCCGACGACAGTCTCGACATGCTGTTCGATCTGGGCGCCACCACCCACATGAACAAGCTGTCGGTCATGTCCTACCGGCCGGCTCCCCGCCAGGCGAGCTGGGTGGGCTATCCCCATTCCGCCGGGCCCGAGACCATCGACTACCTGGTCCTCGACCCCTGGATGAACCCGCCCGACCCCAGGATGGTGATCGAGAAGCCCCTTCTTCTGGCCCACACCTGGTACGCCATGGGCGAGCGCGCCTTCCGCGAGCAGCCGGCGGTGGACCCCGTCGCCCCGGTGGAGCGCAACGGCTTCATCACCTTCGGGACCGCCAACAATCCCTACAAGTACACCCGCGAGACCGTCGCGGCCTGGGCACGGGCCGTGGCCGGGACGCCCGGCTCGAAGTTCATGTTCGTCCGGCCTGAGGGGACCACCCCCACCTTCACCGCCAACATCCGGGCAGTGTTCGAGAGCCAGGGCGTCTCCGCCGACCGGGTCGTCTTCGAAACGGTGCGGGGCCGGCACCTTCCCTTCTACAACCAGATGGACATCTCGCTGGACACCTTCCCCCAGACCGGCGGCACCACCACCTGCGAGTCCCTCTGGATGGGGGTTCCGGTGGTGGCCCGGGTCGGCGACGCGGTCTTCGAGCGGATGAGCTATTCCATCCTCAACAATGCGGGCCTGGGCGACCTCGTGGGCAGGACCACCGACGAATACGTCGACATCGCCGTGCGTCTGGCCGCCGACCCGGCCCGGATCGGCGAGCTGCGCCGCACCCTCCGCGACCGGCTCGGTGCCAGCCCCCTGCGCGACGCCCGGGGCTTCTCCGCCGACTGGCACGCCATGGTCGAACGCGCCATGGCCGAGCCGGTGCGGAAATGACGAGCAGCCGGGCGGGGTTGGCGGCACGAGCGGGCTCGACGTCACCCGGGCCTACGACCTGGACTTCCGGTTTCCGGCCTCCGACACGGTGGTCGGCGCCACCCTTCGGACCTTCGGCGAATTCTCCCGGGTCGAACTCGACGTCCTGCTGCACCTCGCGCCACAGCCCTCGGGAGTCATGATCGACGCCGGTGCCAACATCGGCTCCCTGGCCCTGCCCTTCGCCAGGGCCCGGCCCGGTTGGCGGGTCATGGCCTACGAGGCCCAGAGGTGGATCAGCCACCTGCTGGCCGCCAACGCCGTCGCCAACGACCTGCTCAATGTCGAGCCCATTCACGCCGCCCTCGGCCCGGTAGAGGGACTGACCGACTTTCCCATGGCGGCCCTGGACGCCAGCCTGAACTTCGGCGGGCTCGGTTTCGGATCCCCCGGGGTCAGCAATGAGCGGGTCCGGGTCACGCGCCTGGACGATATCCCCCCCCAGGTCCATGATTTGGTCCAGGTCGTGAAGATGGACCTGCAGGGTTTCGAGCCCGAAGTCCTGCGCGGGGCGGGCGACCTCCTCACCCGCGTACGGCCCGCCTGGATCGCCGAAGCCGACCGCAAGCAGGAGGCGGTGGCGCGAAGCACGATCCGGGTCTTCTTCGAGGCCGGCTATACCCTCCACTGGCTGTTCGTGCCCTTCGCCACCCGGACCGCGCCCCGGAACGGCGACCAGGCGACCCTGACGGGAGACTTCAACATCGTCGCGCTTCCGGAAGGGATGGGGCTTCCCGCCGACATTCCCCGGCTGGAGGGGCCGGACGCCCCCTTCCCGACAAGCCTCGATGGCCTGCCTTACCTTCGGCGCTACGGCTTCTGAGTCCGGCTCAAGCCGACCCGCTGAGCCGCCCCTCCGCCGCCAGCCGGGCATAGTAGGCGCAGTAGGCGTCGAAGAAGGCCCCGCCCGTCCAGCCGGGCGGCAGGCAGGGCTCAACGTTCACCCGTACCCGGGGCTCGGGAAAGTCGACCTGGTCATTCAGGACGAGGTCACAGGCCAGGCCCAGGCGCGGGGCGACCTCGGCGGCGAGGCGCCGGGCGAAGTCGCCCTGGGTCCCCACAAGGCCGGAAGGCCGGGCGTCCAGCTTCACCGGTTCACCCGCCGCCAGCAGGCGCTCCGCCAGCCAGGCATAGGCCGCCGCCAGGTCGGGGACCGGCTGGTTGTCGCGGACATAGGCCGGGGTCAGAACCCGCCCGGGCTCCCCCCGGAACCAGGCCTGGAACAGGGACCAGGCCATCCGTCCCTCCTCCAGCACGCCGAAGGGATTGGCGATGACGAACCGTCCGAAGGACAGGCCAGCGTCCGCCGCGAAGCCCGCCAGGGCCTGGCCGGTGAGGCTCTTGGAGAGGCCGTAGGGGCTCACCGCCGGGGCGTCCGGCCCCTCACCGCCCTCGCCCTGCTCGAACACCGTCGCCGTGGAAATCAGGGCCCGGCAGCCGCCCGCCGCCGCCGCCCGCACCGCGCCCTCGGCTCCCGCCAGGTTCCGCGCTACGCCCGCCGCGACGTCGTAGTCGGGGGAGCGGTAGCCGGGAATGTCCGCCGCATGGTGGGCGAAAACATCGAAGCGACCCGTGCGGGCAAGGTCACGGAACCGGTCGCTGTCGAGGGGCGCGGCAAAGACCCGCGCCGCGCTGCCGGCCAGCCGGGCGACCCGCTCGCCGCGCAGGCCCGGATAGGCGACGGCGTCCCGCGTGAGGGGGGCAACCACCTCGTGGCCGGCCCCGGCCAGGGCCTCAGCGATCCAAAGGCCGGAGAAGGAACTGGCACCGGTCAGGAGGATCCGGGCCATGGTCAGGCGGGCTTGAAGTCCGGCCAGGCGGCGTCGCGGTCCGACATCACCCGGGGCTCGGCCGGCCAGTCGATGCCAAAGGCCGGGTCGTTCCAGCGCACCCCCTCGCCCTTCCCGGGCTCGAAGAAGCGGTCGATCTCGTAGACGACGTCGGTGTCGGCCTCCAGGGTCAGGAAGCCGTGGGCCAGGCCCCGGCCGATCAGGAAGGCCCGCCCCGTTTCGGCGCTCAGCTCCACACCGGTCCACTGGCGGAAGGTCGGGCTGCCCGGCCTCAGGTCCACGGCGACATCGAAGATCCGCCCCCGCGCCACACGCACCAGCTTGCCCTCGTCGAAGGGCGTCGGCTGGAAGTGCATGCCCCGCAAGGTAAAGGCCGCCGTGTTCCGCGACAGGCTGGTCTGGGCGGGCGAGAAGGGATGGCCGGCGGCGGCGAAGGCCCGGGGGCAGAAGAGCCGGGCGAAGGCTCCCCGCTCGTCCTGCACGGGATCGATGTCTACCACCACGGCGCCGGCGATGGGGGTGGGCGAAAACCGCATCAGTCCCAGGTCCGCGGCTCGGGCGAGGCGGTGACGAAGCGGCCGCCCCAGGCGCGGATCCGCCCCGTCTGCGCCATGATCTCCTCGCGCAGGTTCCAGGGCAGGATCAGCAGGTCGTCGGGCTGCACCGCATCGATCTGGTCGGGTGCCAGGATGGGGATGTGGCTGCCCGGCAGGAACCGGCCCTGCTTGTGCGGGTTGGCGTCAAAGCAGGCGACGATGTCGTCCGACCCGGCCCCGGCAAAGTTCAGGAAGGTGTTGCCCTTGGCCGCCGCGCCATAGGCCGCCACCTTCCGGCCTGCCGCCTTGGCCTGCGCCAGATAGGCCAGGAAGGCCGCCCGTACAGCCTCGACCCGCGCCGTGAAGCCGCCGTAGGTCTCCAGACGATCCAGGCCCGCCGCCGCCTCCCAGGCCCGCAGGGACTTCAGGGCCTCGGTCTCGGCATGGGAAGCGTCTTCGCGGCAGCAGAACAGCCGAAGCGACCCGCCATGGGTGGTCAGCAGCTCCACGTCAAAGGGCCGCAGGCCCTTGGCCCGCAGCACCGTCTCCACCGCCAGCAGGGACAGGTAGGAGAAGTGCTCGTGATAGATGGTGTCGAACTGCGCCTGCTCGATCAGGTTCAACAGGTGCGGGAACTCGAAGGTCAGCACCCCCTGCGGCTTCAGCACGTGCCGGAAGCCGCCGACGAAGTCGCCAATGTCCGGCACGTGGGCCAGGACATTGTTGGCGGCCATCAGGTCGGCGGTCAGGCCCCGGGCCGCCAGGTCCTTACCCGTCGCCTCATGGAAGAAGACCACCTCGGTGGGCACGCCCCGGTCCCGGGCCGCCGCCGCCGTGTTGGCCGTGGGCTCGATCCCCAGCACCGGCACGCCCAGGGCCGCGAAGTGCTGCAGCAGGTAGCCATCATTGCTGGCCACCTCGATGACCCGAGAATCTGCTCCCAGGCCGAACCGCCTCGCCATGGCCTCGGCATAGGCCTTGGCGTGAGCCACCCAGCTTTCGGAATAGGACGAGAAATAGGCGTAGCCGTCGTCGAAGATCTCGCCCGCCGGCACGGGATCATCGGCCTGGACCAGGAAGCAGGACCCGCACACCCGAGTGCGCAGGGGATAGGTCTTCTCGCTCCCCGCGGCCAGCTGCTCGGGCGTCAGGTAGGCGTTGGCCAGGGGCTGGAGGCCCAGGTCCAGGAAGTCCTGGGTCAGGGGCGCGCGGCAGAATCGGCAGGCGGGAGCGGTCATGGCAGGGCCT
>CAMCIK010000011.1 GCA_945874825.1 Phenylobacterium deserti | reverse complement strand
CCGGGACCGCCCTTTCGACCTTCTACCAGTGCGGCGAGGGCTACCGGCTGGATCCCATTACCCTTGAGACCCTGGGCGTTGAGGGCTGGACCCCCATCGACGGGATCTCCGCCCATCCCAAGGTGGACGAGCGCACCGGCGAGCTGATGTTCTTCAACTACTCCAAGCATGCGCCCTACCTGCATTACGGGCTGGTCGGTGCAGACAACCGGTTGAAGGTCCTGCAGGCCATCGATCTCCCCGGGCCGCGCCTGCCTCACGACATGGCCTTCACCGAGCGCTACGTGATCCTGAACGACCTGCCGGTGTTCTGGGACGCCGACCTCCTGGCGCGGGGCATTCACGCTGTCCGCCTGCACGAGGGCCTGCCCAGCCGGTTCGCCATCCTGCCCCGGGAAGGCGGGACGCCGCGCTGGTTCGAGGCGGCTCCCACCTATGTCCTTCACTGGCTGAACGCCTACGAGGACGGCGACGAGGTGGTCCTGGACGGCTACTTCCAGGACGAGCCCATGCCCCAGCCCAGGGCCGACGCGCCACCCGGCTTCGGCCACATGATGGCCTACCTGGATGAGATGAGCTTCCGTCCGCACCTGCACCGCTGGCGCTTCAACCTGCGTGACGGCTCGACCCGGGAGGAAAGGCTGGACCCCAGGATCATGGAGTTCGGCATGATCAATGGCCGTCGGGCTGGCCTTAAGTACCGCTATGCCTATTCCACGCTGCCCGAGCCCGGCTGGTTCCTGTTCAATGGATTTGTAAAGTCTGACCTCGAGACCGGGGCGACCACGGAGTACCGCCTGCCGCCGGGGGTCTTCGCAAGCGAGGCCCCCTTCGCCCCGAGGCGGGATGCGACCGCCGAGGATGACGGATACCTGGTCAGTTTCCTGATCGACGAGAACCGTCAGGCTTCGGAATGCATCCTCCTGGACGCCCGCCGGATTGAGGACGGTCCGATTTGCCGGATCGCCCTGCCGCACAAGATTTCCAGTGGGACCCACGCCGTCTGGGCGGGTCCGGACATGATCCCCGGCTTCAGCTCACGCGCTTCGGCGGCATGGGAATAAAGCTGGAGGTCCGCGCCACATAGTCGGCGTAGTCGGGCTTTTTCCGGCGCATGGACCCTTCGGTGGTGGGCACGCCACTCCAGCGGGTCAGCAGGAAGGTCAGGAGGGCCGGACCCACGATGGACAGGGCACCCAGCAGGCCGGTGTCGGCGGCGATCAGGTAGAGGCCCCACCAGGTGCAGGCGTCGCCGAAGTAGTTGGGGTGGCGCGTGTAGCGCCACAGTCCCGTATCGAGCACCTTGCCAGCATTGTCCGGATTGGCCTTGAAACGCACCAGCTGGGCATCGCCGATCGTCTCGAAGAGGATGCCGGTCACCGCCAGTGCGGCACCCGCCCAGGCCAGCGGACCCAGGCTTGCCGGTCCCGAGGACTGGCCCAGCTGGACCGGCAGGCAGACGATGAACTGCAAGAGCGCCTGGAGTGAGAAGACGTAGATCAGGCTGGCCGTGGCGAAGTCCCACCCCTTCTGTTCCTTTGCGTCGGCCATCATGCGGGTATAGCGGCGGTCGGCCCCGTGCTGGCGCCAGCGCCAGAAGAGGTAGACCCCCAGCCGCAGACCCCAGGCTGCGCATAGAAGGGTGAGCAGGACTGCATGCGCGCCGCCGCCTGACTGCAGGTAGGTGGAGACCGCGATCACCACCATGCCCGCGCCCCACCAACTGTCGATGAAGCTGGGGTCCTTCAGGGCGATGGCCACTCGCCAGAGGACCAGGAAGCAGACGGCCGAAAGGCCCGCATTGACCGCCAGAACCGCGCCGATCTCCATACCCGTCCTCCTGGCGATGATTGCCTGCTCGCAGGAGAGGGGCTTGGAGGCGCGCCTGTCAATGGAGGGCTGGGTCTGCTGGACTGCGCAGGCGCTGGAAACGGGTGCGGGGGACAGGGGGTTGGGGCCCTTGGGGCCGTGTGCTAGCCGAGACCGTCCAAGCTGCCGAGGATGCGGGCCGGGGAGGGAACATGTCGGACAATCTCTATGATCTTCTGGCGTCCCGGTTTCCGTCGGACCGGAGCCGTCCCTGCTTTCTCCAACCGGGTCTGGAACCGGTCAGCTATGGCGACCTGGAGGATCGTACCGCCCGGGTCGCAAGCCTGCTGAGGCGGCGGGGCGCCTTGCCTGGCGAGCGGGTCGCCCTGCAGGTCGAGAAGTCCGTGGACGCGGTGGTGACTTATCTTGCGACCTTGAGGGCCGGTGCGGCCTTCCTGCCCCTGAACGCGGCCTACACGCCTGCAGAGGTGGACTATTTCCTGAAGGACGCCGAGCCCGCTGTCTTCATCCAGGACGCCGGAGCCTTCGTGACAGAGGCAGCTGCTCTCGAACCGGACCCCCGGGTGGAGCCCCGGGCGGCGTCTGACCTGGCCTCGATCATCTACACCAGCGGCACCACGGGACGCTCCAAGGGGGCCATGCTGACCCACGGCGCCCTGGCCGCCAACGCCCTGGCCTTGCACGAAGCCTGGGGCTTTTCGCCGGATGACGTCTTGCTGCACGCCCTGCCCATCTTCCATGTCCACGGCCTATTCGTGGCCCTCCACTGCGCCTTCCTGTCGGGCGGCCCCATGGTCTGGCTCAACCGCTTCGAGGATGCGGCCGTCCTGGAAGGCCTGTCCCGGTCAACGGTCATGATGGGGGTTCCGACCTTCTACACCCGGCTCCTCGCCAACCCGGGCCTGACCCGGGAGGCGGTGGCCCACATGCGACTGTTCATCTGCGGCTCGGCACCCCTCCTGGAGAGCGCCTTCGAGGCCTTCGAGGTCAGGACGGGCCACCGGATCCTTGAACGCTATGGCATGAGCGAGGCGGTGATCATCACCACCAATCCGCTCGTGGGCGACCGCATCGCCGGTTCCGTGGGCTACCCCCTGCCGGGCGTCGAACTTCGCATAGGGGGTGGTGAAGCCACCGGGGTCATCGAGATCCAGGGCCCCAGCGTCTTTTCGGGTTACTGGCGCATGCCGGAGAAGACCCGGGAGGAATTCACGGCGGACGGCTTCTTCATCACCGGCGATGTCGGCCGGGTCGATCCAGACGGCCGGCTCTGGATCTCGGGCCGGGCCAAGGACCTGATCATCTCCGGCGGCTACAATGTCTATCCGAAGGAGGTGGAACTGATCCTCGATGAGTTGCCCGGGATCCGGGAGAGCGCCGTGATCGGGGTTCCCCACCCCGACTTCGGCGAGGGCGTGGTTGCAGTGGTCGAGGCAGAGGGCCCGGCTCTGGACGAGGCCGACCTCATCGCCAGACTTCGCAGCCAGCTGGCGCCCTACAAGACCCCCAAGCGCGTGATCTTCGTGGACACCTTGCCAAGAAACGCCATGGGAAAGGTCCAGAAGGCCCATCTCCGCCAGACCTGGGGCCACCTCTTCAAGTGATCACAAGCCAGTGAGGCCCGATTGACCTGCACCCCGCCCTGTGAACAATTCGTAACGATTGATTGACCTTAGGGGGCCGGTCGAATGGGCGCGGGCTTTCTCGTACTGACGGTTCACTTCATCGGCGGGATCGTCGGCGGCTGCATGCTGTGCAACCTGCTGCGGTCCGCAGACACGGGCCCCTTCGGCAACGCCCTTCTGGGCGCTGTGGGGGGCGTCTGCGGGGCGGGTGTCGTGTTCGCCCTGTCACCGGCCTTCGGCACCCTCCCGGGCCTGTCCGGGCCCTTGGTTGCAGGCATCCTCGCCGGCGGCGTCACGGTCATGCTGGCTGGCCTCGGCGTCAACGCGCTTCGCCGCCGCGCCTGAGGCGAACTCAGCTGTTCCCGTAGCTCACCGCCATGCCGGCGCGCACGTCCTGCTGCACGCCGTACTGGGGGAAGGGATAGCGGAAGCCGTTGCGCGCCAGGGCCTTCATGCCGGCGAGGGCCTTGAGGAGGTATTCCGGCGGGGTCGCCATCAGCATTTCATCATCGAGGACTCCCCCGTAGCGACGCTCGGCAAAGCACGGGATGGATAGGCTCGGCGTCCGGGTGGTCAGGGCCCGGCCCCAGGAATCGGCGCAGGCGGACTCGCCCACTACGCCCCAGTCGAACCGCTTGTAGCCCGACCATTGCAGTCCATTGATGAAGTACATCATGGCGCCTGGCGTCGCGTAAAAGAGGGCGATGTCGGGTTCGCCGAGCCGCCCGCTGGCCAGGGGCGAGACCGCAAGCGCCTCGAACTGCCCGTCCGGGACGCAGTGCATGGCCGCCTGGTGCGCCGCCGCGCCGGCCTCATCCTCGAACCAGACCCCCTGCATGTGCCGGCCCGAGCGCCAGTCGTCGGTCTTGGCGCCGCCAAGGCCGACTACCGCCCGGCACTGGGCACCCACGAGGTCCTCCGCGGTGACGCCCACCGTCCAGCCCAGGCGCGAGGCCTGGCCCACCACCTGGTCTAGGGTGTGGACGGCGCTGGGGCGGCGGATGCGGGGAATGGCCTCCATGTCCGCCCGGTGCTCGAACATCTTCATGGCGAAGGGAATGGAGCGCAGGCGCAGGGTCTGCTCGAGCTCCGCCGACAGGGCGGCCCAGTCGGTCGATCCCTCCGGATTGCCGGTCCCGTGCGCATCCGTCATGTCCGATCCTCCCACCGTCAGGTGTTTCGCGCATCCTTCATCCGTATCGCTGCGGAGGGAAGGGGTCTTGGAGGGGCGCGGGCATTGCGGACGGCCCCCGAGGCCGCCTACCCTCCGCCGCGACAGGGCTGGCCGGCGTCGCCGGTAGCCTGCGGAGCCCCCGATGAAACTGAAGTTCGCCTTGCTGGTCCTGGTCCTTGCGATTGTGGGCACCGCCCCCGCAGGGGCCACGCCGCCCCCTGGCCTCTCCCTGTCCCCGTCGGAGCGCTCTGCCCTGCTGTCGGCCTTCACCAAGGCCGGGCGCGCGCAACCTGACCGCGCCATGCCCGACGGCGAACTCTGGACCCGGGTGGAGCGACTCGCATCCCTGGAGCTTGGCCAGACCGTGAAGCCCGGCGACATCGATCCCTTCTGGGCCCTGGCCGCCGCGCCGCGACAGGTCGACCGCGAGATGTCGGAGGCCCGTGCCGCAGGCCGCCTCGAAGCCTGGGCCGGATCCCTCTCCCCCGGCGACGAGGCCTATGCGGCCCTGGCGCGGACTCGCCTCCATCTCTCCGAGGTGATCGGTCAGGGCGGCTGGCCCCGCCTTTCCGAAGGCCCAGTTCTTCGACAGGGCAACATCGGCCCCGGGGTCCTGGCGCTCCGGCGTCGCCTGGAGGCGGAAGGCGACGCCGCCTCCGGCGCCCCGGCGCCGGACCGCTTCGATCCCGACCTCCGCAGCGCCCTGTCCGACTACCAGCTTCGCAACGATCTCGACGTTGACGGCGTCCTCGGCCCCGCGACGCTCCGTCATCTCAACACCCCGGCGGAATTCCGCCTCGCCCAGGTCGACGCCAACATGGAGCGGCGGCGCTGGATGCCGAGGTCCCTGCCGGAGGACCGTCTGGAAGTCGACACGGGTGCGGCGACCGGAGCCCTCTACCGGGGCGGGCGTATCGTCCACGCCTTCCGGGTGATCCCCGGCTCGGTCAAGGACCCGACGCCGATCTTCGCCTCCCGCCTCAACGCCATCGTGCTGAACCCGCCCTGGAACGTCCCGGACCGAATCGCCCGGGAGGAGATCCTCCCCAAGGCGGCTCGCGATCCCGGCTACCTGGCGCGCAACGATTACGTGCGCATCGGGGGTCGCCTCCAGCAACAGCCCGGACCGAAGGCGGCCCTCGGACTGGTCAAGTTCGACCTCGTCAGTCCCTTTGGCGTCTACCTGCACGACACCCCGGTGCGGGAGGCTTTCCGCCGCCGGGAGCGCCATCTCAGCCACGGCTGCATGCGGGTGGAGTCCCCCCAGGTCCTGGCCGACCTTCTGCTGGCCCCCCAGGGCCGGGGCGGGAAGCGGATGCAGGCGGACCTCGCGACGGGCGCGACCCTGCGCATCTCCCTGACCCGGCAGGAGCCCCTGTATGTCGTCCACTGGACGGCGATCCCGGGGCCGGACGGTCGCATCGGCTATCTCGACGATGTCTACGGTTGGGACGCCCGCCTCGCAACCGCCCTGTCTGGCCTGTGATCCGGCCAGGACTTGCCAGGCGGCAAGCTGTCGGGCAGACAGGCGTCGGGGCGCAGAGGAGACTTGTCCATGATCGGACGCCGACGCCTGCTGGCCGGAGCCCTGGGGCTCGCCGCACCCACCTTTGTCGCCCGGGAGGCCCTGGCCGCCGCGCCGCGCCACCTCTCCCTCCTGAATCTTCACACCGGTGAGAAGCTGGCCGCGACCTATTTCGAAGGCGGCCGCTACCTGCCCGACGCACTTGCGGCCCTGGACCGGGTCCTGAGGGATCACCGGACGGGCGACGTCCATCCCATTGAGCCTGGGCTTCTGGACCTGGTGGCCGGTCTCGCAAGCCAGGCAGGCCGCCCGGACGCTGTGCAGGTCATCTCCGGCTATCGCTCACCGGCCAGCAATGCCACCCTCCACGCCAACTCGTCAGGCGTTGCGACGCGCAGCCTGCACATGCGGGGGATGGCCATGGACATCCGGATTCCCGGGGTGTCGCTGGCCCGGCTCCGGGACACCGCCGTCGCCCTGGGTCGCGGCGGCGTGGGATATTATCCGGGCTCCGACTTTGTTCACGTGGATGTCGGAAAAGTCCGGCAATGGTAGCCATCTAACCCGAGGGGAAAACTCATGAACATCAACGACATCATCGCGGGCGTCAGCCAGAACCCCGCCCTCGCCGAGACCATCGGCAAGCTCGGCATTGACCCGGCGGCCGCTCAGACCGCCCTCAGCGGCTTCCTGAGCCAGCTCTCCGAGGGGCACGACGTGACCCAGATTGCCTCGGGCATTGCCGAGTCCGCTGGACTGGAAGTTTCCCAGGTGATGGCGATGCTTCCCGGCGCGGTCGCAGCGCTTCAGGGGCAGGTGGGCGGCGCTGGCGGAGACCTCGTCAGCGGCCTGCTCGGCAAGCTCCAGGGCGGGCAGTTCGGCGACGTCCTCGCCTCGCTTGACGCCAACAACGACGGCAGCGTCGTGGATGACGCCGTCAACCTCGTGAAGGGCTTCCTCAGCGGGAAGGCCTGAAGGGTCACCCGCCGGGGGCCTCAGGTCCTACGGCGGGTTCACCTGTTGCCTCGATGACGTCCGACAGGGCCCGCAGGGTCGGCGCAGGCCGGCCCCCTCAGCGGACGAATCAGGCGTCGTAGCCGGGGCTCAGCCGGTCGAGGCGACGCAGCAGGCCGGGCCAGGGCAGGGCACCGCCCACGCCGCGGCGGGTCTGCTCGTGCACGACCTCCTGGGCGGCGCTCGGGGCGATCAGCACCCGGTCGCGGCCGGCGGCCAGGGCGTGGATCTGAACCTTGCAGGCCTGTTCCAGGGTGTACATGGCCCGGAAGCAATCGCCGGCCGTGGCGCCCAGGCCCAGGGTGCCGTGGTTGCGCAGGATCATCAGGGGCTTGTCGCCAAGGTCCGCCACCAGCCGCTCGCGTTCATCCAGGTTCAGGGCGATGCCCTCGTAGTCGTGGTAGGCGATCTTGTTGATCACCGTCAGGGCGAACTGGCTGAGGGGCATCAGCCCCTCGGTCTGGGCGGAGACGGCCACGCCGTACTCGGAGTGCAGGTGCATGACGTAGTTGGCGTCTTCCACCGCCATATGCACCGCCGAGTGGATGGTGAAGCCCGCCGAATTCACGAAATAGGGCGTCTCTTGCAGGATGTTGCCGTCGACGTCGATGCGGACCAGGGACGAGGCCGTGATCTCGTCCCAGAACAGGCCATAGGGGTTCAGGAGGAAATGGTGTTCCGGGCCGGGAATCCGGGCGGAGATGTGGGTGTCCACCAGGTCGTCCCAGCCAAACATCGCCACCAGCCGGTAGAGGGCCGCCAACTCGACCCGCGCCTTCCACTCCGCTTCGGACACCCGTCCCTTCAGGGAAGCGATGTTCAGTGCCGATCCGTCGGCCATGGCCGTTCTCCCTCATGTCTTTGAGGGAAGGCTAGACCATACATACCGATGCCTCAAGATTTGGCACTGCCCGCAGGGGCTGCTGCCTCTCATCGCCTGGCGGCCTGACGTTTAGGTCTACGTCAAAAACGGACGTAATTCCTCCTGTGCGGCGAAAGAGAACATCTTGCGAACAGAGAACAAACCGGGTACCGCTTCGTCATCGGCGATGGCGTCGATGGGCGGCCCTGGGCCGCGGAATCATGGGATAAGGACCCCGGATCATGTCCAATCAGTCGGTTTTGAGGCTCGTGGTGAAAGAAGACGGTGAGAAGCAGCGGGCCCTTGAGGCGGCGCTGACCCAGATTGACCGGGCCTTCGGCAAGGGCGCCGTCATGAAGCTCGGCGATAAGGCGAGCATGGAGGTCGAGGCGGTGTCAACCGGCTCCCTCGGACTGGATATCGCCCTTGGCATCGGCGGCCTGCCCAAGGGGCGGATCATCGAGATCTACGGTCCGGAAAGCTCGGGCAAGACAACTCTCGCCCTGCACGTGGTGGCCGAGGTCCAGAAGGCTGGCGGCGCCGCCGCCTTCATCGACGCCGAGCATGCCCTTGATCCGGCCTATGCCCGCAAGCTGGGGGTCAACCTTGACGAGCTCCTCGTCGCCCAGCCCGACACCGGCGAACAGGCCCTCGAGATCACCGACACCCTGGTGCGCTCCAACGCCATCGACGTGATCGTGATCGACTCGGTGGCGGCCCTGACCCCCAGGGCTGAGATCGAGGGCGAGATGGGCGATTCCCTGCCTGGCCTCCAGGCCCGCCTCATGAGCCAGGCCCTGCGCAAGCTCACGGCCTCGGTCTCCAAGACCAAGACCATGATCATCTTCATCAACCAGATCCGGATGAAGATCGGCGTCATGTACGGCTCGCCCGAGACGACCACGGGCGGCAACGCCCTGAAGTTCTACGCTTCGGTCCGCCTCGATATCCGCCGTACCGGCTCGGTGAAGGCGCGGGACGAAATCGTCGGCAACAACGTTCGCGTGAAGGTGGTGAAGAACAAGGTGGCCCCGCCGTTCCGCGAGGTCGAATTCGACATCATGTACGGCGAGGGCATCTCCAAGCTGGGCGAAATCATCGACCTGGGTGTCAAGGCCGGGGTGATCGAAAAGTCCGGCTCCTGGTTCTCCTGGAATAGCCAGCGCATCGGCCAGGGCCGCGACAACGTGCGCGAGTTCCTGCGGGCCAACCCCGACATTGCCAACCAGATCGAAGCCCAGGTGCGCGGCGCCCGCGAGGTCATCGAGGAAGAACTCCTGGTCGGCCCCACTGCCGAGGACGACGCGGACTGATCCCGGGCGGTGCGCCCGGGACACACGAACCGGCCCTGTGCAGCGCACCGGGCCGGAATCGGGAGTGGGCCCGCCTCAATCCTTGGCGAGCCCCTCCAAGTCCCTTAAACGGTCGAGCTTCCGCGGTGGTGCTGGCGGACGTTCCCCACGTCCGCTGGCCTGCCGTCCCGCCAGTCCAGAAGCCGCGCCATGCCCAGTCTGAACGACGTCCGCTCGACCTTCCTGAGCTATTTCCAGGCGAACGATCACCAGGTGATCCCCTCGGCGCCCCTGGTGCCGCAGAACGACCCGACCCTGCTGTTTGTCAACGCCGGTATGGTGCCGTTCAAGAACTACTTCACGGGTGCCGAGACCGCGCCGACCTTGCGGGCCACCTCCTCCCAGAAGTCGGTGCGCGCCGGTGGCAAGCACAACGACCTCGACAATGTCGGCTACACGGCTCGCCACCACACCTTCTTCGAGATGCTGGGGAACTTTTCTTTCGGCGACTATTTCAAGGAAGGTGCCATCGAGCTGGCCTGGAGCCTGCTGACCCGAACCTTCGGCATCCCCGCCGAGAAGCTGTGCGTGACCGTCTACCATACCGACGATGAGGCCGCGGAACTGTGGAAGCGGATTGCGGGCCTGCCGGACCACAAGATCATCCGCATCGCCACCAGCGACAACTTCTGGTCCATGGGCGACACCGGTCCGTGCGGCCCCTGCTCGGAAATCTTCTACGACCACGGCGAGCACATCTGGGGCGGGCCGCCTGGCAGTCCCGAGGAGGATGGCGACCGCTTCGTCGAGATCTGGAACCTCGTCTTCATGCAGTTCGAGCAGCTTGCCGACGGAACCCGCCGGTCCCTGCCCAAGCCGCAGATCGACACCGGCATGGGACTGGAGCGCATCGTCGCCGTCCTGCAGGGCGTCCATGACAACTATGACACCGATCTCTTCCGCACCCTCATCGGGGCCTCGCAGGGGTTTGTGGGCACCGGGGGTGAGCCTGCCTCCCACCGGGTCATTGCCGACCACCTACGCTCGACCAGCTTCCTGATCGCCGACGGAGTCTCGCCCTCCAACGAGGGTCGTGGCTATGTCCTGCGCCGGATCATGCGGCGGGCCATGCGCCATGCCCACCTGCTGGGGGCCCAGGAGCCCCTCATGCACCGCCTGGCACCGATCCTGGTGGCCGAGATGGGTGAGGCCTATCCCGAGCTGCGGCGGGCTGAGCCCGTCATCGTCGAGACCCTTCGCCAGGAGGAGGAGCGCTTTCGGCGCACACTGGGCCGCGGCATGTCCCTCTTGGAGGAGGCAACCGCCGGTCTTGGAGAGGGCGACCGCCTGCCGGGCGAGACCGCTTTCCGGCTCTACGACACCTACGGCTTTCCCCTTGACCTGACCCAGGATGCCCTGCGGGCCCGGGGCGTGGCGGTGGACCTGGATGGCTTCCAGGAGGCCATGAAGCGCCAGCGCGAAATGGCCCGGGAGGCGTGGACGGGGTCTGGCCAGGCGGCGGCTGCGGCGGAGTGGTTCGGCATCCGCGAGCGCCTCGGGGCGACCGAGTTCCTAGGCTACGATCGCACGGAGGCTGAGGGCGAACTGGTTGGTCTTGTGAAGGACGGCGGCGAGGTCCCCTCTGCCACCGCTGGAGAAACCGTCTTCGCCGTCTTCGACTGCACCCCCTTCTATGCCGAGAGCGGTGGTCAGGCGGGGGATGTGGGACTGGCGACCTGGCCGCGGGGTCGGGGCCGCGTCCTCGATACGCAGAAGCAGGCTGGTGATCTTTTCGTCCATGAAATCGAGATCCTGGAGGGATCACTTCAGGCGGGGTACCGGGTCCGCCTGGCGGTGGACTCCGATCTTCGCCGCACCACACGCGCCAACCACTCTGCGGCTCACCTCCTGCATTCGGCCCTGAGGCGGGTCCTGGGGCCCCACGTCTCCCAGAAGGGCCAGATGGTGGACGGAGAGCGGGTCCGCTTCGACTTCAGCCATGGTGGGCCGGTCAACCCGGCCGAGATCGAGGCCATCGAGGCCGAGGTCAACGCCGTTATCCGCCAGAACCAGTCGGCCCGGACGGAGGAAATGGCACCCGACGACGCCATTACCGCCGGCGCCATCGCCCTGTTCGGCGAGAAGTACGGCGAGACCGTGCGGGTGCTGACCCTTGGCGACGCGCTCGAAGGACAGGGTGCCTATTCGGTGGAGCTCTGCGGTGGGACCCATGTAGACCGGACCGGCGACATCGCCCTGTTCAAGATCATCTCCGAGGGCGGCGTCGCGGCTGGCGTGAGGCGGATCGAGGGTCTGACCGGCGAGGCGGCTCGCCGCTGGCTGATCGAGCAGGCCTCGGTGGCCCGCAGCTTGTCCGAACAGTTCCGGACGCCGGTGGCGGAGGTCCTGGCCCGGGTCGAGTCCCTGGAGGCCCAGCGCAAGAAGCTCGAGAGGGACCTTGCCGAGGCCAAGCGCCAGCTCGCCATGGGCGGGAGCGGCCAGGGCGGCGGGGAGATTGAAGAGGTCGGAGGCGTCAAGCTCCTGGCCCGGATCCTGGACGGGGTCGGTGGGAAGGACCTGCGGCCCATCGCCGAGGAATTCAAGAAGCAGGTGCCCGACGGCGTCATCGCCCTGATCGGCACGGCTGAGGGCAAGGCTGCGGTCACCGTCGCCGTCACCGGCTCGGCGGCCCAGAAGGTGAGTGCCGTCGATCTCGTCCGCTCTGCCGTCCAGGCCCTGGGCGGTCAGGGGGCCGGCGGTCGTCCGGACTTCGCCCAAGGCGGAGCGCCGGACGCCGCGCGCGCTGAGGAGGGCCTGGCCGCGATCCGGGCCCTGCTCGCAGGCTGAGGCGACGCGCGGGGCCTTGCCTCGCGCAGCCTCCGGGGCGAGGGTTCAGGGATAACTTGAACGCCATAAGGTCCGGGAGGCCGCCCCATGTCTGAGCCCGTCATCAATCCCAACGGAACCCTCAAGGGCAAGGTGGCCTTGGTCACTGGCGCCAGCCGCGGCATAGGTGAGGCGATCTGTGCCCGTCTGGCCATGGAGGGTGCCCGGGTCGTGGCCTCGGCCCGGACGGCCGAGCCCGGCGAGAGCCGTCTGCCTGGCACCCTGCACGACACAGTGGACCGCCTGCGCCGGGCCGGTGCCGAAGCGGCCTTCATCAAGGCGGACCTTGCGCTTCTGGAGGACCGCGAGCGCCTGATCGACGAGACCGCCGCCCTGTATGGCCCTGTCGACATCCTCATCAACAATGCCGCCATCACCTACTTCATGCCGGTGGTCGACTTCACCGAGAAGCGCTTCAAGCTGATGATGGAGGTGCAGGTCTATGCGCCCTTCCATCTGTCCCAGCTGGTCCTGCCCTCGATGATCGAGCGGGGCTCAGGCTCCATCGTGAACATCTCCTCGCCGGCGGGTATCCATCCCAAGCCGCCCTATCGCGGCGGTCGAGGCGGCACGGTCTATGGCCTGTGCAAGGCGGCCCTTGAGCGGTTCTCCACGGGTCTTGCCTCGGAGGTCCAGGCCAATGGGATCGCCGTCAACGTCGTGTCGCCGGGCCTGGTGGACACGCCCGGCGTGGCGGTGCACGGCCTGATCAACGAGCAGTCCAAGGACCGGGTCCAGCCCATCGAGTATATTGCTGAGGCGGTCTACCAGCTAGCCAAGGCCGATCCCGCCACCATGACCGGCCGGGTGGACTATGCCGAGCCCCTGCTCAAGGAGCTGGGCCTGGAGCCCTCCGCACTCATCTGACGACCTGGGCCTGCCCTTGGGCGGGATAGCCGGCCTTGATCCCGCCTATCGGAGGTGACCGAATGAAGCTTGTTGCAGGTGTTATGGCCCTGGCCCTGACGGCCGGGGGCGCGGCCGCCACCGACCTTTCCCTGGAGCGGGTCTATTCGGCCCCGGACCTGAGCGGCCCGCGCGCGCGGGGGGTCGCCCTCTCCCCGGACGGGACCCTGGTGACCTACCTCCGCGCCCGGGCAGACAACCCCCGGGTCACGGATCTCTGGGCTGCCGACGTGGCGGGCGGCCCCCCCCGGCGCCTTATCGACGCTGCCGCCCTGATTCCGGGCGAGAGGGTACTTTCCGAGGCCGAGAAGAGCCGTCGCGAGCGTCAGGGCGTCCAGACTTCTGGCGTCGTGTCCTACGACTGGGACGACGAAGGCCGGTTCATCCTGGCCCCGGTGGAGGGCGACCTCTGGCTCTGGTCCCGCAGCGATGGCTCGCTGCGGCGCCTGACGGACACGCCCGAGGACGAGATCGACGCCCGCGTCTCGCCCCGGGGCGGCTTCGTCTCCTTCGTCCGCGGGGATAATCTCTGGGTGGTGCCAGCCGGCGGCGGGGACGCCCGGGCCCTGACCCAAGATGGCTCTGAGCTCCAAAGCTGGGCGACCGCCGAGTTCATCGCCCAGGAAGAGATGGACCGCCAGACTGGCTACTGGTGGAGCCCGGACGAGACCCGGATCGCCCTGACCCGGACCGACCTGTCTGCCGTGGACGTGGTCGAGCGGCTCGATGTGAATGCGGCCGGGGCGGTGATCGTGGCCCAGAGATATCCCCGGACCGGGCGTCCCAACGCCCGGGTCGAGCTGTTTGTCGCCAGCCTTGCCGGAGGCGGGCCCGTACGCGTGGATCTTGGGGCGGAAGCGGATGTCTACCTGGCCCGAGTGGACTGGTCGCGAGACGGCCGGACCCTCTACGTCCAACGCCAGTCCCGGGACCAGAAGCGGCTGGACCTGCTGGCGGTAAACCCTTCGGACGGCCGCTCGCGGATCCTGCTCACCGAAACGAGCGCCCACTGGGTCGAGCTTTCTGACGACTTCCGCCCGCTGAAGGACGGGACCTTCCTCTGGTCCTCCGAGCGGTCGGGCTGGAAACACCTCTACCTCCATGGGGCAGACGGTCGGCTCATCCGCCAGGTGACGCGGGGTGACTGGCCCGTCGACGCCCTGCAGGGGGTCGACGAGACCCGGGGCGTGGCCTTCTTCACCGCCAATCGCGACACCCCTGTCGAGCGACGGCTCTACGAGGCTTCCTGGACGCGTCCGGCGCCGCCAAGGGCGATCACGCCCGCCGGTGGCTGGTGGACCGTAAAGGTCGCAGGGCGCGGAACCGCCTTCACGGGAACCTACGAGGACCCCGCCACACCGCCCCGGACCGGGCTCTACCGTTCCGATGGGAGCCTGGTGCGTTGGGTCGAGGAAAACCCCCTCGATTCCAGCCATCCCATGGCACCCTACCTCGACCGTCTGCCTGCGCCGGAGTTTGGGACTCTGAAGGCCGCGGACGGATCCGACCTGTGGTGGTCCCTTCGCAAGCCGCCCGGATTCGATCCCTCCCGGCGCTACCCGGTTGTCGTGAAGGTCTATGGCGGCCCCGGAAGCGCCCAGGTCCGCAAGGTCTGGAACGATCCCGCCGACCTCCTCTACCTGCAGTCGGGCTTCATCCTGTTCTCCCTGGACAACCGGGGAACGCCCAACCGCTCCACCGCCTTCAAGACGGCCATCGACCGACGCTTGGGCCAGCTGGAGGTGGACGACCAGATCGCCGGGGCCCGCTGGCTTGCGACCCAGCCCTTTGTCGATCCGGCCTGGGTCGGCGTCATCGGATGGTCCTATGGCGGCTACATGGCCCTGATGCTCCTGACCGCGCCGGACACCCCCTTCAGCGCCGGGGTCTCCGGGGCACCGCCGACCGACTGGAGCCTCTACGACACCCATTACACAGAGCGCTACATGGGCAAGCCGTCAGAGAACCCCGACGGCTACGCCGCGTCTGAGGTGACGGCCCGACTGGGGCGCCTGAAGCCGGATAGCCTCTTCCTGCTCCACGGTATGGCCGATGACAACGTCACCTTTGACAACTCCACCCGGGTGATGGCCGACCTCCAGGCGCGGGGAACCGCCTTCGAGTCCATGGTCTATCCTGGGCTTCGGCACCGGGCCGGCTGGACCCAGGCCAACCTCAGGCACCGGACCCAGGCGACCCTGGAATTCTTCAAGCGCAGGCTGGCGCCCGCGCGCTAGGTCCTGACCGCCTCAGCCCGCTGCGAGGGCCTTCTCGAGGTTGGCGGCGACCTTATCGATGAAGCCTTCGGTGGTCAGCCAGCCCTGGGAGTCGCCGACCAGCAGGGCCAGGTCCTTGGTCATGGAGCCGGCCTCCACCGTCTCCACGCAGACCCGCTCGAGCGTGCGGGCGAAATTGGCCAAGGCCTCGTTGCCGTCCAGCTTGGCCCGGTGCTCCAGGCCCTGGGTCCAGGCGAAGATCGAGGCGATCGAGTTGGTTGAGGTCGACTCGCCCTTCTGGTGCTGGCGGAAATGGCGGGTCACGGTGCCGTGGGCGGCCTCGGCCTCCATGGTCTTGCCGTCGGGGGTCAAGAGGACCGAGGTCATCAGGCCCAGTGAACCGAAGCCCTGGGCGACCTGGTCGGACTGGACGTCCCCATCGTAGTTCTTGCAGGCCCAGATGAAGCCGCCGTTCCACTTCAGGGCCGAGGCGACCATGTCATCGATCAGGCGGTGCTCGTAGGTCAGGCCCGCCTCCTTGTACTGGGTGGCGAATTCGGCCTCGTAGGTCTCGGAGAAGATGTCCTTGAAGCGCCCGTCATAGGCCTTGAGGATCGTATTCTTGGTCGAGAGATAGACCGGAAAATTACGCTGCAGGCCATAGGCGAGGGAGGCGCGGGCGAACTCCCGGATCGACTCGTCGATGTTGTACATGGCCATGGCGACGCCGGAGCTTGGGTAGTCGAAGACCTCGTGCTCAATCTCCTGGCCGTCCTCGCCGGTCCACTTGATGGTCAGCTTGCCCTTGCCGGGGACCCGGAAGTCCGTGGCGCGGTACTGATCGCCGAAGGCGTGGCGGCCGATGATGATGGGTTGGGTCCAGCCGGGGATCAGCCGCGGGACATTGCGGCAGATGATGGGCTCCCGGAAGACCACGCCGCCGAGGATGTTGCGGATGGTGCCATTGGGCGACTTCCACATCTTCTTCAGGTTGAATTCCTTCACCCTGGCCTCGTCCGGGGTGATGGTCGCGCACTTCACGCCGACGCCATGGCGCTTGATCGCCTCGGCCGATTCGATCGTGACCTTGTCGTCGGTGGCGTCGCGGTGCTCCATCCCCAGGTCGTAGTAGTCGAGGTCGATATCCAGGTGGGGGAAGATCAGCTTGTCCTTGATCCACTGCCAGATGATGCGGGTCATTTCGTCCCCGTCCAGGTCCACGACAGGGTTGGCGACTTTGATCTTGGCCATGACGGGCGCGCACTCCTCGGCGAAACGATACGGTTCTGGAGGTGCTATACCCGCCCCTGCGCCCGGCGCAAAGGCTGTGGGACCGGGTTCAGCTTGCGCGGGAGGACGTCAGGCCTGAAAAGGGCAAGGCATGACCCTGCTTGCTCCCGCCATCATTCTCGACCGGCCGCAGATGGCCGAGAACATAGGCGCTGTCGCGCGGGCCATGGCCAATTTCGGCCTGACCGACCTGCGCCTTGTGGCGCCGCGCGACGGCTGGCCCCAGGAGCGGGCCTGGGCGTCGGCCTCGGGTGCCGAGTGGCCGCTGAACGCCGCCCGGGTCTACGAGACTGTGGCGGAGGCCATCGCCGACCTGACCCTGGTCCTGGCCACGACCGCCCGGCCGCGGGAACTTCAGCTCCCCGTCCTGACCCCCCGGGAGGCCGTCGAGCAGGCCCATGCGGAGGCCGCACAGGGGCTGCACACGGGACTGTTGTTCGGCCCCGAACGGGCCGGCCTGGAGACCGCCGACATCGCCCTCTGCCAGGCTGTCGTCACCCTGCCGGTGGATCCGAGGTTCCGGTCGCTTAACCTGGCCCAGGCGGTGATCATCCTGGCCTATGAATGGCGCATGGGCCTGGACGCCGGCGCTCCGGCCGCCTTCCGCCCCGGCCCTGAGCCTGCGGACGCCGCCAGCCTGATGGGCCTCTATGGACATCTCGAGGTCGAGCTGGAAGCCGCCGGCTTCTTCCATCCCCCCGAGAAGAAGCCTTCCATGGTCCAGAACCTTCGCTCCGCCCTGGGCCGGGGCCGATTCAGCGAACAGGAGGTCCGCACCCTCCGGGGCGTGATCACCGCCCTGTCCCGGGGTCGGGGGCGCGTGCTCGAGAAGATCGCCCGCAGCAAGGCCGAAGCCGAACGCAAGTCCAACTGAGAGACGCCGCCCATGACTGACCTCGACGCCCTCCGCGAAGCCGCCCGAACGGCCTACGTCTTCACCCTGCCGCTCATCGAGATCGCCACCACCCGCAGCCGGGGTCTGGCCGTTGGCTCGCCCATGAACACCTTCGGACACATGCGGAACCTGGCGGACCATACGGCGCGCAAGGTGACCACGCCGAACAACGACACCTACTATTCCACGGCCCAGGTGGACTTGTCCGAAGGCCCTGTGACCCTGACCCTGCCGCCCTCGGGGGACCGGTATCTCTCGGTCCAGTTCATGGATGCCTACAGCAATACCTTCGCCATCCTGGGCACGCGCACGACGGGTGGGGAGGGCGGGACCTACACCCTGGTCGGGCCCGGCGACGCTGCCTCCCCGGGACCGCGGGTGCTGCGTGCGCCGACCCGGCACGTCTGGGTCCTGGCCCGGATCCTGGTCGCGGGACCGGAGGACGCGGCCGACGCCAAGTCGGTACAGACGGGCTTGTCCATGCAGGGGCCAGCTACTGCGGATCCGGGGACCTTCGCCCACCGGGGGGCCGACTGGCGGGACTACCTGGCGTCCGCCGCCGAGCTGATGCGGCTCAACCCGCCGCCGGTCATGGACGGCCGGATCCTGGCGCGCATGGCGCCCCTGGGCCTGGTGGCCTTCGATCCCGACCGGTTCTCCCCGGAAGAGGCGGCGGCGATCGCCGAGGGCCTGGAGGCAGGTCGCCGCTTCGGCCGAAGCGCTGGCGGCCTGACCGGACCCAGCTTCATCGACGGCTGGTCCTACCCGGACGGACGGCTGGGGAATTTCGGCCAGAACTACGCCCTGCGCGCCGCCGTTGCTGTGGGCGGGCTCGCCGCCCTGCCGCCGGAAGAGGCCATGTACATGCGGGCGGAGGGCGACCTGCCCCGGTCCCTGTTCGATGGTGGTCGGGCCTGGAGGCTTCATTTCCCGGCGGACCGCCAGATCCCCGTCGACAGCTTCTGGTCCCTGAGCCTCTACGAGGCGACCGAGGACGGGCAGTTCTTCTTCACCCGGAACGACATCAACCGCTTCGCGATTGGCGACCGGACGCCGGGCCTGGCCCGCAATCCCAACGGCTCCCTGGATATCTGGATCGGGGCTGCCTCGCCGGGGCCGGAGCGGGAGTCGAACTGGCTGCCAGCGCCGCAGGGTCCCTTCGCCCTCTTCATGCGGGCCTACCTGCCGCGGCCCGAGCTTCTGGACGGCCGCTGGCACCTGCCCCCTGTCGAACCCGCCTGACCGAGCCGGCGTTGCATTTCGCGCCCGGGTGGGGTAAGGACCGCGCCTTCCGCGCGTGAGACCTTTGTGTCCTTCGCCGGCATGACGGGCAGATGCAAAGCCGCCGTTGTAATCGCGGTCCCCAAGGGGCACCGCCGGCCTGCGTCACTTGAAGAGAGACGACACATGTCGAAGCGCCACTCGGCGAAATACAAGCTCGACCGGCGGATGGGCGAGAACATCTGGGGGCGCCCGAAGTCCCCGGTCAACCAGCGCTCCTACGGCCCCGGCCAGCATGGCCAGCGCCGCAAGCAGAAGACCTCCGACTTCGGCCTGCAGCTGCGGGCCAAGCAGAAGCTGAAGGGCTATTACGGCAACCTGACCGAGAAGCAGTTCTCGCGGACCTACCAGGAAGCCGCCCGCCGGAAGGGTAACACGGCCGAGACCCTGATCGGCCTGCTCGAGGCCCGTCTGGACGCAGTGGTCTACCGCGCCAAGTTTGTGCCCACTGTCTTCGCCGCACGCCAGTTCGTGAACCACGGCCACGTGACGGTGAACGGCAAGCGGGTGAACATTGCCTCCTACCGGGTGAAGATCGACGACGTGGTTCAGGTGCGCGAGCGCTCGCGTAACATGGCCCTGGTGCTGGAAGCCCTGCAGTCGGGCGAGCGCGACACCCCGGATTACATCGAGGTCGACGCCAAGGCCATGTCGGCCCGCGTCATCCGGACCCCGGAGCTTTCCGAGGTGCCCTATCCGGTGAAGATGGAACCCAACCTCGTGGTCGAATTCTACGCGTCCTGATCCGGACGCAGACCCAAGACGAACAGGGGCCCCGGAGCGATCCGGGGCCTTTTTCGTTGGAACGCCGCTTGCGGTCGGCTGCCGATTAGAGCGGAATGGGGACGTGCTGACCCGCCGCCTCCTTCTCGCTGGAACCCTGGCCCTTGCCGGCTGCGCCAGCCTTCCCGGGCCGGACCCTTATCCGCCGGCCGGACCCTACCCGGAACTTGAGCCCGTCCGTCTCATTCGCATCGGACCGCAGGACCTGAGCCTCGAGGTCGCCAGTCGGGGCTGTGGGCTGCGCCCGGACCTGACCTTCTTCGTCGAGCGACGGAGCGGGGTCGCCACAGTCGCCTTCGCCCGCCGGCGGATGCAGACTTGCCAAGATACGTCCGAGGCCTGGGTAGAGGTGGTGTTCAGCCGCAAGGAACTAGGGCTTGCGGCGGACGAACCGATCTTTCTTCTGAATCCCCTGGCGGTCAGGCCGGATCGATGAAGCGGGCGACTATCTCGGACGGGACACGCCGGGGGCGACCGCTCTCGCGCTCGATCAGGCACCAGGTGGTGCGCACCTGGGCGCACATGGCACCCTCCGGCCCGTCGATCCGGACATAGCGGTCGAAGCGGGGACCGTCTGCCTCCAGGGCCACCCAGGTGCGGCCTGTCGCCGTCTCACCCGGCATGAGGGCGCGTCGGTAGTCGACCTCATGTCGCAGGCAGATCCAGGCCCAGCGTCCCTGGCCTTCCTCAGGCTGGCGGGCCTCCCAATGGGAGATGGCCAGGTCCTGGGCCCAGGACAGGTAGACGACGTTGTTGACGTGCCCATTGGCGTCGATGTCCCCCGGCCCCGGCGCAAAGGCGCGGCTGAAGACCTGCTGGCCCTCCGGAGGCTCGAACAGGCGGCTCACGGGACGCGGGTCAGGTGATGAGGCCCTGCTCGGCCATGTGGGTCTTGAGCTCACCGGACTGGAACATCTCCTTGATGATGTCCGCCCCGCCAATGAACTCGCCCTTGACGTAAAGCTGGGGGATGGTCGGCCAGTCCGAGAAGGTCTTCACCCCCTCGCGCAGGTCCTGGTCCTGGAGGACGTCGACCCCGATGTAGTCCACGCCCATATGGTCCAGGACCTGGACCACCAGGGCGGAGAAACCGCAGCGGGGCTGGTCGGGCACCCCCTTCATGAACAGCACCACTGCATTGGCGGCGATGGTCTGGCCGATGAAGTCGTGGATCGGAATGTCGGTGGACATGAGGAAATCTCCCGAAGGGCTGTTCATCAGCTAGGCGCCCGCTGGCGCCGGGTCAAGGCGCAGGTTCAGCCAGCCTGGTCCGGCGCCAGGGTTTCGAGGGCCAGGGCGTGCAACTCACCCCCGACCTTGCCCTTGAGCGCGGCGTAGACCAGCTGGTGCCGCCGCACCCGCGGTACGCCGATGAAGGCGCTGCTCACGATCCGAGCGCGATAGTGGTCTCCATCCCCCGCCAGGTCCTCGATGCGGATGTCGGCGTCGGGGAACGCCGCTCGCAGTTCGGCCTCGAGGGCGGTCTGGGTCATAGGCATTGGGCGGGCTCCGGACACGAGTCAGGCCCTCATGATGGCATACTTCCCCCCGGTCCGGGATTCCCGGGAGCCTTCCGCCGTCAGTCCACAATGGCCGAGTAGACCAGGTTCTTCAGCTGGCCCCGGAAGTTGAAGGTGCCGGAAGGCATGAGCTGGGTCATGAAGACCATGGTCATGTCCTCCTTCGGGTCGACCCAGAAGATGGTCGAGGCCGCGCCGCCCCAGTAGTAGTCGCCGACTCCGAGGCCCCCAGTCTCCACCACGCCTTGGGTGGAGGCGAAGCCCAGGCCGAAACCCACGCCCTCGTTGGTCGTCTCGGAGAAGGCACCGATGGCCAGCTGGGTCAGGTCCTTTCCGCCGGGCAGGTGGTTCATGTGCATCATCTCAAGGGTCCTCGGCCCCAGGATGCGCACGCCTTCCAGCTCGCCGCCCCGGCGTAGCATCTCACAGAACCGCATGTAGTCGGCCGTGGTGCCTGTCAGGCCACCCCCGCCCGATTTGAAAGCGGGGTCGCGGATGTAATTGCTGGTCTGGGGATCGTCGATCAGCTTCAGCGCCTTGTCCGGTCCGCGCTGGTAGTTGGCGCAGAAGCGGTCGACCTTGTCGGGCGCGACCTGGAAGGCGGTGTCGACCATGCCCAGGGGCTCGAAGATCTCTTCCCGCAGGAAGTCGGCGAAGGGCCGGCCCGAGATGATCTCGACCAGGGCCCCGCAGACGTCGGTGGCCAGGGAGTACATCCAGCGGTCTCCGGGATGGTAGCGAAGCGGCACCTCAGCCAGCTTGTCCATGAACTCCACCATGGTGTCGGTGGTGTCGGATGAGCGGATCCTGAGCGCCCGGTAGACCTTGTCGATGGGGTGCTGGATACCCACACCCGGAAGCCCCCCGCCGTAGGTCAGGCCCGCGGTGTGCGACAGGACGTCCCGGAAGGTCGCCGGCCGGCGAGGCCGCTCGGTGACAAGGTCCTCGCCTTCGCCAGAAACCCAGACCCGGTGGTTCTTCCAGGACGGGACATAGCGGCTGACCGGGTCGTTCAGCTGGAAGTAGCCCCGCTCATACAGCATCATGAGAGCGACCGACGTGATCGGCTTGGTCATGGAATAGATGCGGAAGATGGCGTCGTCGCGCATGGGCTTGTTCCGCTCCAGGTCCATGCTGCCGAACGCTCCGGAGTAGGCGGGGACACCGTGGCGGGCGATGGCGATCTGGCAGCCGGCGATCTTCTGAGGGCCAATGTAGTTGCGCTCAATATGCTCGCCGATGCGCTCCAGGCGCGAAAGGTCGAATCCGGTTGCGTGCGTCGCCGTCATGGCTCTGGGCCTCCCCCCGTATTTGTCTCTTGGACTTTCCGGGGCATCATGCCCCCGACAGGCGGGGCGTGGCCAGCCCCCGCGACGCTTTGGGAGCCGCACCATGACCGCCACCCTCGACACGCTTGCTGAGTCCATTGCCGAGGCCCTGCGCGCCCGGGGTGAGACCGTCGCCGTTGCCGAAAGCTCCTCCGGGGGGCTGATCTCGGCCGCCCTGCTGGGCGTGGGCGGTGCCTCGGCCTACTACTTGGGCGGCGGGGTCATCTACACCGCCAAGGCCCGCTTCGCCCTGCTGGACATCCCGCGGGAGGCGACGGCCGGCATGCGCTCGTCCAGCGAGCCCTACGCCTTGCTTCTCGCGCGATCGGTACGTGAGCGGTTCGGTGCCAGCTGGGGTATTTCCGAGACCGGGGCGGCCGGGCCGACCGGGAATGGATACGGGGATGCGGCTGGACACTCCTGCGTGGCCATCTCGGGGCCCATCGAGACCGTAGTCACCCTGGAGACGGGCAGCAGCGACCGCCGTGCCAACATGGAGGCCTTCGCCGCCGCCGCCCTGGATCTCCTGGACCGGGGGCTACAGGCAGCCGGCTGAGCCTCAGGCCATATAGCCGGGAAGCCAGCCCTCGTGTCCGGCCTTCAGGGCGTTGAGGGTGAGGGTGAAGATCCCCGTACAGGACAGGTCGACGCCGCCGGCGACGCCCACCACCCGGACCGGGACCCCGGCTGAGGCGGCGGCGGACAGGACGGGGCCAGGGTCCGCACAGCCCACCAGGTAGCGTCCCTGGTCCTCGCCGAACAGCCAGGCCTGGGCGGGCAGGGCGTCGTTCTCTGAAAGGGTGACGCCTACGTCAGAGGCCAGGGCCATCTCGGCGGCCGCCGCGACGAGGCCGCCGTCAGAGAGGTCGTGGACGACACCGGTCAGGCCTGTCCGGATCAGCTGGCGCACTAGGTCGCCATTGCGGCGCTCGACGGCCAGGTCCACCAGCGGCGGGGCACCGTCCTCCCGGCCCAGGACCTCGCGCAGGTACATCGAGGCGCCCAGCTCGCCGAGGGTCTCACCGACCAGGACCAGGCTCATGCCAGCCCTCAGCCCGGCGAAGTCCGCCCGCTGGCCATAGTCGGGGATCAGGCCGACCCCGCCGACCGTGGGCGTGGGCGGGATCGCGACGCCGCTTGTCTCGTTGTAGAGGCTGACATTGCCGCTCACGACCGGGAAATCGAGGACGCGGCAGGCCTCAGCCATGCCATCGATGGCCCGGACGATCTGGCCCATGATCTCGGGCCGCTCCGGATTGCCGAAGTTGAGGTTGTCGGTGATGGCGATGGGGTCCGCGCCCACCGCGGTCAGGTTGCGCCAGGACTCCGCCACAGCCTGCTTGCCGCCCTCATAGGGGTCGGCCTGGACGTAGCGGGGGGTGCAGTCCGAGGTGGCAGCGATGGCCTTCCGGGTCCCATGCACCCGCACAATCCCAGCATCGGCGCCCGTGGCACTGTCCTCAAGGGTGTCGGCCATGACGTGCCGGTCGTACTGCTCCCAGAGCCAGCGCTTGGAGGCCATGTCAGGGGCGGACATCAAGCGCAGGACCGCCTCGGCGAAGTCGGGCGGCGCCGGCACGCTGGACGGCGCCAGCCGGGGCTGCAGGACGGGCTGGGTCCATGGGCGGTCATAGAGGGGTGCATCGTCGGACAGGGGCGCCAGGGGCAGGTCGCAGACGATCTCGCCCAGATGGTGAAGCACGATCCGCCCGGTGGTCGTGGTCTGGCCGATGACGGCGGCGTCCAGTCCCCACTTCTCGAAGATCCGCTGCCCGTCAGCCTCGCGGCCCGGCTTGAGGATGGCCAGCATGCGCTCCTGGCTCTCCGAGAGCATCATCTCGTAGGCGCTCATGCCGGTCTCGCGCTGGGGCACCTTGTCGAGGTTAAGCTCGATCCCGACTCCGCCCTTGCCGGCCATCTCCACCGACGAGGAGGTCAGGCCCGCTGCGCCCATGTCCTGGATCGCGGCTACGGCACCTGAGGCCATCAGTTCCAGCGTCGCCTCGATGAGCAGCTTCTCGGCGAAGGGGTCCCCCACCTGGACGGTGGGGCGCTTCTCTTCCGAGGCCTCGTCGAACTCCGCCGAGGCCATGGTGGCGCCATGGATGCCGTCCCGGCCGGTCTTGGACCCGAAATAGACCACGGGCAGGCCGGCGGCCGGGGCGGCGGAGTAGAAGATGGCGTCAGCGTCCGCGAGGCCCACACACATCGCGTTCACCAGGATGTTGCCGTCATAACCGCGATGGAAATTGGTCTCGCCTGCAATGGTGGGCACGCCCACGCAGTTTCCGTAGCCGCCGATGCCCGAGACGACGCCGGACAGGAGCCTGCGGGTGCGGGCGTGGGAGGGGTCCCCGAAGCGTAGGGCGTTCAGGAGGGCGATGGGCCGGGCGCCCATGGTGAAGATGTCCCGCATGATGCCGCCCACGCCCGTCGCCGCGCCCTGGTAGGGCTCGATGAAGGAGGGGTGGTTGTGGCTCTCCATCTTGAAGATGCAGGCCTGCCCGTCGCCGATGTCCACTACGCCCGCGTTCTCGCCGGGCCCGCAGATCACCCTGGGGCCGGTGGTCGGGAATTTCGACAGGTGCCGGCGGCTCGACTTGTACGAGCAGTGCTCGGACCACATGACCGAGAAGACGCCAAGCTCGACCAGGTTCGGCTCACGCCCGAGCCGCTCCAGGATGAGTTCATACTCGTCGGGCTTGAGCCCGAACTCGGCGGCTGTCTGGGCCATGGACTGGGTCGCGGAGGTCATGAGCGGGTTCTAGCTGGACTCGCGCGTAAGGGCGATAGCCCCGCGAAGGGGAGGCTTGACCCGTAACATTTACAATGTACATATAAATCAGACAGCGAGGAGGCTCCCATGTCCAAGATCATCGACAAACGCGTCTGCGCCGAAATCGAGGGCGACTTCGTCCTCTTCCTGATCGGCATGCGGGTGAACCGCCCCCTGAAGTTCTGGAAATGGGGTCCGGTGGCCAACGCCATGCCGAAGATGATCATCGAGCTGACCAAGCGGCCCGAGCTTGGAATGCTTCACGCCCGGACCCACTTCGGATTCCCGGACATCTTCCTGGTCCAGTACTGGCGCAGTTTCGATCACCTTGAGGCCTACGCCCGGTCCCGGGAGCTGGCGCACCTGCCCGCCTGGCAGGCCTTCAACACCTCCGTGGGCTCCAATGGCGACGTTGGGATCTGGCACGAGACCTATCTGATCCGGAACGGGGCCTACGAGAACGTCTACAACAACATGCCCGCCTTCGGCATGGGCCTGGCCGGCCAGGTGCGCGACGCCACAGGCGCGCGCAAGGACGCCCGGCAGAGAATACAGGCGGCCGCGGGCCATCCGCAGGACGAGTGAAGCGGCCCATTCCCGCCTCAGACATTGCCCGAACCACCAATGCTGGCTAGCGTCCCCTCATATGCCCCGCAGGCGCGGGGCGAACCAGGAGACACAGATGGCCAATGGGGGGATTTTCCGACGCAAGTCCGTCGCCCAGATCCAGTCCGAGCATGAACATGGTGAACTCAAGCGTACCCTCGGGGCGCTGAATCTCACCCTGCTCGGTATCGGCTGCATCATCGGGACGGGTATCTTCGTCCTGACCGGCCGAGCTGCCGCCGAGTTCGCCGGGCCCGGCATCATGATCTCCTTCATCATCACCGGCACGCTCTGCGCCTTCGTGGCCCTCTGCTACGCCGAACTGGCCTCGGTGCTGCCGGTTTCCGGATCCGCCTATTCCTACTCGTATGCCTCCATGGGCGAGATCGTCGCCTGGGTCATGGGCCTACTCCTGATCCTGGAGTACGGCCTTGCAGGATCCACTGTTGCGGTGGGCTGGTCAGGCTACCTTGTCAGTCTGCTGAAGGACATTGGGGTCGTGATCCCGCCAGCATTCACGGCGGCTCCCGGTGTCGCGGTCAAGGACGCCTCCGGCGCTGTTATCGCCACGGGGATCATGAACCTTCCCGCCATGGTTGCCCTTCTCGCCGTGACGGGCCTGTTGGTCAGGGGCGTGTCGGAGTCCACGACCGTCAACAACATCGTCGTCGTCATCAAGGTGGCTGTCGTTGTCGCCTTCATCGTTATCGGCGCCTTCTACGTTAACCCCGATCTCTGGCGTCCGCTGATCCCGCCTCAGGTCCCAGCGCCTCCCGAGGGTACACCCATGGACGTCTGGAGCCAGATCTGGCGGGCCCTGGGAGGAATCATTAGCGGCGACACCGACTCCCGCTTTGGGGTCAGCGGCATCATTCAAGCCGCTGCGGTCATCTTCTTCGCCTACCTCGGCTTCGAAGCGGTCTCAACCGCCGGTGCCGAGAGCCGCAACCCGGCCCGCGATATGCCGATCGGCATCCTGGCGTCACTGGCCATCTGCACCGTCCTCTACATCCTGACCTCGGCCGTGCTGGTGGGCATCGTGCCCTATCAGTCCCTCGATAACCCCGCGCCCATCGCCCTGGCGGTGGACGCGATCGGCCTGGGTTGGTTCGCCATCCTGGTGAAGATCGGGGCGCTCGCCGGCCTTTCCTCGGTGATGCTGGTCCTGCTCTATGGCCAGACCCGGATCTTCTACACCATGAGCCGGGACGGCCTGCTGCCGGGCGTCCTGTCCCGCGTGCATCCGAAGTTCCAGACCCCTTGGGTGAACACGGTCGTGGTCGGCGTCCTGGCCTGTCTGGCCGCCGGTTTCATGTCCCTCGACAAACTGGCGGACCTGTCCAACGTCGGTGCGCTGACCGCCTTTGGCGTGGTCTGCGCCACGGTGATCTACCTCCGCATGACCTCGCCTGGACTTGAACGCCCGTTCAAGGTTCCGCTCTACCCGGTGGTCCCGATCCTGGGCGTGCTGATGTGTGGCCTGCTGCTGCTCACCCTCATGAGGACGGACCACACTCGTAACTTCTTCCTCGGCTACCTCGTCATCGGCATCGTGGTCTATTTCGTCTACGGTATGCGCAACTCGAAGCTGGGACGCGGGATCCTGGTCACGGGTCACGAGGCCGACCCGATGGAACTGCCCCACAAGGGCGACTGACCGAACAATCCAGCCAAACAGAGAGGGCCCCTCCGGATCGGGGGGGCCTTTTTCGTGTCTGATGTCAGGTCCGGCGACCCGGCGGTCAGGCGGTCTCGAGCAGGCTCTGGAAGAGCAGGGCACCGTCCGCCGAGCCTAGTTCCGCCTCGAAGGAACGGTCGGGATGGGGCATCAGTCCCAGGACGTTACCGCCGGTATTGATCAGCCCGGCGATGTCGCCCAGCGAGCCATTGGGATTGTCCGCATAGCGGAAGACCACCTGGCCCTCGGCCTCGATGCGGGTCAGGGTGTCGGCGTCCGCGAAGAAGGCACCCTCGCCATTGCCTACGGTCATCACCGCCCGGCGACGGCTGCCAAAGGCGCGGGTAAAACGGGTGTCCGGGCGGACGATGTCGAGATCCACTGGCTTGCAGACGTATTTCAGCGCCGCATTGCGGAGCAGGGCACCCGGCAACAGGCCACTCTCGCAGAGCACCTGGAAGCCGTTGCAGATGCCAATGACCGCCACGCCGCGCTCGGCGGCCTTCCGCACCTCGGCCATGACCGGCGACAGGGCCGCCATGGCACCGCATCGCAGGTAGTCGCCGTAGGAAAAGCCGCCTGGCAGGACGATCAGGTCCAAGCCCGGGGGCAGGGCGGTCTCGGCATGCCAGACCATGTGGACGCTCGCCCCCGTGGAGCGCTCGACGGCGACCTTGCAGTCCCGGTCGCAGTTGGATCCCGGAAAGACGACGACAGCGGCCTTCATGGTCAGGCGACCTCGATCCGGTAGCCTTCGATGACGGTGTTCGCCAGGAGGGTCTCGCACATCCGGCGCACCTCGCCCTCCGCGGCCGCAGGGTCAGGACCAGCGAGGTCGAACTCGACCGTCTTGCCGACCCGGACGTCCGAGACGCCGCTCCAGCCGAGCCCGTGCAGGGCGTTCTCTACAGCCTTACCCTGGACGTCGAGGACGCCCGGCTTCAGAAACACATGGACCCTGACGCGCACTAGTGCAGTCCTCCCCGGATGACGGTCGGCATTTCCTTCATGATGCCCAGGCGACGGGCCACTTCGGCATAGCCCTCGATCGCATCGCCGAGGTCGCGGCGGAAAAGGTCGAGGTCAAGCTTCTCCCGGGTCTGGGCGTCCCAGAGCCGGCAGTTGTCCGGGCTGATATCGTCGGCCAGGACCACGCGGGAGAAGTCGTTCTCCCAGAGCCTGCCAAACTCCACCCGGAAATCGATCAGCGAGATGCCTACCGCCCCGAAGGCGCCGTTCAGGAAGTCGTTAACCCGCAGGGACATGGCCATCATGTCGTCGAGTTCCTGGGTCGAAGCCCAGTTGAACGCGGTGATGTGCTCCTCGGTCACCATGGGGTTCCCGAGCTTTTCGTCCTTCAGGTAAAACTCGATGATCGACCGGGGCAGGGCCTGACCCTCGGGAATGCCGAAGCGCTGTGACAGCGAGCCCGCAGCGGCGTTCCGCACCACGACCTGAAGGGGAATGATCTCCAGTTCGCGGATCAGTTGTTCGCGAAGGTTGAGGCGCCGGATGAAATGGTTCTGAACGCCGATCGTGTTCAGGCGGGTCATGAAGTACTCGCTGATCCGGTTGTTCAGCACGCCCTTGCCCTCGAGCACGGCCTGTTTGGCGTTGTTGTAGGCGCTGGCGTCGTCCTTGAAGTACTGGATCAGGGTGCCCGGCTCGGGACCCTCGTAGAGAATCTTGCCATGCCCTTCGTAGATTTTCTTGCGACGGGTACTCATCGGCGCCTTCTCCAGGCCTCAGGGGCGGGACAGGTCTTCCAGAGACAAAAAGGCGCGGGAGCAAGGGCCCGCGCACATCCGGACGACTCGACGATCGTGTCCCACCGAGGCCCCTGCAAACTAGCCGAACCGGGGGGGCTTCGCAAACCGCACCGCTTTCCGTTGCGGACCGGCGTTCCAGCGGATAGACAACCCCTCTAAGCCTGTTTGGGAACACCATGACCACTTTTGAAAATCGTGAGCGCGGGTTCGAGAGCAAGTTTGCCCTCGATCAGGAGCAGGAATTCAAGGCTGCGGCCCGGCGTAATCGCATGCTGGGTGAGTGGGCGGCGGGTCTGATGGGCCTGCAGGGTGATCACGTCGCCGAATACGCCAAGGCGGTGGTCAAGTCCGACCTAGAGCTCCCCGGGGACGACGACGTTCACCGCAAGGTCTTCGAGGACCTCAAGGGCGCAGGCGTGACGGTCTCCGAGGGCGATGTCCGCAACAAGATGGGCGAGTTCCTCGCCGTGGCACGCCAACAGATGCGCGACGGCATCTAGAGGGCGGCTCGCGCCCTCCAACCTCTCGGTCAGGCGCCCAGGACCCGGGCGAAGACCGTATCGACAGCCGTGAAGTGGTAGCCGAGGTCGAAGAGCTCGGAGAGCTCCGCTGCATTCAGGTGTGGCTGGATCGTGGGATCGGCCTTCAGGAAACCCAGGAAATCGCCTTCGCCACGCCAGACCCGCATGGCGTTGGTCTGCACCGCCGAATAGGCGTCCTCGCGCGACATGCCCTTCTGCGTCAGGGCCAGCAGGACCCGCTGGGAATGCACCAGGCCGCCGAGGCGGTCGAGATTGCGCATCATGTTCCCGGGATAGATGATCAGGCGCTCGACCACACCCGCAAGGCGGCGCAGGGCGAAGTCGAGGTGGATGGTCGTGTCCGGTGCGATGGCTCGCTCGACACTGGAGTGGCTGATGTCGCGTTCGTGCCAGAGGACGACGTTCTCCAGGGCCGGCGTCACTGCGGAGCGGATCAGGCGGGCAAGGCCCGTGAGGTTCTCGGTCAGGATCGGGTTGCGCTTGTGCGGCATGGCGCTGGACCCCTTCTGGCCAGGATCGAAGGGCTCCTCCGCCTCCAGGACCTCTGTGCGCTGGAGATGCCGGATTTCCACCGCCAGGCGCTCGATGGCGCTGCCAGCGACTGCGAGGGCGGCGAAGTAGGCGGCGTGGCGGTCGCGCGGGATGACCTGGGTTGAGACCGGCTCCACGGCCAGGCCCATCTTCGCGGCGACATGGGCCTCCACCTCGGGGGCCACGTTGGCGAAGGTGCCGACGGCTCCCGAGATGGCGCAGGTGGCGATCTCCGCCCGGGCGGTCACCAGGCGTTGCCGCGTGCGCTGGAACTCGGCGTAGTGGCCGGCCAGCTTCAGGCCAAAGGTCGTGGGCTCAGCATGAATGCCGTGGCTACGGCCTACGCAGGGGGTCATCCTATGCTCCAGCGCCCGCCGCTTCAGGGCCGCCAGGACCAGGTCCACGTCCTCGATCAGCAGGTCCGTGGCCCGGGACAGCTGGACCGCCAGGGCGGTGTCGTTGACGTCCGAGGAGGTCATGCCCTGGTGCAGGAACCGCGCCTCCGGCCCGACCAGTTCAGTGACGTGGGTCAGGAAGGCGATGACGTCATGCTTCACCTCGCGTTCGATCTCGTCGATCCGGTCGACGTTGAAGATCGCACCCCGGCCCTTTTCCCAGATGGTCCGGGCGGCTTCCTTGGGGATCACGCCGAGTTCGGCCATCTTGTCGGCCGCATGGGCCTCGATCTCGAACATGATGGTAAAGCGCGTCTGGGGCTCCCAGATGCAGGCGAATTCGGGGCGTGTATAGCGCGGGATCATGCCTCGGGCTTCTAGGCCCAAGTGAAGGCAGATGCAAAGCCGGTGGCGGGATCAGCCGGCAGATGAGCCCTTGAGGGTCTCGAGGTAGTACCGTCGGAAGGCGAGGGTAGCCCGGTCTGAGCCCACGGAGTGCTCCTCGGAGGGCAGCGGAACCTCCTTCGGCCAGGAGCTTTCCACAACGTCCCGGTCCTCATCGGCGATCTTTGCGGCATTGCTCTCGAAGAGACCCGTAAAGCCCTTCCACTTAAGGAAGCTGCGCGCGCCAACCACGAAGAGGCGGGTGTGGGTGGCGTCGATGGGAACGACCAGGGCGTGGATCTTCAGGCGCATCCGCGGGATCGGGATGTGCAGGGTCATGACATTGGGGCGGTGGAAGTCCAGCCGGCCGCCACCATCCCGGCCATCCATGAGGGCGTGGGTCGAGCCACCGAAGTCGGTGTCTTCCCAGATCACCTCCATCTCGGAGTCCGGCTTCATGTGGCGGCTGACGAACTTCCCGATGGTCTTGCGGTGAACAAAGGGCAGGTGCGGACTGTCGAGCATGTTCTCCATGGCCCGGGTCCAGTGGCAGTTCCAGGTCCGCTCGACGATGATCCGCGCCAGGGAGGTATCGGTCAGGGTCTCCGGGACTACGGGCTCGCCGGGTGGGTCCCCGGCCGGGTCGGTGTAGGCCCAGACGAAGTCGCCGATCGCCCGGGCCGGAAGCGCGGTCGCGCCGAGGGTCTCCAGCCGGGCCTTCGGGTTCAGGGGCACGCCCCGGTTGGTTCCGTCCGTCCCGAACCTCCAGCCGTGGAAGGGACATTCCAGACACCCCTCCGGCGTGATGCGCCCCAGGGAAAGTCTCACACCGCGATGGGGGCACTTGTCGACAAGTACGCCTGGCGTTCCGCCGGGCCCGAGGAAGACTGCAAGGCGCTCGCCCGCCACCTGGACGCCCACCGGCCCCTGCGCGAGGCTGCGAAGGGGGAGAAGGGGAGTCCAGACCCGGGCGAAGTCCCCGAACATCAAGCCTCTCCGCGGGCCTTGCGAGCGTCTGCCAGGGCCTTCACCAGGCCGAAGGAGCCCAGGAGGTAGTGGAAGGCCGCCCACATGTAGAAGCATAGGGAAACGATCACGCCCGAGCGGGTCGCATCCACGAGGCTATCCTGGCAGCGCGCGACCAGGCCCATTGCGGATCCTTCCGGTGCCAGACCGCCGGGGCAGGCCTTGGCGAAGTTCTCTGCGCCACCTGCGCCACCCAGCATCTGGCCGATCGAGGCCAGTACGCCGTGCCCGGGACCATTGTTGAAGTTGAACTGGGCGAACTGGTCGATCACCCAGCCGGTGAAGGGCGGGCCTCCGCCAAGGGCGATCAGGTTCAGGAAGAATAGCATGATGGCCGCCGCCGTCGCCCGGCGACGGCTCTCGACCATGTTCTGGACTACGCCGAAGGTCGGACCAAGATAGATGTAGTGGAAGATCCCAGGGATCAGGAGGATCAGGGCGGCCGACTGCCAGGAGGGCTGGAGGTAGGCGATGATGTAGATCGGCGTCGCGATGGCCAGGCCGATGGCCGGGGCCAGCGAGTACCACCGGGGGCTGCGCAGGGCGAGGCGGTCAGTCACCACGCCCCCAAGCAGGGTGCCTATTCCCGCCGAGATGCCCCCTACCAGGCCGGTGATCAGACCAACCTGGGCGTAATCGAGGCCAAAGGCTCGGGAGAAGTAGGGCGGCACGAACTGGCCCGACCCATAGGAGCCGAAGGAGGCGATGGTCACACCGAGGATCATGTGAAGCACCGGCCACTTGCCGAACAGGGTCTTCACGATGGCCCACATCTCGCGGAACTCACCACCCATCGAGAAGGGTGGATGCGCTACCAGCGAAGCTCCGCCGTCGGCCTCGGAGTGACCCCGGGGGGGTTCCTTGATCATGAGTTTGATGGCGATGGCGATCAGGATTCCGGGCAGGCCCACCAACATGAAGGCTACCCGCCAGGAGAAGTTCTGGGCCAGCCATCCCCCCGCCACGGCACCAAGCATGGTGCCGATGGGGATCCCCAAGGCATAGACCGCCAGGGCGCTGGCCCGCTTCTTCGGCTCGAAATAGTCGCTGATCAGGGAGTGGGCGGGCGGATTCAGGCCCGCCTCGCCGAAGCCAACCCCGAACCTGTAGGCCGCCAGCATGGCGAAGCTTGTCGCCGTACCGCAGAGGGCGGTGAATCCCGACCAGATGACGATGGCTGCAGTGATGATGTTGACCCTGGAGAACCGCTCTGCGAACCGCGCGATCGGGATCCCGAGAGTGGTATAGAGCAGGGCGAAATAGAGCCCGCCGAGGAGGCCGAGCTGGGTGTCCGTGATCTTCAGGTCGACCTTGATGGCCTGGCCGATCGTGGAAATGATCGTGCGGTCGATGAAGTTGAAGGTGTAGGCCGTGACCAGGAGGGTCAGCACCACAGACTTGTAGTTGTTCGAATAAACGGGGCGATCCGCTGACGACAGATCGACTTCACTCACAGACATAGGCCTTCTTCCCCCCTTGGCGGCGACCGCCTTGAGTAAGACTGTCACGGTTCGGCGGGGTAGGGGAAGTGGCCGTCATGGGCCTGCAGGTCGGGATCGGCTAGAAGACGGAATGATCGAGCAGATCACAGACCCCAGGGATCCCCGCATCGCCGACTACCAGCAGGTCCGCGAACGCGATCTCGTGGGCCGGCGAGGGCGCTTCATCGCAGAGGGTGAGGTTGTGCTTCGTGCGCTCCTCGGGAGTTCCCAGGCGCGCCCCGTTTCTCTCCTGGTCGCTGATCGTCAGCGGGTGCGGCTGGAGCCGCTGATATCGGAGCTTCCCGGCGAAACGCCTGTCTTCGCCGCGTCTCAGGCCGTGATGGACGCCATCGTCGGGTTTCCCATCCACAGGGGAGTCCTCGCCGTCGGGGAGAGGCCTGCGCCGCCCGATCCCACCAGCCTGCTCGCGGGCGTTCCCGTGGAGGGTCTGATCCTAGCCTTGTCCGGGATTTCCAACCACGACAACATGGGCGGACTGTTCCGCAACGCCGCCGCGTTCGGCGTCTCGGCGGTGCTGCTCGACGCCGGCTGCTGCGACCCACTTTACCGTAAGGCGCTAAGGGTGTCGGTGGGCGCTGTCCTGCGGGTTCCTTTCGCCAGGCTGGAGCCGGGCGGCGACCTTGCCGCCTGCCTGGAAGCCTCAGGTGTCCGACGCCTGGCCCTGAGCCCGTCAGGCGACCACGCCCTTGGCGAAATCCGGGTCGGCGGGCGCATGGCGGCCCTCTTCGGTGCCGAGGGGCCCGGCCTCTCCCCCGAACTCATGACGCGGTGCGAAACCGTCCGAATCCCTATGGCCGAGGGGTTTGATTCCCTGAACGTTGCGACGACTTCGGGCATCGTCCTGCATCACCTCTCAGCCGCGCGCCGGCTTCAGGAGCCCCTGCCGTGACCGACCTGGTCGATCGTCCTGAGCTCCGTCTCTTCCTCGCCCTGGGCATCGGCCTCCTGGTTGGCGTCGAGCGAGAGCGCAGCAAGGGCGAGGGACCCAGCCGTGGGGCCGCCGGCCTTCGGACCTTCGCCCTGCTGGGTCTTGTCGGCGGTGGAGCGGGCCTTTCAGGCCAACCCCTTCTGGTCGCCGTCTCGGGGCTCTTCGTGGCCGCCGCTGCGGTAGCCTCCTACATGCGGACCCGCGTTTCCGACCCCGGACTGACGACCGAAGTGGCCATGTTCGCCACCTTCCTCCTCGGCGTGATTACGGCCACCCGACCGCAGGTGGCTGTGGCGGCGGGTGTGGTCATGGCGGTTCTGCTGGCGGCCCGTAGCCCGCTGCAGCGGCTCGTCTAAGAGGTCCTGAGCGAACGTGAGCTCAGGGACGGCCTGGCCTTCGCCATCGCCGCCCTTGTGGTCCTGCCCCTGCTCCCGGACCGGGCCGTAGATCCCTTCGGTGTGATCAATCCCTTTGCCCTCTGGCGGCTGGCGGTCGTGATGATGGGGCTCAGCGCCGCCGGCTATATGGCCCAGCGCCTCGCGGGCTCACGCAGGGGCCTGATCCTCGCTGGCCTTGCCGGGGGGTTCGTTTCGTCCACGGCCACCATTGCAGCCATGGGACGCCGGGCCCGGGAAACGCCGGAGGTCGCCGGACAGGCCGCCTCGGCAGGGGTGGCGTCCATGCTGACTTCGATCCTCTACCTGTGCCTGCTGCTGGTGGCCCTGAGGCCGCAGGTCCTGCTCCTCGTCGGCATTCCGCTGGTGGTCTCGGCCGCCTGCCTGCTGGCCTATGCGGTGACGGGACTCCGGCGTGACGCCCCCCCGGATGCCCCTGCACCAACGGGCCGTGCCTTTGACCTTCGCGCCGTCGCTCTCTTCGTCGGCCTGGTGGCAGGCTTTACCCTGATCAGCCAAGGGCTGGAGCACTGGCTTGGCGACGCCGGGGTCCTTGCGGGTTCCGCCGCGACCGGGCTTGCCGATGCCCACGCTGCAGCCTTGTCCATGGCAAACATGGCGGCAGCCGGGGCGCTTTCGGACCGTACAGCCGCCCTTGGGGTACTGATCGCACTGGTCGCCAACATGCTGGTCAAGGCGCCGACGGCCTGGATCCTTGGGGGCCCGATTATGGCCTGCGGGTGAGCCTGGGTGCCGTCCTGCTGGCGGCCAGCGCCTTTGGGACCGCGGTATTCACCGGGCTGGTCCATCCGTGAGCGGCAAAGCTTGTCAAGGACGGCTTGCCGCGGCTAGAGCCTAGGCCTCGCCGGTCCCCCGGCTGCACTGACGCGTGAAGTTCAACGGAGGCTCCCCATGGCCATTGACGCGGCGACCGTCCGCAAGGTCGCCAGACTGGCCCGGATCGCCGAACCCGAAGCCCGGATCGACCCCCTCGCCCGGGAACTGACCGGCATCATGGCCTGGATCGAACAACTGGCTGAGGTCGATGTCGAGGGTGTGGAGCCCATGACTTCTGCTGTTTCCATGACGGCGCCCCTCCGCGAAGACGTGGTCACCGAAGGCGGTGACCCAGAACGAGTCCTGTCCAACGCCCCTCGCCGGGCTGGCGACTTCTTCGTCGTTCCCAAGGTGGTCGAGTGATGTCCGGACTTACCGACCTGACCCTGCGCCAGGCCCTCGATGCCCTCGGGACCCGGAAGATTTCGTCCGAGGAACTCACAGGCGCTTACATTGCCGCCATCGAGGCCGCCCGGCCCCTGAACGCCTTCGTCCTCGAGACCCCCGAGAAGGCGCTCGAAATGGCGCGCGCCTCGGACCATCGACGGGCCTCAGCCGAGGCGGGCCCGCTTGATGGGGTTCCCCTCGGGATCAAGGACCTGTTCTGCACCGAGGGCGTAAGGACCACCGCCGGCAGCCGGATCCTTGGCACCTTTACGCCGACCTATGAGTCCACCGTGACCTCCCAGCTCTGGCGCGACGGAGCGGTCATGCTGGGCAAGCTGAACCTGGATGAGTTCGCCATGGGCTCGTCCAACGAGACCTCGGCCTTCGGGCCGGTGGTCAGCCCCTGGCGACGCCAGGGCGACGCCGCCCCCCTGACACCTGGCGGGTCTTCAGGCGGCTCCGCAGCCGCCGTCGCGGCGGGCCTCTGCCTCGGGGCGACAGCCACCGACACCGGCGGCTCGATCCGCCAACCTGCAGCCTTCACGGGCACGGTGGGGATCAAGCCTACTTACGGACGGTGTTCCCGATGGGGCGTGGTCGCCTTCGCTTCCTCGCTCGACCAGGCCGGACCCATCGCCCGGACGGTAGAGGACGCGGCTATCCTCCTGCAGTCCATGTCGGGGCATGACCCGAAGGACTCCACCAGCCTGAACGCCGAGGTCCCCGACTTCCCGGCCTTCGTCGGAAAGTCGGTCAAGGGGCTCCGGATCGGCGTGCCCAAGGAGTACCGGGTCGAGGGCATGTCCCCCGAGATCGACGCGCTCTGGGAGCAGGGGATTGCCTGGCTTCGCGACGCCGGGTGCGAGATCGTCGAGGTTTCCCTGCCGCACACCCGCTATGCCCTGCCAGCCTACTACATCGTTGCCCCAGCGGAGGCCTCTTCCAACCTCGCCCGCTACGACGGCATGCGCTATGGCCTCAGGGTCGAGGGCGGGAACCTGACGGACACCTACGAGAAGTCCCGGGCTGCGGGCTTTGGCGAAGAGGTCAAGCGGCGGATCCTGATCGGCACCTACGTCTTGTCGGCCGGCTACTACGACGCCTACTACCTGCGTGCCCTCAAGGTGCGCCGGCGCATTGCCGATGATTTCACGGAGGCTTTCGGCAAGGTCGACGCCCTGCTGACGCCGACGGCACCCTCCGCCGCCTTCGCCCTGGGCGAGAATGCCGAGGACCCGGTGGCCATGTACCTGAACGACATCTTCACGGTGACCGTGAACCTGGCCGGCCTGCCGGGAATGAGCGTTCCGGCGGGGCTGGACGCTCAGGGCTTACCCCTTGGCCTGCAGCTGATCGGCCGCCCCCTGGACGAGGGCCTGTTGTTCTCTCTGGGCGGCGCCATCGAGAAAGCGGCGGGCTTCTCTCCGAAGCCCGCGCGCTGGTGGTAACCCCTTAGGGGCTTACTTCGATGAAGTCTTGCCAGCCGGGGCCGCGCCCTGGGGGGCCGAGTTCAGGGCGGCCTGGATGGCCACGAGCTTCTCTTCCGTTAGCATGTCGCTCGCCATCGGCTGGAGCTGGCGCAGGGTCATGCCCTTGAACTGCTCATAGGCCGGATGCTGGGTCACGTCCCCCAGTTCCTTGACCAGGATGGCCTTGGAGGTCGGATCCGCCGCAAGCTCTGCGATCGGCGTTGCGTCCACGGACTTCTTGCCGGCCGCAATGGCGGGAATTGCGGCGAAGGCGAGGGACAGGCCAGCCAGGCCGGCGATCAGGGTCTTCTTCATTTTTTGGTCTCCAGGCGCGCGGGGTCCTTCCCGGGCTCTGGGGCCGGAGGTTGAAGACAGACTGGACGGGAGCGCAAGAGGCTTTCGCAGGGAACTCGCCCGATCTAAACAGGGAGCATGAGCGAAGCATCCAAATTGATCGAAGGCCGGACCGGGCCGTGGGAAATCGTATTGGGCCTCGAGGTCCACGCCCAGGTGGCCTCCCAGGCCAAGCTCTTCTCGGGCGCAGCCGTTGGCTTTGGTGCAGGCCCCAACGCACAGGTCAGCCTGGTGGACGCAGCCATGCCGGGCATGCTGCCGGTCCTGAACGGGTTCTGCGTCGAGCAGGCGGTCCGCACCGGGCTGGGCCTGAGAGCGCAGATCAACCTGACCAGCCGGTTCGACCGGAAGAACTATTTCTATCCTGACCTGCCCCAGGGCTATCAGATCAGCCAGTTCAAGGACCCCATTGTCGGCGAGGGCGAGGTCCTGGTCGAACGTGAGGACGGGACCAGCTTCACCGTGGGGATCGAGCGCCTGCATCTCGAGCAGGATGCCGGCAAGAGCCTCCATGACCAGGATCCAGACTCGACCTTTGTGGATCTCAACCGTTCCGGCACGGCCCTGATGGAGATCGTCTCCCGGCCGGACATGCGCTCGTCGGAAGAGGCGGCGGCCTACGTCAAGAAGCTCCGTACCATCCTGGTCTATCTCGGGACCTGCGACGGCGACATGGAGAAGGGCAACCTGCGCGCCGACGTCAACGTCTCGGTCCGCCGGCCCGGTGAAGGCCTGGGCACCCGCTGCGAGATCAAGAACGTCAACTCCTACCGCTTCATCCAGCAGGCCATCGAGTACGAGGCCCGTCGCCAGATCGAGATCCTCGAGGACGGCGGCCACATCCACCAGGAGACCCGGCTCTTTGACCCAGTGAAGGGCGAGACCCGCTCCATGCGGTCCAAGGAAGACGCCCACGACTACCGCTACTTCCCGGATCCCGACCTGCTTCCCCTGGTCCTCGATCCGGCCTGGGTAAAGGCGATCGAGGCCAGCCTGCCCGAACTGCCCGACGCCAAGAAGGCCCGCTTCCAGGAGCAGTATGGGCTCACTGCCTATGATGCCGGCGTGCTGATCAGCGAGCAGGCCCGGGCCGACTTTTACGAGGCCGCTGCAGCGGGCCGGGACGCCAAGCTGGTGGCCAACTGGGTCACCAATGACCTGGCTGCCCGCCTCACGGCCGCTGGAACGCCCATCTCCGAGAGCCCGATTGCGCCTGACGAGATCTCCGAGCTTGTCGCCCTGATCGAGGAGGGCGTGATCTCCTCCAAGATCGCCAAGGATGTCTTCGAGCGCATGTGGGCTGGCGACGGACGTCCCCGCGCGGTCGTCGAGGCCCAGGGCCTGCAGCAGGTTTCGGACACTGGCGCCCTGGAGGCCCTGGTCGAGCAGCTGATCGCCGAAAACCCGGGTCAGGCGGCTACGGTTCGCGAGAAGCCACAGGCCATCGGCTGGTTCGTCGGCCAGGTCATGAAGGCGACGGGGGGCAAGGCCAATCCCGGCGCGGTGAACCAGATCCTCCGGTCCAAGCTCGGGGCCTGAAACAACCGACAGGGAGATGCGGCATGGCATCGGCGTTCGAGACGGACTGGACCTGCTTCGAGGTGACCCTGCAGGACCGGGTGGCGCACATCCGCCTCAACCGGCCGGAGGCCTTCAACGCCATGAACCGGGCGTTCTGGAATGAACTGCCGGCTATCGTCGACGACATCAGCGACCATGCCCGGGCCCGGGTGATCGTAATCTCCGCCGCCGGACGCCATTTCTCGGCCGGCATGGACCTCCAGAACTTCGACGGGGTTGGCGGCGGCTCGGGCCCGGTTCGCCCCGACATCGCCGGGGAGGCCTCCCGGGCCCACCTGGAGTCGCTGCAGGACACGTTCTCCTGCCTCGACCGGGCCCGGATGCCGGTCATCGTCGCGGTACAGGGCGCCTGCGTCGGGGGCGGCGTCGACCTGACCGCCGCCTGCGACATCCGCTACGCCAGCGCCGAGGCCTTCTTCTGCATCCAGGAGATCAACATCGGCATGACCGCCGACGCCGGCACCTTCCCGCGCCTCTGCCGCCTGATCCCCCAGGGCTGGGTGCGCGAGCTGGCCTATACCGGCCGGCGCCTGCCCGCCGAGGCCGCACGCGAGATCGGCCTAGTCAACGCCGTCCTGGCGGACGCAGACGCGGTGGTCGCCCACGCCCTGGCCGTGGCCCGGGAGATCGCCGCCAAGTCGCCCCTGGCGGTGGCGGGCTCCAAGGTCATGATCAACTACGCCCGCGAGCACGATACCGAGACGGCGCTGGACTATCTGCGGGTCTGGCAGGCGGGCATGTTCCCCGCCGCCGACATGGCCGAGACCTTCAAGGCCCGGCAGGAGGGCCGCGAGCCGGACTTCCCCGACCTGCGCCCCGTCCACCGCGGGATGTAGGGCAGGGGCCCGAAGCAGGCGTTGCGCCGCGACGCCGCCTTCGGCTAAGAGAAGCGCTCCCCGCCGGGGACTGGTGACGTGGCCGAGTGGCTGAAGGCAACGGTTTGCTAAATCGTCATACCCGAAAGGGTATCCAGGGTTCGAATCCCTGCGTCACCGCCACCCACCCTTCCGACATCCCTGCCTGAGCAGACCGGTTCCGCCATGTCGCGGAACCTGCGGGCCTGTTCGCGCCCGAACCGTCTGTGGAGACGCGCCTTGAGGCGGGGTTCGAGGGGCGGTTTGGTCCCGGAAGGGGGCGCGTCTCCATGGGCGGCTCAAGTCTGAACCCACTTGTAGTGCCGCCAGCCGGCGTCGAGGTCGAAGCGCCCCGAACGTCTCAGGCGTCGACGAAAACCCGATCGACGACGATGTCGTCGGCCCGGGCCCTGGCTTGAGCCATGTCATAGGCGGTCTGCATGCGCATCAAGGTATCGGCCCTGACGCCGAACGCCTTCTCGAACCGGATCGCCATGTCGGCGGACAGCGCGGTGTGACCATTGAAGAGGTTGCTCAGGGTCTGGCGGGTCACATGGAAGGCGGCGGCGAGGCGATTGATGCTCACACCGTGAGGGTCGACGATCTCGCTTTTCAGCCAGTCACCGGGGTGAACCGCGAGCGAGGGATGCAGGGTCACGGCCATCAGTGATAATCCTCCAGGTCCAGGTCGGCGATTTTCGTTTCATCGATCCTGATGAAGGTCAGTCGCCAGTTCTTCGTCACGGTCATCGCCCAACGCCCCGCCCTGTCGCCGACCAGCTCGTGCAGCCCGTATTTCGGCGGCGCGGCCAGCTCGTCAAAGCTGCCTACGGCATCGATGTAGGCCAGCATCTTGCGGATCCGGTTGGCGTCTCCCACCAGGCCCTTTGCGTTCCCGGTCTCGACGAACCGGCGCAGACCCTTGTGGGTGATGCTTTCGATATCCATGCCCCCCATATGTCAAACATGGCTTTACATGTCAAACGGTATTTGACGATCGCTCAATGGCCAAGCGGCGGCGCAGGGCCCTCAATCCCCGTTGGAAACCGGGCGATCCCATCATCATATGAGCCCGCCATAACTCGGGCCGATCCCCATGAGCGCACGCATTGACACCTCGACCTTCCCTGTGGGGAAGGACCTCGACTATGAAGGCGAGGAGGAGCGTCGGCGCCTGGCGGCGCTGACGGACGAAGCCTGGAGCTTTGTCAGGGGGTGGCGTTGGGATCCGCCGGTGGCCGAACTCGTGCTGGCCTTCGCCGTGGCGCCTATCCTCGGCCTCTTCCTGATGCGGTTTGCGCCGGGGGGACGGCCTGAGGACGCCGAACGCTGGGTCGTTGTCGGCGACCTTCCTGCGATGCATTTCGAGACCGATGAGGCGCGCACGCCGGCCAGGGCCCTGGAACTCTGCTGCGCCATCGCCCAGGACTGGGTGAACGGGGTGCTGGCGGGACGGGACCTTTCGGACAGCTATCCCTTCCCGATCGAACCGACCCAGGCGAATGCTGAAAGACTCCTGGATCGGGTGGAGTTCATACGGAAGAGGTTGATTCCCCTGGCCTAGCGGCTCGACCGGCCCCTTGAGCGCTCTGCGCCTCGGGGTTGGCGCGCTACACAGGCGTCAGGGCGGGCCGAAGTAGAGACAATTTCGCGGTTGCCTGCCACTACCGCCACTCACCCTTCCGACATCCTTGCCTGAGCAGATGGGTTCCGCCATGTCGCGGAACCTGCGGGACAATTCGCGCCCAAACCGTATCTGGCAAAACTCATCTTCAGCCGGACACAGAGGCGGTGGCTGAAGGAACGTCAGCCCGGGCGGGCCTCTCCCTATTCACACCAGCCGAATACGCGGGGCACTCCAGGCAGATACATCGTCTGGGCTGCATCGATGACGAGGCCCGCCTCTTCAATCGCGGCGGTTACCGGACGGGTAAGGTGACAGCCACCGGCCAGGGGTCGCCAGAGGGCTCGATGCGCCTCTGCCAGTGCTGAACCCCGGGATCGGGCGACCGGCCATGTTCACTGTAAAGGAAGGTCCCCGATGTCTTGAGCACCCGGCGGGCCTTGGCCAGGACAGCAGCAGGGTTCTGGACCGAGCAAAGCGTGAAGGTGCAGACGACCGTGTCGAAACTCTGGCTGTCGAACGCCTGGGCCTAGGCCCGCCCAGCGACGATCTCGACCGTCAGGCCAGCCGGTCGGGGGGCGTCCTCGGCCAGGTATCGCAGACTTTCAGAGGGATCGACGCCCGTGACGCTATCCACCCGGTCGGGATCGTAGAAGGCCAGGTTGAGGCCGCCGCCGACGCCGAGCTCCAGCACACGCCCGCGTACGCGGGGCACGATCTTCGCCCGCTGCCTGCGGATGGGCTTCGCCCCGCAGGCACAGCCGATCAGACGCGGAAGGAACTGACGTTCATAGAAGCTCGTCACACTGTATCCCCTGCCTACCCCGGCACCTGCTTTCGCCATCCTGGCCGGCGATCGCAATGACTGAGGTAGCCTCAGGCCCTTGCGGAAACCAGCCACGCCTTGCCGGCCATCATCACGCCCCGTCCCTCGACATGATGGCGGTTGAACAGGTCCATCAGGTCGTGCCTGACCCGCTGCTGCAGGTCCGCTTCACAGGCTTCCACCATTCGACCCGCAGCCAGCGATGACAGGGCGAAATCGGTCGCCGCCTCGGGCGAGGCCACCTCACCGCCAATCGGTTGCAGGCCCTCGTAGGCGACGATCTCGATGTGGCCGAAGCCGGCATCGCCCAGGACACGGGTCAGGTAGTCTGTGTCCTCGAACGCGAACGGACCCGGCGCGCGCGGCACGGCCGGCGGCACTTCGATGTGGCGACGCAGCACGCTGATCATCTCCATCATCCATGGATTCTCACGCGGTGGGCCCCAGACGGCGAGATCGATCCGGCTGCCCGGCTTCAGACAGGCATGAAGATTCAAGAAGGCTTCGACAGGCTGCGGAAAGAACATGCTGCCGAACCGGGAGACCATCCGGTCGAAAGGTGTGTCTGGCCGATAGACTGCTGCATCGATGCATTCGAAATCCAGGTTGGTGGCATGGGCTGCGGCAGCCCGCTCTCTGGCCCGGGTGATCAGGTCTGGCGAGATGTCGATACCGGTGACGGAACCGGACGGACCGACCGCAGCGGCAATCGCCAGACTCGTCTTTCCGCCGCCACAACCCAGATCAAGGACCCGCTCTCCATGCATGACGGCGGCTCTCGCCAGAAGGGCGTCCCCGATCGGCGCGATCATCGCTTCGAACCGGTCGATGCCGGACAGCCACCGGGCTCCCATCTCACCGGCCCAGTCCTCGGGCTTCGGGGTCTCTGATTCATTCATCCGGGTGTCGGTCATCGGTACGTGCCTCGAGCGTGTTGCAGGTCCGGGCGTTCAGGCGTTGAGCCAGGTCCGGATGATGAAGGCCACAACCCCCAGGGCAGCGACGCTTATCGTCCAGATCGCCGCCATCCACAGCAGTCGTTTCCAGAGCGGAGCCTCTCCCATCAGTGATACCCGTGCGCGCCGACCTTGCCGCGAAAGACCCAGTAGGCCCAGGCGGTGTAGGCGAGGATTATGGGGATGATGATCACAGTCCCGACCAGCATGAACATCTGGGTCGACGCGGGCGCCGCCGCGTCCCAGATCGTGATCTGGTCGGGCACGATATAGGGAAAGAGGCTGATCCCGAGGCCCGCGAAGCCAAGCAGGAATAGGCCGAGCGCGATGGCGAAGGGCAGGCGTTCCGAACCCTTGTTCAGGCTGCGGAAGAAGAAGAGCCCCGCGATCACGACCAGGATCGGAACCTGAGCGGTCAGGAGAACCCCTGGCATCTCGAACCAGCGCTGCCAGTAGGCGTAGTCGAGGAAGGGCGTTGCGGCGCTGACCGCGGCCATGACGCCGAGCGTTGCGACGCCGAGGATACGCGCCAGCCGCACGGCATGACCCTGGGCCGTGCCCTCGACCTTCCAGATCAGCCAGGTCGCGCCCAAGAGCGCGTAGCCGGCGACGACACCGATTCCAGTCAGCAGGCTGAACGGGGTCAGCCAGTCGAGCCAGGCCCCGGCATAGGCCCAGCCCCCGGCCTCGACGCTTTCGACGACGGTGACCCCCTGAAGGATCGCGCCCAGGATCATGCCTTGCGCCATAGCGGCGACGACCGAGCCGACGGTGAACGCGACGTCCCAGAGCGCCCGGTGGCGTGGATTGCGCCACCGGAACTCGAACGCGACGCCGCGAAACACCAGGCCCAGCAGCATCGCGATCATCAGCGGATATGTGGCGGGCAGGATGATGCCGTAGGCCAGCGGAAAGGCCGCGAAGAGCCCGCCGCCGCCCAGCACCAGCCACGTCTCGTTGCCGTCCCAGACCGGAGCGATCGAGTTCATGGCCTGATCCCGTTCGTCGCCGACGGCGAAGAAGGGAAACAGGATGCCGATCCCGAGGTCGAAGCCGTCCATGACGACATAGGCGAAGACGGCGAAGGCGATGATGAAGGCCCAGATGACCGTCAGATCGAGTGCATAGGTCATGGCTTACTCCGCCGGTCGGGGTGCGCCATCGAGCGCGGGTGCGGGTGTGATGCCAGCCGACCGGATCGGCGTTTGTGGCGGCTCGGTCTCATGGGCTTGGGGTGTGTGGCCCATCAGCTTCAACAGATACCAGGTGCCAGCGCCGAACACGAAAAAGTAGACGACCACGAAGGCGATCAGCGAAGCCGCGACGGCCGGGGCCGCGAGCGGGGAGTGGGATTGCCCCGTCAACAGATGACCATAAACGGTATAGGGCTGCCGCCCCACCTCAGTCGTGATCCATCCCGCGATGACCGCCACAAAACCGGTTGGCCCCATCAGGATGGCTAGCCGGTGCAGCAGCGGCCAGTCGTATAGCGATCGACGGGCTCGGGCGACCAGGCTGATCACCCCGAGGCCCAGCATCGCAAAGCCAAGGCCGACCATCACGCGGAAAGACCAGAAGACAATGGCGACGGGGGGTTCGCGGTTGTCTGGGATCGTGTCCAACCCGGCCAGCGGCGCGTTCGGGTCATGCTTCAGGATCAGGGATGAGGCTTTGGGTATCTCGATGGCGTAGTCGACGCGCTTCTCGGCGCTGTTGGGAATGCCGAACAGGATCAGCGGCGCACCATCAGGATGGCTGTCATAGTGTCCCTCCATCGCCATGACCTTGGCGGGCTGGTGCTCCAGCGTGTTCAGGCCGTGCAGGTCGCCCACGAAAATCTGGATCGGGGCCACGATCGCCGCCATCCACATGGCCATGGAGAACATCTTGCGAGCGTAGGGGTTGGTGCGGTCCTTCAGCAGGTGCCAGGCACCCACAGCCCCTACGACGAGCGAGGTGGTCAGGTAGGAGGCGATGAGGGTGTGCAGGAGCCTGTAGGGGAAGCTGGGATTGAAGATGATCGCGAGCCAGGATCCGGCCGGGACGAACTGACCCGCTGCATTGATCGCGAACCCCGTTGGCGTCTGCATCCAGCTATTCACGCTAAGAATCCAGGTGGCCGAAATGAACGTGCCGAGCGCCACCATGCAGGTCGCTGCGAAATGCAGCTTCCTGCCGACCTTGCTCATGCCGAACAGCATTACCCCGAGGAAGCCTGCCTCGAGGAAGAACGCGGTCAGGACCTCATAGGCCATTAGGGGGCCGAGCACGGGACCGGTCTTGACCGAGAACACCGACCAGTTGGTACCGAACTGGTAGGACATGACGATGCCGGACACGACACCCATGGCAAAGACCACGGCAAAGATCTTCAGCCAGTATCTGAACAGGTCCAGATAGACGCTCTTGCCGGTCTTCAGCCAGAGCCCTTCCAGCACGGCCAGATAGCTGGCGAGCCCGATCGAGAAGGAGGGAAAGATGAAGTGGAAGCTGACCGTGAAGGCGAACTGAATGCGTGCAAGCAGGACGGCGTCGAGATTGTCAAACATGACCAGTGGCCTTGATTGGCGGCTGGACCAGCCGGCGGATTATTGAGACGGCAAACATGGTCTCAGTGGCTCGGGGGCGGGACAGGAAGAGGTGGCTGATCACCACGGTTCACTTCGGCCGTCAGCTCATCAAAGGCCTGGTGCTGGGACAGGAAAACCCTGCCTCCGAGGGCTTCCAGCAGATGCGAGCGTTGCAGTGCGTCCATGACAGGGCCCTTGACCTCGGACAGGTGAAGCTGGACGCCCGCATCGACCATGCGATGGTTGATGGCTTCCAGACTTTCCAGCGCGGAGGCATCGATCCCGTTCACGGCTGAACACATCAGAACAAGGTGCTGCAGGTCCGGGTGTTCGGCCACCTGCTCCAGCACAAACTCCTCCAGCCAGCGGGCGTTGAGGTAGGTCAGGCTCTCGTCGATGCGGATCGTCAGCACGTGCGGATCAGTGATCACGGCATGCCGCTTCACATTGCGGAAATGCTCGGTGTCGGGGACCCGCCCCACGATGGCAGCGTGGGGCCGTGAGGCGCGCCAAAGATAAAGCGCCAGGCTGAGGACGACGCCCGAGACGACACCGGGTTCGACTCCGGCCAGCAGAGTCACGGTGATCGTGGCAGCGAGGGCGGCGAAGTCGGGCTTGGAGAACCGCCAGATCGAACGCGGCGTCTTGAAATCCACAAGACTGAGCACGGCGACGATGATCGTTGCCGCAAGGGTCGCGATGGGCAGGGCATAGAGCAGTGGGGTGAGCAGCAGGGCTGCGACCAGAATGCCGATGGCCGTGAAGGCCCCGGCCGCCGGGGTTTCAGCACCGGCGTCGAAGTTCACGACCGATCGCGCGAACCCACCCGTAACCGGGTAACCGCCCGAAAAGGCGGCGGCGACGTTCGCGGCACCGAGACCGATCAGTTCCTGGTCCGGGTTGATCCTCTGACGGCGCTTGGCAGCCAGGGTCTGGGCGACGGAAACCGACTCAACGAAACCGATGACCGCGATCAGCAAGGCGGGGACCGCCAGTTGCTGCCAGAGCGCGAGGTCGATCAGGGGCACGGTGAAGGGCGGCAGGCTCTGCGGGATTGCCCCGACCACTTTCACACCCCGGGCTTCGAGATCGAACAGGATCACGGCGAGGGTAGAGGCCGCGACGGCCGCGATCGGACCGGCTTTTGCGATCAGATCGGCGGGACGCGCCGCCAGACCGAGGCGCATCAGTAGCGGCTTCAGGCCCTTTCGGACCCAGAACAGAAAGGCAGTGCTGGTCACGCCGATGATCAGGGTCGGGACGTTGATGTTGCCGAGATTGGCGATCAGGCTGGTCACCAGCTCCGGCATCGCCTCGCCGTGTGCGGTGACACCAAGGATCGATTTCAGCTGGCTGGTGGCAATGATGATACCGCTGGCCGTGATGAAGCCCGACACCACCGGATGCGACAGCAGGTTGCCGAGAAACCCGAGCCGCAGGACCCCCATCACGACCAGGATCAGTCCGGACAGCAGGGCGAGGATCAAAGCCGCAGCGATGAACTCTGCGGTTCCTGGCGTCGCCACGCTTCCGGCTGCCGCCAGGGTCATCAGGGAGACGACGGCGACGGGGCCGACGGCCAGCGTGCGGCTGGTGCCGAACACGGCATAGGCGATGATCGGCAAGATGGACGCATATAGCCCGACTTCGGGCGGCAGGCCCGCCAGCATGGCGTAGGCCAAGCTCTGCGGAATCAGCATGATCGTGACAATCGCGGCTGCGACCAGGTCGCTGGTCAGGGTCGCGCGGTCGTAGCGCCGGCCCCAGTCCAGGATAGGAAGGTAACGCGCGAGGGATGACATTCTAGGCCGCATCCCGATGCTGGGGCTGGGCCATCCACTCATGACCCTTGAGCATTCCGTTCCAGTAGATCCACGGCAGGGCTTCAGATTTCAGCAGCCAGGACAGGCGCTGGGGCTTGGTGCCCTCGATGATCCAGCTGGGGAAGCTGGGCAGCAGCTTGCCGCCATAGCCGAACTCGGCAAGCAGGATCTTGCCGCGCTCCACTGTCAGCGGACAGGAGCCGTAGCCGTCGTAGACGGCGGTCGGAGCCTTGCGGGCGAGGATGGCAATCAGGTTCTCGGCCACGACCGGGGCCTGTTTGCGAGCGGCCGCCATGGTCTTGGCATTCGGAGTCGAACCGCCGTCGCCAAGGCCGAAGACGTTGGCATGGCGGACGTGCTGAAGGCTGGATTGATCGACATCGACGTAGCCAGCCTCGTTGGCGAGGGGGCTACGGGCGAGGAAAGCCGGCGCCTTTTGAGGCGGCGTGACGTGGATCATGTCGAAGGCCTTGGTGACTTCGCCCGCCTTCTCCCTGAAGGTGGCGGTGCGGTCGGGACCGTTGACGGCGATCAGGGTCGACTCGAACTGAAGGTCGATGCCGTAGCGACCGACATACTCCATCAACGGCGGCACGAACTCCTTCACGCCGAACAGGACGGCACCCGCGTTGTGGAACTGGACGTCGATGTCCTTGAGCGCGCCGGTCCGTAGCCAGTGGTCACAGGACAGATACATCGCCTTCTGCGGCGCACCGGCACACTTGATCGGCATGGGCGGCTGGGTGAACAGGGCGGTCCCGCCCTTCAACTTCTGAACCAGTTCCCAGGTATAGGGGGCGGTCTCGTAGCTGTAGTTGGAGGTGACGCCGTTCTGGCCGAGCGTCCCGGGCAGGCCGTCGATCGCGGCCCAGTCCAGCATGTTGCCGGGTGCCACGACGAGTGCACGATAGCCGACCGTGCTGCCGTCCTCCAGAGTGACCTGGTCGCGTTCCGGTTCGAAGCTGGCGACCGCACCCTTGATCCATCGAACGCCCGCCGGGATCACCGACGCCTCGGCCCTTCTGGTGTCCTTCACGTCGAACACGCCGCCGCCCACCATGGTCCAGCCGGGCTGATAATCGTGGGTCTCGCGCGGTTCGATCACCACGATGTCGAGGTTTCGATCGCGTTCGACGAGAGAGGCGGCCGTGGCCAGGCCGGCCGAACCTCCGCCGACAATGACCACATCGGCACGCCCGGGCTGTGCGCCCGCCGGTGCGGTCATCCGGGTCTCCAGCCGGGGGCGCAAGGCTGAAAGATCATAGCCCGCACCGGCGGCGGTTGCGATCAGGGCCTCCGCCGGTTGAGCCCCCGCCTGTGACAGGGCCCACAGCGTCGTCGAGCGCGTGCCCGTCCGGCAATAGGCCAGAACCGGTCCGTCCAGCTTCGTCAGGGCATCCTCCATGCTGGCGACGTCACCGTCGCTGATCTTGCCGCCGACTGTCGGAACATGGGCGAAACCCATGCCGTGGAACGCGGCCAGCACCTGCATCTGTGCCGCTGTCAGTTGCCCTGGCTCCTCGCCATCCGGTCGATTGTCGATGATCGCGCGAAAGCCTTCTTGTGCGGCCTGGGCGACGTCCGCCTCACTGAGCTGCGGCGAGACCGAGAGGGAGGGGGTGAGAGCCTTGAACGGCATGGCGATCGTCCTTGATCGGGGATTTGCGGGTGAGGCTCAGCGGAGACGGCGGCGCGTGGACAGGCCGAACGGCATGTAGGCCGGGCAGGTCGCGGTCAGGCTGGTCAGCAGGAGGACAGCGGCTACGGCTCCGAGAACCAGGGCGAGGGGCCCGCTGATGAGTCCCAGTCCATAAGCACCGATGACGGCGGCGACGGCGGCGAGCCGGATGACCCGGTCAATCGTTCCCATGTTCTTCACGGCGAATGTCCCTGGGTAAAAGGTGCCGGCGCGGCCGATGCGACCGCGCCGGGTGACGACGTCAGTCGGCGATCGGACGGGTCGAGAAATACCAGTCAGTGTATTTGAAGCCCTCGCCCTCGCGGGCATTGGCAGCGTCCACGGTCTTGGGAGGCGAGACGATCGCGTCTTCGCCTGGCTGCCAGCCGGCGGGGGTCGCCACGCCATTGGCGTCGCTCGTCTGCATGGCAGTCACCAGACGGACGATCTCGGGGATCGAACGCCCGTTGCTCATCGGATAATAGAGCATGGCCCGCAGAACGCCCTCGGGATCGATCACGAAGGTGGCACGTACAGCGGAGGTGTCGCTGGCTCCCTCGTGGATCATGCCGTAAGCGCGAGCCACGTCCATCTTCAGGTCTTCGATGATCGGGAACGGGATCTCGACGCCGAACTTCTCGGCGATGTTCCGTGTCCAGGCGATGTGGGAAAAGATGCTGTCGATCGACAGGCCCAGCAGTTCGCAGTTCTTCGCCTTCAGCTCGGCTGCGACCTCTGCGAAGCCGATGAACTCGGTCGTGCAGACGGGTGTGAAGTCGGACGGGTGCGAGAACAGCACCAGCCACTGACCCTTGTAATCGGCCAGCGAACGATCGCCATGGGTTGTCTTGGCCGAGAAGTTCGGAGCAGGCGCGTTCAGGCGCGGCAGGCCGATAGCGGTTTGGGTCTCAGACATTGGATGTCTCCAGGTTGGACTGCTTCGCCGGAGCGGTGGGCAGCAGGCGGTGAAAAATCATTCCGGCCAGCATCGCCGCGACAAAGATGGCGGCGGGGACGGGGGCGATGGCGAGGCCGGCGATGGCGGGTCCGGGGCAGAGCCCGGCGACGCCCCAGCCGATGCCGAACAGGGCGGCCCCGCCGACCAGGCGGGGGTCGAGATCGCGCGCGGGTGGCAGGATAAACCGCTCGGCCGCCATTGGCGCCAGCATCCGCTGCTGAAGGCGCCAGGCGATGGCCCTCGGGATCAGAGCGCCGCCC
>CAMCIK010000010.1 GCA_945874825.1 Phenylobacterium deserti | reverse complement strand
GCCAGAGTGAGGGAGGCGCGGACGATCTGCTCCAGTATGGCCGGCCGGCCGATCAGGCTGTCGCGATACCAAGCAGCTGTGCGGTTCTCACCCAGGGCCTTGCGGATTGCGGTGGCAGACCCGTCGGAGGCGAGGACGAGGGTGACGGTCCGGTGTCCACGGGGCACATCATAGTCCCAGTCAACCAGGCCATGGACGTCGGATGTGCCGATGATGGCCAGGTTGTTGTCCAGGGCGATGCGGAAGGCCGATTCCGAGTAGTCGGCGCCATTGGCCACCTCGATCCCATGGAGCTGCTTCTGGGCGATCAAGCTCTGGTGCAGCGGCAGCAGACGCGCCACCCCGTCCGGCTGCTGGCGATGCCAGTAGGGATGGTTCCAGAAGACAAAGCCGCCCTGGGCGTTGGCTGTGCGGATGGCCGCTTCCGGATTCACGCGCGACAGGGCGTTGGCGTCGGTGATGAAGACCGCATTGACATGGCCAGGCGGCATCTGGCCGGTGATCTCGGCACCCGGGATGATCAGGACGTTTTCCCCCGCTGCAGCCTTGGAGAGTTCGTAGGACCGGTTGCGGTCGGGATGCGGGATGTCCGCAGCGCGGGGCTGATACTCAAGGTGCTCGGTCACCGCCATGGCCGCCAGACCGTCGCGGCGGGCCTCCTCCACGCGGATCGTCGGCCAAACCTCGCCGTCGGAGAAAACGGTGTGCGTGTGCAGGTCGATCGCCAGAATCCGCCCGCCGGTCGCCGGGGCGGGGAAGTCCATCCGCCGCGGATCGTGAGGGCCTTCGTGCGCCGCCGCACCGCCGCTCACCACCAGAGCCAGCACGGCACCAATCCAGAGATTACGCATGGTCCACCCTCCAATTGTAGGTGGATCCTCTCAGATCAGGGCTACAGACCCGTGACTGTCGGGGCCCAGTTGCCGTGGAAGCCCGGGGGAACTCCCGGCCGTCCTGGTCGATCACATGCCGGTCTACGGAGCGGGCTGCCCCACCGCCTCTGAGACGGGGTCGGGCTTTTTTGGAGGTCGTTACAATTACTCCCGGAACTCAGTGTCAGGTAGACTTGATATGGTCAGGTCGAGTTGACATTATGTCAGCTTAACCTGACACAAGACGGAATTTCATGAACAACCGACTTCGCCTCCTGAGGGCCGAAAAAGGCTGGAGCCAGGCCGAGCTGGCGGGACGCATCGACGTCTCGCGCCAGGCGGTCAATGCCATCGAGACCGGCAAGCACGACCCCTCCCTCAGCCTCGCCTTCCGCATCGCCCGCGAATTTGCCCTGCCCATCGAGCAGGTCTTCGGCGGAAACGACGCCTGACCCCCCTTCCCCTCTGGAGATACGCGATGTTCCGCCGCCTCACCGCCCTCATCCTCACCCTTGGCATTATCTCGGTGCCAGCCCTCGCCGCCCCCCGCGACGCCGATCCCGCCCTATGGGTGGTGCGCGATGCGGACACCACGATCTATCTCTTCGGGACCGTGCATTTCCTGCCTGCGGACCTGGCCTGGTTCGACGATGGGGTGGCCGACGCCTTCAATGCGTCCGACGAACTGAGGATGGAGCTCCTGCCGGTGGAGGATCCGGCCAGCCTTGGCCCCCTCATCCTGAAGCTGGCCGTGGACCCCAAGGGCCGCACCATGTCCCAGAGGCTGTCGCCGGAAGACCATGCGGCCTATGTGCGGGCGCTGACGGAGCTCGGCCTGCCTGCCGCCCCGCTTGAGTCCCTCGAGCCCTGGTTCATCGTCGTACAGGCGTCCGTCGTGCAGTACATGAAGGCCGGCATGGATCCGAAGTCCGGTGCCGAGGAGGTCCTGACCCAGGCGGCCCGGAAGGCGGGAAAGACCGTCACCGCCTTCGAGACCCCCGAGCAGCAGTTCGCCATGCTCGACGCCACCCCCGAGGCCGAGCAGCTCGCCGGCATCCGCGACCTCGCCTACAACCGCGAGGAGGGCCTGGCCCTCATGTCGAAGATGATCGACCACTGGGCCCGGGGCGAGCCTGACGAGACCGGGCGCATCATGAACGAAGAGATGAAGGAAACCCCCGAGACCGCCCGCATCCTCCTGACCGATCGCAATGCCCGCTGGGCGGCGGACCTGAAGGCGCGCATGGACCGCCCCGGCGTGGTCTTCGTCGCTGTCGGTGCCGGGCACCTGACCGGGAAGGGCAGCGTCCAGGAGCAACTGACCCGGTCGGGCCTGAAGGTTGAGCGCGTCGCCTACTGAAGGGACCGCAGGCTCCGCGGAACCAGAAGGGGCTCGAGGGGTGACCGGGCAGGCCCTGGCGGCCTCGTCGCTAACCGGCCTCAGCCATTGCGCTCCCCGGCGGGCGGCTTAATGAGGGGGCGGACCGACGGCGGGGAACGCCCGGCGGGTCGACGGGGAGAGTGGGCGGAATGTCTGACGGAAATCTTTCGGAACGCACGCGTGACGGGTCAGAACCTGCGGGCGATGCACATCAGTTCGACGTCCTCATTGTCGGGGCTGGTATTTCCGGCATCGGTGCCGCCTACCACATGCAGACCCAGGCACCCGGAAAGACCTTCCGCATTGTCGAGACCCTGGCCGACTTCGGCGGAACCTGGCGAACCCACACGTACCCCGGCGTGCGGTCCGACAGCGACCTTCACACCTTCGGCTACCGGTTCAAGGCCTGGCGGGGTCCGCCGATCGCCACGGGGGAGGAGATCCTGGCCTATATGGGCGAGGTGATCGACGAGAACGATATCGCCCGCCACATCCAGTACCGGACCCGGGTACTCACCGCTGACTGGTCGGAGACAGACTGCCGCTGGGTCGTTGACCTGGAGGACGTTGAGACCGGCGCACGGCGCCAGGTGACCGCCGGCTTCCTCTGGATGTGCCAGGGCTACTACCGCCATAGCGAAGGCTACACACCGGAATGGCCCGGGATGGATGACTTCCAGGGCCGCCTGGTCCATCCGCAGACCTGGCCCGAGGACATGGACTGCGATGGCAAGCGCATCATTGTGATCGGGTCCGGCGCGACGGCGGCCACCCTGATCCCGGCCCTGGCGGAGACGGCCGGTCACGTCACCATGCTGCAGCGCTCGCCCACCTACTTTACCCCAGGGCGGAACCGCAACGAGCTGGCCGAGACCCTGCGGGAGCTGGAGATCGATCCGGACTGGACCCACGAGATCGTCCGCCGGGCTATGCTGAAGACCGGCGCCCAGATGACCAAGCGGGCCCTCGAGGAGCCAGACCTGGTGCGCGAGGAACTTCTGGGCGTGCTCCGCGGCCTGCTGGGCGAGGACTATGTCGCCGAGCACTTCACGCCCCGCTACGCCCCCTGGCGCCAGCGCATCGCCTTCGTGCCCAATGGCGACTTCTTCCAGGCGGTGAAGGCCGGTAAGGCCGGGGTGGTGACGGATGAGATCGACCGTTTTGTCCCGGAAGGTATCCGCCTCAAGTCTGGCAAGGTGCTGGAGGCCGACATCATCATCACGGCCACGGGCTTCAACCTGAATGTCCTGGGCGACATCGCCTTCTCGGTGGATGGCCGGCCTGTGGACCTGTCCCAGTCGGTCACCTACCGGGGTATGATGTTCACCGGCCTGCCCAACCTGGCCTGGGTGTTCGGCTATTTCCGCGCCAGCTGGACCCTGCGCGCCGACATCATGGGCGACTTCGTGACCCGCCTCCTGAGGCACATGGACGACAAGGGCCTGCGCCGGGTCGAGCCGGCCCTTCGCCCTGAGGACGCCGACATGAAGCTCGGCCCGTGGATCGATCCCGAGGACTTCAACCCCGGCTACATGATGCGCGGCGTACACCTCATGCCCAAGGCCGGCGACCGGCCGGAATGGCGTCATACCCAGGACTACTGGAGCGAGAAGGACGTCCTGCCGGTGCTGGACCTTGAGGATCCAATCTTCCGCTACCGCTGAGGCCGGCGGGCTTGCCTGCCGGGGCGCCTTGTGACACATTGAGTGTCAATAGATTGCTGCAGGAGGCGCTGATGCCGGACATGACCCTCAGGCGGATTCGAACCCTGTGGGCTGGTGCCGCGGCGTGCGCGCTCGCGATCCTGGGCCCTGGCACCGCCCGGGCGGAGGCCGCACCTGCGCCGGCTTCCTCCACCGCCCGGCCAAACATCGTCCTGATCCTGTTCGATGACCTGGCGCTGATGGACCTGGGTGCCTACGGCGGCGAGGCCCGGTCCCCCAACATCGACCGGCTGGCGCGGCAGGGCGCCATGTTCACCGGCTATCACACCTCGCCCCTGTGCACGCCCTCCCGGGCCATGCTCCTGACGGGCCTGGACAACCACCGGGCCGGGGCGGCGACCATCGAGGAGATCCTTCCGCCCCAGATGCGGACTCAACCTGGCTACCGTCTGCGGATCGAACCCGAGGTCCTGACCCTCGCCGAACGACTGAAAGCCGAAGGCTACCGGACCCTGATGGCCGGCAAGTGGCACCTGGGGCATGGCCCCGGCGAACTGCCCGACGGCCAGGGCTTCGACCGATCCCTGGCCCTTGACGCCTCTGGTGCGGACAACTGGGCCGCCAAGCCCTACATGCCCTACTACACCAAGGCGCCCTGGTTCGAGGACGGGCGTCCGGTGCGGATGCCGAAGCACTTCTATTCCTCGGACCTGCTGGTCGACCGGCTGACCCGGAACCTCGATGAGGCTCCGCCGGGGCGAGCGCCCTTCTTCGCCTACCTCGCCTTCCAGGCCGTTCACATTCCGGTCCAGGCACCCGCGGCTTATGCGGACGGCTACCGCGGCCGATTTGACGGCGGCTGGGCGCAGCTTCGGCAGGCCAGGGTCGAGCGGGCCCGGGCCCTTGGCCTGCTGCCCGCCGGCGCCGCCGTCGACGGGTTCTCGCCCAATGCCCGGAGGTGGGAGAGCCTGGACGCCGGGGAACGGCGGATCGCCGCCCGGTCCATGGAGGTCTATGCAGGCATGATCGAAGCGGCCGATGCTGCGGTTGGTCGCCTCATCCAGCGACTCGAGGCCCGGGGCGAACTGGCCAATACCGTCTTCGTCATCACCTCCGACAACGGCTCCGAGCCGAGCGATCCGGTCCACCAGCCCAGCATGAACGTCTGGATGCCGACAAATGGCTACGCCTGGCGGCTGGAGGGCCTAGGCGGACCCGGCAGCCTGAACTTCATCGGCCCTGAGTGGGCAGAGGCGGTGGCGGCACCGGGGCGCCGCTACAAGTTCTACGCCTCGGAGGGCGGCATCCGTGCGCCTCTGATCATTTCCGGGCCCGGCGTCGTCCCGGGGCGCAGGATCGCTGGCCTGACCTTCGTCACCGACGTCGCCCCCACCCTGGCGGAGTTCGGCGGCGCCCGGGCGACACCCGAGGCACCGGCCATGGATGGCCACAGCCTGCGCGCCCTGCTCGGCGGCGGGACGCAGCCCGTCCGCGGACCCAATGACGCCCTCGGCCTCGAGGTCTCCGGCAATTCAGCCCTGTTCAAGGGGGATTACAAGATCGTCCGCGACATGCCACCCCTCGGGGACGGAGGCTGGCGGCTTTACAACCTCGCCGTTGACCCCGGTGAGACCCGGGACCTGTCCAACGCCGAGCCCGAGCGGCTGAAGACCATGCTGGCCGACTACGCTGCCTACGAGCGGCGGGTCGGCGTGGTGCCCCTGCCCGCGGGCTACACCATGCAGAAGCAGCTCGCCGCCAACGCCCTCGCCCGGCAGATGCCGTTCCTGGCGACCGTCGCCGGAGTCCTTCTCCTGGTCCTCGGAGGCGCCGGGTTCTTCGCCTGGCGCGCCCTTCGCCGGCGTGGCAGTCGGGTGTGAGCGACGAGACCTGGGAGCTCCATGGCCTGAAGCTCTCTTACTTCACCGGCAAGCTCGAGGCCTGGCTCCGCGCCCGGGGCCTGCCCTTCCGGTTCGTCGAGATGGACCTGGCCGGCTTTCGCGCCTGCGCCCGGGCGACCGGCGTAGCGCAGATGCCCGCCCTGCGCAGCCCCGGCGGCGAGTGGCTGACGGACACCACGGCCATTCTGCGGCGCCTGGAGGCCGAGGCCCCCGGCCCGGCCCTGCAACCGGAAGCGCCCCTGGCCGCCTTCCTCAGCCTGTTCCTGGAGGATGCCTTCGACGAGTGGCTGTGGCGGCCGGCCCTCTACTACCGCTGGGCCTATGCCGATGATGCGCGGCTGATGAGCCGGCGCATCGCCGCCACCCTGATGCGGGACCTGCCCTTGCCCCTCGCCCTGAAGGCCGCGGGGGTCCGTCGCCGCCAGCAGAGTGTCTACCTGCGCCAGGACGGGATCACCCGGGCGACAGCACCCTCGGTGGCGCGCCTCTATCTTGAGGTCCTTGACCTTCTGGAACCGGTGCTCGAGACCCGGCCCTTCCTGTTCGGCGAGCGGCCCGTCGCCGCCGACTTCGGCCTCTTCGGACCCATGTTCCGACACTTCTCCAGCGACCCGACTCCGGCGGAGATCCTGCGCGAGCGGGCGCCTGCCGTCCTGGCCTGGACCGCCCGCCTCTGGAACGCCCATCCCGAAAGGATCGAGGCGGCCCCCCTGCCAGCGACCGCGCCCCGGGACCTTGATCCCCTCCTGCAGCTGGCGGCGCGGGACCACCTGGCCGAGCTGGACGCCAACGCCCTGGCAGCGGCCGGGGGGCTGAAGGTCGCCCGCTTCCGTCGCGGCGGCGTGGACTGGCGCCTGCCGGTATCGCCCTACCGGGTACAGTGCCTGGTCGACCTCCAGGTCGCCTTCGCCGCCCTTGGGGCCGCCGAGCGCGCGGAGGTGCTGGAGCGACTGGGTGCCGAGGCTGGCATCCTGGCGCGGCCTGTCCAGCCGGCGCCCCTCCCGCCCCGGCGCATCCGCAACCGGCTCTGGACCTGAAGACCCGCCCGATCCGGGACGGGCTTGCAAGCTCTGCGGTCCCGGGACAAGACCGGGCCCTGGAAACCAGTCGAGAGGCGGCAAGATGACCTCGGGCGATCCCACGGGCGGGACAGGACCCATCCCCCGCCCCATCCTGGCCTGGGGCCTGGCGGGCCTCATCCCCTTCCTGGGCCTTCCCCTCCTGGCCCTGGCGGATCCAGACCTGTCCGGATGGAGCGACCGGGGCCTGGGTCTCTACGCGGCGGTGATCCTGTCCTTCCTGGGCGGGGCGCGCTGGGGCCGGGCCGTCAGCGACTCTGCGCCCGACCCGAGGACCATCGCCTTCAGCATGGCGCCCAGCGTCGCCGCCTGGGGGCTGGCCCTCCTGCCGCCCGAGCGCTCCGGCCTCCAGCTTTCCGCCCTGGCCGCTGCCCTTGTACTGCACTTCGTCTGGGACCTGCGCTCGCCCGGGCTTCCGGTCTGGTATCCGCGGCTTCGGCTGATCCTGACCGTCGGGGCCGTGGCAGGCCTGACGGCAGGCGCACTGGGCTGAGCCCGGCGAGTCGCCGTCGCGGCTGCGAATGGAAGCCTTCCAACGGCCGCCCGTATCTCGCTACAGTGGGCAAGTGTCGCGGGTCCCATGCCCTTCACAAACCCGGAGCCACCATGAACAACCCACTGAACCCTCTGCTCGACAGGCTCAGCCGGCCTATGGACCTCGCCGGGCGGGTCCTGCTGGGGCTCTACTTCGTGGTTCCCGGCTTGATGAAGGTGACCGGGTTCGCCGGCACGCTGGCCTATATGAAGCTCCACAACGTGCCGTTCGCCCTGCCGCTTCTGCTGCTGACCATTCCGCTGCAGGTCGGAGGCGGGCTGGCGCTGATGGCGAACTGGAACGCCCGGACCGCGGCCTTCCTGCTCGCCGGGCTGACCCTGCTGATCAACCTCTCCATGCACGATTTCTGGAACGACTATCCCGGCGGCAACCCGCAGCACGAGATGCAGAACTTCATCAAGAACCTGGGGATCTTCGCCGGACTGCTGCTCCTAGCCGCGCGTCGGCCAGTCCAGAAGCCGTAGGACCCAAGGCCGCCGATACCCGCTAGACCGACGGATCGATCACCACTCGGCCGCGGACCTTGCCATCGAGGATCTCGGCGGCCAGGCGCGGCAAGTCGGACAGGCCGGCCACCTGGGTCATGGCATCCAGCCGGGCGAGGTCCAGGTCGGTTCCCAGCCGCCGCCAGGCCTCGATCCGGTCGGGTGTCGGACGCTGGACGCTGTCGACCCCGGCGAGGACGACGCTGCGCAGGATGAAGGGAGCCACGGAGCCGGGAAGGTCCATGCCCTGGGCCAGGCCACAGGCCGCCACGGCCCCGCCGTATCGGGTCTGGGAAACGGCGTTGGCCAGGGTGTGGCTGCCCACAGAGTCTACGACCCCAGCCCACCGCTCCTTGCCGACCGGTCGGGCGGGACCGGAGAACTCGGCGGCGTCGATGACCTCGGCGGCACCCAGGCCCCGGAGGTAGTCGCCCTCGGTTGCCGACCGGCGTGAGGAGGCCACGACCCGGTAGCCGAGGGCTGACAGGAGGGCGATGGATACGCTTCCCACCCCACCGGCGGCGCCCGTGACCAGGATGTCTCCCGAGCCCGGGGTTACGCCCTGGCGCTCCAGGGCCATGACGCAGAGCATGGCGGTGTAGCCCGCCGTGCCGATGGCCATGGCCCGGGAAGTGGACAGGCTGTCGGGCAGTCTGACCAGCCAGTCGCCCTTGACCCGCGCCTTCTGAGCATAGCCACCATGCCAGGTCTCGCCCACGCCCCAGCCGTTCAGCACCACCCGGTCGCCGGCGGAGAAGCCCGGATGGGAGGAGGTCTCCACGACCCCGGCGAAGTCGATGCCGGGGATCATGGGAAAGGTGCGCAGGATGGGGGAGCGACCGGTCAGGGCCAGCCCATCCTTGAAGTTCACCGTCGAGTACTCGACCCGCACTGTGACATCGGCCTCCATGAGATCGGCGTCGCTCAGGGTCTCGAGCCGGGTCTCGATCCCGGCGTCGGTCTTATGGGCGCGCAGGGCGCGGAAGGTGTCAGGCACGGTCGGCCTCCATCGACGATCGGGTTGGGGGTCTTCTACAGGCCTGGTGGCATCCGGCAAGCGGACCTCAGGCGTCCTTCAGGGCAAAGTCGAGCATGGGATTGATGGCGGGCCAGACCACACCGGCGTGGGTCTCGCCCTCGAAGACCCGGGAGGCAAAGCGCCAGCCAGTCATGCCCGCCAGGGCGCTGAAGCGGGCGGACAGCTCGACGGCGTTGTCGACCATCCGCGCCGGCGAGCCCTCGGGCTGCTCGAGGGAACCGACGCCCACGAAGAGCCGGGGCGGACGGGCCAGGCCCGGGAGGGCGGAGGTGAAGCCCGCCTCGCCCCGCAGGACGAAGCGGCCATCCCACCAGATGGACGGGCTGAGGGACAGCCAGGCGCAGAAGGCGTCGGGCCTTCGGAACAGGCTGTAGAGGACGAAGAGGCCGCCCAGGGAGTGGCCGAACAGCGCCTCGCGGGCCGGGTCGACCGGCAGGACCTCAGCGACCCGGGGACGTACCTCCCGGATCAGGATTTCCAGGAAGTCGTCCGCCCCAGCGTAGCGAATCTCACCGGAGGCGAAGGTGTGGTTGGCCTTCTCGGCCGCTCTGGGCTCGGTCGGGGTCAGGTCGAGGAACCTTCGGCCAAGGGCCCCGGTGAAGTCCTCGCCAGGATAGCCCACCCCAACGACGACGGTATGGGGCAGCTCCAGCCCGCCGGCGGCGCGCAGGCGGGCGGCGTCGGCGAAGGAGCCGAAATAGCCATCGCCGTCGAGAACATAGAGGACTGGATATCCCCCCTCGGGCGGCGGGCCGTAGGGCGTGGCGATACGCAGGCGATAGGCCTTCCCGTTGATACGGGAGGTGAAGTCCTGCTCGCGGGCGAGGGGGTAGCTTGCAGCCTTCATGGCGGGCTTACTGGCTCAGGGCGCATAGCTGGACCGGCCCTGGACGCCCCATCGGCCATCCTGGAGGGTCACAATGTAGATGGAGTCAAAGGCACTGATCAGGCTCCCGTCTGGCCGGAAGCGGGCGAAGCGGGTATCGAACTGGACCTTGTCCGGCCCGGCGTGGATCACCTCCCGGCGCTGCCAGGCCGACCGGCCCCACTCCGAAAGGGCTACGCCGGCGTACATGGCGTCGGTCACCTGCTCCGGGGCCAGGATGTTCACCCGACCCGAGGCGAACCGCACATGGGGGAAGTTGAAGCTGGCCCGCACGCCGGCGGCGTCCCGTGCGTTCCAGGCGGCCATGAAGGCGTCGAGCACATCCTGGGCGGCCTCGACCTGAGTCGCGAAGGCGGCGTGCCCCGGGGAAAGAGGCGGTCGCCCGATCGATAGGTCCTTCATGCCGTGTCCTCCCGGGGCCTTAGCTCTAGGGAAGTCCACACGCGCCCTGCAGGCAAGCCCCTCAGAACACCTTTCGGAAACTGATCTCCAGGACCCGGCCTACAGGATCGAGAATGTCCTCGGCATACCCCGCCGGAACGGCACCTTGAGTGTCGCGGACCTTGAGCTTGGCGTCGAACAGATTGTCCACGGCGAGGGTGACCCGTGCACCCTTCAGCACCGGCCAGCGCCGAACGAGGTCCGGGTTTCCGGCGAAGGTGTCGAACAGGCGAATGTCTACCGTCGCCAGGTCCGAAAAGGACAGGTCGCCGGCCGGCGTCGCGCCCCGTACCGTGGTTCCGCTCTTCCAGGAGGTGCTCAGGCGCGCACCCCGACCCTGCCGGAAGACGCCCGCCTGTAGCTCGATAGCATTGGCCGGAGTCCCGCCCCGCGCGCCCGCAGCTGATCCGTCAAGGAGGTCAAACACCGGCCCGCCCTGCCGGACCAGGATCCGGTCGGTGAGTACGGCTGTATGGTAGAGCGACACCTGCCATCCGTTCCGGCCCGGGGGGCCACCCATTCCGGGCCCGCCCATCATGGCCATGGGCCGGCCACCGCCCCTCGCGCCCGGTGGCGGGCCTGCGCCCAGACGCCCCGTCGCCGGGCCCTGGCCACCGAACCAGTTGAAGCCCCAGCGGATTTCCTCGCGGTCGCTGCGCAGGAAGTTCACGGGGCGGACGTCAACGACGGCGAGCTGGCCGCTCTCGTCCCTCAGGAACCGCTCGGGGAAGGCGGCCTGCACCTCCGCCGTGGCTGCCGGCAGGGCCGAGGCCGGATCGTCGGCCTGGCTGAGGGTGTAGCTGACCGAGAGGTTCAGCTCCCGGTCGGAGAAGGGCTTCCAGTTGACGCCCAGGCGCGTCGCATCCCGCTGGTCGCTGCGCAGGGAAGGATCGCCGCCGGAGACCTGCACCACTTCGACGGTCTCGTTGCGCACATAGTCGAAGACCCTCACCCCGGTCGTGACGGTCCGGGGCGCGCCCAGCTGGACCAGGGTGGGGGGCGACTGGTCCCGGCTGAAGGAGGCCAGAAGGGTCAGCCGGTCGACCGGTGACCAGTTCACCCCACCACCAACCGTGGCCAGGGTCCCGGCGTCGGACAGGCTCTCGCCCTGCAGGTTGAAGTTCAGCGTGAGGTCGCCAAGCCGGCCCCACCCCTCGACATCGCGACGCAGGAGGGGCGTATCGAGGCTAGCCTGGGCGCTGATTCCGGTGCGGGAGAGGTCCGTTTCACGCTCCACCTCCCTGCGGACCGAGCGCGAGCTGAGCCAGTTACCGGACGCCCCCGCGCGGGCTGAAAGGAAGAGGGGACCGGCCGGAAGTTCAGCGATCGATCCCGCCGCCAGGGCCTGCACCTCGGCCCCCGCGGTCTGTGAGCGCGTCCGGTCCGAGGTGAAGGCGGGAAGGTCCGCAGCGCCCGGGGAATAGGGATTGAAGGCCGCGTCCGCAGCCGCAAGCCGGGCCTGGGCTGGCCTTGTATCCACCCCCCCGTCGGTCCGGCCGACCACATCGGCCAGTTCGAGGCTGCCGGTGAGGGACAGACGCCATCCGCTGCGGGCGCTGTTGAGGCCAAAGCCCAGGCGGGCGTTCCAGTCTTCCGAGGTCTGGCGGATCGCGCCCCCGGAAGCCTCGCGGCGCAGCAGGTCCACAGGACCTGCAAAGGGCGTCCAGAGCCCGCCGCCGGGTAGGGTCAGGCTGTAGGCTGGCCGACCCTGGAGGGACTCGGAACTGCCGGCGCCGATCACCGCGTTGAAGGTCGCGGTGGTTCCGGGCGAGGCGCTTCGCGCCACCACCCCATTGATCGTCAAGCGGCGGGTCTCGGGCGTCAGGGTTCGATAGGCGCCGTCGTCCGCCGGCGGGATCTGGCCCGCGAGGGCCGCAACCTCGGCGAGGATTGGCGGCCGGGACGCCGCAATGGCGGGAAGGCCCGCGAGGGTCACCGGGCCGCCCGCCAGGATGCTGAGGGCCGCATCGATCTGTCCGCCCGGGCCCCGTCCGCTGTAGAGGCCGGGGAGGGTGAAGAGGGCCGTCGTACCGGTCGGGGGAATATCCCGCTCGTCCTCGGTCACCGCCGAGGCACTCGTCAGGTCGGCCTTGAGCTGGGTCCGCTGGTCGCCGTCGATCCGGAACAGTCCGGCCTCGAGCTCCCGGGTGACCGTGCCGCCTGCCATGGCGGCCTCGATGTCAACCTCGGTCGTTACGGCCCGGAATGTCTTGCGGGTGATGAAGTTGAGCACCCTCTGGTCGGCGGTATAGCCGTACTTGAGGGCCGCCTCTTCAGGCAGGACGTCGACGCGCACAATGGCTTCCGGAGGCAGGTCGCGGAGTTCTGCAAACCCCGAGGTCCGGGTCCCGTTCAGGAGGACGACCGGCATGCCTCCACGGCTACGGCCCCGGCCGGACTGGGTCTGCGGTGCCAGTTGGGCCACCAGGTCGGCGACGCTGCTGACGCCGTAGGACTGGATCTCGGCCTCACTGATCTGAAGCTCTGGCTTGATATCGCCGAGGACGGCGCCCGCACCGTTCGCCGGTGCCTCCACGACGAGCTCATCCACGACGGTGGCCTCGGGGACAGTCGGAGGTGGGGCGGCGCTTGCAGGCGCTGACGCCGCAGTCGCGGCGAGCAGAGGTGCCGCGAGGGCCGCGATCAGACGCATTGACACAGGCTTAGCCTTCCGGATGTCCCGTCGCGGACCCCGGCGGAGATAGGGGCAAGCGACGACAAGTCCAACGCCTGGCCCCCGATAATCCGTTGGCGGGGGCCGTCAGGCCTGTCGGAGATTGAATCTGACGCCACCGATCTCCACGCAGTCGGGACCCGCCGGGAGGCCCCTGGCCCGGGCCCGACCCACCACTTCCGTCAGGTCGCGGACCGTCAAGTCCACCGCCGAGAGGCCAGGACCCCTGCCATCCGATGGCGCGACGAACCTCAGGCCGGCATTGCTCAGCTGAACAACAGGGTCTCCCCCGGACATCTCGAGGGGTGACCCGGTGACGTTACTCCACAGACGGGCGGCGGCGACAGGGTCGTCTGCTTGGAGCTCGACACCTGTGAAGTCGATGACGAGGTCCTGGCGGACCTTGTCCTCCCAGCCCGTACCGCCGGCTGGCGGCCAGGAGCCGGCAAGGTCTCCGTTCTCGTCCCACTCCACGTCCAGGAAGGTCGTTTTCAGGTCGCCGGGATGCAGCTGGATCAGGGTCCAGCCCCGGCGGGCCGACTCCCAGGCCACCCGCACGCCCGAACGGGCAGCGCGGGCACGGACCGCCTCAAGCGCCTCGAGTGTCGGCGTCTGGGTAATGACCATGTAGCCGCCGTTTCCACTGCGCCGTTCGAGATACCGCCTGGCCGCGGTGTCTGGCTTTACCGGCGCGACCACCTCGAGGAAGTTCCGACCCACCGGCAGGAGGGTATTCTCGAGGCCGAAGACGGCGACGCCCGGATCGATGTAGCAACGGGCCAGGCCGAAGACCGCCTCGAAGTCCAGGAGCACGGGCTCCAGCCTCTCTGCGACAAGGGCGATCTGCCTCAGATGGATGGTCATGTTACGCCTCCCTGTGGCCCGGATTCTCTTGGAGCTCACCCTGAGGTCGCCGGGACGGGGTGACAAGTCCCCGGCGGGTGCCGAGGGCGAGACATCTGCCCGTGCATCGCCGAGCTGAATCGCCACCGGCGCCGAGCTGGCGCGCGACTTCTCCTGACCGGTGACGCCGCGGACGACATGGACAGGGCGGGCCTTCCCGTCGCATACGGAGGTCCGTGAGCACCGCCAAACCCCAGCGCCGCGCGGACATTGACTGGATCCGCATCGCCGCCTTCGGCGTGCTGATCCTCTACCATGTCGGCCTCGTCTATGCGCCGTGGGACTGGCATGTGCACAGCCCTCACACCGTGCCGGGCCTGGGACTGGCGGCCCTGGTCACAAACCCCTGGCGCCTGACCCTTCTGTTCATGGTCTCGGGGGTCGCCCTGAGGTTCATGGTGCGGCGGACGCCACCCACGAAGGCGATCGGGCAGCGTCTGCGCCGACTGGTCCCGCCCCTGCTTTTCGGGATCCTCGTCCTGGTGCCGCCGCAGTCCTGGATCGAGGCGGTGGACAAGGGCAGCTTCTCGGGATCCCTCGGCACATGGTGGCTGTCCGAATTCAGCCCCGCGGGCCTGAGGGATGGCGTGCCCCTGAACCATGTCTGGTTCGTGCTCTACATCACCGTCTACAGCCTCACGGCCCTTGCCCTGGCCACGGTCCCGCGGTTTTTCAGCTGGCTGGAGACCCTCCTTGGCCAACTCCTTGGGGGCGCTGGCCTGCTGGCCATACCCATGCTCTACCTGGCCCTGCTCCGCCTCTGGATCTTCCCCACTGCAGGGCTGACCAACCACATCACCGATGATCCCTACAATCACGCCATGTCCTTCGGCGTCTTTCTGACCGGGTTCCTGCTAGCCCTGCGTGATGACATCTGGACCCGGTTCGAGCGTATGCGCTGGACTTCACTGGCTGTGGCCGCAGTCAGCCTGCCGGCCTTGATCGCCCTGTCTCAACCCCTGGACCAGCCGCCATCCTCCCCCGCCAACCTGGTCTTCGCCGTGTACCAGTGGGCCACCATCTGCGCCGTCCTGGGCTTTGGTAGCCGTCACCTGAGAAGCGCCGACGGACCGGCCCTGCGATATCTGACCGATGCGGTGTTTCCCTGTTATCTCGCACACCAGACCCTGCTGGTGATCGCCGCCCACCTGCTGATACCCCAGGACCTGCCGGTCGGCGTCGAGGCGGGACTGCTGGTGCTGATCACCCTCGGCGGCAGCCTGGTGGTCTACGAGATTGTCCGACGAACCGGGCCCCTTCGCCCCCTCTGGGGCCTGCGTCCAGGGCCGCGGACGCCATGACCCGGTTCCGTCGCCGCCGCTTACTCCTGCGGATCGGGATTGCAGCGCCGATCCTCGCCTACGCCAGCGTCGGCCTGGCCGCCCTGACCTGGCCGGGCTTCAACCACGCCAGACAGTACCTGAGTGAGCTGGGCGGTGCAGCGGCCCCCCATCCCGCCATCTTCAACGTCGGTGTCCTGGTCTCGGGCGCAGGCGCTGGCCTGGCTGGGATCGGCTTCGCCCTTTCCGTATTGGCCCTGGGTGGCGCAAGGGTGTCGGCCGCCATCATTGCCCTCTGCTTCGGGCTGGCGGGCGTCGGGTTGGTCCTTTCGAGCCTCTATCCCTGGCCAGACCCGCGGCACCTCGCCATCAACCTTGGGCTGGGCATACAGATCGCGCCCCTGGCCCTGGTCTGGGCCCTGCGGCGGATCGAGGGCATGGGCCAGCTTCGGATCTTCCTGCTCATCGTCTTCCTGGTCATGGCGGTCCTGACCATCCTGACCAAGCACCTGATCTTCCAGGGCCTGGTCAACGATGAGAATGTTGGCTGGTGGGAGCGGGCCTTCGCCATCGTCCTCGTCGGGTGGACCGGCGTCGCGGCCTACGCCCTTGAGCGGCGGCTGCTTGCCCTGGCCCGATCGGAGTCCAACGCCTGAAATTCGGGCGCCGCTCATCCGCAACCGCCTGAAGTCTGCGCAGACCCCCACTTCACGATTCCGTTATTGCATTTGCCGCAATGCAGCATAACATGTTCGTGATCATCTGCCCGCCGTCGGTGGATCCAGGGAGCGGCTCGGGAAATGGAAGGCGTTCACAGCAGGGAGTTCGGCGTTCCCACCTGGACCGCCTGGACAGCTGAAGACCCTGTGCGGGCCTGGCTTCCCGAAGAGTCTCGCTTGGAAATGCCACGGCACGGCCTTGCAGAGGCCGGAACCCCGCCTGCGGTTCCAGCGCCCCGGGGCCTGGCCTTCCGGCGCCTGGTCATGCTGACGGCGACCTTGTCCCTGTCCGTCCTTGCCTTCCTCACCCCGGCGCGGATCTATGCCGAGGAGGGCTTCACCGCCCTTGAGATCATCGCCTTGTGCCTGTTCTCGGCCCTGATCATCCCCCTGTCCGGATGGTTCTGTAGCGCCCTGGCCGGCCTCGTACTCCAGGCCGTAAGAGGCGATCGCGACCTTTTCGACTTCCCCGAGCGGCCCCGCAGGCCAAGCGTGCGCACCGCCCTGCTCATGCCCCTCTACAATGAGGACGCCGGCGCGGCCTTCAGCCGCCTGTCGCGGATCGACGCGAGCCTGAAGGCGCTTGAGGCCGCCGGAGCCTTCGACATCTTCATCCTCTCGGACTCGACCTGCCCGGAGGCCGCTGAGGCCGAGTGGACTGCCTTCCAGTCCTTCCGCCTGACGTCTGCCTGCCGGACCTATTACCGGCGCCGGGAGTCAAACACCGAGCGCAAGGCAGGCAACATCGCCGACTGGGTCCGCCGGTTCGGCGGTGCCTATCCGCACATGGTCATCCTCGACGCGGACAGCCTGATGTCCGGTGAGACCCTGCTTCACCTGGTCGACGCCATGGAGCGGCACCCCCGGGCGGGGCTGATCCAGACCACCCCGGCCATCATCAACGCCGAGACCCTCTACCAGAGGGTCCAGCAGTTCGGGGTCCGCCTCTACGGTCGTGTCGCCGCTACGGGCCTTGCCTGGTGGACCGGTCCGGAGTCGGCCTATTTCGGTCACAACGCCATCGTCCGCGTCCAGGCCTTTGCGGACTCCTGCGGCCTGCCCGTCCTGCCCGGGCGCAAGCCCCTTGGCGGACACGTCATGAGCCATGACTCGGTCGAGGCTGCCTATCTGCGACGCCAGGGCTGGGCCGTGCACATGACGGGCGCCCTGCCCGGCAGCTACGAAGAGGCCCCTCCGGGCCTCCAGGCCTTCCTGGCGCGTGACCGTCGGTGGTGCCAGGGCAACATGCAGCATCTTCGACTGCTCACCGCCGCTGGCCTGCACCCCATGAGCCGACTGCAGATGCTTATCGGCGTTATGGCCTACCTGGCTTCGCCCCTGTGGTTCCTGGCCCTGCTGACCGGCCTGGTCATCCAGTTCCAGACCGAGCCCCGGCTGGTCGAGATCTCGACCCTGCATGGCTGGCGCACCCTCGCCGAGCCGCGACATGACGGCCTGATCGTCATCTGGATGGCCACACTGTCCTGGTTCCTCCTGTTCGGACCCAAGCTGTTCGGCGCCCTACTGGTGCTTGGCCGCCGCCGGGACCGCGAGGCCTTTGGTGGCGTTGGCTTCATCCTTCCGGGGGTCGCCCTGGAGATGGTCATGTCCATGGTCATGGCGCCGATCATGATGGTCAGCCACACGCGCATGCTGATCGAGATCTTCTCGGGCCGGGATTCCGGCTGGCGGCCGCAGCAGCGGGAGGCTGGCCGGATGCGCTGGTCCGAGGCCTTCGCCGCTCACGCCTGGGAGCTCCGGGCCGGCGTCATCTTCGCCGCCGCCCTCCTGGCTCGCCCCGACCTGACCCTGGTCTTCCTGCCCATCGTCTTGCCCCTGCTGGCGGCTCCGGCGATCTCCATCCTCGGCTCGCGGGTCGAGGTCGGCGCCGCCGCGCGCCGGGCGGGCTTCCTGCTGACCCCCGAGGAACTCGACCTGCCCGGGCGTCCGGTGCGGGGTCGCCGGCCCCTGTCGCATCCGATAGCCGCACCCGTCAGAGCCGGCATAGCCGGTGCCCTGCCCGAAGCGGCCTGACCCGCCCCCTGGACTCCCGGCGTCAGTCGCCGGGGTAGACTTCCTCGACCAGGGCCAGGGGCTCTGCGTCTCCCGTGACCAGCAAGGCCCGGCAGTGCAGGGCCGAGACCCGCCCGGCGGCCTCGACAAGGCGAGTCTCCAGCCGGATGCGGCGATAGCCGAGGGGCCGGGCCACCACGCCGAAGGGCTCGTCCGTCTCCGCAAGGCGGCGACGCATGTCATCGGTCAGACGCCCGGGCCGGTACCAGTTCACCGCCCGGGACAGGACAAGAGTGCCCCAGACGAGGCGGACCCTGCGGCAGGCCAGGTCTTCCTCGGGGGCTGCCTGCAGGCGCGCCCTGACCCCGGCATCCGCGATCTCCAGGCAGGGCTCCACCCAGGCCTGGACCCAGGGTCCGCCAGGCAGTCCAAGCGCTTCGCAGCGGGCCTGGAGCACCGCCGTGGCGCTGTCGCCAGCGTCAAGTTCGCGGCGCAGGGAAAGGAGGTCATCAGAGATCAGGGACATTGGCCGCGCCTTAGATCATGTTCCGATAAGTGGGAACCGGTTATCGGATCCAAACATGACCTAACGTTTTGGACTTAGAGCCTGTTTTGCCCCCTCAGACGTTCCATCTGAAGGGAACGGGCTCAAGCATCGCCTGCCGCGCGTCCCAACACATTCCGGGGCCCGGGGCCTTGGGCGTCCGGTCGGACGGCGCTAAGAAAAGACCATGTCCCGACCTGCCTGCCGTCTCTACCTGATCACGCCCCCTCAGTTGGGCGACATCGCCGTCTTTGCCGGACGCCTGGAAGCCGCCCTGTCCGCCGGGGACGTAGCCGCCCTGCAGGTCCGGCTGAAGGACGCCTCGGAAGCCGAGATCACTGAGACGGTCCGGGTGCTGGGGCCCATCGCCCGGGCGCATGACGCGGCGCTGATCCTGAATGACGACCCCGACCTGGCCGCGCGCCTCGACTGCGACGGGGTGCACGTGGGCCAGTCCGACATGCCCTGCGCCGAGGCCCGCCGCCGGGTTGGCAAGGACCGGACCGTCGGCGTGACCTGTCATGACAGCCGCCACCTGGCCATGGAGGCCGCCGAGCAGGGCGCAGACTATGTCGCCTTCGGAGCCTTCTTCCCAAGTGCCACCAAGGACGCTCCCACGCGGGCGGATCCCGAGGTCCTGTCCGTCTGGCAGGAGACCATGGAGACGCCCTGTGTCGCCATCGGCGGCATCACCGTGGAGAATGCCCGCGGTCTGGCGGCGGCCGGGGCCGACTTCCTGGCGGTTTCGGCCGGGGTCTGGAGCTATCCCCGGGGCGAGGCCCAGGCGGTGCGCGACCTGAATTCGGCCATCGCCGAGGGCCTGGCGGACCGGAGCCAGCCCGGCACAGCCTGATCGCCCCAACCGCGCCTTGCCTTGCAGCGGTCCGGCCACTAGGTTTCGCGACCCATGTCGACCCAATCCGCCCTCCTCAAGGTCATGTCCGACGCCGCCCGGCAGGCCGCCCGGGGTCTCAACCGCGATTTCGGCGAGCTGGCCGAGCTGCAGGTCTCCCGGAAGGGGGCCGCGGACTTCGTGTCCGCCGCCGACATCAAGGCCGAGCAGTCCATCTTCGAGAGCCTGTCCAAGGCCCGTCCGGGCTACAACTTCCTGGGCGAGGAGCGGGGCCTGATCGGGGGGACGGACAAGACCCACACCTGGATCGTCGATCCCCTGGACGGGACGACCAACTTCCTGCACGCCATCCCGCACTTCGCCATCAACATCGCCCTCCAGCGCGACGGGGCGATCGTGGCGGCGGTTACCTACAACCCCGTGTCCAACGACCTCTTCTGGGCCGAGAAGGGCAAGGGTGCCTTCGTCAATGACCGGCGCCTCCGGGTGGCGGCCCGCCAGAAGCTCGACGAGTCGGTGCTCGCGACGGGGATCCCCTTCCTGGGCCACGGCCAGCACGCCCGGTTCCTGAAGGAACTGCACCAGGTCAGCCAGCGTGTCGCCGGCGTGCGCCGGTTTGGCTCCGCAGCCCTGGACCTGGCCTGGGTGGCCGCAGGGCGGATGGACGGCTTCTGGGAGCGCGACCTCAGCGCCTGGGACCTGGCGGCGGGCCTGCTTCTGGTCACCGAGGCCGGCGGCAAGGTGACCAACGCCGACGGAGGCGAAGACATCCTGGAGACCGGCAGCATCTGTGCTGCCAACCTCGACCTGCATCCCCTGGTCCTCGAGCGCCTGAAGGCCGCAGCCTGAGCCGGGCCGGCCAGCGGCTTGACGAAATCGTCACGCCCCTGCGTTAGGCGGGACCCATGCCCAGACCCCTTCCCTCGCGCCGCGCCTTCGGGACCGGCTTCGTCGCCGCAGGAGCCCTGATGGCCTCCGCCCGTACCGCCGCCGCCGCGCCGCGCCCGCAGGTCGTCGCCCATCGGGGAGCCAGCGGCTACCGTCCCGAGCACACCCGCCAGGCCTACCTCCTGGCCATCGCCCAGGGGGCAGACGTCATCGAGCCGGATCTGGTCCTGACGAAGGACGGGGCGCTGGTGGCCCGCCACGAGAACGAGATCGGCGAGACGACGGACATTGCAGCCCGACCCGGCTTTGCCAGCCGGAAGACCGTGCGGGTCATCGACGGCGAGAAGGTCGAGGGTTGGTTCACCGAGGACTTCACCCTGGCCGAGCTCAAGACCCTGAGGACCCGGGAGCGCCTGCCGGAACTGCGGCCGGACAGCGCCCGCTACGACGGCGAGGACCAGATCCTGACCTTCGGCGAGGTCGCCGACCTGGCCCGCCGGGAATCCGCCCGACTGGGCCGCACCATCGGCCTCTGCCCGGAGATGAAACACCCGGCCTATTTCCGGGGGCGGGGAACGGCCATGGAGCCGGTCATGGCCGCCGCCTTAAAGGCCGAGGGCCTAGACTCCGCCGGAGCACCGGTCCTGGTCCAATGCTTCGAGGTCGGGCCCCTGAAGACCCTGTCCACCCTCTCGAGGGCCCCGCGCGTCCAGCTCGTCGCCGCCGAGGGCGGCCCCGCCGACCTGCCCGGCGTACGCTATGCCGACATGGTTACGGCCGAAGGGCTGAGGGCCATAGCCGGCTACGCCCAGGCCCTCGGCCCGGAATGGCGCCAGGTCATCGCCATCGACGCTGCCGGAGGCCTGGCCGGCCCGACTCCCCTGGTGGCGAAGGCCCACGCGGCAGGGCTGAAGGTCATCCCCTGGACAGTCCGGGCGGAGAACGCCTTCCTGCCACCAGCCCTGAGGCGCGGCACCTTGCCAGGGGCGCATGGCGACGTCGCCACCCTTCTGAAGGCCCTCTTCGCTGCCGGCGTGGACGGCCTGTTCACCGACTTCCCGGACCTCGCCGTCGCGGCCCGCGGCACCTAGAGCCTGTTTCGATCCGAACACCGGTTCCCAGTTGTTCGGAACCGGATCTAGCCGGCGGCGTCGGTGAACTGCAGGGCGGCGAACCGCGCGTAGAGGCCGCCCTGTGCTGTCAGCTCGGCATGGGTGCCGGTCTCCACGACCCGCCCTTCGTCCATCACCACGATCCGGTCGGCCTTGAGGACGGTGGCCAACCTATGGGCGATCACCAGCGTGGTGCGGCCGCGCATGGCGGCGTCGAGGGCCTCCTGGACCAGCTTCTCGTTCTCTGCATCGAGGGCGCTCGTGGCTTCGTCCAGGAGCAGGATCGGTGCCTGGCGGACCAGGGCCCGGGCAATGGCGAGACGCTGCCTCTGGCCTCCCGACAGGCCCCGGGCGCGCTCCCCAAGGGGCGTCTCGAACCCTTCCGGAAGCCCTGCAATGAAGGCCTCCGCCTGGGCGGCGCGGGCGGCGGCGCGGATCTCTTCAGGCCCCGCATCTTCGCGACCAAAGGCGATGTTGTCGGCGGCCGAGCCTGAGAACAGGGGACTGTCCTGTGCCACCAGGGCAGCCTGGGCGCGAATGTCCCGGGGATCCGCCCGCCTCAGATCCACCCCGTCGATACGGACGACGCCGCCAAGGGGGTCATAGAACCGCAGCAGGAGGCGGAAGACCGTACTCTTGCCGGCGCCGGAGGGCCCGACCAGGGCGACTCTCTCGCCGGGCGCTACGGTAAGGGTCAGGCCATTGAGGGCCGGCGCGGCCTCCCGGCCCGGATAGGCGAAAACGACATCCTCAAAGCGGATCTCGCCCCGCCCGGGCAGTTTCTGGACGTCGGCCGGCGCCGCGATCCCCGGCTGGGCGGACAGGAGCTCGGCGATCCGTTCCATGGCTCCGGCGGCCTTCTGGAGGTCACCCCACATCTCCCCGAGGGCGCCGACCGAACTGGCGGCGAAGACCGAAAGGAAGGCGAACTGGAACAGGGCGCCCCAGGACAGCTCGCCCCTCTGCCCGGCATGGACCCCCAGCCAGAACACGGCCACCACGCCGCCGAACACCAGAACGATGGAGGCTGCGGTCATGATGGCGCGGGCCGACATGCGCCTCAGGGAGGTACGGAACGAGCGTTCGACGGCGGCGCCGAAGCGGTCAGTGGCGGTCTGCTCGCGCCCGAAGGCCTGCACGGTCTCCAAGGCGTCCAGGGTCTCACCGGCATGGCCGACCGCCCGGGCGAACTCGTCCTGGGTCGCGGTCGTCAGGTTGCGCAGGGGCCGGGCGAACAGGAACAGGGGCACTACGACCACAGGAATGATCAGCAAGACCAGCAGGGTCAGCTTGGGGCTTACCCAGAGCATTAGGACCAGCGACCCGATCATGATCAGGGTGTTGCGGAGGAAGACCGAAGCCGTCGTGGCCAGGAGGTTCTCGATGATCTGGATATCGGTGGTCAGGCGGGACAGGACCTCGCCTGTACGGGTGGCGATGAAGAAGGCCGGGTCCAGGGTCAGGATGTGGCCATAGACCGACTTGCGCAGGTCGGCCACGATCCGCTCGCCGAGCCGGGTCACCCAGTAATAACGAAGGGCGGTGAACAGGCCGAGGGCCACGGCCACGGCACCCAGCAGCCAGAACCAGCGGTCCACGGAGTCTCCGCTCCGGTTCGAAGTGAGGTGTTCGACGAGCAGGCGCACCGCGCCGCTCATGCCCAGGGTGGCCGAGGAGGTCGCCACCATGAGGAGGCAGGCGATGAAGGTTTCGAAGCCGTGCGCCTTGAGGATCGGCCAGAGGGTCGACAGGGCCGTCAGCCTGCGCGTGGAGCCGCGCCGCTCGGCGGCGGACTGCATGTCCTGGGCCAGCGCCCCGCCTGGGCTTGGACGTCCTTCAACTGCGGATTCCGACAAACCGTCCGACATCTGGACCCCGCCCTTGCTCTACCGGCGCGCTTTGCTGTAAAAGCCGCGCTTTCCGCCCGTCGGCCTCCCGGAGGGCGGCGTACTGACACTGGCCGCTCCTTTACGTCGGATGACCCCGAGATGAAACAAGACACCCATCCCGACTATCACTTCATCACCGTGGTGATGACGGACGGCACCAGCTATCCGACGCGTTCGACCTACGGGAAGGAAGGGGCGACCCTCAACCTCGACATCGATCCCAAGACGCATCCGGCCTGGACCGGCGGCAACCAGCAGCTCCTGGACCGCGGTGGCCGTGTTTCGCGCTTCAACGCCAAGTTCGGCGGCTTTACTCGCAAGTAGTCGGTCAGCCCGCGAGTGCGGGCCCGGGACGCACGTCGGTGGTCAGCCCGCGAAGGCGGACCTGAGGCGGTCGATCTGCGAGGCCACCGAGTTCATGGGCACCTCGACCTCAAGATACAATTGGCGGTCCATTCGGGCGACCCGCTCAAACAGGCGGTCGGCGCGCTGAGACAGGCCAACAAGTGAGTCCGGCAGCCGGCCTGACCGGGATCTTCCGGGTCGGGGTTCGCTCAGCCGGTAGCGGGGATCGGCGGCCGCCGCGGCAGGCGTATCGCCATCCCTCACGGCCTTCTGCACCAGGAGCCAGGACGATACCTGCATGAGGCGGGTCGTCAGGCGCATGCTCTCCGCAGCATAGTCTGAGGCCGCCTCCCGCCCCAGGCGGCGGGCCTCCATCCGGCCGGCACCGTCGAGATAGGTCGATGCCTCCTGGACCAGGTCCATGCCTTCCCGGAAGGTTCGCTCGAAGACTTCGATCGCAGCAAGGTCAAGGACAACGCCGGCCCTAGCGGCCACGGCCGGATTTGCACCCGAGGTCATGCCTGGATCTCCCCCCGAGGGGCTGAGCGCCCCGTCGATTCGCGTCTTCGCATACCCTGCCTGCGCGTTTTCAGCGCCTCGGGCAAGGGGTCGGAGGCTCAGTCCCCAGGCGTTTTGAAGAGCGCATCCGCCGCCTCGCGTCCTGCCGCCTTCCGGGCAATCTGGGCGCGGCATTGGGCGATCTCGCCCTCGAGGAGGGCGATACGCTCTTCAAGGTCGCCCACCGAGAACAGGTCCAGGTCCTCTTTCAAGGCGAGGTCCAGGGCAGCGCCCCGGCCGCGACGCGGCGATTCAGCTTCCTCGGTCACGGACCCCTCCGAAGGCCGCCTGGCAGGGCGGACGCATGATCCCTTGGCGGCGCACCGCCCTTGGGACTATTTGACCTGCAGGGCGCGGCGCGCGCAAGGCCGAGGGAGAAGCAGGATGGACCAGCCGATGATGACGGCCATTGCCGTCGAGGGCGGGCGCGGCGGGCCAGAGGCCCTGAAGGCTGTCTCTCTGGCGCGGCCGGTTCCCCGGGAAGGGGAGATCCTCATCCGCGTGGCGGCGGCGGGCGTGAACCGGCCCGACCTACTGCAGCGCATGGGCGGATATCCGCCTCCGCCCGGATCCCCGGACACCCTTGGCCTGGAAGTCGCGGGAGAGGTCGTGCAGGGCGCCGGGCGTTGGCGGGCCGGCGACCAGGTCTGCGCCCTGCTCGGCGGCGGCGGATACGCCGAGTACGCCACGGTAGACGCCCGTCACGCCCTGCCGGTTCCCGCCGGGCTCAGCCTGATTGAGGCGGCTGGCCTACCCGAGACGATCTTCACGGTCTGGGCCAATGTCTTCGAACACGGGGCCCTGAAGGCTGGCGAGACTCTACTGGTCCACGGCGCGACCTCGGGCATCGGCGTCACCGCCATCCAGATGGCCCGGGCCGCGGGCGCCCGGGTGATCGCCACCGCCCGGGGGGCGGTCAAGGCGGCCCGCGCCCGAGAGCTGGGCGCCGACATTGCCATCGACGCCACCGCCGAGGACTTCGGCGAGCGGGTCAAGGCTGAGGGTGGAGCCGACGTGGTGCTCGACATGGTGGGGGGTGACTATTTCGGACGCGAGCTCGACGCCCTCAGGACCGGGGGACGGATCGTCTTCATCGCCTCCCTGGGCGGAGCCGAGGTCGCCCTGCCCATCTTCCGGCTGATGCAGAAGCGCGCCGTGGTGACCGGCTCGACCCTTCGCCCCCGGGCACCCGCCGAAAAGGCCCGGCTGGCCACAGCGGTCGAATCGACAGTCTGGCCCTGGATCATCGACGGCCGGTTCCGGCCCGTGATCGACCGGACATTCCCCCTGGAACGGGCCGGCGAAGCCCATGCCGCCCTCGAGGCGGGCGAACATGTAGGGAAAATCGTCCTGACCTGCGGCCAGGTCACCGGATAACCTGGCGAGGCGGTCCAACTTCCGGACTGAAGGGGAGGACAGGGACTGCACTCCAGGTTCTCCTGCTGACGTCGACTGCGCTTGTCGCTTCGACCCTCGCGACCGCCGATGCGGCGCAGGACAACAGCACCCTCGAGCAACTGTTGATCACCGCGGAAAAGCGGGAACAGAGCCTTCAGGCCGTGCCCCTGGCAGGCATGGCCTATACGTCCGAGCACCGCGACTTCGGCGAGGCGTACGGCGAGTCCCGTGCGCCCGGTTTGCGTTTAGGGGTGCCTGAAGGGCCATACCGGCTTGACAAACCTGGCCCCGCGACATGCTCTGCTCCGCGGGGGGAAGGAACGGCCAGGCGCAGACTTGGTCGCGAACCCGCAGGGACGGGAGACGGAATGACCGTTCAGGACGTCGAGGACGAAGCGCCTGCCCGGGGCTTCCGCAGACCGCTCTCCTTCGGGACCAAGGCCTTCTTTGGCATCGGCTCTGTGGCAAATGGTGCCTACGGCGCCCTCAGCGGCCTGGCCATGTTCTTCTACAGCCAGGTGGTCGGGGTCCCGCCCCACATCGTCAGCCTGGCGATCTCCGCCGTCATCTTTATCGATGGCTTCTGGGACCCCCTGATCGGTCATGGGTCGGACCAGTTCCGCTCCCGGATCGGCCGGCGGCATCCCTTCCTCTACCTGGCCATGTTCCTGATCCCGGTGGCCCTCTTCCTGCGCTGGCATCCCCCCAGTTGGGATGACTCCGACATGTTCTGGTACATCCTCGGGACAGGCCTGTTCGTGAACCTGGCCTGGAGCCTCTACGAGATTCCCTCGTCGGCCATGGCACCGGAACTGGCGCCCGACTACCATGACCGGACGGTCCTCCTGGGCTATCGCTGGATGCTGGGCTCCCTCGGCACCGCGCTTGCAACCGTTCTGATCTATGGCGTCTTCCTCAAGAAGACCCCCGACCATCCCGTGGGACAACTCAACCCCGACGGCTACGGCCCTCTGTCCATCTCCATCATCCTGATCTTCCTGGCGGCGGGCCTGACCATGGCCCTGGGCACCCAGAAGCAGGCTGCTGGCTTCCACCAGCCCCCCCGTGAGCCCGGTCGGACTTTTCGGGAGGACTGGCGCGACGCCCTCGTCACCCTGACCAACCGAAACTTCCTCGTCGCCCTCTCCGCCCAGGTGATTGCCGGCCTGGCCTTCGGTATCGCCGCGGGCCTGACCCTCTACTTCCAGACCTACCTGTGGGAGTTGAAGGCTCAGGACATCCTCATCCTGACCTTGATGGGGCTACCCGGGCCGATCTTCGGAGGGATCCTCGCCCCGCGCCTCGCCCGGCGCTTCGGCAAGAAAAAAGCTGCCATGGCCCTGTTCTTCATCAGCGTGATCTTTGGCCATACGCCCATGTTCCTCAAACTGATCGGCGTGCTTCAGCTGAACGGGACCCCCGCCCTGCTCTGGGTGCTCGCCGGCTTTACCTTGGTACAGGCGGTCACCGCCATCGCCGGCTACATCCTGGCGTCTTCCATGATTGGCGACATCGTGGAGGAAGTGCAGGTCATTACCGGGCGGCGCGCCGAGGGGCTCCTGACCACCGCCGACAGCCTGCCCAGCAAGATCGTCAACGCTATCGCTGCCCTTGTCCCGGGCCTGATCCTTACCGCCGTCGCCTTTCCGACCAAGGCCCAGCCCAGCGACAGGACCATGGAGCTGATCACCCAGGTGGGCTGGCTTTACCTGCCGACAGTCATCGTGCTCTTCCTGGCCTCCATCGCCACCTGGTCCTTCTACCGTCTGGATGAGGCGGCCCACGCGCGCAACCTCGAGACCATCTCGGGCGATCCACCACCGTGACCGACGCGCCGGTCCTGACCGTCCTCCACGACGGATGGGGCGAGCTTGTCCTCAACCGACCGGATCGCCGCAACGCCCTGGCGCCCCAATCCGCCGCAGACCTGCGGGAAGGCCTGGCCGCACTCCTCGCCAGCGGCGCGCGGGTCATCCTGCTGCGCGGAGAGGGCGGGACCTTTTGCTCCGGCCTGGATGTCGACCTCTTCCGGGGCGGAGGCGACTGGGCGGCGGACTGGACGGGCTTTCACCGGGATCTCTACGCCTGCCCCGCCGTGATCATCTGCGCCCTTGAGCGCTACGCCATCAACGCCGGTGCCGCCCTCGCCCTGGCCTCGGACCTGATGGTTGCCGCCGAGGACGCCGTCCTGACGGTCGGGGAAGCGGCCATCGGCATGCACGCCCCCATGAACCTGGCCTGGCTGAGGCTGAGGGCACCGGAGTCCGTGGCCGCCCAGCTCGCCCTCGGCGCCGGGCGGATGCGCGGGAGCGACCTCCACCGACTGGGCCTCGCCTGGGCCCTGGTCCCCGACTCCGGGGTCCTGGACCACGCCCGTGAGGCGGCAGGGCGGATGGCGGCCTGGCCGGCGGGAACCCTGGCGGGCATCAAGGCCGCCCTGCGCCGGCCCCTGCCCGAGGGGGGCGATGTCTTCGACGCGGTCCAGGCCCGCCCCGGCGAGGCGGGCGCAGCGCCCTCCCGGGTCGCCCGCCCCCATATCGGGGGTTGACATACCCCCCGCTCAAATGAGCGTTACCCCTCGTCGTTTCCAGAGAGGCCAACACATGACCGCGCCCGTTCCCGACACCTTCCTCCAGCTCCGCACCGAGGTGACCGCCGACGCCTCCGAGTTGCGCCTGTCCCTGGCGCGGGTCCCGACGCCGAAGCCGGGCGATGGCGAGGTCCTGGTGCGGGTCCGCGCCACGCCGATCAACCCCTCTGACCTGGGCCTGCTGGTCGGACCCGCAGACCTGGAGGCCGCCACGGTCTCGGGATCGGGTGAAGCCGCCGTCCTGTCCGCGCCCATCCCGCCGGCCCTGCGCCGGGCCGTGGCCGCCCGCGCGGGTGCCGCCCTGCCCGCCGGCAACGAGGGCGCAGGCGAGGTCGTGGCCGCGGGCGCCTCCCCCGAGGCCCAGGCCCTGCTGGGCCGCACTGTCGCCATCCTGGGCGGTGAGATGTACGCCGAGTATCGCTGCGTGCGTGCTGTCGACGCCCTGCTCCTTCCCGAGGGAACAGACCCGCGGGACGGCGCGTCCTGCTTCGTGAACCCCCTCACCGCCCTGGGCATGGTCGAGACCATGAAGCTGGAGGGCCACTCCGGTCTCGTCCACACCGCCGCAGCCTCGAACCTGGGCCAGATGCTGAACCGCATCTGCCTGGAGAACGGCGTGCCCCTGGTGAACATCGTGCGTAGCCCGGCCCAGGTGAAGATCCTGAAGGACCAGGGGGCGAAGGTGGTCTGCGACTCTTCCCAGCCCGACTTCATGGAAAGCCTGGTCGCCGCCCTGACCGAGACGGGCGCCACCCTGGGATTCGATGCGACCGGCGGTGGCAAGCTTGCCGGCCAGATCCTCACCGGCATGGAGATCGCCGCCAACGCCCGCAGCCCGGCTGGCTTCTCGCGGTATGGCTCGACCACCCACAAGCAGGTCTACATCTACGGCGGCCTGGACACCGGGCCGACCGAACTGAACCGGGGCTTCGGCATGGCCTGGGGCCTGGGCGGCTGGCTCCTGACCCCCTTCCTGATGCGGGTCGGAAAGGAAGCCGCAGACCGCCTGCGCGCGCGCGTCGTGGCCGGCCTGAAGACCACCTTCGCCTCGGGCTACACCACCGAGGTCTCGCTCACCGACCTGCTCACCCCTGCGGCCGTCCAGGCCTGCAACCGTAAGGCGACCGGCGAGAAATTCCTCGTCCGGCCCTGAACCGGAAGGCCCCGGCGGGAAGGTTTTCGCCGGGGGGATTCACATTGCCAAGGCCGACCTGCGCGGCCATAACCGACGAAGTTAAAGGGAGGTCCTTCTCATGCGTGAAGCCGTAATCGTTTCCTATGCCCGCACAGGTCTGGCCAAGTCCGGCCGAGGCGGGTTCAACATGACACCGCCGATGTCCATGGCGGCCCACGCGATCAAGCACGCTGTGGAAAAGTCGGGCGTCGAGAAGGACTTCGTTGAGGACTGCTTCCTCGGCAACAACGCCCACGCTGCGCCCAACATTGGCCGTCAGGCTGCCCTGCTCGCCGGCATGCCGGTGACCACGGCGGGCGTGTCCGTCAACCGTTTCTGCTCGTCGGGCCTGCAGACCATCGCCATGGCGGCCAACCACATCCGTGGCGACGGTGCCGACTGCGTCGTGGCCGGCGGGGTGGAGAGCATCTCGGTCGGCGGCGGACGCCTGCCCGCCGAGGCCATGGACCCTGAACTGGCCAAGATCGCCCCGGCCATCTACATGGCCATGATCGACACCGCCGACATCGTGGCCAAGCGCTACAAGGTCAGCCGCGAGGCCCAGGACGAGTTCTCCCTGCGCTCGCAGGTCCGGATGGCCGCCGCCCAGCAGGCCAACCTGTTCGCCGACGAAATCGTCCCGATGAAGACCAAGATGAAGCAGGTCAACAAGGAGACGAAGGAAGAGACCATCGTCGACTACGTGGTGAACCGTGACGAGTGCAACCGTCCCGACACCACCCTGGACGGCCTGTCCAAGCTCCAGCCCGTCATGGGCGAGGGTAACTTCATCACCGCCGGCAACGCCTCCCAGCTGTCCGACGGCGCCGCCGCTGTCCTCCTGATGGAAGGCAAGGAAGCCGAGCGCCGGGGCCTCAAGCCCCTCGGCCGCTTCGTCTCCTGGGCCGTCGCCGGCTGCGAGCCCGACGAAATGGGCATCGGTCCGGTCTTCGCCATTCCGAAGCTGCTGAAGCGGAACGGCCTGAAGGTCGACGACATCGACCTGTGGGAACTGAACGAGGCCTTCGCCAGCCAGTGCCTCTACTGCCGGGACCACCTCGGCATTGATCCCGAGAAGTACAATGTGAACGGCGGCTCCATCGCCATCGGCCACCCCTTCGGCATGACCGGCGCCCGCCTGACGGGCCACGTCCTGCAGGAAGGCCAGCGCCGCAAGGCCAAGTGGGCCGTGGTGACCATGTGCATCGGCGGCGGCCAGGGCGGCGCCGGCCTGTTCGAAGTCTACAACTGATACGGCCCGCCCCCTCCCCTGGGAGGGGGCGTCAGCCCCAGTGCCTGTCGTGGCCCGTGCTCACCCGAGCCGGGCCATGACTTTTTGGATGACCTCCTCCGCGACCCCGGCCTCAGCCAGGACCTCCCGGGTGTGCTCGCCCAGCTTCGGCGCCCCGCGGGTCACCTCCGGCGCGCCCTCGGGAAAGCGGCCCGGCGCCGCCGGTGAGGCCATGCGCCCACCCCAGCCATTTGACACCTCCACCGCACAGCCCGTGGCCAGGTACTGCTCGCTCCCCACCACCTCCGACAGGCTCTGCAGGGGCGCCCAGGCGAGGTCCGCCTCGGTCAGGATCACCGCCGCCTCAGCCAGGGTCATGCGGGAGAAGGCCTCGTCCGCCCGGGCGCGGATCTCGCGGACGATGTCGAGGTCGGTCGTTGGCAAGGCGTAGCGGGGATCGTCGATGAGCTCCGGGTGGCCCAGCACCTTCATCAGGGTCGGATAGCAGGTCGGCCCCTTGAGCACGAAGGTGATCCAGCGGTCGTCTAGCGTGCGGAAATAGATCCCCGAGATCGGATGGGGGCGCAGGCTTCGGGCCTGGGTGGTCGGCGCCTCGCCGAAGCGCAACTGGGTGGCCATGTCCCAGCCCAGGGCGTAGGCCGCGGTGCGCAGGAGGGAGCACTCCACCAACCGACCGCGCCCTGTCGCGTGGCGCTCATGCAGGGCCGCAAGGACCGAGGACAGGGTGGCCAGGGCGGTGGTATGGTCGCCAAAACCCGGCCGGCAGGCGAAGGGCTCTTGGTCCGGAGGAATGTGCGAGCGGCCGACGCCGCTCTTGGTCCAGAAGACGGTGATGTCGAAGGCCGGCAGGTCCACGTCCGGGCCCTCCAGCCCCACCCCCGAGACGCTGGCGTAGATCAGCCGGGGGAAGGCGGCGTGCAGGGCGTCATAGTCCAGGCGCGCGCGCTTCAGGGCACCCGGCCGCACGTTGGTGATGAAGACGTCGGCGTCCCTCAGTATGGCGAGCAGGCCCTCGCGGCCCTCGGGCGAGGCGATGTCCAGGGCCACGCCGCGCTTGCCTCGGTTCTCCATCGTGAAGATGGGATTGCCGGGGGTCTCGGCGCTCTCCGGGTAGTAGGTACGGATGGCGTCTCCCCCCAGGGACTCCACCTTGATCACATCGGCACCCCAGTCGGCCATGATGGCGGCGCAGCCCGGCGCGGCGATCCAGGTGGCCAGCTCAACGACCTTCAGTCCCTGCAGAAGCATGGTTTTCCCCCGTGGCGTCTGTGCGCCTTCACCCCCCAAGATTGGCCCTGATTGACCGGCCTCACAAGCCGCTCTATCCCGACGGGACAGCCTGCCGACGCCGATCCGGCGTCTGGTGTGGAGGCACCCGATGACCACCGAAGACCCCGCTGTCGAGGCTCCCCTTGCCGTCGCCGGGACCCGGACCCCCAGCCGGCGTTACATGGCCCGGCGCGAGGCCATCATCGCCTCGGCGGTGCGAGAGATGAACCGCCATGGCGTGCGGGGCATGACTCTGGGCGACGTCGCCGCGCGCCTGGACCTCGTGCCCACCGGCGTCATCTACTACTTCCGCAACAAGGAAGAACTTGCGGCCGCAGCCTTCGAGCGCAGCATTGGCCGGATCCAGGCCCTGGCCGAGGCGGCCCGGGAGCACGACACCGAACGGGCGCGGGTCGAGTCCTTCATCCACCTGTTCATCGACCTCCAGCAGCGCATAGAGCTTGGCGAGGCCGAGCCCCTGACCGTCTTCAATGACGTCCGGGCCTTGAACTGCGAGGGCGTGAACCAGGCCTATGTCGAACTTTTCCGGACGATCCGGTCGCTCCTGGACCGCCGGGAAAACCGCAGCCGGTCCGACCTCAATGGACGCACCCACCTTCTCTTCAGCGCCCTGACCTTCGTCAACGCCTGGATCTATACTTGGCGGGTCGAGGACTACCCGCGCATCGCCATACGCATTGCTTCCATCCTGCTGGACGGGATTCCCCAAGACGGCAAGCTGCCGGGACCGCGGCGCCTGGACCTGCAGCCTGTCGGGGAGGAGATCGATGAGGGCTCCGCCGAGCATTTCCTCCGTGCCGCCACCCAGCTGATCAATGATGAGGGCTACCACGGCGCCTCGGTCGACCGTATCTCGTCGAAGCTCAACGTCACCAAGGGTGCCTTCTACCACTACAACGCCACCAAGGACGACCTGGTGGTCGCCTGCTTCCAGCGTACCTTCGACGTGCTCTGGCGGGCCATCGACGCCGCGGAGGCCAGCGGTGGGGACGGGCTGGAAGTGATCCAGTCCCTGCTCCAGGCCGTGCTCGAGCTCCAGGTGGGGCCCGCCCCCCTGCTGCGCACCAGCGCCCTTTCGACGGTTCCGGAAGACATCCAGGCCGACCTGATGTTCCGGCTGCGACAGATCTCGATCCGCCTGGGCTCCACGCTTTGCGACGGCATCGCCGACGGTTCGGTCCGGCCCCTGGACACCAGCATTACAGCCCAGATCCTGACCGCAGGGATCAACGCCGCCTCCGAACTGGTATGGTGGCAGCCCGGTGAGGCCCCTGAGGTCAGCGCCCGCCTGTTCGCCGACGCCATGGTGCGCGGCGTGCTCTGCGACTGAAGCCCTGCAGGCGTACTGCATGGGAATGGACAGGATCGGACGGATGACCCTCCACCCACAGGCAGAGCAAACCTCCTCCGGCACGCGTCGTCGCCCCAAGCAGGCCCGGGGCCTGGAGACCTACGAACACATCCTGGTCACTGCGGAAAAGATTCTGGTGCGGGATGGGTTCAAGGGCTTCACGACAGTGAGCATCGCCCGGGAAGGGGGGATCAATGTCGCCACCCTCTATCGATACTTCAGCGATAAGCAGGAAATCCTTGTGGCGATGTTCGAGCGGCTAAATGCCGAGCGCGAAGCGGCGTCCCGCGACATCGTCGACGCCATGCACCGGGGCATGCCCTGGAGGGAGGCGATCGAAGAGGGGTTCCGCAATCTGGTGGAGATCCGGCGCCAGAACCCCGGCATGGCCGCCCTGTCCCTCGCCATGAGCACGACGCCAAGCCTGGCGGGCCTCCAGCGGCGCTTCAGGCAGTCAAACGCGCGCATATTTTCTGAAGCGCTTACCGAGATTGCGGGGCTCGACCCGGACTCGGCGATGATCGTGGCCCAGTGCGCCATCGAGGCGCACGCCTCCCTTCTCGACATGTGGCTGCTGGACTATGGCCGTAAGGAAGAGCGGATCGTGGAGGAAACCCGGCGCCTGCTCTTCGCCTACCTGGCCCTGTACTTCGATCGCCCTGGCCCTGGAGCGGTCCCGGCCGCCGGGGTCAGGACCCTGACCCCGGATTGATGGCCAGGCGCCCCGGCGCGTCAGTCCCGGCCGTTCGCCTCGACAAGTGCGGCAAGCGTCCGCCGGTCCTGCTCTGTCAGCGCAGGCTCGGCTGAGGCTTGGGGATGAGCGTGATCGCCACTGACCGAAGTGGGGAGCTGGGCGGTCTTCTCGGGCCCGGCGGCCGGACGGGTATAGACAATCTGGCCCTCCTTGATGGTCTTCATGACCGTGATGTCCTTGATGGCCATGGGGGCCACCTTCAAGGGATTGGCGCTGAGGATCACAAGGTCAGCGAGCTTGCCGGCCTCAAGCGTCCCCTTCGTCTTCTCCTCGCGGTACTGATAGGCACCATTAATGGTGATGGCCCGCATGGCGGCATAGGGGGTCACCCTCTCATCCGGGCCAAGAATGGCACCTGAACGGGTCTGGCGATTGACTACGTTCCAGGCGGCGTAGATGAGGCTGGGGCTTACCCCAGCCGGCCAATCCGTGTGGATGGTCCAGTTGACCCCCAACCTCTCGGCGGAATTGGCGGGCCCGACCCAGCCCAGGCGGTCAGGACCGATCAGATCCCGGATGTAGTCTCCCAAAGAGTAGATGCCGGCCGCCGTGAAGCTGACCGTCCCGTTCAGCGCCTTGACCCGCTTCAGCTGGTCCGGGCGCAGGAACTGGGCATGCTGGACGATCGGCCGGTCCTCGCCCATGCCCTTCTCCCCGGCGGTCGCCTCGGCAGCAATCAGCACCTGCTCAATGGCCTCATCACCGATGGCGTGAGCGGCGATCTGGCGGTTAGACTTCCAGTTCTTCTGCAGGGCGGCGACCAGTTCGTCCTGGGGGTCGACCCGCATGCCGCGGTAATCCGGCGTGGTGACGCCTGGCGGATTCTTGGCGAAGGGGCGCGAGAGGAAGGCCGTTTCGACGCTGCCGTCCATCCAGAACTTGATGCCCGCCAGCCGGACCCGGTTGATATAGCGCTGGTCGAGGTCCGGCCGCACCGCAAGGAGGTCGGCGCTCGTCTCGCCGTTAGGGTTCGTGCGGCTCTGCTGGATCTGGTAGGCGGAATCGATGATCCGCGCCGAGGCCGAGGCCTTGGCGAACATGACAAGATCGATGGGCAGGAGCTTCTCGTTGATGATGGCCGTGACGATCGAAATATCGTCGCCGCTCAGTCCCAGCCCCATCTCGCTCGCCGTGGTCATTCCATTCTCGACCCAGAGCTGAGTGGCCCGCTGGACACCCTTCCGGGTCTGGGCCTCCGTCAGGGGCTGGCGGGTCGCCAGGATCGCCATCCATGCCGTTTCGGCGGCATGGCCCTCGAGCTCGCGTCCCCCCGGGAGGCGGTCGAAAAAGCCGCCCTCAGGGTCGGGGGTATCGGCACCCAGCTTCAATTCCTTCATCAGGGCAGAGTTGAAGACCCCATGGTGGCCGGATCCATCGGAAATGCCGATCGGGCGGGTGGCGCTCACCGTGTCCAGTTCTGCGCGCGTCGGGTGACGCTTCTCGGCCATTTGCTCGGCCCGGTAGCCCATGCCGACGATCCGCTCACCCTCGGGGGTTTCCGCGGCGTGCGCCTTCAGGCGGGCCAGCAGTTCGGGAATGTTCCTGACACCGGCGAGGTCTGCGTCGAGCATGGTGTGGGTGGCGTAGATCAGATGGCCGTGGGCGTCGATGAACCCTGGCATGAGGGTCGCGCCAGCCAGGTTGACCTGGCGGGCGTCCTTCCCGGCGGCGCGAAGGGCGTCCGATCGCTTGCCGACATAGAGAATCTTGCCGTCCTTCTCGACCAGAGCTTCGACATAGGCTGGGGTCGGCCCCTTCATGGTCAGAATGTCCCCACCGCTATAGACGGTGGCGGGCGCCGCGAGGGCGGAGGCGCTGAGCATCAGGCTGGCGATGAACCCTGCGGTGGAGGCGACTCTCATTTGCAGTCTCCGGTTTCGATTGTGACCGGCCCCGGGCCGGGGCCTGGGGGGGTTAGAAGCGCAGTTCCGACGACAGCATGAAGGCGAAGCCGTCGTTGTCGACATAGATGGGGCGGCCCAGGGGGTCGAAGCCGGCGAGCAGGGCGGTCTGGCGCCAGGTCGCCTCGAACCCGAGGGTGGTCATCGGGCTGGGATCCCAGAAGAGGTTGGCGAAGGCGGTCTCATTGGCCCCGATTCCCGGGGCATCGCCCTTGTCTGGACGATCAATGCCGTAGCCCAGGTGGGAATGAAGCTTGGGTGTCCAGTAATAGGCCGCCTCACCCCAGTAGCCATCGCTGGAGATCGGCGTGCGCTCGGTGCTGTTCACAGTCTGGAAGGCGGTCGCGAGATAGGCCCCAAGCGCCTTGCCGCTGTAGACTTCGCCCTGGACGCCAAAGCGGTCCGTGAGCCTCCAGGATCCCTCGACAGCGACGCCGTTCAGGGTGGTGGTATAGGAACCGATGTCAGTGACATCTGAGTCCGGATTCCGGTCATACAGTGTCCGGAAGCGGCCTGTGGCCCCGGACACGCCCAGCACATACTTGGGCCAGGGCAGGGTGGCCTCGCGATCGTTTCCGCGGGTCCAGGCGATCCTTCCCTCGAAGTTGGGCACACCCGTGTTCTCGGTCGAGTTGGCGAAACCAGGCTTGATGTTGCTGGGCAGGGCATCCGCAAGGGCGCCCTGGATCACAAGCCGGTCGGACCCCTTCACGAAAAACCGTTCCACCCGGAGTTGCGGCTTGAACGAGTTGCCCGCATTGCCGGAGCCGGCGAATGCCGACATGCGGTCGACCATGTTCGGGATCATCGGGCTGAACACGTCCTGCTGAAGGCCGGCGGCGAACCGCCACTTGTCGCTGGTCGCGTCGATGTAGGCGAAGCCGGGATACAGGCCGTATTTCCCGGACAGGAGGTCGCCGTCGAACAGGTAGGCGTAGATCATGCCCCCCAGCTGGAAGTCCCCCAGTTGGGCACCCTTTATGCTGATGAGGAGGGACGACAGTCGCGCGTCAATCTTGGTCGTCCCATCCGGGACCCCCGGGATTTTCGGAAGAACGAAGAACGGGGTGGCGTCGGGCTGCATCCGGGCCGTGGTGGTGGTGACCGTCGTTCGAAGGGCCCCCGCCAGGGTCACATCCAGGCCGGCGAAACGGGTGCCGACCGGCCCCGGGCGCGCTGGCTCCGGATCGCTACCGCCATCTGGCCCGCCATCCGCATCCAAGACGGCCAGTTGGTCGACGGCGTCCGCCTTCGCCACGGACGCGCCTGCAGCAACGGCTGCGCCCGCCGCCGGGGCGGCTGACACGGTGGCGGTCGCAGGCGCGGGAGCCCCGATCCGTGCAGCCAGATCCCGGAGCAGGCGTTCTTGCTGTTGCAGCCGGGCTTCCTGGCTTTCGATGACCGCCTGTTGGCGCTCAAGCTGTTCCCTCAGCCTCTGCACCTGCGGATCCTCTGCCGCCGAGGCCCCTGCAGCGGCGAGGACGGTGAGGCTGGCCGCCGTTGCGGCCAGGACCTGGGACGAAACCAAGTTGCGACGGGAATGGATCACGAATGGGCCCAGGGGTTCGAGGGTGATCCAGTTTAGAAAAACGGGCCCTGCTAATGCAAATGTTTATTTACGTTCTGGACAGGCACCTGCCTCGCAGATCGCAAAAAAAAGAGCGCCGGAAGCGAGAGTCCGCTCCGGCGCAGTTACAGCTTCAAGAGGAGTTGTGTTGAAGCTGGGTTGGAAGACCCGGGCCTCAGTGCACCCGGCGCAGGACCTCGCCGGCACGATCGCCCGTATGCTGATCGTTCTCGATGTTCACGCAGCCGTTCACGACGGTGGCCCGGTAGCCGCGGGCGCGCTGGATGTAGCGCGGGGCGCCGCCCGGGAAGTCGTTGACGATCTGCGGTTGGAGGCTGGTCAGTTCCGCCAGGTCGATGACATTGAGGTCCGCCCGCTTGCCCGCGGCCAGGACGCCGCGGTCCGAAAGGCCCAGCACCCGGGCCGGCGCGGAGGAGATGCGGCGCACCCCCTCCTCGACCGAATATAGGCCCCGGTCACGCACCCAGTAGGACATGACGAAGGTTGACCAGTCGGCATCCATGATCTGTGAGACGTGGGCGCCGGCGTCGCCCAGGCTGGGCAAGATGTTGCGGTTGGAAATCAGGTCGCCCAGTTCGTGAAGGTCCTGGCAGAACATGCGCAGGTTGAAGAGGGCCTTTCCGTCGGTCTCCAGGGCCCGGTCGAGGAAGATCTCCACGAAGCTCTTGCCCGTCGCGTCCATGGTCCGACGAAGGTTCTGGCCGACCTCCTGGCCGTGGTCGGGGCTGTCACCGGATCCGAGGTCATAGATTGTCGATAGGTCCTTCCAGTCGTCGGTCCGGCGACCCTCGGCGGTGAGGGCTTCGCGCGTCGCCGGATCGCGGATGGCCTCGAGGCGTCCGGCCAGGTCCAGCTTACGGATACGGCTCCAGGTCTCGCCGCGGAAAGGCAGATGGGACTGCAGGCCGAACATGAAGCCGGTGCCGCGGACCTGGATGATGGCCGTCATGTCCCGCTCGCCGATCATCTTGTCGAGGAAGTCCGCGCTGCCGCGTCCCGCGCCCTTCTGGGCGCCGACGCCCCAGCTGAACAGGACCCGGGCACCGGCATCGCCGATGGCCTGCAGGACCTCGGGCGAAGCGCCCACCGCCTGCATCAATCCACCCCGGGCGCCGACCGTCCGGGCGATGGCGACCAGCTCGGAGACGTCTGCGAAGGTGCCGGGGATGGACCGGCCGTCGGGCGCCTTGTGGGGCTCGTAACGGTTGGTGGAGAAGCCAATGGCACCGCGGTCCATGGCCTCGGCGACGATGGCGCACATCTGGTCCAGTTCGTCGGGCGTCGCCTGGTCCGCGAAGGACCGGTCGCCCATGACCGCGTAGCGAACGGCGCAGTGTCCGATCAGGCCCGCGACGTTGATCCCGGGACGGATGCCGTCCAGGGCGTCGAGATAGCCGCCATAGTCCTCCCAGGTCCAGGGCAGGCCCGACAGGATGGCCTCGCGGGGGATATCCTCGACCGTCTCCATCATGGCCGCCAGAAGAGGCCGGTCGGCGGGCTTGCAGGGCGCAAAGGTCAGGCCACAATTGCCCAGGAGGGCGGTGGTCACGCCATGCCAGCTGACCGGGGTCAGGTCTGGATCCCAGCCGATCTGGGCGTCGAGGTGGGTGTGCAGGTCGACGAAGCCCGGGGTGACCAGAAGGCCATCGGCGTCGATCTCGCGACGGCCGCGGGCCTCGACCTTGCCGATCGCCGTGATCAGGCCCCCGTCGATGGCGATGTCCGCCGTCCGCGCCGCTGCGCCGGTACCGTCCACCACGGAACCGCCGCGGATCACCAGATCATGGGTCATGACCCAACTCCCCAAAATTGCTCAGCCAAACCTACTCTCATTGCAGTGCAGGATCTGAAAATAGACGAAGAACCCCAACAAAATCTGGCTTACATGAGATACCGTTTACTCAAATTTCCATGAAATCGAGGACCCGTCAACCGGGGCAGGTCTAGCCCTCGGTGCGGGCCTGGGCGACGAGATCCGCCATGCCGTGCTCGTAGGCCGCTTCCGGGTGAGCGCGCACGGCCTTGTCGAGGGCCAACGCGTCGGGACCGACCAGGATCCGCCAGCGTTCCTCCCGGACACCGTCCAGGATGATCTTCGCCGCCTCCGATGGCGGCAGGCCATTGTCCCGGAAGGCCTCGCCCATGGCCCGGGCCTCGGCGGTCGCACCTTCCGGCGGCGCGAACTCGGACATGGAGTTGATCGCGATGTTGGTGCCGATATGGCCAGGCATGACCACGCTGGCCTTCACGTGCGGGGCGTTGTTGCGGAAGTCGTTGATGAGGGCCTCGGTAAAGCCCTTCACGGCGAACTTGGCGGCGGAATAGGCCGTGTGGGCCGTCTGCGGACCGAGTGAGGCCCAGAATCCATTGACCGACGAGACGTTGATCATGTGCGCCTCGGGGGCCTTCAGCAGCATCGGCAGGAAGGCCCGGGCATTGTAGTAGACCCCGTACCAGCACACCGCGAAGGTTCGCTCCCACTGGTCGCGGGGGGTGTTGACGAAGCTGCCGCCGCCGCCGATCCCAGCGTTGTTGAACAGCAGGTGGACGTGGTCCGTCTCGTGCTGCTCGCCAGTGTGGTCACGGAAGGCGAGGGTCTCCTTTTCCTGCGCCACGTCGGCCACGAAGGTGGTGATCCTGACCCCCTGGACGGCGGTCTTCTCAGCGATGCGGACCGTCTCAAGCATGTCGGCCTCGCGGATGTCGCACATGGCCACGCTGCAGCCCTCGGCGGTCAGGGCCTGGACGAGGGCCCTGCCGATGCCGCTGCCGCCGCCGGTCACCACCGCGATCTTGCCGCTGAAGTCCTTCATCGCATTCCTCCCTGAAGCCCGGGTTCCGCCAGAGCCTGTTGAAATTCAGCCGCCGCGCTCGGCCCGGTGCTGGTTGGCCACACCCTTGAGGAGGGCCTGGGTCTCGGGCTCGGTCATGAGGTCGGCGAAGAGCCGGCCCTCCAGCTTGAGCATGTCCATGGTGACGGGCGAGACCGCCTCACGGACCAGGCGTTTGATGTGGGCCACGGCCCGGGCCGGCCGGCCAGCGATCTCCCGGGCGATGCCCAGGGCCCGGTCCAGGGCGGTCTCGGCGCTGTCTGCCGGAACCACCTCCTGGAAGACGCCCAACTGCAGCATCTCCTGGGCCGAGACCAGGCGGGGCCGCAGCATCATCTCCAGGGCCCGGCCCCGGCCGACAATGGCGGTCAGCCTCTGGGTGCCGCCGCCGCCGGGCAGGATGCCCACCGACACCTCCGGCAGGCCGAAGCGGAAGGGACCATCCTTGGCCACCCGGATGTCCGCCGCCAGGGCGAACTCCAGCCCGCCCCCCGCCGCCGAGCCGTTGAGCGCGCAGATGAAGGGCTTGGGCAGGTGCTCCAACTCGTAGAGGATCTCGGCCATGGGCCGGTCCCAGCCGCCGCCGCCGCCCCGGGTGTTCTCGTCCAGCTCCTCCACGGAGAAGTGGCGGATGAAGTAGGTGGCGTCCGACCCGGTGAAGACGATGGCGCGGACGCCGTCGGACCTCAGGTCTGGCAGCATCCGGTTGAGTTCGTTCAGGGTGGCGGGCGTCATCACCTGCAGCGGCGGATTGCTGAAGGTGATGACGGCGATCCCGTCCCGGATCTCGAGGGAAAGCTGGCCCATGCCCGATTCAGGTGACCTCGAGGCCGGACAGGTCGCCCGAGGCGCGCCAGTCGGCGAGGAGGCGGAAGTACTCGATGGGTCCGCCGCCGTAGGTGGTGTTCCGGGCGTTGGCTAGGTAGGGCTTGCCCTCGTTGTTGTAGTAGCCGGGGGTGCAGGCCTCGAGATAGGCTTGGTTGTTGCGGGCCTTGTCGATGATGGTCGCCACCCAGTCGGCCTCGGCCGCCTCGGAGGGTTCCGCGGCCCGGCCCTGCCGGGCCTTCACCTGGTCGATGATGTAGGCCACATGCGCCGCCTGCTCGCGCAGGTTGTGCGGATAGTTGGCGGTGAATCCGCCCTGGGTGGACCCCAGGAAGAACAGGTTCGGGAAGCTCCGCACCATCAGGCCGTGCAGGCTGCGCACGCCGTTTGCCCAGGCCTGGCTGAGGGGCTGGCCCTCGCGTCCGTGGATGTCGTAGCCATAGCGCCGGCTGAAGCTGGTTCCGACCTCGAAGCCCGTGGAAAAGATCAGGCAGTCGATCTCGTATTCGACGCCATTGACCACCACGGCGTTCTCGGTGATCCGCTCCACGCCCTTTCCGTCGGTATCCACGAGCTTGACGCCCGGCCGGTTGAAGGCCTGCAGGTACTCGTCGTGGAAGCACGGGCGCTTGCAGAACTGGCGGTACCAGGGCTTCAGGGCCTCGGCCGTGGCCGGGTCCTTGACCACCGCCTCCGCCCGGGCGCGGATGCGCTCCATGGTGGCGAAGTCGGCGATCTCCATCAGCTCGGCCAGCTTGGCCGGCGACAAGCCTGCCGCGCCCTCCTTACGGGCGATGAAGATCAGCTCGCGGAAGGCCTCGGTCCAGCCATCGTTGACCAGGTCCTCTTCGGCATAGCCGCCGCTGACAAGGAGGTTGAAATTGTCCATCCGATGGTTCTGCCAGCCGGGGGGCAGGGAGCGGACCCAGTCGGCGTCGATGGCCTGGTCATTGCGCACGTTCACCGCCGAGGGGGTGCGCTGGAAGACGTAGAGCTGGCCCGCGCCCTCGGCCAGGTGGGGCACGCACTGCACGGCGGTGGCGCCGGTGCCGATGATGCCGATCCGCTTGTCGCCGATCCGGTTGAGGCCGCCCAGGACCGAGCCGCCAGTGTACTCGTAGTCCCAGCGGCTGGTGTGGAAGGCGTGGCCCTTGAAGCTCTCGATGCCGGGGATGCCGGGCAGCTTGGGCTTGTTCAGGGGGCCGTTGGACATCACCACGAACCGCGCCCGCATGGCGTCGCCATGGTTGGTCGAGATGATCCAGCGCTGGGCCGCCTCATCCCAGGACAGGTCCTTGACCGAGGTCTGGAAGCAGGCGTCCTCGTAGAGGTTGTAGTGCCGGGCGATCCGCTTCGAGTGCTCGTAGATCTCCGGCGCCTTGGTGTAACGCATCTCGGGGATAAAGCCGGTCTCCTCCAGGAGGGGCAGGTAGACCAGGCTCTCGATGTCGCAGGCGGCACCCGGATAGCGGTTCCAGTACCAGGTGCCGCCGAAGTCACCGGCGGCCTCGATCATGCGCAGGGACTTGACCCCGGCCTCGCGCAGCCGGGCACCGGCCAAAAGGCCGCCAAAGCCACCGCCGATCACCACCACCTCGACCTCGTCGGTCAGGGGCGCGCGCTGGATGGGGGCCTCGATATAGGGATCGTCGCCGAAGTCAGCGAACCGGCCAGCGATCTGGAGATACTGCTCATTTCCGTCCGCCCGGACGCGCTTGTCGCGCTCGGCGCGGTAGCGGTCGCGCAGGGCATCGGGATCGAAGGGTGCCTCGTCCCGCGTGAGCACCTTTCCGCCGCTGGCCACGTCGCCCATGTCTGGTCTCCCTGTCGCAGGCGCTGCCCCCGCGTAAGTCTGTTTTGATACTGCGGTATGAACCGTCTCATCGCCTCCGGCGGGGGTCAAGCATGACGGTTCCGTCAGTCTGGGGACGATAGGTCGTTGACGCCGGCCCGCTGCGGGCCTGAAACTGAACGCAAGGTATCTGTAACAACAGTCGCGTGCGGACCGCCGCCCGACCCCAAGACTTCACCGAGAGGATTTCCCATGGCCGCCATCGACACCGGAACCCAGGACCTGCTCGCCGACCTCGACGCCGGCGTCCTGACCCTCACCCTCAACCGCCCCGAGGCCCGTAACGCCATGAGCGGGGCCATGACGGCGGCCCTGGCCGACCAGCTGGCCAAGGCCGAACTGGACGCAGAGGTGAAGGTCATTGTGCTGACCGGCGCCGGCAAGGGCTTCTGCGCCGGCGGCGACGTCAAGGGCATGGACGAGTCCAACCAGGGCGGCGGCGACGGCTCCATCGACGGGGCCATTCACCGCCAGAGGGTGAACCAGAGGGCCACGGCAGGGCGGCTGTTCAAGATGCCCAAGCCCACCCTGGCCGCCCTGCCCGGCCCGGCCGCCGGGGCGGGCCTGTCCCTGGCCCTGGCCTGCGACATGCGGATCATGGCCACCAGCGCCATCCTGACCACGGCCTTCGCCCGGGTCGGCTTCTCGGGCGACTATGGCGGCACCTATTTCCTGACACAGCTGGTGGGCTCAGCCAAGGCGCGCGAGCTCTACTACCTGTCAGAGCGGGTCAGCGCCGAGGAGGCCCTACGCCTGGGCCTGGCCAACTGGGTCGCGGCACCAGAGGACCTGGCAGCCAGGACCCGGGAGATCGCCCTGCGCCTGGCCGGCGGGCCCACCGTGGCCTACCGCTACATGAAGGAGAACCTCAACCGGGCCATGTCCGGAGAGGTGGACGACTGCCTGGACCTGGAAGCCACCCACCACGTCCACTGCGGGCAGACGACCGACCACAAGGAAGCGGCCCGCGCCTTCGTGGAAAAGCGCGAGCCAGTCTTCATCGGCCGCTGAGCTGGCCTTCCGGCCGGCCGACGGTTGGCGCTGGCCTCACGACGTGCCCACCGCCCCGCCGTCGCTGGCGATGACCTGGCCGACCACGAACTCCCCGGCCCTCGAGGACAGGAAGATGGCCAGGCCCGCAATGTCTTCGGGGGTCCCGACCCGGCCCGACGGGTTGCCCCGGCCGACCCGGTCCCAGTCGGCGTTCTCGGTCTCGCCGCCAAAGCCCACCCCGGTGGACAGCATCCAGGTCGGATAGGGGCCGGGCGCAATGGCGTTGCAAAGGATCCGCTCCTTGGTCAGGTGCGAGGCCAGGAAGCGGGTCAGGTGGTGCACGGCGGCCTTGGAGGCGCCGTAGGAGAAGGTGTCGAAGGCCGCCGACTTCAGGCCGTCGATGGACCCGATGTTGATCACCCGCGCCGGGGCCCCCTCGGCCGCCGCCTTGCGCAGCAGGGGCAGGAGCTTCTGGGTCAGGAAGAAGACGCCCTTGACGTTGGTGTCCATCACCTTGTCCCAGCCCACCTCGGGGAAGGACTCGATGGGCGCGCCCCAGGCGGCGCCGGCATTGTTCACCAGGATGTCGAGCTTGTCCTCCTTCTCCGCCAGGCGGGCGGCGAGGGACTCGATGCCGCTCATCTGCGACAGGTCGGCCGGCAGGGAGATGCAGGTCCCGCCGTAGGTCTTCGAGAGGCGCTCGGCGGTGGCGTCGCAGACATCGGCCTTGCGCGAGGAGATGTAGACCTTGGCGCCCGCCGCCAGGAAGCCCGCGGCGATCATCTCGCCGATGCCGCGCGAGCCGCCGGTGACCAGGGCGACCTTGCCCCGGATGGAAAAGATGTCGTCGAAGCCCATGGTCATGTCTCTCTCCCTGGAATGCGCCCAGGGCGGATACCCCCGGGTCAAATGAGTCCCCGCTGACCTTCCGGAAGGGGGATGTTGGTGCGTGGCGGAAGCCGTACCGGATCGGGACCGGGCGGACAATCCGGACTGCAGGGCCCACCCGATGCAGAAATCGGCCAGCAGCCTGCAGGGTCCGCAGGCCCGCCGGCTGGCCGGCTGGCCGGGAGCCGTGGACGCCCTCTGGTTTGTCCCCAGGGTTTCCTCCCTATGGACCTGAAGCTTGGGAAGGCTCGGAGAGCCAGGAAATGATTGTAATTCGGCGGGGTTTTGAGTCCTGGGTACCTAGAACCGCTCTAGTTTGGACGAAAGCGGCACCGTCGTCTCGAAATGTGATAAAAATGTAATAGCGGGATTCCTGAAGACGGGGCAATGTGGCCGTAATGGTGCCGATAACGGGCAATCAGGCCGAAGGCGCAGGGAGAGGAAACGTATTATGAAGGGTCATTATCTGTATGGCGCGTCAGCGATCGCGGTCGCGGCCGGCCTCATGGTGGCAGGTGCCGCCCAGGCCCAGGAGGCCAAGTCCAACACGGTCGAGGAAGTGGTCGTCACCGGCTCCTTCATCCAGGGTACGCCCAAGGATACCGCCATCCCCGTCGCGGTGCTGAACCAGGAAGACCTGGAAAAGCGCGGCTCGCCCTCCATCCTCGACATCATCAAGAGCCTGCCGATTTCGGGCCCGGTCCTGGGTGACTCCAACCAGTTCTCCACCGCTTCCCAGGGCCGCAACGGCGGCGGCACCATCAACATCCGTGGCCTCGGCGCCCAGCGGACCCTGGTGCTCCTGAACGGCAAGCGTTTCGCCGGCTACCAGGCCGACACCAACCTCCTGCCGGAATCGGCCATCGGCCGGGTCGAGGTGCTGAAGGACGGCGCTGCGGCGACCTACGGCTCGGACGCCATCGGCGGCGTGGCCAACTTCATCACCCGCAAGAACTTCAGCGGCTTCGAGGTCGGCGGTGACTACCGCTATGTGCCGGGCTCGGACGGCGGCGACTACAACGCCAACATTCTCTACGGCTGGGTGGGCGACACTTCCAACCTGATGATCAGCGCCGCCTACAAGCACCGCGGCCAGCTCGCCAACGTCGAGCGCGACTGGGTGACGGCACCCTATACCACCAACCCCTCGGGCTGGTCGGTCCTGGGACAGCCGGGTGCCTATACCATCCGCTCCGGGGCCAATGGCGGCGGCTCGACCATCGGCTTTGCGGTTGACGCCAACTGCACCGCCGTCGGCGGCTTCGCTGGCTTCAGCGGCGCAACCCCGACCTGCTATTTCACCTACATCCCCTTCGACAACATCGTCGAGGAGCAGGACCAGTACCAACTCTACAGTGAGTTCAATGCCGACGTCGGCGACTCCTCCAAGTTCCATGTCGAGGCCCTCTACACCCAGACCTCGCAGCCAGACTATCGGTTCTCGCCGGGCTATCCGCCGACCTCCGGCCCCAACGGCCCGGGTTCGGTCAATGTCTACAGCGTTGCGGCCTCCAACCCCGGCTTCAACACCTTCCTGACCCAGACCGGCAACGGTGCCCTGATCGGGACGGCACAGAGCGCCCTGGCCACCCTGTGGCGTCCCCTCGGTGCTGGCGGCAACCCGACCACGGGCGGCCGCGGCGGCCAGAGCGGCAGCCGCAAGTACGAGGAAGTCCGGATCGCCGCAGACCTGTCGGGCGACACCGGTTTCTACGACATCGGTTACCAGCTCGGTGCCACCTACATCCGCGAGCTCCAGGACCAGCAGACGACGGACATCCTGATCGACCGGCTGCAGCGGTCCCTGAACGGCCTGGGCGGACCGGGCTGCACGGGCACCACCCCAGGCGCCAATGGCTGCCAGTACTTCAACCCCTTCTCCAACGCCTATGCCGGTAACCCGGCCCTTGGCCTGACCAACCCCGGCTTTGTGTCGACCAACGCCAACAGCAAGTCCCTGGTGGCCTGGCTGTTCGACCGGCAGAAGTACCGGGCCCAGCAGGACACCTTCGTCTTTGACGCGGTCCTGAACGGCCAGCTGCCGGTCCTGGCCCTGCCGGGCGGTGACATCGGCTGGGCCGCCGGCGCCCAGTACCGGAAGGTCACCTTCCTCCAGCAGATCGACAGCCCGTATTACAACGCGGACATCACGCCCTGCCCGGTGGAAGGCACCTCGACCTGCGCCTTCCGGACTGGCCCCTACATCTTCCTGGGCCAGAACAAGAACCTGCGCCTCGAGCAGAGCGTCTACGCGGTGTTCGGGGAACTCAACCTGCCGATCACCGATAGCCTGAACGCCCAGCTGGCCCTCCGCTACGAGGACTACGGCGGCCAGACGGGGTCCACCACCAATCCGCAGATCCGGGTGAAGTGGCAGGCCATGGAATGGCTGGCCCTACGCGGCTCTTACGGCACCTCCTTCCGGGGTCCGACCTCGGCCAACGTGGCGCCCACCGGCACCACCGGCCTGTCGGGCATCTCTGCCGCCGGCAACAACTTCAAGTCGGTGGACTTCTTCGGGAACCCCGGCATCGGCCCCGAGACGGCGACCACCTATTCGGTTGGCGCGATCTTCCAGACCGACGCCCTGACCGCCACCCTGGACTACTGGTCCTATGACCTGCAGGACCAGATCACGACCGTTCCGGCCAACGTGGTCGCCACGGCCGTGGCCGGGGTCGGGAACGGCAGCCAGACGGTGAACTGCGCCAGTGGCGTCCGCTATCTGATCACCTTCAACAACAACAACGCCTGTACCCAGGGCGTGACGGTTGGCAACGACATCGCCCGCGTCCGGTCCGACACCACCAATGGCCCGGGCATCAAGACCACCGGCATTGACGCTGACGTCGACTACCGCTTCGACGACGTCTTCGGCGGCGAAGTGCATGTCGGCGGCAATGTCAGCTACGTGCTCAACTTCGAGCAGGAGGCGTTCAAGTTTGCAGGCGTCACCGTCTCGGGTGCCTACGACGCGGTTGGCTTCACGAACTATGACCGCCTGCCCGGGACCATCCCGCAGTGGCGCGGCCAGTTCTACGCCGACTACAACCTCGACATTCACAATGTCCGCTGGACGATGAACTATGTGGATGGTGCCACCGACAACCGCGGCCCGACCACGGTCCAGACCGGGGCGTCCACGAACTGCAACGTGGCCAACGCGACGGCAGGTACGGCGATCAACTGTAAGCTGATCACCTTCGGCCTGGAGCAGGACGCCTTCATCAGCCACGACCTGACCTACCGGCTGCAGCTGCCCAACGACCTGACCCTGACGGCCACGGTGTTCAACCTCCTCGACACCGAGCCGGCGGAGGCCCGGATCGAGATGAGCTACGACCCGTTCATCGGCAACCCGCTGGGCCGGACCTTCAAGGTCGGCGTCCGCAAGAAGTTCTGATCGCCTCCACCGAGGCTTCAGGCGCGCCGCTCCCCGGAAACGGGGGGCGGCGTTTCTGTTTTCGGACCACCGCCCTGCGCCGGGCGGCAAGGCCTTCGCCGCGTTGACACCTTCCCGGGGCGGGCTCACCATGCCTGCTCATCAAAAAAGCCGGACAAGGCTCCGGCGGCCAGGACAGGGAGGCCGACATGGCGGACGGTGAAATTCAGATGAAGGCGCAGTTCCACGCCATGACCGAGAGCACCGCCGAGGACTGGGCCGCCATCGGCAGGGCCGGCGCGCCCTTCCACCGCGAGTTCCCCAACCGGCTGATCGCCCACCTGAACATGCTGGCCGAGGACAGCGGCGGCTTCGCCGTTACCCGCCTGGAGCACTCCCTGCAGACCGCCAGCCGCGCCCACCGCGACGGCCGGGACGAGGAATACGTGGTCTGCGCCCTGCTGCACGACGTGGGCGACATCCTGGCGCCGTCCAACCACGCCGAGCTCGGGGCCATGATCCTGAAGCCCTACATCTCCGAGCAGAACTACTGGATGATGGACAAGCACGGGATCTTCCAGGGCTACTACTTCTTCCATCACCTGGGTCTGGACCGCGACATGCGCGACGAGTTCCGGGGCCATCCCAGTTTCGAGTACACGGCCCAGTTCTGCCATCTCTACGACCAGAACAGCTTCGACCCGGCCTATGAGTCCATGCCCCTGTCGGCCTTCGAGCCCATGATCCACCGCGTGACGGCCCAGCCCAAGCGCTCGATCTACCGCCGCAAGGACGCCTGAGGGAGCGAGGCCCCCGGGCCCCGGACTGGCCCACATGGCCTATGAGGACATCCTCTACGAGGTAGAGGCGGGGGTGGCGACGGTCACCCTCAACCGGCCCGACCGGCTGAACGCCTGGCGCGGGGTCATGGAGGACGAACTGCGCCTCGCCATGCGGGCGGCGGCGGACGATCCCGATGTGAGGATCATCGTCCTGACCGGCGCTGGCCGCGGCTTCTGCGCCGGGGCGGACATGGACGTCCTTCAGGGGGCGATGGCCGCAGGGGGAACCGGCGGCGGCCCGCCTGACGCCTTTGATCCCGCCTCACGCCCGGACTTCCGGCTTCAGTATCCCTACTTCCCAGCCGTGCCGAAGCCGGTCCTGGGGGCCATCAACGGTGCCTGCGCGGGCCTGGGCATGGTGATGGCCCTCTACACCGATATCCGCTTCGCCTCGGACACGGCGGTCTTCACCACCGCCTTCTCCCGCCGGGGCCTGATCGCCGAGCACGGGATCTCCTGGCTCCTGCCGCGGATCGTCGGCATGGCCAACGCCGCCGACCTGCTCTACTCGGCCCGCCGGGTCGATGCCGCCGAGGCCCTTAGAATCGGACTGGTCAACCGGGTCTTCCCGGCCGCCAGCTTCCGGGACGACGTCGCCGCCTACGCCCGCATGCTGGCCACCGAGGTCTCGCCCCGATCCCTCGCGGTCATGAAGCGCGAGCTCTGGAACAGCCCCTTCCAGTCCCTCTCCGAGGCGATCGTCGATGCCAACGCCGACATGGTCCTCAGCCTGAAGTCCGACGACTTCAAGGAGGGCGTCGCCCACTTCCTCGAGAAGCGCCCGGCGAGGTTCACGGGGCGTTGACACCGTCGGGTTCCAGTCGGAGAGGGCGTTCAGGTGGGGCGTGAGGCGGGCAAGCTGGCGGACGGCGCGGCCGTGCTCGCCGTCTACCTGCGGCCAGAGGGGCGCCGACTCTCGGCCCTCGCCGTCTTCCTGGTGGTTGGCACGGCGGTCCAGTTGGCCTCGCCCCTGATCATCCGCGCCTTCATCGACACGGCCACCCAAGGCGGCGCGGACGCGTCCCTTGAGCGTCTGTGGATGCTGGCCGGCCTGTTCATCGTCGTCACCCTGCTGGCCCAGGCCCTGCAGATCGGCTCCACCTATTTCAGCGAACAGCTGGGCTGGTCGGCGACCAACCGCATGCGCCAAGACCTGGCCGAGCACGCCCTGCGCCTGGACATGGCCTTCCATACCGCCAAGTCGCCGGGCGAACTGATCGAGCGGGTGGACGGGGACGTGGCCGCCCTGGCAGCCTTCTTCTCCCAGTTCATCCTGCAGATCATCGGCGGGGCCCTACTGCTGGCCGGGATCCTGGTCGTCCTCTACCTGCAGGACTGGCGGATCGGGGCCCTGCTGACGGGCTTCGCCGTCGTGGCGGGCCTGGTCCTGCACGCCATACGCCGCATCGCGGGCGGGCGCTGGGAGCGCCTGCGGGAGGCCTGGTCAGCCTTCTCGGGCTTCCTGGAAGAGCGGCTGGCAGGCCTGGACGACGTGCGGGCCAATGGCGGCGGGCCCCACGTCATGCGGCGCATGGGTGAGGTCAATGCCGAGCTGCTGGTCGCCAATGTCGACGCCGCCCGCCGCGGCCACTGGATCTTCCTGACGGCCAGCGCCCTCTTCTCCATCGGCTTTGGTCTCGCCCTGGCCCTCGGCGTCTGGTTGTTCCAGCGCGGCGAGGCGACCATCGGCACGGTCTTCATGTTCATGCAGTACGCTGGCATGATGTCCCTGCCGATCATGCTGATCGGCCAGCAGCTGCAGCAGTTCCAGCAAGCTTCAGCGAGCCTGAAGCGGATCGGCGACCTGCGCGCCATCCAGCCCGCCCTGACCGACGGCCCGGGGGTGGGTTGGGAGGGCCTGCGCACCCGGGCGCCCGTGGTGGGATTCGAGGACCTGACCTTCGCCTACCGGGCCGATACACCGGTCATCCGGAACCTCGACCTGCGGGTCCCGGCCGGCGAGGTCATCGGCCTCCTGGGCCGGACCGGGAGCGGCAAGACCACCCTGACCCGCCTGCTCTTCCGGCTGTATGACCCGCAGGGCGGGGCCATCACCCTGGACGGCGTGGACATCCGCCAGGCCCGGCTGGCCGAACTCCGCGGACGGATCGGCCTGGTCACCCAGGAGGTCCAGCTCTTCGACGCCAGCATTCGGGACAACGCCACCCTCTTTGACCCCTCCATTGAGGACGCCCGTATCATCGAGGTGCTGACGGACCTGGGCCTGGGAGACTGGCTCTCCCGGCAGGCCGACGGCCTGGGTACGGTGCTGCGAGCCGGCGGCGGCCTGTCGGCCGGCGAAGCCCAGCTGCTGGCCTTCGCCAGGGTCTTCCTGAAGGACCCCGGCCTGGTGGTACTGGACGAGGCCTCATCGCGCCTTGATCCGGCAACGGACCAGATGATCGAGCGCGCCCTGGACCAGCTTCTGGGCGCGGACGGCTCGGGTCGCCGGCGCACCGCCATCATCATCGCCCACAAGCTCTCCACTGTGCAGAGGGCCGACCGGATCGCCATCCTCGACCAGGGCCGTCTGGTGGAAACCGGCCTTCGGACAGAGCTGGAGGCGGACCCGAAGTCCGCCTACGCGCGCCTGCTGCGCACCGGCCTTGCGGAGGTGATGGGGTGAGCGAGGTTGACCGCACCCGGACGGATCCCGAGACCGGGAACCTCCCGCCACCCTTGCCGGCACCAGACCAGACCGCCTTCCGGCAGGCCGTGCGGATCGCCTCTGCGCGCCCCTGGCTCTTCAGCGTCAGCATGGCGCTCTACGCCGCATTCTACGCATTGCCCCTGCTATCCGGCATCGTCCAGAGGGATATCTTCGACAACCTGTCCGGCCACGCTCAGGCGGGGTTCAATGTCTGGACCCTGGTGGGGTTCTGGTTCGCCGCCCAGCTGTCGCCCCTGTTCATCTCCTACTTCACGCCCTGGGCCTTCGTGACCTTCACCTCAGCCTCGCGGCTGATGATCCGCAGCAACATGATGGGCTGGGTCATGTTCGCCCGCGGACCCCGGGTTTCCCCCGGCACCTCGGGCGAGGCCCTGAGCCGGTTCCGGGATGACGTGGCCGAGGTCATGGCCTTCATGGAGGGCTGGGCCGAGACCTTCGGCCAGGCGGTCTTCGCGGTCCTGGCCCTCATCATCATGTGGCGGATCAACATGCCGGTGACCCTGGCCATCATCCTGCCGATGATCCTGATGGTCTTTATCACCCAGAAGATCACCGCCGGCATCCACCGTTATTCCCGCGTGGCCCGGGAGGCCGAGGCAAGGGTCACGTCCTTCGTCGGCGAGACCTTCACCGCCGTCCAGGCGGTTCGCGTGGCGGGTGCCGAGGACCGAGTCCTGGGGCGCCTTTCGGACCTCAACGAGACCCGCCGGACGACGGCCGTGCGGCACCGGATCTACGTCACCCTGCTGGATACCTTCGGCGCCGGAACCTCCAGCCTGGCGCTTGGCATGATCCTGCTGCTGGCGGCCGGTGCCATGAAGGCGGGTGAGTTCTCGGTGGGCGACTTCACCCTCTTCGCCGCCTATGTCGGCGCCGCGACCTCGGCACCCCGCTGGCTGGGCCGGCTGCTAGCGCGCAAGCGCACCGCCGATGTCGCCCTGATGCGGATCGAGACCCTTCTCGGCGACGCCCCCCGCGGACGGATCACCGAGGCGACGCCCCAAGGGCCCGAGCCGACCGGCCGCCACGACCCTCTCCGGACCCTGGAGGTCCGCGGCCTCACCTGTCGGCATGGCGGGAACGGCAATGGGGTGGAGGACGTCAGCTTCACCCTGGAGCGGGGCACCAGATCAACAATACCCCATTGATATGCCGATGGAAGTACTCTTGGGTAAACCACCGAAGATGCATCGGGATGTTAAAAGCACTCAAGAACAGTTCC
>CAMCIK010000009.1 GCA_945874825.1 Phenylobacterium deserti | reverse complement strand
TCTGACGCCTCGACTCCCAAGCTCCTGCGAACCCTGGACGGGGAAGCCTTTGCACGGCCTCCCGTCTGGTTCATGCGGCAGGCTGGACGGTCGCTTCCCGAGTACCGGGAGCTCCGGACCCGGGCTAAGGACTTCCTCGCCTTCTGCTACAACCCGGAGATGGCCGCCGAAGCGACCCTTCAGCCCATGCGGCGGTTCCCCTTCGACGCAGCCATTGTTTTCGCGGATATCCTTCTGATCCCCCAGGCCCTGGGCCAGGAGGTCTGGTTCGAGGCCGGGGAAGGCCCGCGCCTTGGGGCCTTGCCGGAGATTGCCGCCCTTGCGGGTGAGATTGAGGCCTCGACGGGGCGATTGGCTTCAATCGGCGAGACCCTGGCCCGGGTGCGGGCTGAGCTGGAACCCGATCGGGCCCTGATCGGGTTCGCCGGAGCACCCTGGACGGTCGCCACCTACATGATTGAGGGACGGGGATCGGACCGGTCGGGGGCCCGCAGCTTCGCCTACGCCCAGCCCGAAGCCCTGGACCAGATCCTGGCGATCCTCAGTGATGCCACTGCCAGGTACCTGGTCATGCAGGCCAGAAGCGGTGCACAAGTCCTCAAGCTCTTTGAAAGCTGGGCCGAAGGTCTGGCCGAGGATGTTTTCGAAAGGGTTGTTATCCGGCCCCACCAGGACATCATCCGCCGGGTCCGCGCCGCGGGCGTCGACATCCCCTTTATTGGCTTCCCCAAGGGGGCTGGGGTGCTGGTAGACCGCTACGCCGAATCCGTTCCGGTCCAGGCGGTCGGGCTGGATACCCAAGCCAGTCTCGCCCAGGGACAGAGACTTCAGGCGGGGGGCAAGACCATCCAAGGCGCCCTCGACAATCTTCTTCTGCGCGTTGGCGGTGATGCCATGGACGCCCGGATCGATACCCTTATCGAGGCCTGGTCGCCGGGTCCCTACATCTTCAATCTCGGGCATGGCGTCCTGCCAGATACCCCCGTCACCAACATCGAACGTGCTGTCCGAAGGATCACCGGGAAATGAGCCGCCTCGCCGTCGTCCTCTTCAACCTCGGGGGCCCGGACGGTCCGGACGCCGTTCGGCCTTTCCTGTTCAACCTGTTCCGGGACAAGGCGATCATCGGCGCTCCGGCACCTATCCGTTATCCCCTGGCCGCTTTCATCTCCGCCACGCGCGCCAAGGGTGCCCGGGCCAACTATGCCATCATGGGTGGGGGCTCTCCACTCCTTCCGGAGACCCGCCGGCAGGCCGAGGCCCTGGAAGCGGAACTGAACCGGAGCGAACCCGGCAGGGAGAGTCGGGTCTTCATCGCCATGCGCTACTGGAAGCCGTTCGCCGCCGAGACCGCGCAGGCTGTTGCGGCCTGGAACCCAGACGAAATCGTGCTCCTCCCCCTGTATCCGCAGTACTCGAGTACCACGTCGGAATCGTCCCTGTCCGACTGGGAGCGCGCCTACCGTGGGCCGGGCCGGACACGCACGGTCTGCTGCTATCCCACCGTCGAGGGCCTGGTCGAGGCCCACGCCCGGGCCATTCGGTCCGCCTGGGAGGCGGGAGGCCGGCCGGAAGGCCTGCGGCTCCTGTTCTCCGCCCATGGGCTGCCGGAGACGATCGTGGCGGGCGGTGACCCCTACCAGGTCCAGATCGAGGCGACGGCGGCAGCGGTCGCTGCGCGGCTTCCAGAGCTGCCGGACTGGCGAATCAGCTACCAGAGCCGGGTCGGGCCCTTGAAATGGATCGGCCCGCCCACGGACGACGAGATCCGCAGGGCGGGCGCAGAAGGCCGGGGTGTGATCGTTTCGCCGATCGCCTTTGTCTCCGAGCATGTGGAGACCCTGGTCGAGTTGGACCATGAGTATGCCGAGCTGGCCCACGAGGCCGGCTGTCCGGTCTGGATCCGGGCCGCGACACCGAGTGTCGACGTGGACTTCATAGGCGCACTTGGCGGCGCCGTGGACAGGGCTCTCGGCCGCAGTTCGGGTCCCGCGCCGGACGGAGGTTGGACCTGCCCGCCGTCCTGCAAGCGGTGCCCGGTCGGACAGACGGGAAAGAAGCGCCGTCGATGAACCTCTACGACCTGCTTCGCGGGCTCCACATCCTTGCGGTTATCGCCTGGATGGCCGGTCTGTTGTACCTGCCGCGGCTCTTCGCCTATCACACGAACGCGACGCCGGGGTCGGAGATGGACCTGACCTTCCAAACCATGGAGCTCAAGCTCTACAGGATCATCATGGGGCCAGCGATGATCGCCTCCCTGCTGCTAGGCTTGGGACTCATCTGGGTGAACGCCACACAGAGGTTGGGCGGGTGGGGCTCCCTGCTCGAGGGCTGGATGCTGGTGAAGCTGGCCGGGGTCGTCTTCCTGATCGGCTGGCATCACTTCCTGGGCGCCGCGCAAAAGCGCTTCGTCGCCGGAACCAACACCCGGTCGAACCGGTTCTGGCGGGCTACGAACGAACTTCCCTTCCTGGCCGCCATTGTCATGGTGCTGGCAGTTACCCTGGAATTCGGTCGCTAGAGCCCGTCGCGCGGCAGAATACCTTTCAAATACCCGGCGGGCCGGCCACCAGGCTTGACCCGACGCCCCTGCTGTGGTTCGGCTGACCCGTCTCCCTCCGCCCCGACCGGGGCCGGGTGTCCCCGCCTCTTGCCGGTCTCACGCGCCATCCCAGGGATTGGCGAGAGCTGCCGGAACGAAAACATTGGAACGGACCTGGGCGATACCGCTTAGGATCCCCTGTTGCCGGCGGAGACGCCTGGCGCCGTCAGGACTGCGCATCATGTCTGAAGACACCCTTTCCACCGACCCCGCCGACCTGGTTGAAGCCATCGAGGACGCCTCGCTTGACGCGGACCCCGGCTCCGCCGAGGACGATGAACCCACCCAGGCCGCACAGGCCATCGCCGCCATGGGCCTGACGCGCATGTCGCTTCAGGAGCTGAAGGATAAATCCCCCGCGGACCTGCTGTCCTTTGCCGAGACGTTGGAGATCGAGAACGCGAACTCCATGCGCAAGCAGGACATGATGTTCGCCATCCTCAAGGTTCTGGCCGAGGAGGGCGTTGAAATCTCAGGCTCCGGCACCATGGAGGTCCTGCCCGATGGCTTCGGCTTCCTGCGGTCCCCGGAGGCCAACTATCTTCCCGGCCCCGACGACATCTATGTCAGCCCCTCCCAGATCCGGAAGTTCGGCCTTCGCACCGGCGACACGGTCGACGGGGGCGTGCGAGCCCCTCGGGAGGGTGAGCGCTATTTCGCCCTGGTCAAGGTGGACCAGATCAACTTCGAGCCCCCGGAGAACGTCCGTCACAAGGTCCTGTTCGACAACCTGACCCCCCTCTACCCGCAGGAGCGGCTGAGGATGGAGATGGAGGACCCGACGCTGAAGGACCGTTCAGGCCGGGTCATCGACATCGTCGCCCCCCTGGGCAAGGGCCAGCGCTGCCTCATCGTCGCCCCGCCCCGGGTCGGCAAGACGATCATGATGCAGAACATCGCCAAGGCGATCGCGGCCAACCACCCGGAATGCTACCTCATCGTCCTACTGGTGGACGAGCGCCCCGAGGAAGTCACCGACATGCAGCGCACGGTGAAGGGCGAGGTCATTGCCTCAACCTTCGACGAGCCCGCCCAGCGGCACGTCCAGGTGGCCGAGATGGTGATCGAGAAGGCCAAGCGCCTCGTCGAGCACAAGCGGGATGTGGTCATACTGCTCGACAACATCACCCGCCTCGGCCGGGCCTACAACACCACGGTGCCATCCTCGGGCAAGGTGCTGACGGGCGGTGTGGACGCCAACGCCCTCCAGCGGCCCAAGCGCTTCTTCGGCGCGGCGCGGAACATCGAGGAAGGAGGCTCGCTGACTATCATCTCAACGGCCCTGATCGACACCGGTAGCCGGATGGACGAGGTGATTTTTGAAGAGTTCAAGGGTACCGGAAACTCGGAAATCGTTCTGGACCGCAAGGTGGCAGACAAGCGCATCTATCCCGCCATCGACATCCTGAAGTCCGGTACCCGGAAGGACGAGCTGATCACGCCGCCTGGGCAGTTGACCAAGACCCACGTCCTGCGTCGGATTCTCGCGCCCATGGGTGCCCAGGACGCCATCGAGTTCCTGCTCGATAAGCTGCGTCAGTCGAAGAACAACGACGACTTCTTCCAGTCCATGAACACCTGACGCACCGCAGACCGGCGTTTCACGTGAAACACCGGTTGCGCGTTCCCACTCAGGGGATGAGCAGGGTCGAGCCCACCGTCTGGCGGGACTCGAGGGCCTCATGGGCGGTCCGGGCCTGGCTGAGGGGGAAGGTCTGGCCGATCTCGATGGAGATCTCCCCGGTGCGGATCCGACTGAAGACGGCGGCGGCGCTCGCGTCCAGCTCCTCCGTCGTGGAGACATAGTCCCCCAGCGTCGGGCGGGTGAAGAACAGGGAGCCCATCCGCATGAGCCGCGCCGGCTCAACGGCGGGCGGCGATCCCGAGGCATTGCCGAAGCTGACGAAACTACCCCGCCGCGCTAGGCTGGCCAGGGTTCCCTCGAATGTGGAGGCCCCGACCGAGTCGTAGGCGACGGGCACGCCTGCGCCACCTGTGATGCGGTGGACCTCGGCGGCCACGTCCCGTTCGCCGTAGAGGATCACGTGATGTGCGCCCAGTGCCCGCACCCGATCGGCCTTGGCGGGGCTGCCAGCGGTGGCGATCACTTCGGCGCCCAGGGCCCGGGCCCACTGCACCAGGATCTGTCCCACACCACCCGCAGCTGCATGGATGAGCACCGGTTCCCCGGCGCGCAGGGGCCGGCAGCGCAGTAGCAGGAACTCCGCCGTCATGCCCTTCAGAAGGGCGGCGGCTGCCGTACGTTCATCCACGCCCTCGGGAATCCTCACAGCCCGACGGGCGTCCACAAGGTGGAGGTCGGAATAGGCGCCGATGGGGCCGGAGGCGAAGGCGACCCGGTCGCCCGGGCCGAAACGCTCTACGCCCGCGCCGGCGGCGACGACCTCGCCGGCACCTTCCATCCCCAGTCCGGAGGGCAGGCTGAGGGGATAGAGCCCGGAGCGGTGGTAGGTATCGATGTAGTTGACGCCGATGGCCACCTGCCGGACCAGGATCTGTCCCGGGCCGGGTTGGGGGTCGGGGAGCTCTACGAGGTCCAGGACATCGGGACCACCAGCGGCTGTGAAGCGGATGGCGCGCATGGGTCAGGCCTCTCCGAGACGGGCGCGGAGGCAGGACAGTGCGCGGGCCTCCTCGATTTGATGTGTCACTTCCATCGGTTTTCTCCTGGACGGCCTGCCCCGAAACTTAAGCCCGCCGTCACCCGGGCGGAAGGCGGTTTTGCGATCCCCGCAGGCCGCGCTATCCTAACGGCGGCATCGGAGGCTCCGCCATGAAGATCACCGTTGAGATTGACTGCTCTCCCGTCGAGGCCCGGGCCTTCCTGGGCCTGCCCGACGTGACCGTGCTGAATGCGCGGATGGTCGAGGAAATGCAGGCGCGGATGACTGCCAACATGTCGATGCTGTCCCCCGACGAGCTGATGAAGAGCTGGATGAGCTTTGGGACTGGCGCGCAGGAACAGTTCGCAAAGCTGATGACCCAGGCGGCAGGCCTGGGCGCGGGCACCGCCCAGCCGAGATGACCGATACCATCTTCGCCCCCGCGACCGCGCCAGGACGCGCCGCGGTGGCCGTGGTGCGCCTGTCCGGACCCGGGACGCTGGAGGCGGTGCGCGCGCTCTCCGGGCGCTTGCCACAGCCGCGACAGGCTTCCCTGCGCAAGCTGTGGGCTGGAAATGGCGAAGTTCTCGATGAGGGTCTCGTACTCTGGTTTCCGGCCCCCGGGAGCTATACGGGCGAAGATAGTGCAGAGCTGCACCTGCACGGTGGCGGCGCCGTCGTCGCCTCGGTCCTCCAGGCCCTCGCCGCCCTTGGCCTACGCCTTGCGGAGCCGGGCGAGTTCACCCGCCGCGCCTTCGAGAACGGCCGGCTCGACCTCGCCCAGGCCGAAGGTGTTGCGGACCTGATTGACGCCGAGACAGAGGCCCAGAGGCGCCAGGCCCTTGCCCAGCTCGACGGGGCCTTGGGCAGGGCCCGGGACCTGTGGCGCGCCGACCTTGTGGAGGCCCTTGCCTTTTTCGAGGCTGCGGTCGACTTTCCGGATGAGGACCTTCCCGACGATCTTGCACGTAGGGCGCGGCCAGTCTTGGACCGACTGATCGTAGCGCTCTCTGGGGCCGTCGCCGGCGTTCGGCGGGCGGAGCAGATCCGCGATGGCTTCTCGATTGCTCTTCTGGGCGTCCCCAACGCCGGGAAGAGCACCCTTCTCAACGCCCTCGCCCGGCGAGAGGCGGCGATCGTCACGCCGACACCGGGAACCACCCGGGACATCATCGAGGTTGCTCTCCGCCTGGCGGGGTACAAGGTGGTCCTGGCGGACACGGCGGGCCTTCGCGAGGCGCAGGACGAGGTTGAGGTCGAGGGGGTCCGGCGGGCCCGCCTGCGCGCCGCCACGGCCGATCTCAGGCTCTGGGTCGTGGACGGGGCTGGGGATGCCGCTGCTGGCGCGGCGCCGCCGGATGTCCTGAGGGCCGGGGACTTCTGCCTCGTCAGCAAGGCGGATCTGTCACCGGGCGACGCTCTAGGCCGGGCCCTCACAGAGGCTGCCGCCCTTGGGCTGGAGGCCCACAGGCTCAGCGCCCATCGGCCCGAAGACGTCTCGGCCCTCGAGGCCGCGCTTGCCGAGCGGGTCGTCGCGGCCCTTGGGGCATCGGAGCCCCCTGCGGCCACGCGCCTGCGGCATGCGGCCCTGCTCTCTGAGGCTATTGAGCGCCTCGAGAGCGCGCGCGCCCTTTCAGACGCCCCGGAACTGGCTGCCGAGGACGTCCGCCTGGCCGCGCGCGCCCTGGACCGAATCACGGGGCGCATCGGTCCCGAGGACGTCCTGGACCGGATCTTCTCGACCTTCTGTATCGGCAAGTGATCTGTTTCACGTGAAACCCCGGCCGATCTGGTGTAGGACGTCGCCGCTTCCGGGACCTTCAGAAGCGGGAAGAGCGCATGTGGGATGTCATCGTCATCGGCGGCGGCCACGCCGGCTGTGAAGCGGCGGCGGCCTCGGCGCGTTTCGGCGCCCGCACCCTCCTGCTGTCCCACCGGATCGAGACCCTTGGGGAGATGAGCTGCAACCCGGCGATCGGCGGCCTTGGAAAGGGTCACCTCGTCCGGGAGATCGATGCCCTGGACGGGGTCATGGGCCGGCTGGCCGATGCGGCGGGGATCCAGTTCCGCCTGCTCAATCGGTCCCGGGGGGCTGCTGTCCGGGGCCCACGCGCGCAGATTGACCGGAAGCTGTACCGCGAGGCCATGCAGGCCGAACTGGCGGCCACACCCGGCCTGGAGATCCTTGCTGAGGCGGTCGAGGACCTGGTCGTTGACGCCGGGCGCGTGACGGGCGTCGCCGGCGCGTCTGGCGCGGTCTATCCCGCCGCGCGGGTGGTCCTGACCACCGGCACCTTCCTCAAGGGCGTCATTCATTTGGGCGAGCAGCGGATACCGGCAGGTCGCGCGGGCGAAGCGCCGGCCATCGGGCTGGCAGACCGGCTTTACGCCCTGGGCCTGTCCATGGGGCGGCTCAAGACCGGAACGCCGGCCAGGCTCGATGGCCGCACCATTGGCTGGGACCGCCTGGATAGCCAGGCGGCGGACCCTGTCCCGAGCCCCTTCTCCTTTCTCACCGATCGGATCACCAACCCACAGGTCGCCTGCGGGGTCACGGCCACCACCCCTGAGACCCACAGGATCATCGCCGAGCGCCTCTCGGAGTCGGCGGTCTATGGCGGGCGCATCCATGGCCGCGGTCCGCGTTACTGTCCTTCCATCGAGGACAAGGTGGTGCGGTTCGCCGACCGGACTAGCCACCAGATCTTCCTGGAGCCCGAGGGCCTGGAGGATCCCACCGTCTACCCCAATGGCATCTCCACCTCGGTCTCTCCGGAGACACAGGACCTCTTCCTTCGAACCATTCCGGGCCTTGAGGACGTCCGCGTCCTCCGCCACGGCTATGCAATCGAGTATGACTATGTGGACCCGCGGGAGCTGGATTCGGCCCTGGAGGTGAAATGTCTCCCGGGGCTCTACCTGGCTGGCCAGATCAACGGGACAACCGGCTACGAGGAGGCGGCGGCCCAGGGGCTTGTGGCGGGTCTCAACGCTGCCCGTTCCGCCTCGGGTGCGGATCCGGCGGTGTTCCGGCGGGACGAAGCCTACATCGGCGTGCTGATCGATGATCTGGTCACCCGGGGCGTCACCGAGCCCTACCGCATGTTTACGAGCCGGGCCGAGTTCCGTCTGACCCTGCGGGCGGACAACGCGGACCAGAGACTTACCGACCGGGGCCTCGCTCTCGGATGTGTCGGTGTTTCACGTGAAACCTTCTGGCGCGCCCGCCGCGCGGAGCTGGAGGCCGCTCGCCGCCGCGCCGCGGAACTGGTGCTTACGCCCTCTGCGGCGGCCCGCGAAGGCCTGCCCGTCAAGGCGGATGGCCAGAGGCGCAACCTTTCGGAGCTCCTCGCCTATCCGACCATCGGCTTTCAGGACCTGGCGCGGATCTGGCCGGAGATCACGGACTGGAGCCCAGCGGTCCGGGAGCAGGTGGAGATCGACGCCGCCTACTCAGGCTATCTTGATCGCCAGGCCATGGACGCCGAGGCCTTCCGACGGGACGAGTCCCTTCGCCTGCCCCCCACCCTAGACTACGACGCGGTGGGCGGGCTCTCCAACGAAATCCGGGAGAAGCTGGCCTCGGTCCGTCCCCTGACCCTCGGCCAGGCCGCCCGGATCGAGGGTGTGACCCCCGGAGCCCTCACCGCACTGCTGGCCCATGCCCGCCGCCACGCCGCCTGATACCCCCCTGACCCCAGAGGCTTTCGCCGCCCTGACGGGCGCCGATGACCGCGCCCTGGCGGATCTGGAGATCTATCGGGCCCGGCTTGAGGACTGGAACCAGAGGATGAACCTGGTGGGCCCTGCCACCCTTTCCACCTTCTGGTCCCGGCATGCCCTGGACTCGGCCCAACTTCTCCCCCTCGCGCCTGAGGCCATGACCTGGGCGGACCTGGGAACAGGAGCGGGTCTTCCCGGCGCCGTCCTGGCCATACTCAACCGGGATCGCCCGGGCTTTCACGTCCACCTGGTTGAAAGCATGGCCAAACGCTGCCGTTTCCTCGAGGCTGTGACAGAGGAGCTCGGTCTGCCCGCGACCGTCCACAACGCCCGGGCCGAAGCGCTTGACCTGTCTGTGGATATTGTCACCTCGAGGGCTTGCGCGCCCCTGGTGCGGCTGCTTGGCTACGCCCGGCCCTACTTCCGGAGAGGGGCGGGGGCATTGTTCCTCAAAGGTCAAGATGTTGTGGCTGAAATTGAAGATGCCACAAGATCATGGGATTTTGAGGTGGATATCCTGCCCAGTCTGAGCGATGATCGAGGCCGCATCCTTCGTATCCGGAGTTCCGGTCGTGCCCCCCGTCGCTGAAGCCGTCCGTCCCCTCCGCGTCCTCGTCGTCGCCAATCAGAAGGGCGGGGTGGGTAAGACCACAACGGCCATCAACCTGGGCACCGCCCTCGCTGCCGTAGGCGAGCGCGTCCTCCTCATCGACTCCGACCCCCAGGGCAACGCGTCGACGGGCTTGGGCGTGCCGCGCGCCGAGCGCCGCATCACCCTCTACGATGTGCTGATGGGTGCCAGCCCCCTCCTCGACGCCGTCACCCCGACCCGCTTGCCGGGCCTGGACCTGGCGCCCGCCGACCCTGATCTTTCTGGCGTGGAGATCGAGCTTGGACGGGAGGCCCGCCGTTCCTTCCGCCTGCGCGACGCCCTTGAGGCGGTGCGGGCTTCGGGGCGGTATACCTATGTGCTGATTGACTGCCCGCCCTCGCTCAACCTGCTCACCGTCAACGCCATGGCGGCGGCCGATGCGGTACTCGTTCCCATGCAGTGTGAGTTCTTCGCCCTGGAAGGCCTGAGCCAGCTGATGCGCACTGTGGACCTGGTACGCGGTAGCCTGAACCCCCGGCTTGAAATCCAGGGTGTGGTGCTGACCATGTTCGACCGCCGCAACCGCTTATCGGAACAGGTGGCCGGCGATGTGAGGAGCCATTTTGGTGAGACTGTTTACCAGACGGTTATCCCCCGAAACGTCCGGGTTTCCGAGGCTCCATCCTTCGGCAAGCCGGTGCTGGTCTATGACATCAACTGTGCCGGCAGCCAGGCCTATCTGAGGCTGGCGCGCGAGGTCGTCCAGCGCGAACGCGCCCGGCGCGAGGCGGCCTGAGGAGGCCCGGATGGCGGAAAAGCGCGGACTTGGACGGGGTCTCTCGGCCCTTCTCGGAGAGGCGGCGCCGCCACCACCACCGCCTCCCGGCAGCGTCAGCGAGATCCCCCTCGACCGGATTCACCGGTTCGAGGGCCAGCCGCGCTCCCGGTTCGCCGCGGAGGAGTTGGAAGGTCTGGCGGAGTCCATCCGGGACAGCGGCGTACTCCAGCCAATCCTCGTGCGGCCCCATCCTTCCAGGCAGGATCACTACGAGCTGATTGCTGGCGAGAGGCGCTGGCTGGCCTCCCAGAGGGCCGGGCTCCACGCCATTCCCGCCCTGATCCGTCAAATGACGGACCTCGCCCAGCTCGAGGCGGCCATCGCCGAGAACGTCCAGCGCGAGTCCCTGACCCCGATCGAGGAGGCGGCGGGCTATCAGAGGCTGATCGAACAGTATGGCCGCACCCAGGCCGAGGTGGCCGAGGCCATGGGCAAGAGCCGCCCGCACGTGGCCAATGCCGTACGGCTGCTCGCCCTGCCGGCCGAAGTCCAGCTCAGGCTGGCGGAGGCAGAGCTGACCGCTGGACATGCCCGTGCTCTGCTCGGGGCTCCGGACGTCCTGGCGACCGCCCGTCAGGTGATTGAACGGGGCTTGTCGGTGCGCGATACCGAGGCCCTGGTCCGCCGCCTCCAGGAGCCCGGATCCCCGGGGGCCTCGACACGTCGGAAGACGGGTAGAAAGGATGCGGACACAGCCGCCCTCGAGGCGGACCTGTCCGCCGCCCTGGGCCTTCGGGTGGAAATCTCCGACCGGGACGGACACGGCGAGGTACAGATCCGGTACACGACCCTCGAGCAACTCGACGAAATCTGCCGGCGGCTCTCGCGCCGCTAGACCCGCGGCCTTCTCGCGGACCCCTGCCCATGACCGCCCTCTATGACCAGATCGGAGACGGCTACGCCGGCCTCAGGCGCCCGGACCCCCGGATCGCTGCCCGGCTGGCTGCCGCCCTGGGCCCGTCGGCCAGCCTACTGAACATTGGGGCGGGGACGGGAAACTACGAGCCGCAAGACCGGCGGGTCGTCGCCGTTGAGCCTTCCCGGGAGATGATCCGTCAACGCCCGCAGGGTGCCGCACCCACGATCCAAGCGGTGGCGGCGCACCTACCCTTCGTCGATGGGGCCTTCGAGGCTGCGCTCGCCGTGCTGACCGTGCACCACTGGCCCGATCCCGTTGCCGGTCTTCGCGAGCTGAGGCGGGTGACTCGGGGCCGGATCGTCATCCTGACCTTTGATCCCCGCGCCCGGCCCTGGCTGACCGACTATCTTCCCGAACTGGCGGCCCTCGACGAGGCACAAATGCCAGCCCTTACCGATTACACGGCGGCCCTCGGTTCGGTTCGCCTCGAGCCCCTGGAGATCCCCCATGACTGCGTAGACGGGCTTCTCTACGCCTACTGGCGTCGCCCTGAGGCCTATCTTGACCCGCGCCTACGCTCGGGCAGCTCCTCGTTCCGCGCCCTCGGCGATCCGCTCGCCGGACTGGAGCGTCTCCGCTCAGACTTGGATTCTGGTGCCTGGGAACGGCGCTTCGCCGGGTTGAAGGGCCTCGACGCCTACGACGCGGGCTACCGCATTGTGATCGCCGGCTAAGCGTCAGTAGACGGACGTTATGATCTAGAGCCCGATTCGCCTGGCCCTTGCGGCGATCTGAAGGGCCAGCCTCTCGGTGATGAGGACGTCCGGTGCCCGGGCGGTCTTGCAGGCCCGGTCCGCAGCCAGGATATCGCCCTGGACACCGTCGAGGGTCTCCAGGCTCCAGGACCTCGCCTGGCGCAGGAACTCGCGTTCGTCCTTCCAGAAAACCCCCGAGGCCTTGGCCGCCTCCTGAAGACCGGCCCCGTTTCGGGCGAGGGTAAGGGTACGCCGGAGCTTTCCCAGGTGCATGCCGAGTGCCCGGACCGCACCAGGACCCGAAAGCCCCTCCAGCGCTGCCCGTCTCAGGCCCGCCTGGGCCTCGGCCAGCCTCCCGCCAAAGGCGTCTGAGGCTGCTCCGGCTAGGGAGGCCTCAGGCTCGACGCCCAGGAAGGCGTCCAGGTCCTTGGGTCCCGCTGTCACCCCAGACCCGGGGCCCAGGAAGAGGGCGAGGCGCTCGATCTCCCGCCGGGCCACGCCGCGCTCGTGGGGTAGCCTTCCGACGAAGAGGGCGAGCGCCTCAGCGTTGAGGCCCACCCCATCCTTGGCCAGGGCCTCCCGTGTCATCCGGGCGACATCACCCACCTCGTCCTCGTAGCAAGGGATGACGGCACAGGCCGGCGCCTTCTCGGCGGCCTTCCGGAGGGCTGAATCCCGGCCCAGCGCCCCGGCTTCGACCAGAAGGAAGGCGTCGGGGTTCAGCTCCCCGGCCAGGAGGCGGGACAGGGCCTCCACCGCGAGCTTCTCACTCGCTGCCCGCTCCCCGCCCAGCCTAAGGCGCACCAGCCTTCGCCCGCCCATCAGGGACTGAGCGGCCAGCTCGCCCTCGAGGCGGGCGTCATCCCCGGCCAGGTCGCCCTCGGTCAGGAGGGCAACATTGAACGGATCGTCGGGGTCCTCGGTGACCTGTTTCGCCAACTGTGCGGCCCGTTCCCGGACCACGCCGAGGTCCCGCCCGTAGATCACGGCCGCCCGGATCCCGGGGTCTGGCCGGGCCAGGAAGCGCTCGAGGTCGGGACGGCGGCTGAGGATCACCCCGTTCAGGACCGCTGGCTGGCCAGGAAGCTGGACAGCTCGACCTGGATCCGGCGGGCCGCCTCCTGCGCCCCCCGGGCCTGGGCGTCCTGCTGGGCGATGACCGAGGCATAGGGCTGGTCCGCCGAGTCGTAGGTCAGCTCGACCCGGACCGTGCCGGTCTTCAGCGGCTCTCCCCCCGAAGAGGCGGTGAGGGTGTAGGCGGCAGTCAGGACGTATTCATACCGCGTGGCGACATTGTCCACCCGCACGCCCCGGGGATACCGGAGCTCGGAGAGGGCCACGTCCAGTCGGTAGGCGGGCGGCAGGGAGGCCCGATGGCCGAGGGCGTCGTCCAGCTGCTCGCGCAGGAGGGCACCGGCCCGGCCTTCGGGTGTGGTGACCTCGACGGCGGCGAGGGCCGGACCGATCTCCGGGCTGGCGTAAAGGGGCGTAAAGCCGCAGCCGGCCAGGCCCAGGCAGAGGGCTCCGGCCAGGCCCGCAAGGGCTGGGCCCGCCCTCACGGGGCCGCCACGATGTTGACGATACGGTCCTTCACCACAATCACCTTGCGGATGTTCAGCCCCTCAAGACGCCGGGCGGTCTCCGGGTCGTCAAGCACCAACTTCTCGACCTCGGCCGGATCCGCGCCAGCCAACGCCCGGATCTCCCAGCGCCGCTTGCCATTGACCTGAACCGGCAGGGTGAGCTCGGCCTCCCGGGTGAGGGCCTCGTCGAAGGCGGGCCAGGGTGCGAAAACCACCATGCCCTCGCCACCGACGCGGGCCCAGCACTCCTCGGCCAGGTGTGGGGTAAAGGGGGCGATGAGCCGGGCGAAGGTCGACAGGGCCGCAGCCCGTTCGGCCAGGATCGCGGTTTCTGCGCCCTCGGCCTTGTGCTCCTTCAGGAGGTTGAGGAATTCGTAGAGGCGGGCGATCCCGGAATTGAACCGGAAGGTCTCGATGGCCTCGGTCACCGCCCGGGTCAGGCGGTGGGTCGCCCGGCGCAGCGCCTCGGCCCCGGGGTGGGCTGGATCGGCTGCGTGCGGGCCGGCTGGCTGGCTGTCGAATTCGGCCCAGACCCGGTTGACGAACCGCCAGGCACCTTCGACCCCGGCGTTGGACCATTGGGCGTCCCGTTCCGGAGGCGAGTCGGACAGCACGAACAGGCGCGCGGCGTCGACCCCATAGACCTCGAAGATCTCCCCGGGGGACACGGTGTTCTTCTTGGACTTGGACATCTTCTCAGGGTCGCCGATGACCACGGGCGTGCCGTTGGACAGGAGGCGGGCCCGTCGTGTCCGGTCCTCGGTCTCGATGGCCACCTCGCCGGGCTCCACCCATTCGCCGCTCTGGAGGCGGTAGGTCTCGTGGGTCACCATCCCTTGCGTGAACAGGCCGTCGAAGGGCTCGCGGACCGACAGGTAGCCGGCATCGGCCAGGGCCTTGGTGACGAACCTTGCATAGAGGAGGTGAAGGACCGCGTGCTCGATCCCGCCGATGTACTGGTCCACAGGCAGCCAGTAGTCCGCCGCCTGACGCTGGATCGGCTCGGTGGCCTCGACATCGGTGAACCGGGCGAAGTACCAGGAGGAATCCACAAAGGTGTCGAGGGTGTCGGTTTCCCTCTGCGCCGGGCCGCTACAGGCGGGGCAGGCGACATGCTTCCAGGTGGGATGGCGGTCGAGGGCATTGCCGGTCTTGCCGAAGACGATGTCCGCGGGGTGGGCGACGGGCAGGCTTTCCCGGGGTGCCGCCACTACGCCGCAGGCCCCACAGTGGATGACCGGAATCGGACATCCCCAGGCTCGCTGGCGCGAGACGCCCCAGTCCCTCAGGCGGAAGACCGTGGCACCTTCGCCGGCGCCATCCGCCTCCAGCCGGGCGATGGCCGCCGCCTTGGCGGATTCGATGTCCAGGCCATCGAGGAATCCGGAGTTGAACAGGGCCCCCGGTCCGGTCCAGGCCCCCTCGCCAACCTCGAAGGCCGCCGGGTCCGCCCCCGGGGGCAGGACGACCGGTCGGACCGGCAGGCCATACTTCCGGGCGAAGTCCAGGTCACGCTGGTCATGGGCCGGGCAGCCGAAGATGGCACCCGTGCCGTAGTCCATCAGGATGAAGTTGGCGATCCAGACTGGCAGTTCCTGGTCGGGGTCGAAGGGGTGGCGGACCCGCAGGCCCGTATCAAAGCCCAGTTTCTCGGCGGTTTCGATCTCGGCCTCTGACACCGCCCCGCGCCGGCAGGCGTCGACGAAGGCCGCCGCTTCGGGGCTGGCCGCCGCGACTTCCGCCGCCAGGGGATGGTCGGCGGCCACGCCCACAAAGGCGGCCCCGAACAGGGTGTCGGGTCGGGTCGTATAGACCTCCAACCCATCCGTTCGCGCGGGATCGGTGAAGCGGAAGGCGAAGCGGGCCCCCCGCGAGCGGCCAATCCAGTTCTCCTGCATGACCCGGACCTTCTCGGGCCAGCGCTCAAGGGTCTTCAGGTCGTCGGTCAGGGCGTCGGCGTAATCTGTGATCCGCAGGAACCACTGGCTGAGCCGGCGCTTCTCCACGACTGCGCCGGATCGCCAGCCCCGGCCGTCGATGACCTGCTCGTTGGCGAGGACCGTCTGGTCCACCGGGTCCCAGTTGACCACGCTCTCCTTGCGATAGACCAGCCCCTTCTCGAACAGGTCCAGGAACCAGGCCTGTTGGCGTCCATAATAGCCCACGTCGCAGGTCGCGAACTCCCGCGACCAGTCAATGGACAGGCCAAGCTCCTTCAGCTCGTCCCGCATCCGGCTGATGTTGTCGTAGGTCCAGGCCTTGGGGTCGACGCCGCGCTCCATGGCCGCGTTCTCGGCGGGCAGGCCAAAGGCGTCCCAGCCCATGGGGTGAAGGACATTGAAGCCCCGGGCGCGCTTGTACCGCGCAATGACGTCGCCAAGGGCGTAGTTGCGCACATGGCCCATGTGCAGCCGACCCGACGGGTAGGGGAACATCTCGAGGACGTAGTACTTGGGTCGTGCGGGATCCGGTGGGCCTGCGCGAAATGCGTCTGCGGTCTCCCAGGCGCGTCTCCACCTGGGCTCGGTGTCTTTGGGATTGTATCTGGCCATGGCGGACATACCGTCGGATCAGGTCAAGGAGGGCCCCGGAAGGCTCCGGGAGGGGCGCTCCGGCGATCCCCTTCGACCCCTCAGGCCCGCCAGGTTTCGCCGGTCAGGTTCGGTGGGCGACGCCAGAACAGGTCCGGCGTTCAGCCCGGCGCGCTCGAAAGTCGCACCTGCCGGGCCCGTGTAAGTATCGCGTTCTCGACGTCCACCTCGGTCTGGGCGTTCACCTGGGCCTCGGTCCAGGTCCCCTTCGCGTCGCGGACCTGCCGGAAGATGGCCACGTTCAGGCCATCGGCGCGAAGCCGACTGTCGAGGATGTAGACCGTCGCCTTGAAGCGCTCGTCGGGCTTCTCGGGATTGACGTACCAGTCTGTGATGATCACGCCGCCGTAGGGATCGGCGGAGGACAGGGGCATGAAGGACAGGGTGTCCAAGGCCGCACGCCACAGATAGCCGTTGACGGAGACGGCCGGTCGGTCGCCCCCCCCGGAGCCGCCCTCGAAGACGCTGAACGGGTTGAAGCCCTGGGGCTCCTGGCCATCGAAGGTCTTCGGAGCGCTATTCGACGCGCAGGCGGCGAGCGAGGCGGCGGCGAGAATCGCCAGACCCACCCGCAGGCTCTTCTTCAGGACTCCGGTTTCAGACGGCATCCGCACCGCTCCACACTTCAGGGCCCGCACCCCGCGGTGCGAACCGGCGCCACCCCGCGCCGCGCCCTCTATATCAACGCCGGGACGGGTGCCAAACAGGAATCGCGTGACCCCGCCGCCACAGGTGGGCGGGGATTCGGGCCCCCGGACCTTTACCGAGGTTGACCCCACCGATCCCGAGCCCTTAAGCGTGAGCTTCGCCCTTTTCCCGGCGCAATCGGCTGCCAGACAGCCAGAATGGTGATGATGTCTTCTCGTGCGACCCTCCTGCGCACCTGCGCTTCGCTCGCCGCCGGGGCTTTCCTGGCCGGCGCGGCGTCGATCGCGCATGCGGAGCCGGCGCGCAAGGCCGACGACTTCACCGTCCGGGTGGACCAGTCCGCGTCTTCCGTGGGCGGAAACTCCCTGACCTGGGACGCCCGCAAGGGTCGCTGGGGCATGACCTTCAACGTTCAGACCGCTCCGACCCGCGATGCTGAGTGGGCGGACGTAAAGGCCGGGGCCTATTACCGGGTCTCACCGGCCCTGAGGATCGGTGGGGCGGTGTCCATGGGTGACCAGGCCGGCCAGCCTGAGGCCATGCGCAAGATCACCCCGCAACAGCCGGCCCCCCGGGTCCGGCTCGAGACTGCCTTCAAGTTCTGAGACTGAACCCGACCCCTGCAAGTCCCGCCGCGCCCGTCATGCGCAGGCGTCCCGCCGTTGTGTCATCGACTCCGCCGAGGGCATAGGCGGGCGCCGAGGCGGCCCTCACCCGCGCCGCGAAGCGCAGGGTCCCGAGGGGCGCGCCGGCTGAAGGCGAGGCCGACGGGAACACCGCCGACAGGACGAAGGCGTCAATTCCCGACCGCCGCGCTGCCCGCGGGGAATGGGCGGCGGCCGTGATCAGCCAGCCCGGTTTCCTCAGGCTCGGGGCCCTGCCCGCGAGGCGCTCGGGAAGGTGTAGCCCCGCCGCGCCCGACCGTGCGGCCAGTCCGGCGTCAGCCCCTACCAGCAAGACCAGGCCCCGGCGCCGGGCAACGGCCGCCAGGGCGCGTGCGATCTCCAGCCGGTCCGGCGCGCCAAAGGCCCGGTAGACCAGGCCCGTCCCACGGGGCAGCCGGCGGGCGAGGGCGACAGGATCCGGCGTCCGGCCCGGGTCGGTGAACACCAGGAGGGGCGGCGGCAGGGCCTTTCCCCCGCCCCGCCTCCGGCCTAGGTATGCGGCGGTCCGCCCGACGGTCCAGAAACCGGAAATGCCTGTGTCCCCCTCGCTCGACGCCATCCTAGCCCGAATCGTCGCCGCCGAGCAGGCCGCTACCCGCCCGGCCGGCTGCGTCACCCTGACCGCCGTTTCCAAGCAGCAGCCCTGGGAGGCCATCGCTCCCGTGGTTGCCGCTGGGCACAGGGTCTTCGGTGAGAATCGCGTCCAGGAGGCCGAGGCCCGCTGGACCGGCCGCCGGGAGGGGCTTGAGCTGCGGCTGATCGGGCCTCTCCAGACCAACAAGGCCGAGGCCGCCGCGGCCCTCTTCGACGTCATCGAGAGCCTCGACCGGGACCGGATGGCCCTGGCTCTTGTCGCTGCAGCCCAGAGGACCGGGCGACTGCCACGCCTCCTGGTCCAGGTGAATACCGGTGAAGAGCCCCAGAAGGCCGGGGTGTTCCCGGCCGACGCCGACGCCTTCCTCGACCGGGTCCGCGGTGACCTTGCCCTGCCGGTGGAGGGGCTGATGTGCATTCCTCCGGTGGGCGAACCGGCGGGTCCCCATTTCGGCCTGCTGGCCCGGATCGCGGCCCGCAACGGCCTTCCCGTCCTGTCCATGGGCATGAGCGATGACTTCGAGACCGCCATCGCCTTTGGTGCCACCAATGTCCGGGTGGGCTCAGCCCTCTTCGGTGCCCGGAACTAGGGCTGGAAGCCGCCGGGAAGGATCGCAAGGGCGTCCTCCGGCCCCGCCCGGGACAGGAGGTCCAGCAGGTCCTCCCGCCGCACGGCGACGCATCCGGCCGTCGGCGACCCGTCCGGCTGGGCCAGGTGCAGGAAGATGGCCGACCCCATCGGGCTGACGGGCGGATCGTCGTTGTGGCCCAGGACCACGATCAGGTCATAAACCCTGTCCTCCCTCCAAAGGGTCTCCGCGCTGGCGGGATAGGGCAGGCGGACGGGGCGGTTGTAGGCTGGGTCCCCGGGGGCATCGCACCAGCCGTCCGCCGGCGTCAGCGCCTGGACGGGCAGGCGGGTCTTCGGTGCCGGCTCGCGGTCGGGCCGGTAGAGGACCTTCCGGAGGGGCCAGACGCCCAGGGGCGAGGCGCCGTCACCCTCGCGCTTGTCCGCCGCCGGAAGGACCCCGGACCGGCCCAGGGCGCAACGCACCCGCCTGCCGCCGATCTCGAGGCTTCCGTCCGAGGTCGCCGAGAAGATCATTTCGTCTGTCTCCACTACCGCTCCGACTCTTCGAAGGGCCGTCTTCAACTGGACCCTTGGCGGGGCCCGCCCTCAGGGTGCATGTTCCGGCTCATGGCTCAACCCAAGACCCTGCTGATCATCGACGACAATGACGAGCTCAGGACCGAGCTCGCCGACCTCCTCGCCTCCGGTGGTGACTTCGAGGTCGTCCAGGCGGCCACCGGCGCCGCGGGCATTCTCGCGGCCCTAGCGGCCCGTCCGGACATCATCCTCCTGGACGTCGACCTTCCGGATACCAACGGCCGGGAGGTGTGCCGGGAGCTCCGCGCGCAACAGGTCGCCTGTCCGGTGATCATGCTGACCGCGGCTGACGCCGAGACGGACATGGTGGGCGGGCTGGACGCCGGGGCCAACGACTATGTCACCAAGCCCTTCCGCCTGGCTGTCCTGCAGGCCCGGATCCGCGCCCAGCTTCGCAGTCATGAGCATTCCGAGGGCGCCGTCTTCCGGCTCGGCCCTTACGAGTTCCGGCCGGCAGCCAAGGTCCTCGTGGACAGCTCGGGGCGGAAGGTGCGACTCACCGAAAAGGAAACCAACATCCTGAAATATCTCTACCGCGCCGGCGACAAGTCGGTGGCGCGGGAAGAGCTGCTGGCCGAGGTCTGGGGCTACAACGCCGGTGTGACAACCCACACCCTCGAGACCCATGTCTACCGGCTGCGCCAGAAGATCGAGTCAGACCCCGCCGGCGGCCGGCTCCTACTGACCGAGGGCGGCGGATACCGGCTGGCACCCTGACCGCCGCCAGGATCCGGTTCCGGTTCTAGATCCTGAAGTCCGCCGTGACCGGCGCGTGGTCGCTGGGGCGCTCCCAGGCCCGGACCTCGTCGTGAACCCGGGCGCTGGCACCGTCCGCCAGGGCAGGACCCCGCAGGCCGGGGGAGATCCAGATGTGGTCCAGCCTCAGGCCGCGGTTCGAGGCGCGGAAGTCAGCGGCGCGATAGCTCCACCAGGAAAACAGCTTCTCTGTCTCGGGGACAGCCTCGCGCACCAGGTCTGTGAAGCCGCCGGCCTCGCGCAGGGCCGCCATGGCCTCGATCTCGATGGACGTATGGCTGACCACCTTCAGCATCTGGCGGTGGCTCCAGACGTCGTTCTCCCCGGGGGCGACGTTCAGGTCGCCGGTGATCACCAGGGCGTCGGCCGGGTTCCGGAGGCGGGCCTCGGCGGTCAGGCGGGCGAAGAAATCCAGCTTGTGCGCGAACTTCGGGTTGGTCTCTGGGTCGGGCGTGTCGCCCCCCGCCGGGATGTAGAAGTTCTGGACCTCGATCCCCGACACCCTGGCCCCGACAACCCGGGCATGGCCTTCGCGGCAGAGTTCCAGGGCGGGGGCGCCCTCGAGGGGAAGCCGCGAGACGATGGCCACCCCGTGCGAGCCCTTCTGGCCGCTGATGCGCATGTGCGGGTAGCCGGCAGCTTCGAACTCGGCCCGGGGGAATTCTCCCTCCCTGCACTTGATCTCCTGCAGGCACAGGACGTCCGGGTCCTGCTCGCGGGCGAACCGCGTCACCTGCTCGGCGCGGAGGCGGACAGAGTTGACATTCCAGGTGGCGAGTCTCAGGCGCATGGCGGTTTCCCCGTCCGGCCCAGAAAGACACGCCCGGAGGCGCGAGCCGTCCGGGCGTAGTTATCTCTCTCGTGCAGCTACCGGAAGGGGATGATGTCCGGAGACCGCAGGCCCGGATGCACCAGGCCCATGAGTTGCATCAGCGCAACTTCTGCTAGATTTGTCAAGTTTGAGGGCTATTTCTGTTGTATGTGACGAATAGGTCACATCTTCCCGCGACCCGGTGCCTGGGGCCGCGGATCCTTGATGGTGAAGAGGCTGGCCGGCAAACCGCTGACCTTCCGGAAGTCCTTCAGCTCGACCCGGGTCGACCGACCCTGGGCGTCGGTCACCGTCCAGCCGGTGAGGACAAGGGGAGGGTCGGAGAAGGCCAGGGCGATGCGGCCCTCTGCCTGTCGGCGGCTGTCCCGGGCCGTCACCTCGAAGCCCTGCTCATTGCGCCTCACCGCTGTCACCTGGGTGTCGCCCTCCAGGCGGATCCGCCGCGAGAGGAAGAGGGACAGGGGCGTGGCGACCAGGGGGTAACGCTCGAAGGTCTTCAGTCGCGGATCGGCCACCGTGACATTGGTACCGTCCGCCACCACCAGCAGGGACGCGGGCGGGGCGTAGGCGAAGCGGGCCTTGCCCGGCCGGCGGATGAAGACCTCGCCCCGGCTGACCCGGCCCCGGGAATCGGTCTGGATGAAGTCGCCCCTGGCCTCCTTCAGGTCCTCGAGCCAGGCAGCGGCCCGGGCCGCGAGGTCCCGCTCCGCTGCGCCCAGGGTCGGCGCGGCGGCGGCGGCGGCGGGTGCGGCGATGACGGTGGCCAGGCCCGCCAGGGCGATGCGGCGTGTTGGCATGAGGTGTCTCCAGGGGCCGGAATGCGCCAGGCCGCCAACGGGGTCAATGCCCCGGAATTACGGCACCTGCGAGGCAGGCGCCCCAGCCCGGCCTGGGCCCGGCCCCCGTCAGCCTGGAACCCGGTCGGGGTCGGGTTGGGGTCCTAGGGCGGCGGCGATGCGAGGATTTCACGCTTGCCCGAATGATTGGCGGGGCTGACCACGCCCTCCTTCTCCATGCGCTCGATCAGGGAGGCCGCCCGGTTGTAGCCAATCTGCAGCCGGCGCTGGACATAGGAGGTCGAGGCCTTCCCGTCTCGGGTGACCACGGCGACGGCGCGGTCATAGAGATCGTCGCCAGACCCGCCGTCACCCTCGCCGAAGTCGCCTCCGCCGTCCTCGTCGTCCCCGCCAGCGGTGACCTCCTCCAGATACTGGGGCTGGCCCTGTTCGCGCAGGAAGCGGGCCACGGCCTCCACCTCGCCGTCGGAGACAAAGGGGCCGTGCAGGCGGGTGATGCGGCCACCGCCGGCCATGTAGAGCATGTCGCCCTGGCCCAGCAGCTGCTCTGCGCCCTGCTCGCCGAGGATGGTCCTGGAATCGATCCGAGAGGTGACCTGGAAGGAGATCCGGGTCGGGAAGTTGGCCTTGATGGTGCCGGTGATGACGTCCACCGAGGGCCTCTGCGTTGCCATGACCAGGTGGATGCCGGCCGCCCGCGCCATCTGCGCCAGCCTCTGCACCGCACCCTCCACGTCCTTGCCCGCCACCATCATCAGGTCCGCGACCTCGTCGATCACCACCACCAGGTAGGGCATGGGTCGCGGATCAATCCGCTCGCTCTCGTAGACGGGCCGGCCCTGGTCGTCGAAACCGGTCTGGACCGTACGCTCGAAGTGCTCGCCCCGGGCCGCCGCCTCCCGCGCGCGATCGTTGTAGGAGGCGACATTGCGCACGCCGATCTTGGACATCAGGCGGTAGCGATCCTCCATTTCCCGGACCGTCCACTTCAGGGCGACGATGGCCTTTTTCGGGTCTGTGACCACCGGGGCCAGCAGATGCGGGATCCCATCGTAGACGCTGAGCTCCAGCATCTTGGGATCGATCATGATGAACCGGCAGGCCTCGGGTGGAAGGCGGTAGAGGATCGACAGGATCATGGCATTGACCCCCACCGACTTGCCCGAGCCGGTCGTGCCGGCAATCAGCAGGTGGGGCATCTTGGCCAGGTCAGCGATGTAGGGCTCGCCACCGATGTTCTCGCCCAGGGCCATGGGCAGGGCGTGACCGGTCTTCTCGTATTCGGAACTGGACAGGAGGTCGCGCAGGTAGACCGTCTCGCGCCGGGCGTTGGGCAGTTCGATACCTATGGCGTTGCGTCCCGGCACCACGGCGACCCGGCAGGCGGCGACGGACATGGAGCGTGCGATGTCGTCGGCCAGGGCCACCACCCGCGCCGATTTCACGCCGGGGGCAGGGACCAGTTCGTAAAGGGTGACCACCGGCCCGGGCCGGATCTGGTCGATCTGCCCCCGGACGCCGAACTCGGCCAGGACCCCTTCGAGGAGCTGGGCGTTCTGGCGCAGGGCCGTCTCGTCGAACTGGGCCGCGCGCGGGGCCGAGCGCGCGAGCATGGACAGGTCGGGAAGGACGAAGCCCTCACCCCGGACGAAGTCCAGGACCCCCTGGGACTCCCGGGTCTCCCGAGCGGAATCCCGCGACGACTTGGGGGCACGGATGGCGACCGGCGCGCCGCCATCCTCGGCGCCGAAGGTCGCAAGCCCGTCCGGGCCGACCTCGCCTTCGAGGTCTGGCTCGGCCTGCAAGTCTACCTTCCGGGACCGGCTCCTTGCACTCCGTGTCGACGGCGCAGGTTCAGCCTCAGGTTCGGGCGCGAAGGGCGAGCGCACCGCCGAGGTCAGGGCGCGGCTTCGCATCCAGCCGACCAGCCTGGCCAGGGCTCCCCGCATATCGAGCTTGGGCAGGGCCAGGGCGTAGGCGAGTCCCCAGAGCCCGAGGGCCCCCAGCAGGGCTGCGGTCAGGCCCCGGCCGAAGGGGACGCCCGCCTCGCCCAGGGCACCGCCGCCGAGGCCCAGGAGACCATCGCCCGCCAGTCCCCCCAGGCCCCCGGCCAGGGGCCAGGCCGAAGGTGCCCGGGGCCAGGCCAGAAGGGCCGCGACACCGGACAGGGCCAGGATCCCGCCGAGCGCCCGGAGGCGCAGGCCGCGCCGGCTGGCGTCGGGATCTGGACCGGCCAGCCTGGAGAGGCCAAGGACCACCATGAGCAGAGCGATCAGGGCCGCCGGCAGGCCCAGGGTCTGAAACAGGAGGTCTGAGAGGACCGCACCGGCGCCTCCCAGGACATTCCCGGGAATGGTGCCTGCAGACGCGTTAAGGCTGGGGTCCGCGACCTTCCAGGTGACGAGCGCCGCCGCCAGGGCCGCCCCCGAAAGGGCGACAAGTCCGCCGCGCGCCCGGGCCGCAAAGGGATGCGCCCAGACCGCGCCAGCGATCTCAAACCCTCTGTCTATGCCCCGTTTCCGCGCCGCCCGCGCCATGCCGGTCCGCTCCCGCGATGATTCCGCGGCACTCTGGACCCAAGAGGGTTAAGAGGCGTTTACCCAGGTCGCGACAGGCCAGCCTCTCCCGTTTGCAACCCCAACGAAACCCTCTAGGAATGGGCGCATGTGGTCCATGTCCCGCAATCTCAGGAAGATCGCTTTCTTTGTGATCGCCCTGATGGCCCTGGCAGGCTTCGTTTCCGGCGTGCTCGGCGCGCGGGACGTCGCCTACCTGCCCGGAGACGCCCCCTCGGCCCCGGCCGCATCGGCCCCGGCCATCGTCGCCCCCGAGGTGACCCCCTTGCCCACCGACCTTCCGCCGCCTCCAGAGCCTGACCCGGAGCCGGAGCCCCCGAAGACTGAGGCCCCGAAGGCGGAAAACAAGCCCAAGCCCGTGACCGAGGACCCGGCCCCTGCGCCGTCGAGCAATTCCCCGGCCGGCCAGGACGCAGTGGGTGACCTGATCCAGGGCACGGACTCGGCCACGACCCAGCCGCCGCCCTACTGACCCCCAACTTCAGGCGGGCCGTCTTCGGGCAGGGCATCGCCCCAGTCCAACCGCCGTACCTTCGCAAGGGCCGCCCGGTCGCGCCGGGCGAAGTCGACATCCGCGACGGTGCCGTCAGGCCGGCAGAGCCGCAGGCGCACCCCGGCCTTGCTGGTCCGCGGCGGCGCGATCACGCGGGAGACCGGTGGTGCCGGCGAGTACTGTCCGGCGCGCGCAGCGGCGATCCAGAAGAACTTCTCGTCCTCGAAGGGTGCTTCACCCCCCTTGGCGCGCCGGTGGTCCCGGCTTCGGGGCAGGCGCTGGGAGAAGTGGCACCAGTCGGGCGCCGAGATCGGGCAGTGCCCCGCGTGCGGGCATGGCCCCAGGATTCGGGCACCCAGGGCAACCAGTTCCTGGCGGACTTCCAGCCCCCGGCGCCAGCCCTCCGGCGTTCCGGGCTCGACAATGAGGATCCGGGACCTGGTGGCCCCCCACAGCCGGCTGATGGCGCCGGGCAGGGTGCCGGGCGCGATCTCGGTCAGGGCGTAGGCGGCGATCACCAGGTCGGCCCGGGACTCTGCAGGTAGCTCGCCGGCCCCAAGGTCTGCCTGCAGGCGCCGGGCTCCGGCCAGGGGCTCCGGGCCTTCCGAAGCGAGCGCCCCGGCGAGGTCGAGGAAGGCCAGGTTATGGTCGAGCCGGGTGACCTCCGAGATGCCGGGGAAGGCGTCGAGTGCCGCCCAGCCTGCGCCTCCCGGACCGGCTCCGGCGTCCAGCAGGCTCGAAGGACGGAATCCGGGATCGAGGGCGCAGGTCTCCTCCAGGGCCCGGCGCACGGCAGCGTAGGTGGCCGGGGTCCGGGTGAGGGCGTAGGCAAGGGCGTCCTCCGCGCCGTGGACAAGGGCCGAGGACGCCCTGCCCTTGCGGTACCCCTCAGAGAGGGCGCTGGCCCGGCGCGCCAGGCCCTCCCGCGCCCGACCCTCCAGGCGCTGGTCGATCGCGACCCGCAGGGCCGCCGGGAGGGCGGGGTCCAAGCCGGCCTCAGCCCTGCCGGTTCTGCACCAGGTCGTCGACCACGGCAGGGTCGGCGAGGGTGGTGGTGTCCCCGAGGTTCGACAGGTCATTCTCGGCGATCTTGCGCAGGATCCGGCGCATGATCTTGCCCGAGCGCGTCTTGGGCAGGCCCGGGGCGAACTGGACGATGTCGGGCGCCGCGAAGGCCCCGATTTCGCGCCGGACCCAGCCCTTGAGGTCGGCCTGCAGGACGTCGGTGGGCGTGACGTCGGCGTTCAGGGTGACGAAGCAGTAGACCCCCTGGCCCTTGACGTCGTGCGGGTAGCCGACCACCGCCGCCTCGGCCACGTCAGGGTGGGCCACCAGGGCGCTCTCGATCTCCGCCGTGCCCAGCCGGTGTCCCGAGACGTTCAGCACGTCATCCACCCGACCGGTGATCCAGTAGTAACCGTCCGCGTCCCGCCGGCAGCCGTCGCCGGTAAAGTACTTGCCCGGATAGGTGGCGAAGTAGGTGTCGATGAACCTCTGGTGGTCGCCATAGACCGTCCGCATCTGGCCAGGCCAGGAGTCGGTGATGCAGAGGTTGCCGCTGACCGCGCCCTCCAGGACCTTGCCTTCGGCGTCGACGATCTGGAACTTCACCCCCGGCAGGGGGCGGGCGCAGGAGCCGGGCTTGAGGTCGGTGGCCCCCGGCAGGGGTGAGGCCAGGCAGGCACCGGTCTCGGTCTGCCAGTAGGTGTCGACGATGGGGCATCGGCCGTCGCCCACGACCCGGTGGTACCAGAGCCAGGCCTCGGGATTGATGGGCTCGCCCACCGTTCCGATCAGGCGAAGGGAGGCCCGCGAGGTCGCCTTCACCGGGCCCTCTCCGTCCCGCATCAGGGCCCGGATCGCGGTCGGGGCGGTGTAGAAGATCTCGACCTTGTGCTTGTCCACCACCCGCCAGAAGCGGGAATTGTCGGGCCAGCTGGGCACGCCCTCGAAGATCAGGCTGGTCGCCCCGTTCGCCAGGGGACCGTAGACGACATAGGAGTGGCCGGTGACCCAGCCGACGTCGGCGGTGCACCAGAAGACCTCGCCGGGCCGGTAGTCGAAGACCAGTTCATGGGTGTGCGACGCCCAGACCAGGTAGCCCCCCGTGGTGTGCAGGACGCCCTTGGGTTTTCCCGTCGAACCCGAGGTGTAGAGGATAAAGAGCGGGTCCTCGGCGTCCATGGGCTCGGGGTCGCACTCGTCGGACACCGTTCCCTTGACGTCGGAATAGAAGACGTCCCGGCCGGCGGCCATCGGCACCTCGGCCCGGGTGCGGCGGATCACGATGACATCCGCCACCTGGGGGCAGTCCTGAAGGGCCTCGTCGACATTGCGCTTCAGGGGGATGACCTTGCCGCCCCGCAGGCCCTCGTCGGCGGTGATGACAATGCGGCTGTCGCAGTCCTGGATGCGCCCGGCGATGCTGTCCGGTGAGAAGCCGCCGAAGATCACGGAATGCACCGCGCCGATCCGGGCGCAGGCCAGCATGGCCACAGCGGCCTGGGGGATCATCGGAAGGTAGATCGTGACCCGGTCGCCCTTCTTCACGCCCTTGGCCTTGAGGACGTTGGCCATCCGGCAGACCTCGGAGAGGAGCTGGCGGTAGGTGAGGGTGGTTCCATTCTCGCCGTCATCCGGCTCCCAGATGAGGGCGACCTGGTCGCCCCGCTCAGGGATGTGGCGGTCCAGGCAGTTGACCGAGACGTTGAGAACCCCGTCCTCATACCAGCGGACGTGGAAGTCCTCGCGGTGGAAGGAGACGTCCTTGGTGCGGGTCGGAGAGCGGATCCAGTCAAGGCGGCCGGCCAGTTCGTGCCAGTAGCCGTCGGGATCGGACTCCACGCGAGCCAGGGCGGCGGCGTAGCCTTCCGCCGTCATCCGGGCCTTCTTCGCCCAGGCCTCGGGGACCGGGAACACTTCACCTTCGCTCACGCCCTGCCTCCCTCGCGGCCATAGCTGGAAAGCTAGTAGTGCGACGGCGCGGCGGGGGGAAGCGGCCGACCTCGGATTTTCACGCCGCCTTGCGTCCTGCGCGCCCGTTGCTAGCCTGTCTCCACCCGCTCCGGAGATCCCCATGCTGCTGCACCTGTCGACCTGGCCTGAGATCGAGGCCCAGCTGAAGCGTTCCACGGCGATCGTCGTCCCGATTGGCTCCAACGAGCAGCATGGCCCCACCGGTCTCCTCGGAACGGACTGGCTCTGCCCGGAGATCATCGCCCAGGAGGCCCAGAAGGGCGCCGACCTCCTGGTCGCCCCGACCTTCAATATCGGCATGGCCCAGCATCACCTGGGCTTCCCCGGCACCATCTCCCTGAGGCCCAGCACCTTCATTGCGGCGATCGGTGACTGGTGCCGGAGCCTGGCCGTCCACGGCTTCACCCGGATCTATTTCCTGAACGGCCATGGCGGAAATGTCGCCTCCATCGAGGCGGCCTTCTCGGAACTCTATGCCGAGGCCAGTTTTGCGCAGCGACCGCGGGGCTTTTCCCTGAAGCTGCGCAACTGGTGGGACCTGCCCGGGGTCAACGCCCTGGCGAGCCGGCAGTTCCCCACGGGCCACGGCAGCCACGCCACGCCCTCCGAGATCGCCGTGACCCAGTGGGCCTATCCGGACGCCATCAAGCGTGCGGACTACGCCCCACCCATCGCCCCCACCGGCCCGATCCGCGAGGCGGCGGACTTCCGCGCCCGCTTTCCGGACGGCCGGATGGGGTCGGACCCGGCCCAGGCGACGCCCGAAAAGGGAGGTGAACTCGTGAAACTGGCCGCCGAGGGCCTCGTGAAGGAGGTCGCCGCCTTCGCCGCCGAGGTCTCGCCCTAGGCCTGAGGGCTCAGGCGGTCTCTACCCAACCCGAGCGCACGGCGACGGGCCAGGGCGTCAGGCGCTCGCCGGCGCAGGGCCCGGCGGTGCAGACCCCATCCTCCAGGCGGAAGACGGCGCCGTGGGCGGCGCAAAGGATCCGGTCCCCCGTCCGGGTGAGGTAGCGGTCGTCCATCACCGCCAGGGGCCAGCCGTTGTGGGGGCAGGAATCGACCCAACCCCGCACCTCGGCGCCCTCGCGCACCAGGAAGGCCGCGAACAGGGCGTCTCCGGCCCGGAAGCGGAAACCGCGGGCACCCGGGTCGGCCAGCTCGTTCAGAGCGCAGAGCCGGGTTCCCGGCTGTGGCGCCGCCGGATTGTCCGCCTGCGGGGGCCGCATCAGAGGGTGCCGATGCTCGCCTTGAAGGCCGTCACCTGGACCGAGGCGAACAGGCCGGCCGTCTGGTAGGGATCGGCCAGGTTGAAGCCCCGGGCGTCCTCCAGGCTGTCGGCTTCCAGGATCAGGAGCGATCCGGCCATGTTGCCGGCCTCGTCCAGCAGGGGGCCAGCCACCTTCAGGCGGCCGGCGAAGCCCCGGGCATAGTCCAGGTGGGCCTCGCGGTTCGCCAGCCTGAGCTCCAGGCTGTTCGGCTTGTCGTTGCAGACCAGGACATAGAGGCCCATGGCGCGGTTCCTTTCAGGGTTCAGCGTTCGGATTTGAGGGGGCGGGAGAGGAGGCCGGTGATGGCCGCCTCGACCCCGACCTCGCCGGCGAGGATGGCGGCGACGGCCTCGCAGATGGGCGCCTCGACCCCGATCCGGGCGGCCAGTTCGCGAACGGCGGGGGCGGAGGCGACCCCTTCGGCCACGGAGACCTTGCCAGCCAGCGCGGCTTCGAGGGATTGGCCCTGGCCGAGGGCCAGGCCGACGCTCATGTTCCGGGACTGGGGCGAAGAGCAGGTGAGGACCAGGTCGCCCAGGCCGCAGAGGCCGGCGACGGTCTCGGCGCGGCCGCCCAGGGCCACGGCCATCCGGGTCAGTTCGGCGAAGCCCCGGGTGATGAGGGCGGCATGGGCCGAGCGGCCCAGGCCTCTCCCCTCAGACACCCCGCAGGCGATGGCCAGGACATTCTTCACCGCCCCGCCGACCTCCGCCCCCACCATGTCGGTGGCGGCGTAGGGCCGGAAGCCGGGTCCGGCCACGGCCCGGGCCAGGGCCGTGCCCAGGGCTTCGTCCGGGCAGGCCAGGGTGACGGCGGTCGGCAGGCCCCGGGCCACCTCGGCGGCGAAGGAGGGCCCCGACAGGACTGCCGGCCGTACATCCGGCAGGGTCTCGGCCAGGACCTCGGTCATGAGCTTCAGGGAGCCCTGCTCTATCCCCTTGGCGCACAGGACCATGGGCGTTCCGGCAGAGACGATGGGGGCGAAGGCGCGCAGGCTCGAGCGCAGGTGCTGGGCCGGCGTTACGTTCAGATAAAGGTCCCGCCCCGCCAGGTCCTGGGGCTGCGACACGGCTTGGACCCCGGGGTCCAGGGCGATGCCGGGCAGAAAGGCCCGGTTCTCCCGGCGGACATTGACGTCCTCTGCCACCTCGGGCTCCCGGGCGTAGAGGGCGACGTCCAGGCCCGCCCGGGCGCAGACCAGGGCCAGGGCCGTGCCCCAGGCACCGGCGCCGATCACGCCGACCGTCCGGAAGGTCTCGCTCATGCCTTGGCTCCCTTTCGGCCGGGAAGGTGTGTGGGCCGCGCCGCCGCCGCCGCCGGATCGAGGGGCCAGCGGGGGCGGGCCGGGGCGGACAGGGGATCGGTCAGGCCCAGGGCCAGTCGCTCGGCGCCGGCCAGGGCAATCATGGCGGCGTTGTCCGTACAATAGGCCAGCGGCGGAGCGTGGAAGCTCCAGCCGAGTTCCGAGGCGAGGTCCTGCAGGGCCGAGCGCACCGCGCCGTTGGCCGCCACCCCGCCGGCGACCACGAACCGCCGCTCGCCCGGGGGCAGGTCCTCAGCGCAGGTCGTCATGGCCCGGCGGGTGCGGTCGGCCAGCTGGCGGGCGATGGCCGACTGGACGGCGGCGGCGAGGTCGGCCCGCGAGGCTTCGCTGCAGGTTGCGGCCAGACGCGCCGCCGCAGTCTTGAGTCCTGAGAAGGAAAAGTCACAGCCCGGCCGGCCGAGGAGGGCCCGGGGCAGGTCAAAGGCACCTGGGTCACCGGAAGCTGCCAGCCGCTCCAGGGCCGGACCGCCGGGAAAGGGCAGGCCCAGGGACTTGGCGATCTTGTCGAAAGCCTCCCCCGCCGCGTCATCGATGGTCGAGCCCAGGCGGGTACAGGCACCGATCCCGTCCACCCGCAGCAGCTGGCAGTGACCGCCTGAGACCAGGAGGAGCAGGAAGGGATAGTCGATCTGCGCACCCAGCCGGGCCGAGACTGCGTGTCCCTCCAGGTGGTTCACGGCCACCAGGGGCAGGCCCCGGGCCAGGGCCACGGCCTTGCCAAAGGCGAGGCCCACCATCACCCCGCCGATCAGGCCAGGACCCGCCGTGGCGGCCACGCCCGAGACCTCCTCCCAACGGATCCCGGCCCGGGCCATGGCCTCGGCGGCGACGCCATCAATGGCCTCGACATGGGCCCGGGCGGCGATCTCCGGAACCACGCCCCCGAAGGGCGCATGCTGCTCCGTCTGCAGGCCAACCACAGACGACAGGACGCAAACCTCGCCCGCCGCAGACAGCCGCACGACCGCGGCAGCAGTCTCGTCGCAGCTCGTCTCGACGCCAAGGACGATCAGGTCGGTCATGCGGGGCGGTGACATGAGGGGGCGGGGGTCCGGGTTGCGGCCCCGGCGCGGCTCCTGTAGGGCCGGTCCGGAGTGAGTTCCAGCCGAGGTAGCCCTCCCGTCGTGCGTGCGCAACAGCCTGTCCGGATCGGGGCCCGCGGCTCCAAGCTTTCCCTCGCCCAGGCGAGGCAGATGCAGAGGCGGATCGCCGCCGCCCTCGGTGCCCCCCCCGAGGACGCCGACCGGGTCGCCCCCCTGGTGGTCATCACCACAACGGGCGACCGGGTCCAGGACCGCCGCCTCCTGGAAATCGGTGGCAAGGGTCTCTTCACCAAGGAGATCGAGGAGGCCCTGCTCGACGGCCAGATCGACTGCGCCATCCATTCGCTCAAGGACATGCCCGTCGCCTCTCCCGAGGGCCTGGTCCTGGCGGCCATCCCCGAGCGCGAGGATCCGCGGGACGCCTTCCTCAGCCTCATCGCCGAACGGCTGGAAGACCTGCCACAGGGCGCCCGCCTGGGCACGGCCTCGCTTCGCCGGCAGGCCCAATGCCTGAACCTGCGGCCCGACCTCGATGTCCGCATGCTCCGGGGCAATGTCGACACCCGGCTGGAGAAGCTCAGGGCCGGCGAGGCCGACGCCATCCTCTTGGCGGCCTCGGGCCTGAACCGCCTGGGCCTGGGTGACCTGCCCCGCAGCTTCATCGATCCCCGGCACTCCCCGCCGGCCCCGGGGCAGGGCGCCCTTGCCATCCAGACCCGGGAGGCCGATCGCGACCTTCCCTGGCTGGCGGCCCTGCGTCATGCCCCGACGGCCCTGGCTGTGTCCTCTGAACGGGGCGCCATGGCCGCACTGGAGGGTAGTTGCCGTACCGCCATCGGCGCTTACGCCCTCATCGAGGGTGACGACCTTGTCCTGACTGTCGAGGCCCTGTCCCCCGATGGCGTCCACCGGTTCCGGGGCGAGGGGCGCGTCACGGCATGGGCCGGCCCCGTCGCCGCTGCGGCCCTGGGCCTGGAGCTTGGCCGCCGGATCCAGTCCGATGGCGGCGCCCTCATCCTCCTTCCGGATTGATTCCCCGGCGCAGGCGCGCATGCTCGCCTCCAGGATGAGCCCCACCGCCGCACCCCGGGTCTGGATCACCCGCGCCGAACCGGGCGCCTCCGCCACCGCGCGCCGGGTGGAGGCCGCTGGCCTCGTCCCCCTGGTCACGCCACTGCTCGAGACCGCCGACCTGGCGGACGCCTCTCCGGCCCTTGATGCCCTCCCGCCCTCCGCCGTCCTGGCCTTCACCTCCGCCAACGGCGTCCGGGCCTTTGCCCGCCTGACCCCGCGCCGGGACCTGAAGGTCTGGTGCGTGGGCGCCGCCACGGCCGGGGCGGCCCGCCAGGCGGGCTTTGTCGACGTGGTCGCCGGGGGCGGCGACGTTGAGGCCTTGGCCCGGGACCTGTTGGCGGCCCCTGGCACCGCAGAGATCGTCCACGCCGGCGCCCTGGAGCCTGCCGGCGACCTCGTCGGACGCCTGACCGCCGCCGGCCGGCCGGCCCGGCGGCTCGCCGTCTATGCCGCCCGGGAGACCCGCCCCGCCCCCGCCCGTTTGCAGGAGGCCCTCGGGGCGGAAAGCATCCTCGTCCAGTCGCCCCGGGCGGCGCGGATCCGGGCTGGTCTCCTGCGCGGACGGCCGGGTCCCGGGCCCCGGGTGGTCGGTCTCTCGCCGGCCTGCCTGGCTCCCCTGGGGAGCCTGGATCTCGCGGGAATGGTGGCGCCCGCTTCACCCCTCGAAACCGACCTCATAAATCTGCTAGCCTCCCTGCGATGACCGAGACGCCCGCCCCCCCGCCGTCGCCCCGAGCGCCCTCCCTCGCCGGACGGCTGTTCTGGGCCCTGATCGCCTTCGGGGCGGTCGCCATCCTTGCCGGCGCCGCCTTCATCCGATTCGGCCCTGGCCTGCCCGCACCCCTGGACCCGGGCCGCGGAGCGCCCAGCGCCATTCTCCCGGCGCCGCCGCCGCGTACCGTCGACCTTCCGGCGCCCGCCGTCCCGCCGCCCCCGGCCGGGGACCTTGTCCGCCTCGAGGCCCGCCTCGACGACCTGGAAGCCGGCCGCACGCGCACGGTGGCCTCGGCCCGGTCGGCCCTGGCGGCTGCGGCTCTGATGTCCGCCGCCCAGACCTCACGGCCCTTCACCGGGGAACTGGCCGCTGTGGCGGCCCAGGCCCCCGCCGGCATCGACCTGTCCGGCTTCGCCGCCGTGGCGGCCACAGGCGTCCCCAGCCGCGCGGCCCTGGCCCGGGACTTTCCCGACTTCGCTGCCCTGGCTGCCGCCGCCGCCCGCCGCCCGGGCGAGACAGCGGGTCTGGGAGACCGCCTCCTGGCAGGCCTGTCGCGGGTCATTGTCGTGCGGCCGGTGGGCCGTCTGGCGGGGGACGGCACCGATGCGCGCCTGGCCCGCGCTGAGGCCCAGCTGAACGAAGGCGACCTGGAAGCGGCCCTGACCAGCCTCGCGGCCCTGCCCCCCGCCGCCCAGGACGCCCTGCGCCCCTGGTGGGACCGCGCCCAGACCCGGGCCCGCCTCGACCGCCAGGCCGCCGCCCTGTCCGAGCACGCCCTGCGCGACCTCGCCCGGCTTGAGGAGACCGCCCCATGATCCGCACGGGTCTCTTCCTCGTCCTCGTCGCCCTCGCCGCCGCCCTGGCCCTCGGCCTCGCCGGGGAATCCGGCCGGGTGGCCATCGTCTGGCTGGGCTGGCGGGCGGACTTGACCGCCACCGCCCTCATCGTCCTGGTCCTGCTGGCGTCCTTCCTCGCCTTCGCCGCCTGGCGGCTCCTCCTCTGGGTCGCCGAGACGCCGCGCCGGGCCGCCGCTGCCCGGGCCGAGTCCCGCCGCCGGCAGGAGATCGAGGTCCTCACCCGGGGCTTCACCGCCGTAGCTGCCGGCGACGGTGCCGAGGCCCTCAGGCTGGCCGCCAAGGCCAACGACCTCGCCGTGGAGGCACCCGCCCTGGCGCGCCTGCTCTCGGCCCGCGCCGCCGAGGCCGCGGAAGACCCCGTCGCGGCGGAAGTCGCCTGGACCGGCATGCTTGCCTTCCCGGACCTGCGCCTTGCGGCCCGCCGGGGCCTGACCAGCCTGGCCCTTGCCCGGGGCGATCGGGCCGGCGCCGTACAGCAAGCCGAGGCTGCCTTCGCCCTGGCGCGTACCGCCCGCTGGGCCTGGCGCCTGCTGCTGGAGGCCCACCTCGAGGCCGGCGACTGGGAGGCGGCCCGCGACCTCCTCAAGACCGGCCAGGACCGTCGCATCGTCAGCCCCGACGTGGCCGAGCGGGGCCGGGCGGCCCTGCTCGCCGCCTCCGCCGCCCAGCTGGACCTGACCGGCGATGCCCGGGCCCGCAGTCGCGCCGCCGACTATGCCCTGGAGGCCGCCCGCCTCCAGCCTGGCTTCGCCCCCGGCGTGGTCATGGCCGCCCGGCTCCTGTCCGCCCAGGGCAAGGCTGGCCGCGCTACCCAGGTGATCGAGGCCGCCTGGAAGGCCGCCCCGCACCCCGCCCTCTGGCTGGCCCTGCGCGACCTGAAGACCCAGGAAACCCCGCGCGAGCGGGCCGCCCGCCTGTCCGCCCTCGCCGCCCTCAATCCTGGCGCCCGGGAGTCGCGCGTCCTCTCCGTCGAGGCGGCCCTCACCGCCGGTGACGCTGCCCGGGCGGCGGAGCTGGGCCGGGGCCTGGAGGCCGAGCCCCTGACCGCCCGGATCGCCGGCCTCCTGGCCCGCGCCGCCTTCGCCGCAGGGCGTCCCGACGAGGCCCGGCTCTGGCGGGCCCGGGGCCTGACGGCGCCGGGCGAGGCGGACTGGTCGGACCTCGACCCCGAGGGCCGGGCCTTCGCCTACCAGCCCGCCGACTGGGCTCGCCTGGCCGTCAGCTTTGCTGAGACCGGCGACCTCATCCATCCCCGGCACGAGCGGCGCGAGCCCGGCCTGTCGGACCTGCCGGACCTGCCCATGTCCTATGCCGAGCAGGACCTCTCCGGCTTCGAGGCTTCGGTGCCCTTCCCCATCGGCGAGGGCCTGCAGGGCGAGGAAGACGACGAGTCTGATGCTGCTCCACCCCCGCCTGTCCCCCCGCCCGTGCGTCGCCGCTTGGCGAGACCGCCGCGAGACGCTAAGTAGGCCCCGTCCGCGGGCCCCGCGCCCGACAGGCCCTTGGGCCGCCTTAGCTCAGCCGGTAGAGCGGCGCATTCGTAATGCGTAGGTCAGGTGTTCGAGTCACCTAGGCGGCACCATCTTCCCCGGTCCAGCGCTGCGGAGTTCCGGACATGAAGCCCCCGGCGATCCGGATCCGGCCTGAGGTCGATACAGATCATCCCGCCATCTACGATCTGACCCGCCGGGCCTTCGCGCCCATGCGCTTTGCCGCTGGTAACGAGCAGGATTTGATCAGCATCCTGCGCGACCTGGGCGCGCTCAGCCTGTCACTCGTGGCGGAACACCAGGGCGAGGTCGTGGGGCACGTCGCCCTCTCCCCGGTCACCCACGAGCGCGGTGAGGCGGGGTGGTTCGGGCTGGGCCCCATCTCGGTGGAGCCGGCGCTGCAGCGACAGGGCGTCGGCGGCGCCCTCATCGCCGAGGCCAGGCGTTGGCTCTCGGACCGAGAGGCGCGAGGCTGCATCCTCACAGGCGATCCCAACTACTATCCCCGGCATGGGTTCCTGCCCGCGCCGCAGCACGCGCCGGAGGCTGAGCCACCGGAGTACTTCATGGTCCTGTCCCTGGCGGGCACCCTCCCGGCCGGTCGGTTCCGCTTTCACCCGGCCTTTCACGCCTGAGCGGGTGCCGCGCCGAGCCTGCCGGGAAGCAGACACCTCCGCCCCCCCATCGGGAACCGGCGCTCTTGTTCGCCGCCCTCGCGGTGTTCCTGTGTTCGGAGGCTATGGCGCAGTTGACCGGTGCCAATATTCCCGTCGACGGTGGCTGGACGGCGCATTAGAACCCCACGCGCACCGAGCAAGGAAGCAAAGATGGCAAAGAAGACAAAGCGGCAGATCAACCTGGCCTTGCAGGGCGGCGGTAGCCACGGCGCCTTCACCTGGGGTGTCCTCGACCGCCTGCTCGAGGAAGACGACATCGAAATCGCCGCCATCAGCGGCACAAGCGCCGGCGCAATGAATGCCGTGGTCTGCGGCGAAGGCCTGATGGAGGGCGACGCCGCGCATGCCCGGGCGCAGCTCGACCATTTCTGGCTCGGAATTGGCGATGCAGCTGCGCGGATGTCGCCGTTCCAGCGCACGCTCTGGCAGCAGCAGACCGACGATTATTCGCTGAATTTCTCGCCGATGTACCAGATGAGCCTGGCGATCTCGCGGATGATTTCGCCCTACGTCGCCAACCCGTTCGAGCTCAACCCGCTGCGCGATGCGTTGAACGCACTGATCGATTTCGAGCGCGTCCGCAAAAGCCGCAAGGTCAAGCTGTTCATCAACACCACCCATGTGGCCACCGGTGGGCTCAGGTGCTTTCGCGAGCACGAACTGACCGTCGACATGGTGCTGGCATCGGGGTGCCTGCCGTATCTGTTCCACACGCCGATCATCGACGGCGAAGGTTATTGGGACGGCGGCTATATCGCCAACCCGGCTTTGGAGCCGATGAGCCGGGCCACCGGGTGCAGTGACGCCCTGATCGTCCAGTTGAACCCGATTGTGCGCAACGAGATACCGCGGACCGCGCACGAAATCGCGGACCGGTTGAACGAAATCACCTTCAACGCCAGTCTCGTCAGCGAATTGCGCTTCATCGGCGAACGCAACCGGCTGATCGACAAGGGTGAGCTTTCGGGCGACCTCCACCCGCGCATCAACCTCCACATGATACATGGCGATGACGAGCTTGGCCGCTTCCCGCCCTCCTCGAAGCTGCTCGCCGAAAAGGCGTTCCTGATCAAGTTGAAGGCGCTCGGGCGTGCGGCGGCCGACGAATGGCTCGGCAAGCATGGTGACGACATCGGCAGTCGATCGACATTCAACTATGCCCGGCTGGTCGCAGCGATGACGCAGGACAGCGACGAGCCGCCGACGGCGGCGAGGGTCGGCGAGCGCGATTAGCGCGGGTTGCGTCTGGTTAGATTCGGAGATCTGCGCAGGCTGAGCTTGGCGAAGCCGCGCAAGGCCCCGCCCCGCCCCAAGCCTCCCCACCAACAGAATACCGCGCGAGGACAGTTACCAAGGAACGCAAACGGGGTGTCACAAACGGACTGTAAAAAAAACCAAGCAATCGTCGCAGTCTGGAGATCAAGTCATGTCAACTGCAGATATAAACCTTGGGTATATCGACCCCGGAATGTCTGAGGGTCGGCCCGATCTCGATAAGGGGATGGGGCGAGTCGGGACATTTGCCTTCCTTGGGCTGCTGCTAGCCGGGCTTGGTTTCGTCGCCTGGAGTGTCTCGCAAGACCTCGCCGGTGCTGGCGTCAGCGGGCTTGCGTCGGGCGCGGTACTGCTCCTGGGCATTGCCCTGCTGGTCGCGCTCGGCTTTGAATTCGTCAATGGATTTCACGATACCGCCAACGCCGTTGCGACGGTGATCTACACCCATGCCTTGCCCCCGACGGTTGCGGTGGTCTGGTCGGGGTTGTGGAACTTCCTCGGGGTGCTGTTTGCGTCAGGTGCGGTCGCTTTCGGCATCGTTTCGCTGTTGCCGGTCGAACTCATCCTTCAGGCCGACTCGGGTGCGGGTTTTGCCATGGTCTTTGCGCTGCTGGTTGGCGCAGTGATCTGGAATGTCGGCACCTGGTGGCTCGGCCTGCCCGCCTCGTCGTCGCATACGCTGATCGGCTCGATCATCGGGGTGGGCATTGCCAACCAGCTGATGCACTATGGACAGGGTACATCGGGCGTCGATTGGGGGAAGGCTCGAGAAATCGGCCTATCCCTGCTCATTTCACCCATCATGGGGTTTGTCGCCGCCGCTGCCTTGCTGCTGATCTTGAAATCGGTCGTCAAAGCCCCGGCGCTCTACCAGGCCCCGGTTGGCAAGGCTCCGCCGCCGCTGTGGATCCGCAGCCTTCTGATCTTTACCTGCACGCTGGTGTCCTTCTTTCATGGCTCCAACGATGGCCAGAAGGGTATGGGACTGATTATGCTGATCCTGATCGGTGTGGCCCCCGCGGCCTATGCCATCAGCCGGGATATGCCACCCGCGGCGATCGCCGGTTTCGAAGCGACCGCAAACAAGGCAGCGACGGCCGTCCGAGCCCTGGGCAAGGGCGTTGTGGTGGTCGAACCGCCGCAGGAAACCGTGACAACTTATTTGCAAACGCGCACGCTCACCCCGCAAACCCTCCCTGCGCTGGCGGCGATGATCGAGGACATCGGCCAACAGACGACTCGCTTCGGTACGGTCGAAGCCATTCCGAACGATAAGATCGCTGACCTGCGCAGCTCGCTGTACATCGCCTCCGAAGCGCTGCGAGTGCTGAAGAAAACCGGTAACCTCAATCTAGATGCTGCGGGCCAAGCCGCTGTGAAAGATTTCAAGTCCGGTATCGACGCCGCGACCCACTTCATCCCGACCTGGGTGAAGGTCGCCATCGCCATCGCCCTTGGGCTTGGCACAATGGTCGGCTGGAAGCGGATTGTGGTCACCGTCGGCGAGAAGATCGGTAAGACCCACCTGACATATGCCCAGGGTGCCTCAGCCGAAATTGTCGCCGCTGGCATGATCGGCGTTGCTGATGGCCTGGGGCTGCCAGTTTCGACCACCCACGTCCTCTCATCAGGTATCGCCGGCACCATGGCGGCCAATGGGTCGGGGCTGCAAATGTCGACAATCCGCAGCCTGGCTTTGGCGTGGGTTCTGACGCTGCCGGCGGCGATGCTGCTGTCAGGAAGCCTCTACTGGCTGTTCTCGCAAATCGGCTGAGGAGAAGGTTTGTGTCCCGGAGGCCACTCGGCGCGCAGGATCCAATCCGGACCCAAAGCCCGGAGGATCAGGCCACTGCAAGACAAGACAGTGCAATGCTCGGTGCCAGCACAACGGTGATCGATCGTGGCACTCCGGGATCCCTGACAGGAATGGTCTGGGCATTTGATTTCTGTGATGGCAAGTCCACTCCGGTAACCCTCGCCGACCTTGATTGCCCAGCCGAACCCGACGCTTTCCGCTGGGTTCATATGGACCTTTTGAATCCGGCGGCGCGGCGCTGGATCGACGACCTGCCGGCCGTCGAAGGTGACATCGCCGACATGCTCCTTGACGGCGACGGACATCAACATGTGCGGCGGGCCGGCGATACCCTGGCATTCGCCGTCCATGATTTCGAACGCGAGTTCGGTGAAGGTCGGCCGACGCGAACGGGCGTTTTGATCTTTCTCCTCGCCCCTCAGTTGATGGTCACCGCGGGGCGAAATCTGCTTCTTTGCCCCGACGTGATCCTGCGCCGCATCCAGGCTGGTGCCGTGCCTGCTGGCGCACCTGCGGCGCTGGACCTGGTGTTCAGCGCGCTGATCGAGGTGTCAAAAACCGTTGCGCGCGATCTGGCGACTATTGTCCGGGTTGCCGAAGACGCCCTGATCGATTTTGGAACCATGCCCGACCCCCGCGTCGTTGCGGACGATAGGCGGCGCGCGGCCACGCTGCATCGCCAACTCCTTGGCCTGCGATCCATCTTGCTCAGGCTCGAACTCGATGACCACTTACCCGAGGCCATTCGGCCAATCGTGAATAAAACGGCTCAAAAAATTGCCGCTCTTGATGGCGACGCGGCAGAAGTTCACCAAAACCTACAGCAGGTACGCGAAGAAATCGATATGCAGACCGCGCGCCGTACTGACCAGAATTTGTACGTTCTGTCGATGATGAATGTCGTATTGCTACCACCTACGCTCGTTACGAGCTTTTTCGGAATGAATACAGGTGGATTGGCATGGGTTGACGACAACGTTGGCACCATTTGGGTCACTTGCGTGATGATCCTGGCGACCGTTGCCGCCGTCGCCTGGCTTTTTCGACGTGGCTATTTTCGCAATGGACGTTGAGCGCCACTCTTGCCCGGATTTCACAAAGCTTGCGAGGATGCCATGACCGAGGATGATGCCGAACACGCTGCGATGCTGGCCCGCGTAAAAGCCGAGGTTGCCGACAGTTTCGACGAGGAACTTGAGCTTGAGTTCGACGACGAACGCATGTCGGGGTTGCTCGATGACATGGCCGCCGACCCCGAGGCCCAGGCGAAGGCTCGGCAGGGCTACTTCAAGGAACTGTTTCGGCTACAACACGAACTGGTGCGCTTGCAGAGCTGGGTACAGTCCAAAGGACTGAAGGTCCTGGTCCTATTTGAAGGCCGGGATTCGGCAGGTAAGGGTGGGTCGATCAAGCGGATCACCCAACGCCTCAACCCGCGCGTGGCACGCGTCGTCGCCCTCCCGGCACCCAGTGAACGCGAGCGAACCCAATGGTATTTCCAGCGCTATGTCGCACACCTGCCTTCCGCGGGTGAAATCGTGCTGTTCGACCGCAGTTGGTACAACCGTGCCGGTGTAGAGCGGGTCATGGGATTTGCCTCGCCGACGCAAGTTGAAGACTTCTTCAACGATGTGACTGAATTCGAACGAATGCTGGTTCGATCGGGGATTGTGCTAATCAAATACTGGTTTTCGATCAGTGACGAAGAGCAGGAATTCCGATTCAACATGCGCATCCACGATCCGCTCAAGCAGTGGAAGCTGTCGCCGATGGATCTGGAGTCCCGCCGGCGCTGGGAGGATTATACCGCTGCCAAGGAGGAGATGTTCCAGCGTACCCATATCCCCGAGGCCCGCTGGTGGGTCGTGGATGGTGACGACAAGAAGCGCGCGCGTTTGAACTGCATTTCGCATCTGCTCGATCAAATCCCTTATGAGGATATCGAACAGCCCGAGATTGTCTTGCCCGAGCGCGAACGTCACGAAGGCTATGTCCGCCATCCTGTACCCCCCGATCTGTACGTCCCGCGGCGTTACTGAAAAACTATAGTATAATGGAATGTTTGATCGTCCGATGACAGTATTGGCGCTTGGCTTTTGCTGGGTCGCCTTGGCTCGGCCTAGCCTAGCGGCCCCAAACCGGAAAGCGGGTTTCAGCATGAGGATCGAGACCAGGCTTTTGGCCAGCGCAGCCCTCACAATGGGTCTGGTTGCGGTGCCAGCCTTGGCCACCGCGGCTCCGAAAGACGCGGCCGCTCAGCAGGCCGAGGAAATTCGCCTGCTCAAGGAACAGATCGCGGCCCTTACGGCGCGTCTCGATGCGCAGGATGCGGCGACGCGTGCCACGACAGCGCCTGCGGCTGCAACGGCAAGGGCCCCAGCTGTCGTCGCGGTGGGCCCAGCAGCGGTTGCTGCCGGGTCTGCCGCGGTCGTCGCGCAGGGCGACCCATCGCTGGAGAAGATCGAAACCGCGTCAGCGAATCCGCCGAAAGCCCCGGCCAAATGGTATGATGAGACGAAGATAAGTGGGCGAATTTACTATAATATGAGTACTATTGAGCGCGAAGTTGATGGAGAAAGAACTGAAAAAGGCGAAGGATTTTTTATAAAACGCGTCTATATTGGAATAGACCACAAGTTTAATGACATTTATACTGCCAATATTACAACTGATGTGGCACCCGTTGTCGGACCAAACGATGGAAACATAGTTGGTAACGGCCTCTACATCAAAAAAGCCTATCTTGAAGCCAAACTTGATCCTGCTTTTATCGTTCGCATTGGCGCGGCCGACACGTCCTGGGTTCCCTTTGTCGAAAACATCTACGGCTATCGGCACATCGAAAACACGATCGCTGATCGCACCTCTTTCGCGACATCGTCTGACTGGGGCCTGCATGTGATGGGGACGCTTGCTGGCGGCATCGTCAGCTATCAGGCATCCGCCATCAACGGCGGCGGCTACCGCCAACCCAAATTCTCTCAATCTGTCGATTACGAGGGGCGAGTCTCAGCCCAGTACAAGGGTTTCACCCTGGGGTTAGGCGGCTATTCAGGAAATCTCGCCAAGGACACGTTCGGGACCGAAACGTACAATACTGCGAACCGGGTATCGGCTCTCGTTGCCTATCAAGACCCTATGTTTATGGTCGGTGGTGAATTTTTTCAGGCCAGAAACTTTAAGCAGGTCACCGTCCCGACCCCCGACAAGGCCACCGGCTATTCGATCTTCAGTTCGGTTCGTCCGGCACCGAAGTGGAGCGTGTTCGGACGGTATGACCATATGAGGCCAAGCCGGGATGGCCTGCCATCCGAGACGGGTGATTATGGAAATATTGGCGTGCAGTTCAGCCCGACACAGATTGTCGATTTCGCCTTGGTCTACAAACGTGAAAAGGTCAACGGCGGTACGCTTTCGACCAGCAACGGTCCCATTGGTGGATCGATCGACGGCACATACGACGAAGTGGGCCTGTTTGGACAAGTCCGCTGGTAGGACTCCGATGGTCTACAGTGGCGTTGCTCAGAAAGGGATTGCACAATTCCAGACATGAAGCCCCCGGCGATCCGGATCCGGCCTGAGGTCGAGACAGATCATCCCGCCATCTACGATCTGACCCGCAGGGCCTTCGCGCCCATGCGCTTCGCCGCTGGTAACGAGCAGGATTTGATCAGCATCCTGCGCGACCTGGGCGCGCTCAGCCTGTCGCTCGTGGCGGAACACCAGGGCGAAGTCGTCGGTCACGTCGCCCTCTCCCCGGTCACCCACGAGAGCGGTGAGGCGGGGTGGTTCGGGCTGGGCCCCATCTCGGTGGAGCCGGCGCTGCAGCGACAGGGCGTCGGTGGTGCCCTCATCGCCGAGGCCAAGCGTTGGCTCTCGGACCGAGAGGCGCGAGGCTGCATCCTCACAGGCGATCCCAACTACCTGTGCTCTTTTTGGGCAAGCTCAGTGGATTCCAGTTCGGACGCAGGCAGGGCGGGCCTCCCTCACGGAGCTTACGCGCTCCGACCCGACCGAGGACGGCCCAGCCAAGCAGGCGCCTCGTTACGAACGAACAGATGGCGGCCCTTGCGGTGTCTCTCATCGCGTTCACGTGGGCACCCTTCGACAGCGCAGTCGGTAAGGACATTCCCTCGGAGCCGTCGATCACGGCCCGGCGCAACACCCCCCTGCCGTCGCCGGACAAATTCGCCAAGCTTATCGACTGGTAAAAATTTCATCGACGGGTAGATACGGCAGCGGTTGATTGGGCACGAACCTGATCGCCCATAGTCATGACCCGATCCGCCTTTAAGTCGGCTGGCCCATGGCGCTCATTTCAATGGTGCTCACCCGTAGGTCTGAGCGCTGACAGGAGAATGCGAATGTTCCAGGAATTCAAAGCCTTTATCTCCCGCGGCAACGTCCTCGATCTGGCTGTCGCCGTCATCATCGGCGCGGCCTTCGGCAAGATCGTGACCTCGCTGACCGATGATCTGATCATGCCGGTCATCGGCGCAATCACCGGTGGTGTCGACTTCTCGAGCCACTTCATGATCCTCGGCAAAGTCCCTGAAGCCTACACGGGTTCCTTGACCGACTACGCAGCCTTGAAGGCTGCCGGTGTGCCCATGCTTGGCTTTGGCAATTTCGCGACCGTCTTGATCAATTTCCTGATCATTGCCTTCGTGATCTTCCAGCTGGTCCGTGTGGCCAACAAGCTGATGAAGCCCGCTGAAGTCCCGGCGCCGGGCCCGACCCCCTCTGAGGCCCTGCTGACCGAAATCCGCGACTCGCTCCGCGCAGAGAAGCGCTGACCGAAACCCGATACCTGCGTGGCGGAGGCGTCATCCCAGGGTGTCCGCCCGCAGGTATCGAGCCGTTCCAATGATCTCGCGCCCATCGGCCGCTTTCCAGAGGGACGCTGCCTTTCGAGCCGCCCCCGCATTCCGGTAAGGCCCGCCCGGATTGGCTGGCCCCTACTGGAACCGGTAGCCGACCGAAACGCCGTAGGTCGCCGGACGGCCGGTAAACCGCACGGTGGTATCGAGGTTACGGTTGGCGGCGGTCCAGTAGTAGACATCCCCGACATTCCGGCCCCAGGCCCACAGGCGCCAGTTCCCGGTCTGGCTTTCGACGCCGGCACGGAGGTCAACAAGGGTATAGGCCTTCACATTGAGTGACGGCAGCTCGCCCAGCTGGCTATTGGTCTCGCCCTGATAGTTTACCCCGCCGCCGACAAAGCCATTGAGACGACCGCCGATCGGCCAGACATAGTTGATATCGGCAACAGCGTGCCATTTGGGCGTGTTGGGAAACGCTTCCCCACCCAGATTGGTCAGGACCCCGTCCGGATTGTAGTTCACGAAGTCATCAAGCACTTCAGAGTCGACGTAGGACACGCCGGTGGTGACACTCAGTCCCTCGAGGGGGAACCAGCTGGCCTGAAGCTCAGCGCCCGCGACCCTGGACTTCGGCACATTGATCATCTGCAGCAGGGGGCCAAACAGGGGGTCCAGCACGCGCCCCAGGATCTGCTTGTCCTGATAGTCATAGTAGAAAAGGGCACCGTCGATGTGCAGCCTGCGATTGGTCGTGGTGGTCTTGAAGCCCGCCTCATAGGCCAGAACGGACTCCTGGGTTGCCGGCTGATACTGGCTTGCCGACGTCCCTCCCAGCGACGGAAAGCCACCGGCCTTATAGCCCTTGCTGACATTGGCATAGAGCAGGGTCCGCTCGCGCGGCGTCCATTCCGCGCCGACCCGCCAGGCGACATTGGTCTCATTCAGACTGTCCACCACCAGTTCAGGGGCGATCTCGGCATTGGCCGTTATGCACCCACCCTTCGCGATCGGCGGGTTTGGGGGCATTCCCATCTGGGCCCGGAACGAGTTCCAGAAGGGACCAAAGACCGCCGAACTGCTGCCATCTCCCGGATCCGACGTGCACCCCTCAAAATCATTATTCGACCGGGTATAGCGCACCCCGCCCGTCAGATTGACGTCTTCGTTTATCGCGTAGTCGACGCTGGCAAATATGGCCTGCGTATCCGTCTTCTGATTATTGGAGTCGCCAAATCCCTTCAGGGCCGGGAGCCCAAATCCCGTGAACAAAAGCGCCTGACTGCTTTGAGAGAAATCATTCAGACTGAATTCCCTGACGTCGTCAGCCGAGTAGTTTGCCCCGAGCGTGTATTTCAGATTTCCGTTCAGATCCCCGGAGATCCGAAGTTCCTCAGAGAAGGACTCAATTTTACCTGTTGTGTCGCGACTGAAGTTGGACAGCGTGGTGCCGTCAATATCCAGCAACTGGTCCTGGTCGAAGCGGCTACCGCTCGTGATCGAGGTCAGGATAATCCCGTTGGAGAACTGATAATCGACACGCGCCGAAATCTGACGAAACCGGTTGTCTTTGCCGTAGTCTACCCCGGGATTGAAATCCGCCGCCCGGGACGTGGCCGGAGCCAGTGGGTAGGTCAGGAGCCCCGGAACAAAGGGCGCTGCGCCCGGCAGGGCTGGGCTTATGCCGATCAGTTGGCCGGCCTGACCCTCGGACTTGTCGATTGAACCGTTGAGGCTCACCTGAACCTTCAGCTGGGCCGTGGGTTCCCAAGCTACCGTCAGGCGTGCGCTTTGAAGATCGTCGGCCCCGTTTTCCCCGGTCGTGGTGTAGCCCCTCTGCCAGGGATCCGACCTGATGGCCTGAACGGCCAGGCGTACGCCCACCGTCTCTGACAGAGGCCCGCTGACGAAACCTGTCAGGTCCAGCGCATTGAAGCTTCCATAGCTGGCACCAATGCCGGCCGCGAAGCCCGGGGTGGGCTTTGCCGCAATGAAGTTGATCGCACCGCCCGTGGCGTTCTGGCCGAACAATGTGCCCTGGGGCCCCTTCAGCACTTCGACGCGCTCAAGGTCCATCATGACCCCCCGCCCCTCAATCGCGAAAGGGATCGGAGCCTGATCGAGATAGAGGCTGACGGTGGATCGGCCCCCCAGGCTGATGTCGCTGAAGCCGATGCCCCGAAGGGTATAGATCGGCGAGCCCACGTAGGAGTCGGCATAGCTGAAGCCCGGCGAGACCTTGGTCAGGTCGCGGACCTCTTTGACACCGGTGCGTACAAGCTGTTCGCCGGTCACAGCCGTGATCGACATGGGCACGGTGTTGGCGTTTTCTTCCCGCTTTTGGGCGGTGACAATGATCTCAGGGACCAGAAACCCTGTGTCGGGTACGCGCCCCTGGGCCTGGGCGGCCGCAGCCATCAGAGACCAGGCGGAAACCCCCGCCATGATCGCCGACTTCAGGGCGATGGGGGTGGATTTCCGGTTTGCACGAAAGGCCTGAAGCAACATGGGTAGTCCTCATTTAAGAGACGGGGTCGCACGAGCCTGCGAGTCTTGTCGAAGGGCCGCCGACCGGACGGCCCGCGAGCGTGTCGCGCCGGCGTGAGCAAGGTGTCTGGTCGGGGCTTGTCAGGGGCCCTGGACGGCCATCCCCAAGCTCTCAAGCTCCTCGACCTCGGGCTTGAGATCCAAACGGACGGCTTCAAGGAGGGTGACGTGAAATGGCTTTGCCGACAAACGGCCCGCCACGCCTTCTTCTAAATCAGTATATGGGTCCCGCCACGAAGGCGGGACCCAAAGACTTGATCGGGCTGGTTTTGAGGGGCGGCGCTTTCGAACCGCACCTTCGCATCCCTTTCCCGAAGAGACCTACTTCACGTAAGCGCGGTCCGTTTCGGAGGTCGCAACCGTCCAGATGATCACACCGAAGGCAATCTTGTTCACGACGTCCGCGAGGTTGTAGATCAGGTTGAGCGCGGCGGAGCTGTTGGACGGGTCTTGACCCATCAGGTAGCCCACGAAGTAGCCGATCGGATAGATCGCCCATCCGAAAGTCACGATCCAGCGCATCAGCTTGAAGGCCGATTGAACCGACTCCGGAGCTTCGGCAGCGTTGATCTTTCCGGCCTGGCCCAGGAATACTTCATAGAGGATGTAGGCCCAGCCGAGCATACCCACGATAAACGCGGGCCATACGCCGACATAACCGGCTTCACCGACATAGCCGCCAACGAGCATGACGAAGGTACCAACGAGCAGGCGCCAGAAAACGCCGGCGGGGACTTTCGTGATCGCGGCCAGGATCAGGTAGAACTCGATCATGAGCAGCGGAACGGTGATCAACCAGTCGATATAGCGATAGACGGTTGGCGTTTCGCCGGTCGCAACCCAGATGTCCCGCATGTAGAAATAGTGAACCGCTGCCACCAGGGTCACGAGACCCGACACGGTAAGCGAGGTCTTCCACTTCCCGGCAACCCGCTGGGTCTCAAGGAAGAAGAATGCGGTGGACGCGACAAGCGCCATGGAGATCAGCCAGAACGAAATACCAACATAGTCGTTTGGATCGAGGTTCTCTGTGGCTGCATGTGCAAGCGCAGGCAGGAAAGCAAGGCTTACCCCCAGCGACAGCCACTTTAGACGTAGTTTCGGCAATTTAGCCTCCCAGATTATGAGTTACAGTTTTGGCACCCTAGCCGTAATTCGAAATCCCGAACCTGTCTAGACTTGGAGCCCAGCTGGTCCCCAAGGCTGCGCCTTCCAGGTCTAGGTTCACGTCCTTGCCTTGCCCCTCCCGACATCCGGTCTCGCAGGTGCGCCGGGCTGGGGCCTCAGCGCCCCCGGTTCACATCCGCCCCGCAAGGGGCTAAGGCCTTTTCGCCGCCTCCGCCGGGCGGTGTCTGTCGCGGGAGGGTGCCATGAGCCGCCGGGTCCATGTGCTTAACGGTCCGAACCTGAACCTTCTGGGCCAGCGGGAGCCGCATCTCTATGGCTCACGCACCCTGGCCGACGTGGAGGCCCTGTGTGCCGCCGCCGCCGGCCGGCATGGCTTCGACCTCGACTTCCGGCAGACCAACCGCGAATACGAGATGATCGACTGGATCCAGGCCGCCCGGAAGGATGCCGGCCTGGTGATCAACCCGGCAGGCTTCAGCCACTTCTCGGCCCCGGTGCTGGACGCCCTGAAAATGTGCGAAGGCCCGGTGGTGGAGGTGCACATCTCCAACATCCACAAGCGCACGGTGGAGGCCGATTGGCGCGGACACTCCATCATGAGCGCGGGGGTGACCGGGGTGATCGCCGGCCTCGGGGTGCATGGCTACGTCCTGGCCCTCGACTATCTCGCCCTGGCGATCTCGGGCGAGGCCTGAGACCGAGGCCCGGCGACGTCGGGGACGTTTTGCGCCCGCCCCGGCCGGGTTTTGCTGTGACGGTCATGAAGTGGCCCCGCGCGATCCGCATCCCCGAGGCCCCGTCAGGGCGCCTCGAGAATCCCCGCAGATGCCGGGCCGGTGGGGGCGGGCTTGGCGTCGGCTAGGTTCTGAAGGTCTCGATGGGCGGGAGGCCGAGGGCGGCGTTGAAGACCGAGTGATAGTGATGGAGCGCCGGTTCATTGCGCCCGAAGACCACATGCGACTGCGCGCCCGAAACCGCCCCGAGGTGGCTGCTGGCGGCGGCGACATAATCTTCCGCTTGGATGATTCCGGCGAAGGCCTGCATGCGGCTGCCCAGAGGCTCCCGGGCCCCCTCGGTCGGCGCCGGACGCCTGTCCTCCGGGAACACGTACCAATTGATCTCGGACCGGCTCTGATGCGGATTGACGCCTTCAGGGTAGAGGCGGACCAGGATAGGCCCCTCGCCCGTCATGATCAGCTGGATATTGGGGAAGAGGAAGTAGACGGGCAGAGCGCCGCGCAGGACGCGCCAGGCCGACTCCGGTTCGCTGCGCATCTCGTCGATCCTGCGCATGCACAGGCCCATCCGATGGTTCACGCCATAGGTGTCGTAGGTCTGAACATTCCCGTAAAAGCCATTCGCCAGCGTATTCCGGTGCAGGGTTTCGAAGTGATAGGTCTCCCCGTAGGTGTCGTTGGCGAGTTTCCAGTTGCACGCGTGCGGGAAGGTTGCCTCGCCGGTTCGGATGCAGTCGCCAAGGCCCCAGGCGTCCAGCTCGTCCGACAGTTCGGGCCCTAGCAGGCCGTCGATGTCGATTCTGCCCTCCCTGTCGGCATTGACCCATAGAAAGCCGTGCTTCTCGACCGCCGGCAGAGAGACAAGCCCACGATCGGTGCAGTCGACCGACCCGAAGTGATCCTGTCTCGGGATCGCCACCAGACGGCCGGTCGTGTCGTAGGTCCAGGCGTGGAAGGGGCAGGTGAATGTTCTCCGGGAACCGCGGTCGGCGGTTTCGATAATCACGCCCCGATGGCGGCAAACGTTGAGGAAGGCGTGGAAGACGCCGTGCTTGTCCCTGGTGCACAGTATCGGTGCGCCCAGGTCGCTGGAGGTGAAGAAGCTGTTCGGCCCGGGCAGATCGCCCGACAGCCCCAGCACCTGAGGGTGGTTGCGGAAGAAACGCCGCCACTCCAGCTCAGCGCGCTCAGGGTCTGTGTAGACGGAAACCGGGACCTGGGCGATCCGTCCAGCGTCCACATTGGTCTGGTGATCAAGGTGGTCCATCAGTCGACGGATGACCCGAACCTGTTCGTCGCGCCTCATCGAAAGGATCCCTCAGATTATTTTTAACACTGTTAAAACCTAGATCGGGGGGCGGACTCTTGTAAAGTGTAAAAATTCCCTCTCGGAGCGCCGCGTTCACAATGAGCAAACCCCCGATGCAGGCGTCACCCATGGTCCAGGGCAGAGAAACCAAGGCCGACAGGCGCGATCGAATCCTTGCTGAGGCCCGCGCCCTCCTCGCAGCCGGAGGGTCTGAGGAGATGAGTCTGAGGCGACTTGCATCGCGCGCCGGCGTGACCGTCCCGACAATCTACAACCTGGTCGGCGGCAAGTCGCAGGTCCTTCTTGAACTCACGACCGAGCTGGTCGTCGAAATCGAGGGCGCCCTGGAGGCCATTGCCGAAGTGCGGCCCCTTGAGCGAGCTGAAGCCGTGATTTGCGGCGCCATATCGGCGTTCGAGCGCGCACCGGAGTTTCATCGCGCCGCCCTTCTGGCGATCGACGCCCTCGACCGTGACGCCAGGGGGCCAGACTGGGACCGACTGGGAGAACGCGCATCGGCCATGCAGGAGAAGGCGGCGCTGGCCGCCCAGGCCGCGGGCCTCCTGGAGGGCCGCATCCCAGCCCGCCTCATCGGCGAGCACATTTTCCGCACCTACCGGTCGGCTTCCCGCGACTGGAGTCGCCGGCGGCTGAGTCTCTCGGAGTTCAGGCGCATCGCCCTCTCAGGTGTCTATCTCGCATTTGCAGCGGACGCCTCGGAGCCCTTCCGACGCCATCTTGCGACCCGGCTTAACCGCCTTGGGTCCATCGCCGGCGAGGCCTGAGCCCTGACGCCGTCGCCGGGGTCTTGCGCCCGCCGCCGCCGGGCTTTCATATGAAGGTCACGAAGCAGACGCGGCGCAGGCCGCGCGGGAGGAGAGGGCATGACCCGGGAGATCGGTGACTACGACCTGATCGTGGTGGGCGGCGGGATCGGCGGCGGGGCGCTGTCGACCGTCATGGCCCGCGCCGGGAGCCGGGTGCTGCTGCTTGAGCAGACCGAGACCTATGTCGACCGGGTGCGCGGCGAGTGGATCGCCCCCTGGGGCGTGGTCGAGACCCGGAACCTTGGCCTCTACGACCTGCTCATGGCGGCGGGCGGCCATCACCTGGGTCGCCACGTCACCTACGACGAGACCCTGTCGCCCGGGGCGGCCGAGGCCTCGCCCCTTCCCCTCGACATCTTCGCCCCCGGCGTGGCGGGACCGCTCTGCCTGCGACATCCCATCCACTGCCAGACCCTCTTCGACGCCGCGAAGGCCGCCGGCGCCGACGCCCGCCGGGGCGTGGCGGTGACCGGGATCCGGACCGGGAGCGATCCCTGCGTGACCTTCGAGGAGTCCGGCGAGGTCCTGCTGGCCCGCGCCCCCCTGGTGGTGGGCGCCGACGGCCGGACGTCGGCGGTGCGGCAGGCGGCGGGCATTCCCCTGCACCAGGATACCCCCCACCACTGGTTCGCCGGCCTGCTGGTGGAGGGGGTCGAGGGCTGGCCCGAGGACACCCAGGCCATCGGCACCGAGGGCGACTTCGGCTTCCTGGCCTTCCCGCAGGGGCAGGGCCGGGTGCGCGTCTATGGCGGCTTCCCCCTCGACCAGCAAAAGCGTTTCCAGGGCCCGGACGGCGCCCGGCGGTTCCTGGACGCCTTCGCCGTCTCCTGCAGCCCGGGCAATGCAAGGCTGGTGGCGGGGCGCCCCGCCGGGCCGGTGGGCGCCGTCATCAACGCCGATTCCTGGACGGACCAGCCCTTCGCCATGGGCGCCGTCCTGGTGGGGGACGCGGCGGGGTGGAACGACCCGATCATCGGCCTGGGCATATCCATCACCTACCGGGACGTGCGGATCGTGACCGACCTGTTGAAGTCGGTTCCGGCCGGACGGGTCCCCGACTTCTCCTCCTACGCCGCCGAGCGGGCCGAGCGGATGCGGCGCCTCCGGTTCACCGCCCGGATCCAGGCGGCCCTGGACATGGAGTTTGGCCCCGAGGCCGCCGCGCGCCGCAAGGACCTCCACGACCGGGCCCAGATCGATCCGAGCCTCAAGGCCCACGCCTTCGCCGTCATGGCCGGGCCCGAGACCGTCCCCGCCGAACTCTTCACCGAGGCCCACCGCGCGCGCGTCCTGGGCCCTTCCGGGGCCGCCGCATGAGCGTGACCGACATCGCCGCCTACAACGCCGACTGGCTGAAGGCCTGGACGGACAAGGACGTGGATCGGCTGTGCGGCTTCTATGCCGACGACTGCACCTACCACGACGCCCAGACCGTGGCGGGCCTGAGGGGCAACGACGCCCTCCGGGCCTACCTGACGGGCCTGTTCGCCGCCACGCCGCCCATGACCTACACGCCCGACGAGGTCTGGCCGATCCCCGGCGGCTTCTGCGGCCGCTGGTACTGCGAGATCGGCGAGGGAGGGTCCCTGGGCCGGATGCGGGGCTTCGACCTGGTCCTCCTGGACGGCGACCGCATCACCCTCAACGAAGTCTACGTGCACACCCTCCCATGACCCGTCCCGACATCCGCGAGCCCGGCGACATCGACGCCCCCTGGCTGACCGGCGTCCTCGCCGCCGGCGGGGTGGACGCCGAGGTGCGCAGCTTCACCGCCCGTTCGGTGGGCACGGGCCAGATCGGCGACAGTGTCCGTTTCACGCTGGACTATGCCCGCCGGGGCGAAGGGGCGCCGGACTCCCTGGTCGGCAAGTTCCCCGCCGCAGGGCCGGAGAGCCGCGCCACCGGCGTGGCCCTGGGCAACTACCTGCGAGAGGTGCGCTTCTACCAGCACCTGGCACCCAAGGCCCTGGTCCATACGCCCCGCTGCTGGTTCACCGACGTGGACGAGGCGACCAGCAACTTTGTCCTGATGATGGAGGACCTGGCGCCCGCCGACCAGGGTGACCAACTGCGCGGAGTCACCCTTGACCAGGCCCGCCTGGTCACGGTGGAGGCGGCCCGCCTGCACGCCTCTCACTGGGGGGACGACGGCCTGGATGACCTGCCCTGGGTGTCGGGTTCGAAAGCCGCTCAGGCAGGCCCGGTGGACGACGGCGCCGTGGCCATGCTCTGGATGGGCTTCAAGGACCGCTACGCTGATCGCCTGAAGCCGGAATGGGTCGAGGTCGGGGACTGGATCTCCACCCGCTACACCTGGCTGGGCCAGAGGCATGACGGTCCCCGCTGCCTGACCCACAACGACTTCCGGCCCGACAACATGATGTTCGCCACGGCGGCAGGGGGCTATCCGGTGACCGTCCTGGACTGGCAGTCCTTCGCCTACGGCGCAGGCCCCACGGACCTGGCCTACTTCCTGGCCGGCGCCCTTCCGGGTGAGGACCGCCGGGCCCACGAGCCAGCCCTGCTGGACCTCTACCTCGACACCCTGAAGGCCAATGGCGTCACGGGTTACGAAAAGGCCGACCTGCGCCGGCACTACGGCCAGGGCGCCTACCTGTTGTTCCTGACCGCCTTCTTCGCCGCCATGGTCGTGACCCGCACGGCCCGGGGTGACGACATGTTCATCCAGATGCTGGGCAGCGCCGCCGATCACATGATCGAGCACGGCGCCCTCAGCGACTGACCCTGCCGCCCATCCAGACCGGAGTTTTCCCCTTGAGCGATCCCGTCACCGTCCGCGACGAAGGCCACGTCCGGATCATCACCCTCAACCGTCCCGAGAAGAAGAACGCCATCTCCCTGGAGCTCGCCTGGGGCGTGATCCAGGCGGTGCGCGAGGCCGCCGCTGATGACAATGTCTGGGTGGTGGGCCTGACCGGGACCGGCGATGCCTTCTGCGCGGGCCTCGACCTGACGCCGGGCGCCAAGCCCTACACGCCCCTGACGCCCCAGGCCGCCCAGCTGGACGACATCGGCTGGGTGGGGCAGTTCGTCCTGACCCTGCGAAAGACCTGCGACAAGCCGGTGGTGGGCGGGATCAACGGGGTGGCCGTGGGGGCAGGGCTGGGCCTGGCCATGGCCTGCGACGTGCGCCTGGTCGCCCATTCCGCGCGGCTGATGGCGGGCTATACCCGGATTGGCGGCTCGCCGGACGCGGGCCTGACCATCACCCTGCCCCAGGCCATGGGGTATGAGCGCGCCATGCGCTTCATGATGGAGAACCGGACGGTGACCGGCGAGGAGGCGGTCGCCTGGGGGCTGGCGGGCGAGGCCGTGGCCGACGCCGACTTCCAGGAGCGCTTCGCCGCCTACTGCCAGAGCCTTTGCGCCTGGTCGCCCATCACCCTGCGCCTGCTCAAGCGCGGCATGGTCAAGTCCTACGAGACCCCCGATCCCGAGGTGCAGCTGCGCTACGAGGTCTCGAACATCCGCATCGCCTTCGCCAGCGAGGACGCCAAGGAGGCCCGCCAGGCCTTCTTCGAGAAGCGTCCGCCGGTCTTCAAGGGGAAGTAGGTCCTACTTCTGGCTCGCGCGGCCGCCCGACAGCTCGGCGACCGGGTCGGCGTTGGCCGCCAGGCCGGACTTCGAGCTGACAAGCACCGGAACGCCCCTTTGTACCCGGAAGGCGTCGGCGGAGAGGTAGCCGCCGGTCCCCGCCGAGCGGACGACGACGATGATCTCGTTCTTTCCGTCCCGGTTGAGGTCGGCGAACTTCAGTGCCTCCAGGGTCCCGTCCCGGGGCCGGACCACGCCGGCCAGGAAGCCGTCGAAGGGAAGGGACGGGTCGCCGGACTTGTACAGGCGCAGGGCGTAACTGCCGATGCTGCGCGGCTCGCCCTCGCCCTCGTCAGCCACGGCATTGACCCCCAGGGTCGCATCCGAGCCGTTCAGGACGATCCGGTTGACGTCGGCGGCGACGGCGGGGGCGGCGAGGGCCAGGGTGGCAGTGAAGACGGCGAGCTTGAGCATCTGGGAGATCTCCTGAGGATCAGCCGGCGCGATCCGCTGCGCCATAGGTGAGGGCGACGAAGACATCTTCGAGGCTGGGGTCTTCGGTGGTGACGTCGCGGACGGACAGGCCGGCGGCACGGACCGCGGCCAGGACCTGCTCGACGCTGGACTCGCCGGTCCGGTAGGTCACCGCGAAGGCGCCCCCGGGACGCAGGCGGGTCTCTAAGCCGGGCAGGGACGGGGCGGCCTCGACTGGGACCTCCGGGGTCACCACCACCGCCCGGGTGTCAATCTGGCCCAGGAGGTCGGAGGTCGCCTCGCAGGCCACCACCTCGCCCCGGTTGATGATGGCGATCCGGTCGCAGAGCTCCTGGGCCTCTTCTAGGTAGTGAGTGGTCAGGACGATGGTCACGCCCTTCCGGTTGAGCTCGACCACATAGCGCCAGAGCTGGCGACGGAGCTCGACGTCGACCCCCGCTGTGGGCTCGTCGAGGATAAGGACAGGCGGGTTGTGGGTCATGGCCTTGGCCACCATCAGGCGGCGCTTCATGCCGCCGGACAGCTGGCGGACATAGGCCTCGGCCTTGTCGGCCAGGCCGAGGGCGGTCAGCAGCTCCATGGAGCGCCGTTCCTTGGGGGGCACGCCGTACATGCCAGCCTGGACCTCAAGGGATTCCCGGGGCGTGAAGAAGGGGTCGGCGGCGATCTCCTGGGGCACCACGCCGATAGCCGCCCGGGCGTCTCTGGGGCGCTTGTCGATGTCCCGACCCCAGATCTCCACCGTTCCTGAGGTCTTGCGCACCAGGCCGGCGAGGATGTTGATGAAGGTCGACTTTCCAGCGCCGTTCGGACCCAGCAGGCCGAATATGGATCCACGGGGCACCAGGAGGTCGATGCCCTTGAGGGCCTGCATCTGGGGCGTGGTCTTGGTCGCCGCATAGGTCTTGACCACGTTGCGCGCCTCGATGGCGTAGTCAGGCAGGCTCATGGCGACCTCCAGGGCCTCGGCGCATTGACGACGAAAGGCGGGCTCGCATACCTAGAGCCTGCCCGGGCCGCCGCCAAGCGTCCCCGGTGAAGGAGACCGCTTCCATGGCCCGCAAGACCGAACCTTCCACACCCCCCGCCGGGCCCCAGCCCGAGATCGTCAGGGTCCACGCCCACCGTGTGGCCTGCGACGGGGTCGGCGGCGCCCTGGGGCATCCCCGCGTCTTTCTCGACCTGGGCGTCGACGGGACGGTGGACTGCCCTTATTGCGACCGGCGCTTTGTCCATGACGATGGTCATGGCGACGGAGCGCCCGGTGTCTACGAGGTCTCGGGCGGCCACTGACCGTCCAACCGAGGATCGACCGCCCCCTCGCCGCCCTCTAGGATGGCGCCCATGAGCGACACCCCCCTCCGCGTCTACCTGATCGACGGCTCCGGCTTCATTTTCCGGGCCTTCCATGCCCTGCCGCCCCTGACCCGAAAGTCCGACGGCCTGCCGATCGGCGCGGTCTCCGGCTTCTGCAACATGTTGTGGAAGCTGCTGGTGGACATGAAGGCCCAGCCCGACGCCCCGACCCACCTGGCAGTGATCTTCGACCATTCCGGGAAGACCTTCCGCAACGATATCTATCCCGAGTACAAGGCCCACCGCCCGCCAGCCCCCGAGGACCTGGTGCCCCAGTTCCCCCTGGTGCGGGAGGCGACCCGGGCCTTCGGCGTCCACGCCCTGGAGCAGCCAGGCTTCGAGGCCGACGACCTGATCGCCGCCTATGCCCGCCTGGTCCGCGAGGCGGGCGGCGAGGTCACCATCATCTCCTCCGACAAGGACCTGATGCAGCTGGTGGGCGAGCGCGTCACCATGCTCGACACCATGAAAAACCTCCGGATCGGGCCGGAACAGGTGGTCGAGAAGTTCGGCGTCCTTCCTGACAAGGTGGTGGAGGTCCAGGCCCTGTGCGGCGACCCGGTGGACAATGTCCCCGGCGCCCCGGGCATCGGGGTGAAGACCGCGGCCCTGCTGATCAACGAGTACGGCGACCTGGAGACCCTGCTCGCCCGGGCCGGGGAGATCCGCCAGGAGAAGCGCCGCCAGATCCTCCTGGAGTTCGCCGACCAGATCCGCCTGTCCCGCCAGCTCGTCCAGCTGGACGACCAGGCGCCCCTGCCCTCGGCCCTCGAGGAACTGGCGGTGGCCGATCCCGACCCCGACGCCCTCGCCGCCTTCCTGCAGGAGATGGAGCTCAACACCCTGGGCCGGCGGGTGGCCGGGGCGCACCTGGCCGCCAAGGCCCAGGGCCCTGAAGACCAGACCGCCGCCGCCGAGCCCGTGGATGTGGCCGCCTATGCCTGTGTCCGGGACCTTGCGACCCTGGATGTCTGGATCGCGCGCGCCCAGGCGGCCGGAGTCATCGCCTTCGACACCGAGACCGACGCCCTGGGCTCGGCCACGGCCGGGCTGGTGGGGGTCTCCCTGGCGGTGGGCCCCGGCGAGGCCTGTTACATTCCCTTGGCCCACGAGGCCGAGGCGGGCCTCGCCCTCGACGCCCCGGAGGACCTGACCCAGATCCCCCTGGCGGCGGCGATCGACCGCCTGCGCCCCCTGCTCGAGGCCCCTTCGGTGCTGAAGGTGGCGCAGAACGCCAAGTACGACCTCGGCGTCCTGTCCCGCTACGGCATCCGCGTGGCGCCCATCGAGGACACCATGCTGATCAGCTATGTCCTGGAGGGTGGGCTCCACGGGCACGGCATGGATGACCTGTCGCGCCTGCACCTGGGCCACAGCCCCATCCCCTTCAAGCAGGTGGCAGGGACGGGCAAGGCCCAGAAGAGCTTCCGCCACGTGGCGCTCGAACCGGCGACCGCCTACGCCGCCGAGGATGCCGACGTGACCCTCCGGCTCTACCGGGTCCTGCGCCCGCGGCTGTCCCGGGAGGGCCTCCTGACCGTGTATGAGACCCTGGAGCGTCCCCTGCCGCCGGTCCTGGCGGACATGGAGAACGCCGGGGTCCGGGTCGATCCCGACCGGCTGCGCAGGCTGTCCAACGATTTTTCCGTCCGGATGGGCGAGTTCGAGGTCGAGGCGCACCGCCTGGCGGGCCACCCCTTTAACCTGGGCAGCCCCAAGCAGGTGGGCGAGGTCCTCTATGGCCAGATGGGCCTGGAGTCCCGCCGGACCACTGCCACTGGCGCCCAGGGCACAGACGCCTCGGTGCTTGAGGAGCTGGCTGCCGAGGGGCACGCCCTGCCGAGGGTCCTGCTCGACTGGCGCCAGCTGTCCAAACTGAAGGGCACCTATACCGACGCCCTGGCGGCGGCCATCGCGCCGGCCACCGGACGGGTGCACACCTCCTACGCCATGGCCTCGACCACCACCGGCCGGCTCTCTTCAACGGACCCCAACCTGCAGAACATCCCCGTCCGGACGGAGGAGGGCCGCAAGATCCGGCAGGCCTTCGTGGCCGAGCCGGGAAATGTCCTGATCAGCGCCGACTACAGCCAGATCGAGCTGAGGCTACTGGCCCATGTGGGCGATATCCCCCAGCTGAAGGCTGCCTTCGCCCAGGGCCTGGACATCCACGCCATGACCGCCTCCGAGGTCTTCGGGGTTCCCAGCGAGGGCATGCCCGCCGAGATCCGCCGGCGTGCCAAGGCGATCAACTTCGGCATTGTCTATGGCATTTCCGCCTTTGGCCTCGCCGCCCAGCTGTCGATCCCGAGGGAGGAGGCGGCCGACTATATCCGCACCTATTTCGAGCGCTTCCCCGGCATCCGCGCCTACATGGACCAGGCCAAGGAGGCCGCCCGGCGACAGGGCTATGTGACCACCCTGTTCGGACGGCGGGTCCACATTCCCGCTGTCCAGGCCCGCAGCCAGGCTGAGCGGGCCTTTGGCGACCGGGCAGCGATCAACGCCCCCCTGCAGGGCGCCTCTGCGGACATCATCCGCCGGGCCATGATCCGCATGCCCGAAGCCCTCGCCGCCGCCGGCCTGAAGACCCGCATGCTGCTCCAGGTGCACGACGAACTCATCTTCGAGTCACCCGAGGCCGAGGCCGCGACCGCCTCGGAGGTCATCCGCCGGGTGATGTCGGCGGCGCCCTTGCCAGCCGTGGCGCTCAGCGTCCCCCTGGTGGTCGACGTGCGCGCCGCCGCCAACTGGGACGACGCGCACTGACGACCGAAGGGATCAGCCCTTCGGCGCCCGGTAGACCGACTTGCCCGACTTGACCGTCTCCACGACGCGGATGTCGCGGATGGTGTTCGCCTCCACCTTCAGGGGATTGCGGTCGAGGACGACCAGGTCCGCCGTCTTGCCCACCTCGAGGGAGCCCTTAGAGGCCTCTTCGAAATAGGTGTAGGCGCCGTTGAGGGTGATAGCCTTCAGGGCCTGGTAGGGGGTCACCCGCTCATCCGGACCCAGGACCTTGCCCGACCGGCTGACCCGGTTGACCGCCGTCCAGACCAGGAACATCGGGTCCAGGGGGGTGACGATGGAGTCGGTGTGGTTGGTGGCCCGGACCCCGGCCTTGGAGGCGCTGGCCAGGGGGCTGAGATAGGCCGCCCTCTGGGGGCCCAGGTTGGCCAGGTGGATGTCGCCCCAGTAGAAGACGTGGTTGGTGAAGAAGCTGGGCAGCAGGCCAAGGGCCTTGTAGGCCGCCATCTGGTCCGGCCGCATGATCTGCGAGTGTATGATCACCGTCCGGCGGTTGGGATCCACCTTGCCGAGGGTCTTTTCTGCAGCGCGGTGGGCCGCGATCATCATGTCGACCGAGGCATCCCCGTTGCTGTGCGAATAGACCTGCACGCCGTTCCGGTAGGCGAGGGCGAAGAGGCGGTTCATTTCGTCCTGGGGGATGTTGGGGAAGCCCCGGCAGTCCGTCTTGCAGCCGGGAACCGGTGTCAGGTAGGCCTTAGTCAGATAGGCGGTCTTGCCCTGGGGCGAGCCGTCCGTTGCCAGCTTGATCCCGGCCCACTTCAGCCCGTTCTTCATCTCGCCCCAGGCGAGCTTGCCGGTCCCCACCAGCTGGTCGGCCATGAGATAGGCGGGCAGGGCCTCCACGTCGATCTTCAGAAGCCCCTTGTCGGCGGCCTCCTGGAGCAGGGGCATCTTGTCCGGCATGACCAGGCCTTCGGCCGCGGTGGTGTAGCCGTTGGCGGCATAGTGTTCGACCGCCCGCTTGATCAGGTCGAGATCCTGTTCGCGCGGACGCGGGGCCTGTACCTGCGGGATGAAGGGGTGCATGGCGGTTTCCTGGAACAGGCCCTCCGGCTCCCGGGAGCCTGCCTTGCGGATGATGGCGCCGCCGACCGGGTCCGCCGTCGCAGAGGTGATGCCGGCCTTCCGGATCGCCGCCGAATTGGCGACCAGCATGTGCCCGGAGGTGTGAACGAGGATCACGGGGTTGTCCGGGAAGGCGGCGTCCAGTTCCGCCGCCGTGGGGTGGCGCTTCTCGGCCAGGAAGTCCTGGTCGTATCCCTGTCCCACAAGGAGGACGCCAGGGCCCGCCTTGAGGGACTCCTTCACCCGCTTAAGCTCGGCCACGATGTCGGCGACCGAACTGACGCCGCCGACGGGGGGCGGGTTGAGATTGCCCTGGACCAGGCTGTCGGCATAGTTGAGCAGGTGGCTGTGGGCGTCGATGAAGCCCGGCAGCAGGACGCCACCCTTGAGGTCGACCGTCCGGGCGCCCCGACCCGCAGCCTTGCGCGCCTCCGCCTGGGTTCCGGCAGCAACGATCTTGCCGTCCTTTACCGCCAGGGCCTCGACATAGGCCGGGGCCTCGCCCGCCAGGGTCAGGATATCGCCGCCGGTGTAGACGGCCGCCGTCTCGTCCGACGTGCGAGGCGCACAGCCTGCCGCCAGTGTCACTGCGGCCAGGACCGCGAGCCAGTTTCTGTTGCGCACCCGAGATCTTCCCATTGACTGAACCTTCACCATCACTAAGCAGGGCCGCCGCCAAGGCAAGCATTCACTTTACAGGTCCGGTTTGACAGGCGTGCGTCACCGGACCATCACGGAAACGGGTCAGACAGGGTCCTTCCTGCGCCCAGAACCGAGTTTGTCCATGCCCAGCCCCACCTTCCGGATCCGACCCGGCCTCGTCTTCGCCCTCGCCGCCGCCTCGGCCCTCGCCCTGGCGAGCACCGCCCCCGCGCACGAGACCGGCGCGCCCCACGGCGGGCATGAAGATGGCCGCGCCTGGCAGCCGGGCGACCACCACGTGCATTCCCAGTTCAGCGTCGACTGGAAGCCCTCGTCTGACCCGGCAAAAGCGCCCGAGCCTGTCGTCGGCGGCGACTCCAACAACACCATCCCGACCAATGCCCGCATGGCCCGGAAGTACGGCCTGTCCTGGATGGCCGCCACCGACCACGGCGGCCCCAACCACTCCCGGGTCAGCCGCGACCTGATCTATCCTGAGGTGCTGAAGGCCCGCCGGGAAGTCCCCGACCTTGCCCTCTTCCTGGGCCTCGAGCTGAACACTCCCGGCGCTGACCATTCCAGCATCATCGTGCCTAACACGCCGCAGGAGCGCGACGACCTGACGGACCTCGAGCGCCGCTTCGACAAGTTCGAGGCCTGGCCGGTTGATCCTGCCCGCGACCAGGTGAGCCGGATGGTCGAGGCCCTGACCTACATGAAGGCCCTGCCCCGTCCACCGGTCGTGATCGCCCATCATCCTTCCCGGTCAGCCAAGGGCCTTGGCCAGTATGGCCAGACGACGCCGGCGGAACTCCGGGACTGGAATGATGCGGCACCCCAGGTGGCCATCGGCATGGAGGGCGCGCCCGGGCACCAGGCGGGCGCCCTGAACCCCGACGGCTCGCCGCGGACCAGTGAAGCCCGGGGCGCCTATCGCCAGCATCCCACCTATGGCGGCTTCGACCAGATGACCGCCCGGGTCGGCGGCTTCTGGGACTCCATGCTGGGCGAGGGCCGCCGCTGGTGGATCACGGCGACCTCGGACTCTCACCGGCACTACACCGACGGCGGGATCGACTTCTGGCCGGGCGAATACGCCAAGACCTATGTCTTGGCACGGAAGTCCCCGGACGACATTCTGAACGGCCTTCGCAGCGGCCGGGTCTTCGTGACCACCGGCGACCTGGTGTCGTCTGTCGACCTTGAGGTCCGCCCTGTGGCCCGGGGCGCACCGGCGGCGGGCATTGGCGGCGAGGTCACGGTGGCCCGCGGGCAGGACGTCCGCATCACCCTGCGCGTCCGGGATCCCGCCGGCGAGAACTTCGGCGGTCGCTCGCCCGAGGTGAAGCGCATCGACCTGATCCGGGGCGACCTGACGGGCCCTGCGCCCGGCCGCTCGGCGGACGAGAACCCCACCACCCGGGTGGAGCGCCGTTTCACCGCCGCCGACTGGGTAAGGGAGGGCGAGGTCATCACCCTGACGACGACCCTGCGCAACGTCCAGGCCTCGGGCTACATCCGCCTGCGGGGAACCGGGACGGGCGATGCCGAGCCCGCCATGGACGTTCCCGGCGAGAACCCCTGGGACGACCTCTGGTTCTATGCCAACCCGGTGTTCATCAAGGTCCGTTGATGGCGCCAGACCCGGAGTTCGCCCCAGAGTTCGCCTCCGAGACGGTTCCGGACAGCCTTGCCGCCTGCCGCCGACGGGACCGGGCCGACCCGCTGTCGGCCCTGGCCCGGCGCTTCCGACTGCCCGCCGGCGTGATCTACCTGGATGGAAACTCCCTGGGACCTCTGCCGCGGGCATCGGAGGTGGCGGTCCGCCGCGCGACAGCGGCCGAGTGGGGCCGCTCCCTCGTGCGCGGCTGGAACACCGACGACTGGATCGGCCTGCCAGACCGCACCGCCGCCCGCATCGCCCCTCTGATCGGTGCCGACCCCGACGAAGTCGCCTGCGCGGACTCGGTCTCGGTCAACCTGTTCAAGCTGGCGGCCGGGGCCCTGGCCCTGAGGCCGGACCGGAAGGTCCTACTGGGGGTCGAGGGCGATTTTCCCACCGACGGCTACATGCTTCAGGGCCTGGCGGCGATCCGGCCAGACATCCGCATACAGACCGTTTCAAGGGAGGCGCTTCCGCAGGCCCTGTCCGGCGACGTTGCCCTGCTGCTCATGAGCCACGCTGACTACCGCACCGGCGCCCTGGCGGACCTGCCCGGCCTGACCCGCCGGGCTTCGGAGGCGGGGGTCCTGACCCTCTGGGACCTGAGCCACACGGCGGGCCTGGCGCCCGTCGGCCTGAACGCCGCCGGCGCGGACATGGCGGTGGGCTGCGGCTACAAATACCTGAACGGCGGCCCGGGCGCCCCGGCCTTCGCCTTCCTGGCCCGCCGTCACCACGCCGCCTTTGCCAGTCCCCTCTCCGGCTGGATGGGGCACGCCCGGCCCTTCGCCTTTGAGCCCGGCTACGCCCCGGCCCCGGGGGCGGCCCGGCTGATGGCGGGAACGCCGCCCATCCTGTCCCTGACCGCCCTGCACGCCGCCCTGCAGGTCTTCGAGGGCCTCGATCCCGCCGCCCTCCTGGCCCGGTCGCGGGCTCTGTCCAGCCTCTTCGAGCGCCGGGCGAGACCCGCCCTCTTGGCCCACGGCTTCCGCCTTGTCTCCCCGGATCGCGCGGAGGCTAGAGGCGGCCACCTGTCCTTCGCCCACCCCCACGCCTATCCGGTGGTGCAGGCCCTGATCGCCGCTGGCGTGATCGGCGACTTCCGCGCCCCGGATCTGATGCGGCTGGGCTTCTCGCCCCTCTTCCTGAGCCGGGCCGACGTCTGGGTGGCGGCGGAGCGTTTCACCCGGGTGATGGAGACCGGCGCCTGGCGCGACCCCGCCTTCGCCGCCAAGCAGAGGGTGACATGATCGGGCCCCGGGACGAAGCCGGCCGCCGGCTCTACGATATCTCCCAGTCCTTGCGGCCCGACCTGCCGGTCTGGCCCGGCGATACGCCCTTCGGCCTGGAGCGGACCTGGGTGTTGTCGGACGGGTGCCCGGTGAACGTCTCGCGCCTGACCCTGTCGACCCATTCCGGTGCCCACGCTGACGCCCCCCTGCACTTCGATCCTGCCGGCGCGGCCATCGATGCGGTGGACCTCGTCCCCTACCTGGGGCCCGCCCAGCTGGTCTCGGTGACGAAGGGGCCTGACCGCATCGGCCCCGAAGAGGTCCTGCCGCGTCTGGTGCCGGGAACCCGCCGCGTCCTGCTGCGCACCTTCGAGGCCTTTCCCCATGACGCCTGGCCAGAGCGCTTCCGCACGCCCGCCCCGGACCTGGTGGAGGCCCTTGGCGGGGCCGGCGTCTGCCTGCTGGGGATCGACGGGCCCTCCCTGGACCCGGAGGACGCCAAGGACCTCGTCAGCCACCAGGCCCTCGGCCGGTGGCGCATGGCCGTCCTTGAGGGCCTGGTCCTCGACGGGATCCCGGACGGCCGATACGAGCTGATCGCCCCGCCCCTGCGCCTTTCCGGTGCCGACGCCTCGCCCGTGCGGGCCGTGCTGCGGGACCTCTGAAGGCCCCCCTCGCCCTGCGCGCCGGGCGTGCTAGTTTGCCTGCGAAGCAATGACAGATCGGGGAGTGACCATGAAGGGACCAGGGATTTTCCTCGCCCAGTTCGCTGGGAACGAGGCGCCGTTCAACACCCTGCCCGCCCTCGGGCGGTGGGTGGCGGACATGGGCTATCGGGGGGTCCAGATCCCCACCTGGGATCGCCGCCTGTTTGACCTGAAGCTCGCCGCCGAGAGCGACGCCTACTGCGACGAGGTCAAGGGCAGGCTGGCCGACCTCGGCCTGGAGGTCTCGGAGCTGTCCACCCACAGCCAGGGCCAGCTGGTGGCGGTCCACCCAGCCTATGACGAGATGTTCGATGGCGGGGTCCCCTCCGCCGTGCGCGGCAATCCCGCGGCCCGGCAGGCCTGGGCGGTGGACCAGGTCCTGATGGGGGCCAAGGCCTCGCGCCGGATGGGCCTGCCCGCCAGCGTCACCTTCTCGGGCTCCCTGGCCTGGCCCTATCTCTATCCCTATCCCCAGCGTCCCGCCGGCCTGGTGGAAGAGGCCTTCGACGAGCTGGCCCGGCGCTGGCGGCCGATCCTCGACGCCTACGAGGAGGCCGGTGTCGACCTCTGCTACGAGGTGCATCCCAGCGAAGACCTGTTCGACGGGGCGACCGTGGAGATGTTCTGGGACAGGGTGGATCACCACCCGCGGGCCTGCCTGCTCTACGACCCCAGCCACTTTGTCCTGCAGCAACTGGACTACCTGGAGTACATCGACCTCTACCAT
>CAMCIK010000008.1 GCA_945874825.1 Phenylobacterium deserti | reverse complement strand
CTGCGCGACCGGGGGATCGGGGGGCCCCGGCCCCTGCTGATCCTGGCCCGCAATGGGATCGACCAAGCCCTCATCAAGTACGCGGCCATGAGCCAGGGCATGCCTGTCGCTCCGGTCTCGCCCCAGTACGGACTGCCCGGCGCCAACCTCTCCCGGCTGGCCCAGGCGGTGGAGACCCTCAACCCCTCAGCCATCTACACCGAGGATGCCGCCGTGTTTGGCGAGGCCCTGGCGGCGCCCTTCCTGGCTGGCCTGCCGGTGATCGCCGGCCGCAACCCCCGGCCCGGCGACATCCCCCTGGCGGACCTGGAGCGCGCCTCGCCTGCCGCCCCTTCGGCCCGGCCCGAGGACCACGCCAAATACCTCCTGACCTCCGGCTCGACCGGCCGTCCTAAGGCGGTGATCAACCTACACGCGCGGATGTCCGCCAATGCCGCCCAAGTGGCCGCCTGCTTCGCCGACCCGGACCCGCCGGTGGTGGTCAACGCCGCACCCTGGAGCCACAGCCTGGGTGCCAATGCCATCCTGCACATGGTCCTGCACCGGGGCGGGACTCTCTACATCGACGCCGGCCAGCCCGTTGAGGGCCGGTTCGGGGATACGGTGCGCAATCTTCGCGAGGTCGCGCCGACCTATCACAACATGGTCCCGGCGGGCTGGATGATGTTCGCCGGCGAGCTCGAGGCCGATGCGGACCTGGCCCGGAACTTCTTCTCCCGGGTCCGCCTGATGCAGTACGGCGGCGCCAACCTGGGCCAGGAGATCTGCGACCGCATCCAGGCGGTGGCGGTACGCACGGTCGGCGAGTGGATCAGCTTCTCCTCAGGCTATGGGGCTACCGAGACCGGCCCGACGGCCTCCAATGTCCACTGGCCCAACACGCGCATGGGGATGATGGGCCTGCCCCTGCCAGGCACGACGGTCAAGCTGGCGCCCATGGCCGGCAAGCTGGAGTTCCGGGTCAAGGGACCCCAGGTCACGCCCGGCTACCTCGGCCAGCCCGAGCTGTCGGCGGCCAGCTTTGACGAAGAGGGCTTCTACCGCCTGGGCGACGCCGCCCGGCTGGTGGACCCCGACGACATCCGCAAAGGCCTGGCCTTCGACGGCCGGCTCTCGGAGAACTTCAAGCTGGCCAGCGGCACATTCGTCAACGTGGGCGAGCTGCGGATCGCCGTGATCGGCGCGGTGGGCGACGCGGTCACCGACGCCATCGTCTGCGGTGAGGGCGAGGCCGGCGTGGGCCTGCTCTTCTATCCCCGTCCCGGCCACCCCCTGGAGGCGGTGGCAGAGGCCGTGCACGCCGCGGTCAGCGCTCACAACGCCCGGGGTGGGGGCGGTGCGGGGCGGGTGGCCCGGGCCCTGGTCCTGCCGGACGGCCCCGACGCCAACGCCGGGGAGATCACTGACAAGGGCTACATCGCCCAGCCGGTGGCGCGGGCCTTGCGGGCGGCCTTCATCGGGCGGATGTTTGCGAAAGCGCCGGACCCTGGCGTCATAGTTTTCGAGACGGCCTGACCCGAAGGGCCGGCACGGGCGGGGAGGCCCAGACCACATGAACGGCGCCGACGCCCTGATGCGCACCCTGGTGGAGAACGGCGTGACCGCCTGCTTCGCCAATCCCGGTACCAGTGAGATGCAGTTCGTCAGCGCCCTGGACGGCCAGCCGGCCATGCGTCCGGTCCTGTGCCTGTTCGAAGGCGTGGCCACCGGCGCCGCCGACGGCTATGGCCGGATGACGGGGACCCCCGCCTGCACCCTGCTGCACCTGGGGCCTGGCTACGGAAATGGCCTGGCCAACCTGCACAATGCCCGCCGGGCCTACACGCCCCTCGTCAATGTGGTCGGCGACCACGCCACCTATCACCGCCAGTACGACGCCCCGTTGAACTCGGACATCCCGTCCATCGTTGCGGCCAATTCTCTCTGGGTGAAGTCGGCGGACAGCGCGGATACCGTGGCCGCTGTCACCGCAGAGGCCATCACGGCCAGCCATGGCCCGCCCGCTGGGCCCGTCAGCCTGATCCTGCCGGCGGACGCGGCCTGGACGGAGACAGACACCACCTTCGCCGCGGCCTCGTGTCCCGGGCCGCGCGCGCCGGACGGGGAATCCGTGGAGGTTACTGCCCGGGCGATCCGGTCCGCCTCGGCGCCAGTGGTGCTGATCGGCGGCGGTGCCTGCCTGGCCGCTGGCCTGGTCCAGGCCGCCCGGCTGCAGGCTGCCGGCGTGCGCGTCCTGACCGACACCTTCGTGGCCCGCCAGCCCCGGGGCGCGGGGGTCTTCGCCCCGGCCCGGATGCAGTACTTCGGCGAGGCCGCCCTGGAGGAACTGGCCGGGACGGACCTGATGGTCTTTGCCGGCACCACCCAGCCTGTCGCCTTCTTCGCCTATCCGGGCCGGCCCAGCCTGCTTGTGCCCGACGGTTGTGCCACCCTCTCCCTGGCTGACCGCGCTACGGACGCCGCCGCCGCCCTGGAGGCCCTGGCGGACGCCCTGGGTGCCCCGGCCTCGGGTCCGTCCCAGCCCCTGAAGCGCCCGGCCAGCCCGGCGTCTGGTGCCCTGACGCCCCAGGCCTGCGGCGTGGCCGTGGCCCGTCACCTGCCCGAGGGAGCCATCCTGTGCGACGACGCGGTCACCTCCGGGGGCGGGATCGCCGTGCCCTGCATGACCACGGTTCCCCACGAGGTCCTGGCCCTGACGGGTGGTGCCATCGGCATCGGTGGCCCCATGGCCATTGGCGCGGCGGTGGCCTGTCCGGACCGCAAGGTGGTGTCCCTGAACGGCGACGGCTCGGCCATGTACACGGTGCAGAGCCTGTGGACGATGGCCCGCGAGAAGCTGGACGTCACCGTGGTGGTCTTCGCCAACCACAGCTACCGCATCCTGAATATCGAGATGAACCGGACCGGCGCTGGCCAGCCGGGCCCCTCGGCGCGCAAGCTGCTGGACCTCGGCGATCCCAAGATCGACTGGGTGTCCCTGGCCCGGGGTCTGGGGGTCGAGGCCGCGCGCTGCGAGACCGGCGAGTCCTTCGAGGCCGCCTTCGCCAGCGCCATGTCCCAGCGGGGCCCAAGATTCATCGAGGCGGCCATCTGAGCTTCCGACCCCGGGGGCAAAGAAAAGGGCCCGCGGAAGCGATCCCGCGGGCCCTCGTCATTCGGGACTATGCCCGCCCTACTTGTTGCCGGGCAGGGCGCAATCCCTGGAGAAGGCGCAGCCCACGGCGTTGATCGGCGTCAGAGGCTCGCTCTTGTACTCCAGGATATAGCCCTTGAGGCCGTCAGCGCAGGCGGTCTCGAGGTATGTGGTGCCGGTCGCGGTCTTGCCGAGCACGCGTACCGCCGAGACCTCGCACTCCGTCTTGCCCATCTTCTTGAGGTCACTCGTCACGGCCTTGAGGGAGGCCTCAGGTTTGGAGAAGGAGCAGCGGTATCCGACGATCGGCGCTCGGGCGCAGTCCACCACCTGGGTGGTTTCGGCCTTGGCCGTGAAGATGCCGACGGCACCGTCCGGGCGGTTGGCGCAGGCCATCTCAACGACGTCCTTGCCGGCCGGTGCGGGGAAGGGCGCATACTTGGAGACCTGGCAGTCGAAGCCGGCCTTCTTGGACAGATTCGAATAGAGGCCGGCCTGGGCGGTCTGGGCCTCCTTGGCGTCCGTCAGGGTGCAGCCGCCCAGCAGGGCCATGGCCTTCTCGCAGGACGTGGTCTGGGAGACCTGGCCCTTCTCGACCTTGTAGATGTAGCCCTTGCCGTCCTGGCAGGAGGCTTCGTAATAACTCGATCCTCCCTGAGACATGCCGATGTAACGGCGATCCTTCACCACGCAGCCATTGTTGGCGGCCGCGGCGTAGCGGTCGACAACGGCCAGGCGGTAGGCGGCGTCATGCAGGGTGCACTTGATGTTGCCGGCGGTCGCGTCGAAGGTCAGGCAGTCGTTGGCGACCGCGGTGCCATCGGGATTGGCCGGCGCATCAACCTGCAGGACATAACCGGAGCCGCCCTGGCAGGAGACTTCAAGGAAGGTGTTCTTGGCCGTCTGGCCAATGCCCCGGGCGGCGTCAGGTGTACAGGCCACCCCCGCCTTGGTCAGGAGGGGCGCAAGGTCAGCCAGCGCATTGGCGTTTCCAGGCAGTTTGCAGGGCAGGGACGGCGGCTTGCCGTCCGGCTGGGTAGAATTGGCCTCGACGCAGCTGAAGGCGGTGGGCTTGACGCCGGCGGGAGCCTGAAGGACGAAGCCGACGCCGCGATCGCAGTCGATCTCGTAGAAGTTGGTGGCGGCCTTGGTCTTGGGATCCACCATCTTGCCGACGAAGCGCGCGTCGGTGACCTGGCAGGCGATGCCGGCCGCCTGGGCGACGGCGGGGGCCTCTGCCATTCCCTGGGTGCGCGCCGCCGCCAGGGCGGCTTCTTCCTTCTTGGAGGCCGAGACGGCAACAGCCGTTCCCAGCACGAGGGCCAGGCCCGCCGTGGCCAGGCCGAGTACGAGGCGTTTCATGGTGAGGTTCCCTCCGGGTATATCTGTTCCTCTGGCTCTTAATCCCTTGGTGGCGCCGACGGCAAGTCGCCTTGGAGCCGATTGAGGGGCTCCGGCGAACTGTGAACGTTTCTGGACACCTTCCCATGGATTTGGATTTGATCCGGGTGCCCGGACGGCCGACACTGCCCAGGTAAGGAGTCCCTGCATGCGCGATGGTTTCGAAGATCCGGTCCTTGAGGCTCACAAGGCCAAGCTCAGCTATCCCTTCCCGGGGGGGCCAGACCAGGGAGAGGCTGTGGACGTCGCCCCCGGGGTGAAGTGGCTACGCATGCCCCTGGGCGGCTCTCTGGCCTGGATCAATGTCTGGGCGATCCGCGAGGCGGGTGGCTGGGCGATCGTCGACACGGGCCTGGGCGGACAGGCGACCCGGGAGTCCTGGCGCAAGGCCCTGGCGGGACCCCTCGAAGGCCTGCCCGTCACACGCGTCTTCGTCACCCACATGCACCCCGACCACATCGGTATGTCCGGCTGGATGACGCGCAAGTTCGGGTGTCGCCTCTGGATTACCCGGCTGGAGTTCCTGATGTGCCGCTCCCTGTCGGCCGACACCGGCCGCGAGGCGCCCGAGGACGCCTTGGTCTTCTATCGCGCCGCGGGCTGGGATGAGGAGGCACTGGAGGACTACCGCGCCCGGTTCGGAGGTTTCGGCAAGAGTGTTCATGCCCTGCCGGACAGCTTCCAACGCCTTTCCGACGGTGACGTGGTGCCAATCGGTGATCATGACTGGAGGGTGGTGGTGGGCTCGGGCCATTCCCCGGAGCACGCCTGCCTCTGGTGCCCCGACCTTAAGGTGATGATCAGCGGCGACCAGGTCCTGCCGAAGATCACCTCGAACGTCTCGGTCTTCCCAACGGAGCCCGCGGGCGATCCCCTGACCGACTGGCTGACCTCCCTGGCGCGGATCCGAGGGGTCGTGCCGGACGATGTCCTGGTCCTGCCGGCCCACAACGAGCCCTTCCACGGCCTGCATGCGCGAATCGACCACCTGATCGGCGGCCATGAACGCAGTCTGATCCGGCTGCACAAGCTGCTGGAGGAGCCCAAGCGGGCCATCGACACCTTCCACATCCTCTTCCGCCGCACGATCGATCGTTGGACCCTGGGCATGGCCACCGGCGAGAGCCTGGCCCATCTCAACTGCCTGATGACCCGGGGCCTCGTCGTGCGCACCCAGGACGAGGCCGGGGTGGACTGGTACCGTGCCGTCTGAGGCGGTGCAGGTCCGGCCCGCCGGACCGGACGATCTGGCGACCATCCACCGGTTCATCCTGGACCTGGCCGACTATGAGCGGCTGGCGCATGAGGTGGACGCAACCCGCGAGGGCCTGGCCCGCGACCTCTTCGGGCCTTCGCCGCGGGTCTTCTGCGACATTGCGGAGATCGGTGCCGCTCCGGTCGGCTTTGCCCTCTGGTTCTATTCCTACTCCACCTTCCGGGGTCGCCACGGGATCTGGCTCGAGGACCTTTTCGTCCGGCCGGAGCACCGGGGTGTGGGGGCAGGCCTGGCCCTGCTCAGGACACTGGCGCAGCGCTGCCGGGAGGAGGGACTGGCCCGGCTGGAATGGTCGGTGCTGGACTGGAACGCCCCCGCCATCGGCTTCTACGATCGCCTCGAGGCCCTCGCGATGGACGACTGGACGACCCGGCGCCTGACCGGCGAGGCGCTGGTGGCCCTCGCGCAATGAGCGATCCGCCAGTTACAGTGATCCGGGCATCTCCCGGGGAAGAGGCCGATATCCGCCGGCGCATCCGTGAGGTGGACCCCGCCAGTCTGGGCCCCGACCGGGTCATAGCCGTCCCCGGACATGCGACCTCCCTGGCCCGGATGCTGGCCGATCCCAGGGTCTCGGACCCGATCTATGACCTGCCCCGGCCGATTACCGAGGAGAGCGTCCGAGCTTGGATCGAGGCGACGGCGGTCCAGCAGGGGAGGGGAGAGGCAGTCCTGGTCCTGTCCCTGGACGAGGATGGCGAAGTCGCCGGCTATTCCCGCTTCAGCGTCTGGCCGGACCGGTCGTCCGCCGAGATCGCCGGGGCGACCCGGGCTGACCGCCAGAACCGCGGGCAGGGGACCACGGGTGCGGCCCGGTCCTTCGGCTGGATGTTCGAGGTGCTGGGCGTGCGCCTGATCGGCCTGACGGCGGCCCTGGACAATGTGCGCTCGGCCCGGGTGATCGAGGCTGCCGGCTTCCGCCCTATGGGCGAGCGCGACAGCCGCCGGCCCGACGGGACCCTCCGGCGTTCGCTCTATTGGGAGATGACCGTCGACGAGTGGCGGGACGCCCACCCCGGGGCGGCGACGGGCGCACCTTCGTGAGCCAGCAGCCAGGCCTTTCGGTCCAGGCCGCCGGCATAACCGGTCAGGGCGCCTGACCGGCCGATCACGCGATGACACGGGATGAGCAGGGCCACAGGGTTCGCACCGTTCGCCAGACCCACCGCCCGGACTGCCTGCGGCGAGGCCACCTGCAGGGCGATATCGAGATAGCTCCGGGTCACGCCGGGTGGAATGTCGCACAGTGCCGTCCAGACATGCTCCTGGAAGCGTGTCCCCGCGGTGGCACAGTCGAGCCGGGCCAGGGCGCCCGGGTCGCCCTCAAAGTATCCCTCCAGTGCCTGCGATACTCGGGCGGGCGCTGTCCCGGCTCTGAAGAGGAGTCCGGGATACAGGCGCTCCATCCGGCGGCGAATCCGCGGGAGTCCGGAGCCGAAGTCGAGGCCCCGGACAATTCCGGCCTCGTCGAGGATCACCTCGATCCAGCCGAGGGGCGAGGAGAGTTCCGAGACTGTCAGCCGAAGGGGCGCAGGGGCGTCGATCTTCATTCCGGATGTCCTTTGCGGTGGGATGCGGCGTCAGCGTCCTTCGCCCAGAGATGGGCCGCGGCGTAGGCCCGCCAGGGACGCCAGGCCTCTGCCCGCGCCAGCAGGGCTTCGGGGGAGGGGCGCCGCCCTTCCGGGTCCGCAGCCGCCCTCAGGAGGGCCAGGTCCGAATGCGGGAAGGCGTCGGGCTCGCGCAGGGCGCGCATGGCGATGTACTGGGCGGTCCAGGCCCCGATCCCCGGAAGGGCGGTGAGTCTGCGGACAGCGCTTTCGAGGTCCTGGCCGGGACCGAACAGCTGGCCGTCTTCCAGGGCCAGTTGGGCGATGGCCGCCAGGGCCCGGCCGCGGGCCCGGGGCATGGGCAGGGACTCCGGGTCGATGCCGGCGAGGCGCTCTGGTCCCGGGAACAGCCGGTCCAGGCCGAACCGGCGGGCCGGCTCGAAGTCGAGGCGAACGCCGTGGCGCTCCGCGATACGACCCGCCAGGCCCCGGGCGGCTGTGACCGACACCTGCTGGCCGAGAATGGCTCTGACCGCCAGCTCGAAGCCGTCCCAGGCGCCGGGCGCCCGAAGACCCGGCCGCTGGGCAAGGAGGGGCACGAGATCCGGATCCTCGCCCAGATGCGCCAGAACGGGTTCAGGGTCCAGGGCGAGGTCGAACACCCGCCGTACCTGGGCCAGGACCCGGGGAAGGCCGCGGAGATCAGGAAACCAGAGGCTGGCGGACAGACTGTCGCCCCGACCAGGCTCAACCCGGACCACTCCTGCGACGCCCCCGACCGCTAGGGTCCGCACATAGGCCTGCCCGTCGATGCTTTCGACACCTGCCACCTGCCGCTGGGCGAAGAAGTCCAGCATGCGGGGCCAGTCGTAGGGCGCTCGGTAGGCGAGCCTTAGGGTGACGCCGCCCTCCAGCCCCGCCTTGGCCCCGGACCGTGCGCGCAGGCTCGAGGGCGCACTGCCGCCGGCGGCCTGGAAAGCCTCGTTGAAGCGCCGGATGCTGCCAAAGCCGGAGGCGAGGGCCACCTCAGACATGGAGAGCCCGGTCTCGAGGATCAGGCGGCGGGCCGTGAGGAGCCGCCGCGTCTGGGCCACCGAGACAGGCGAGGCCCCTAGGTGTTCCTGGAAGAGGCGCCTGAGATGCCGTTCTCCGACGCCCAGACGTCGGGTCAGGTCCTGGAGGTCGCCGGTGTCCAGGGCCCCTAGGTCGATCAGGGCCAGGGCCCGGGAGACCGTGTTGCCGGTCCCGTTCCAGGCACCGAGTTCCGGGGCGGTCTCCGGGCGGCACCTCAGGCAGGGCCGGAAACCCGCATGCTGGGCTGCCGCCGCCGAGCTGAAGAACCGCCCATTCTCCGGCCGGGGCTTCCGGGCCGGACAAACGGGCCGGCAGTAGATTCCAGTCGTGACGACGCCCCCGAACAGCCGTCCGTCGAGTCGCTCGTCCCGGGTAGCGAAGGCGCGAAAGCTGGCGGCGGGATCCAGGTCCATAGCCTGAGGATGGTCCTATCCGAGGCGAATGTCTGGCGGTTTTCGGACGCTGATTCTATCGCGGATGCCGGCCAAGAGTCACTCAAGGTGGCATGTCTGCTTTCAGCTAAACGCCTCAGGGCACGTAATGGCCCGAAGTTGGAAGGAAGCGGACCAAGCACCTCTATAAACGCCTCCGGATCAGTCGCGGCGCCGGTGCTCTGTGCCTTCACCCGGTGTGATGTACAGGGCATGACCGGCCAGCGGGACATTGGCGGTATGCCAGACTCCCTGAGGCACGATTGCGAAATCGTTGGGGTTTAGCGTGAGCGTGTCCTGGCGATGGCCAAGGTCTAGGATCAACTCAAGCGAACCTGTGAGCTGAAGTATGAACTCCTCGCCGTTAGGATGGCGTTCCCAGCTTTCCCAATTCTCGGAGCTCTCAATCAAACTTACCAATCGCCCGGGCGGCAGCTGTGGGACACCGCGTTCCCAGAAGTCATTCCCAACTTCTACCGCTAGGCACCTTCCGGGTTCGCTCAATTGGGCGAAAAAGTCGCCAAGATGATAGCTTCTAGGTGTGGGATCACCCTCTTTATCGATGCCGCTGGTCATAATCTTGAACCTCGCACGTAAGTGGGCAAGAAGCTCCAAGTATGTACAATTGACATTGAAATCTGATCGAACTCGGCCAGCATCATTTTGGCAAGCAAAATTTCAGATGCAGAGTAATGATTTTACAAAGATCAGACATCGGATTTGATTGAGGTAAAATCATCTCATTGATCAGCATCAACGTCCTTCAAGATGAACTAGCCTCTCAAAATCCGGCTGGAAGTTTACAGTATCCCGAATCCAAGTGAGGTGAACCCATTCTTGGGCCGATTAAACGCCGGATTGTGCGTGCTTACTCTGTCGTCAAGAAGCGCTCGCGTCGAAGGAGCCGGTATCCCCGGCCAGGTCAGGACCTGGCCGGGGACGCCGAACTCAGGACGCCGGCTTGGCGGCTGCAGGCTGCTGGGCGTTGTTGCTGCCAGGCATGGGGCCGCGGTTCAGGTCGAAGAACTTCGGTGCCATCTTTGGCACGGCCTCGTCCAGGATGGACTGGACGGTCCAGCCCTCTTCCTTGGTCACGGTCTCGACCGGACGGGGCTGGGAGTAGAGGATGATGTTCTCGCCCGAGGCGCCGAAAATCTGGCCCGAGACGTGGGCGGCGGCCGGTGCCACCATGGCCACGGAGAAGCGGGCCGGCTGGTCGGCGCGGATCGTCTCGGCCATCACCGCCCGGCGGGCGGCGGCAGCCTCGTCCTTGACCGGCACGGACTGGGTCATGCGGGTCCAGGCCACGGGAGCCAGGCAGTTGGAGCGCACGTTGTTGCGGGCCCCTTCCATGGCGATGATCCGTGACAGGCCAGCGATGCCCATCTTGGCTGCGCCATAGTTGGCCTGGCCAACGTTGCCGAACAGGCCCGAGGTCGAGGTAAAGAACATGTAGGCACCGTCGTTCTGCTCGCGGAACAGCTCGATGGTGGCTCGGGCGACATTGAACGAGCCGCGCATGTGCACGTCGATGACCCGGTCCCAGTCGTCCTCGCTCATCTTGTGGAACATGACGTCGCGCAGGATGCCGGCCGGATTGATCACGGCGTGAAGGCCGCCAAAGCTGTCCATGGCCTGCTCGACCATGCCCTGCACGGCCTTGAAGCTGGTCACGCTCTCGGAGTTGGAGACCGCCTCGCCGCCGGCGGCGCGGATTTCCCGGGCCACCGCCTCTGCGGGACCCGCGTCGCCCTCGTCGCCACCCTTCAGGCCGCCACCAAGGTCGTTGACGACCACCTTGGCGCCCTCCTGGGCTGCGATCAGCGCGCAGTCGCGGCCGATGCCGTTGCCGCCGCCGGTCACCAGAACAACTTTTCCCTCAAGTGCGCCCATTGAAAAAACTCCCGATGAAAGTGAATGCGCCGCCAGTTATTCGAGGCGGTCGGCCTTGCGCAAGTCAGGAAACAGCCGGGCCCAGAGGGCGGTGGCCATGACGGCGCCGACCCCGCCGGCGACCGCTGCGCCTACCGGCCCCAGGAAGCGGGCGACAACGCCACTCTCGAACTCGCCGAGTTCGTTGGATGCGCCGATGAAGAGGCCAGAAACGGCCGCGACCCGACCGCGCATGGCGTCGGGCGTGACGATCTGGACGAGGGTCTGGCGGACATAGACGCTGAGCATGTCCGCGCCTCCCAGAACCGCCAGGGCCAGGACGGAGAGGGGCAGGGAGGTCGACAGGCCGAAGACGATGGTGGCCAGGCCAAAGACCGCCACGCCGGCGAACATGACCGGACCGGCAAACCTGCGGATCGGATGCCGGGCGAGGATAACCGCCACCAGGGTCGCTCCGATGGCCGGCCCGGCCCTGAGCAAGCCGAAGCCTTCCGGCCCGACGTGCAGGACGTCCCGGGCGAACACAGGCAGGAGGGCTGTGGCCCCGCCCAGGAGCACAGCCACCAGGTCGAGGGAGATGGCCCCGAAGACGATCCTGTTACTCCAGACATAGCTCAGGCCCTCCTTGATCAGGGCGAGGCGCGAACCGGGATTGACCTCGGGCTGGGTATTTCCGCGCAGACCCGAAACGCAGGCCAGGGCGAAGAGGTAGAGGCCTGCGGCGGCGGCGTAGGAGAGGCCCGGGGAAATGGCGACCAGTATGCCCCCGATGGCCGGTCCGAGAATGGAGGCGCTTTGCCAGGCGAGGGAGTTCAGGGCGATGGCGCGGGGCAGGAGGCTGCGGGGGACCAGCATGGGGCCAAGGGCCGTGCCGGCTGGACCCATGAAGGCCCGGCTGGCCCCGAAGGCGACGGCGACGCCCAGCAGCAAGGGCAGGGTGGCAAAGCCGAAATGGGAGGCGGCGACCAGCACCAGGGCAGTCAGGATCTCGCCCACATAGCAGAGACGCAGGATAGCCTTGCGGTCATGCCGGTCCGCGGTCTCCCCCGCCGGCAGGGCGAGCAGGAGCATGGGGATGAAGGCTGCCAGGCCGATCATGCCCACGAAGAAGGCCGACTGGGCGACATCCATGGTCTCCCGCGCCACGGCGTAGACCTGCCAGCCCAGGGCCACGCTTTGGATCTGCACGCCCAGGGTCGAGGCGACGCGGGACAGCCAGTATCGCAGGTAGTCCGGCCGCCCCATCAGGGCGCGGAGGGACAGGTCGTCTTCTGCGGGGGACTCGCTCATGGTCGATGCACCTTGGCCTGAAGCCCGACGCACGGCAACTTGCGCGCCCCGCAGCCATCCTGGAGAGGTCCATGCCCGGTTGGGTCATCGCCGTCCTGACCGAACCCGCCGGTGAGCCCCGGAGGCTGTTCTTCGCCGTGGGGTTCGCCGACCAGGGACAGGCGGAGTGGAAGGCGATCGACGCTGCGGGGGTCGAGGCTCCCGTGGCCCCAGGGCCCCGGTCAGGTATTGAACCGGTTCAGGCCCTGTCCCCACTGACAGACGCGGCCATGCGCCGGAAAGGTCTCCTTCCGGGAGAGGTCCGACCCCTGGGAGAGGCCTGGCCCCGGAACTGGCTCTGAACCTGCGGTTGACGCGCGGGGCAGCGGGTCCTACACGCCCGGCCCTCGCGCCGGGGAGCGGCGCCGGGGGGAACGCCTTGCTCCACGCCGTGCAATCCGAAGTAAGCCTGCGTCCCGAGACGCCTGGCGACGCCGCACATATCGAGGCCCTGCTCGACCATGCCTTCGGGCCCGGTCGGTTCGTCAAGGTCTCCGAGCGTGTGCGGGAATTCGCCCGCTTCCGCCCTGATCTGTCCTTCTGTGCGGTGGAGGCCGGCAAGGTCGTCGGGGTGGTCCGACTCTGGGACATCCACATCGGCGCAACCCCGGCCCTCTTCCTTGGGCCCCTGGCAGTCCATTCAGGCCGTCGGCTGGACGGGCTGGGCGGACGGCTGGTCCAGCACGCCGGCGAGGCGGCGGATGCCCTTGGCGAAGGGCCGATCCTGCTGGTCGGGGATGCCCCCTATTTCGAACGGTTCGGATACTCAGCCGATCCGACGGGGGGCATACGCCTGCCCGGCCCGGTGGATCCGCGCCGCGTGCTTGCGCGCAGGGCTTCAGGCCCGATGGAAGGCCCGGTTCGGGCCTGACGTTCCGAAGTGCTCAGTCCAGGCAAGGTTGAGCCTGGCGGCGCTCGGGCCTACCTTGAGTACATGTCCGAGACTCAGCCATCTTCCGGCCTGGAGGGCGTCGCCACCGCAGCGCGGCAGGCGCCCGGACGGGGCCTGCCGCCGGTGCACCTCTGGAGTCCGGCCCATTGCGGCGAAATCGACATTGTCATCAAGCGCAATGGACAGTGGTTCCATGAAGGCACCCCCATCGGCCGCGAAGCCTTGGTGCGCCTTTTCTCTACGGTTCTGAGGAAGGATCCCGACGGCTTCCACCTGGTGACGCCGGTGGAAAAGATGCGGATCACCGTCGAGGACGCCCCCTTCATCGCCGTTCGCGTGGACCGGGAGGGCGAGGACCTGGTCTTCCAGACCAATGTCGGGGACGAGGTCCGCGCAGGTCCCGAAAACGCCCTGCGGGTGGAAACTGATCCCCTGACCGGCGAACCTCGTCCCTATTTGCATGTGCGGCGGGGTCTGGAGGCCCTAGTCGCCCGTCCTGTCTTCTATGAACTGGTCGAGCTGGCTGAAGCGGAGTCCGGGCGTCTGGTCGTCCGGTCCGGGGGCGTGGCCTTCGACCTGGGCTCGGCCGGGGACGTCGAGGCGTGAGCCCGCACCAGCTGGCGGCCCCTGGCGCCCGGCCCCTCCTGGAGACCCGGCTTGCCGAGCGGCTGGATCCCCTCGCGCATCGGACCGTGGACCAGATCAGCTCGGACTTCGACTTCGAGCCGGATCCGTACTTTCCGCCGCTGGACACCCTGACCCCCGCTGCTGTCCTTGTGGGCCTGATTGAACGGCCGCACGGCTACTCCGTTCTCCTGACCACCCGGCTGGACACCCTGAGGCGGCATGCGGGCCAGGTCGCCTTCCCGGGCGGGCGCTGCGACGCGGGTGAGACACCCTGGCAGGCGGCCCTGCGCGAGGCCGAGGAAGAGGTGGGACTGGCACCCGGCTTCGTCTCGCCCGTCGGCCTTTCGACGCCCTACCGGACGGGGACGGGCTACTTGGTCACTCCGGTGGTCGCATTCATCGAGGATGGCTTCAGCCTCGAGCCCAATCCCGACGAGGTGGCGGACATCTTCGAGACGCCCTTCGGCTTCCTCATGGACGGAACCAACCACGAGACCCACGAGCGCGAACTGCCGGATGGCGGCAAGCGCCGTTTCTACGCCATGACCCACGACGAGCGCTTCATCTGGGGGGCGACGGCGGGGATGCTGCGTGTCCTTTCCCATCGCCTGTTCGGGGCACCCGCGTGACCGGCGCGGCTGCGGAGATGGTCCTGGCGGATGCCGGGTGGCTGAAAGATCCGGCCACGACTGCCGTCCTGGACGCCCTGGAGGCGGCGGGCGGGCGGGGCTGCGTGCGCTTCGTCGGGGGCTGCGTGCGTAACGCGGTCATGGGACGCGCGATTGCCGACATCGACCTGGCGACCGCCCTCGAGCCGCCCGTCGTGGTTACAGCGCTGGAGGCCGCGGGGCTCAAGTCGGTTCCCACCGGCCTGGAGCACGGTACGGTGACGGCGGTCAGCGGCGGTCGGGGTTTCGAGATCACGACCCTGAGGCGCGACGTGGAGACCGACGGCCGGCGCGCCGTGGTGGCCTTTACCGACGACTGGGCGGAGGATGCCGCTCGGCGGGACTTCACCCTGAACGCGCTCTACGCCGACCGCAGCGGGCGCGTGATCGATCCCACAGGCCTCGGCGTCGCCGCGGCCCGGGCGGGCCGGATTGTCTTCGTCGGAGACCCGGGGCGACGGATCCGCGAGGACCATCTTCGTATCCTCCGTTACTTCCGATTCCTCGCCTGGTACGGCCAGGGCGAGCCGGACCCGGCGGCGGTCGAGGCTTGCGCGGCCCAGGCCGGGAGTCTTTCGACCCTCGCGGCGGAACGTGTCCTGAAGGAGATCGTCGTCCTGCTGGGCGCGCCCGATCCCCGGCCCGCCCTGCGACTGATGGCTTCGACTGGCGTGCTGGCCCAGGTCCTGCCCTTCGCCGGTGACCTGTCGCGGCTGGAGGGCCTGTGCCGGGTCGAGGCCGTGGAGGGCCGTCCCGCCGATGCCCTGCTCCGGCTGGGCGCCCTGTTCCCCGAGGGGGCCACCGATGTCGCCCGGGAGGCCGCGCGCCTGCGCCTGTCCAGCGCGCAGAGGGAGCGACTTGTGGCGGCGGCGGGGCGCGATCCCCGGCTGGTCAGCTGGATGTCGCCCCGGCAGCTCCGCCGCGCCCTACACCTTCTGGGTTCTGGGACCGCCCTGGACCGGCTTCGTCTGGCCTGGGCCCGATCGCCGGACGGAGAGGCGTCAGGTGACTGGCGCGCCCTGGTCGCCGAGGCGGGGGCCTGGCGAACGAGGTCCCTTCCGGTGTCCGGCGCGGACGCCATGGCGGCCGGCGCACGTCCTGGCCCGAAGGTGGGGGAGGCCCTGCGCGAGGTCGAGGCCTGGTGGATGGACGAGGACTTCCCGTCAGACGCAAAGGCTGTCCGCGCCCGCCTGGCTGCAGTCCTTCGCGGAATGGGGGCCTGAGCCGTGAGGCTGGCCATACTCGAGACCGGCGCGCCGCCGGGCGACCTCTCCGAGCGCTTCGGGGACTATCCCGCCATGTTCCGGCAGCTACTCCTGAAGGCGGGCGATACCGCCGAGACCTTTGACGTGGCCCTGGGACAGCTACCCTCCGACCCTTCGGCTTGGGACGCCTGCCTGGTGACCGGATCCTCCGCCGGTGTCTACGATCCCCTGCCATGGATCGCGCCCTTGAAGGTCTTCCTGAACGCGGCCTCCGGGCGCACCGCCCTGGTCGGCGTCTGTTTCGGGCACCAGGTGATGGCCGAGGCCTTCGGCGGGCGGGTGATCAAGTCGCCCAAGGGCTGGGGCGTGGGCCTGCACCGCTACGAGGCCCGTCCGGACGGCTGGCTCTCGGGCCTCCCGACCCTGGCGGTTGCGGCCTCGCACCAGGACCAGGTGGTGGAGCCTCCCGGCGACGCCCGGCTCGCGGCGGCCAGCGACTTCACGCCCTTCGGTGCCCTGGCCTATCCCGAGCGCCGGGCGATCTCGATACAGCTTCATCCCGAGTTCGAGCCGGACTACGCCCTGGCCCTGATCGAGGCGCGGCGCGGGAACCGCTACACCGATGCGCAGGCCGATGCTGCGGTGGCCAGCTACGTGCAGGGCAATGACCGGCTGGAGGTAGGCCGCCGGCTGCGCAGCTTCATCGAGGCCGGCGGGCGGACCTGATCGCCTTGCGTCGTCTCAGGGCCAGATGACCTCGGGGGGCATGGAGGACAGGATGCTCTCGATATTGCCGCCGGTCTTGAGGCCGAACATGGTGCCCCTGTCGTAGAGCAGGTTGAACTCCACGTAGCGGCCGCGGCGGATGAGCTGCTCGCGGCGGTCGGCCTCAGTCCAGGGCTCGTGCATCCGGCTCCGGGCGATCCTAGGATAGACCTCCAGCAAGGCCTCGCCCACATCCTGGGTGAACTGAAAGTCCCGGTCCCAGTCTCCAGAATTGTGGTGGTCATAGAAGATGCCGCCGATGCCCCGCGGTTCCTTGCGGTGGGGCAGGTAGAAGTATTCATCGCAGCGCGCCTTGAAGTCTGGGTACCAGGCCGGATCGTGCCGGTCGCAGGCGGCCTTCAGGGCGGCGTGGAAGGTGATGGCGTCCGGTGCCTCCTGGCTACGCTGGACGTCCAGGGTGGGGGTCAGATCAGCGCCGCCACCGAACCAGCCGGTCTGGGTGGCTAGGAAGCGGGTGTTCATGTGCACCGCCGGGACCTTCGGGCTGCGCATATGGGCGATGAGGCTGATTCCGGTGGCTGTGAAGCGGGGGTCCTTGTCCGCGCCGGGCATGTTGGCGGCCATCTCGGGGGTGAAGGTCCCGTGCACCAGGGAGATGTGCACGCCCATCTTCTCGATGAACCGGCCACCGCGCAGGAAGCCCATCACCCCGCCGCCGCCGGCCTCGCGAACCCAGGGCTTCAGCTCGAACTTCGCGGGCTCCCCGGGGAAGAGGTCTGCGGGCGCTTCGACCTCGAGCTGCTCAAAGACGGCGACGATGCGGTCGCGCAAGGCGTCGAACCAGGCGCGCGCGCGGGCGTTGCGGGTCTCCAGGACGGCGGGATCAATCATGGTTGGGAAAATCTTGCGGATGAAAAGCGGGAAACCGCCCGGTCTGACGAAGGGCCTCGGACAGGCCGATTGCCGCCGAGACGGTCAGGTTGAAGGATCGTCGCCCGCGGCTCAAGGGAATGATGACCCGGGCGTCGGCGGCGTCGTGGACGAAATCCGGCACGCCTGCGCTTTCCCGGCCGAACAGCAGGATGTCGTCGGCCTGGAAGGCGAATTCGTGCAGCGGGGCCGCTCCCTGGGTGGTGAACAGGACGATCCGTCCTGTCGCTGCGGCCTGAAAAGCATCCCAGCTGGGATGGCGGACCACCTCGCCCGGGTCGCCATAGTCCATGGCCGCCCTGAGGATCGCCTTGTCCGACAGGGGAAAGCCGCAGGGCTCGATGACGTGCACCGGGGTGTCCAGGCAAGCCCCGAGCCGGATGGCGGCGCCAAGGTTTTGCGGAATGTCAGGTTGAAAAAGAGCGAGCAGCATTCTAGGTGATCCAGCCACGGGCTGTGCGCGGTCCGCAGCGAATCGGCGGGAGTCCCTTCGCCCTTGGCGGCTTGGCTTCCCGGACGGTCCGTCGGCGTTCAGCGCGTTCAGTCCGGGTGACCCTTACCAGATCGACTGGCGGGGTCGAGAACGGGCCGCGCCCTTCCGGCGCAGTCCCCAAGCGAAGGGTGGCTTCAAAGTGGCCGACAGCGTGACGGGCGCGAACCCCGAACATGGCGCGGATGGGGACGACCCCAGCCGGCGCGATTTCATTCACATCGCGGCTGGCGTCGCGGCGCTCGGTGCGGCGGCGACGGTGGCCTGGCCAGTCGTCGACCAGATGAACCCCGCCGGCGATACCCTCGCCCTGGCCTCGGTGGAGTTCGACCTGACCAAGGTTCAGCTCGGCCAGTCCGTAACCATCAAATGGCGCGGCAAGCCCTTGTTCATCCGGCACCGGACCGGTGCGGAGATCGCCGCGGCCATCAAGGACGACAAGGCAGTCCTTCGGGACCCCGCCACCGATGAGGTGCGCCACAAGCCTGGCAAGGCCGAGTGGCTGGTCCTGATCGGCACCTGCACCCACCTGGGCTGCGTGCCGACCTTCGGCGGCGGCGACTATGGCGGCTGGTTCTGCCCCTGCCACGGATCGCACTACGACACCTCTGGCCGAATCCGTAAGGGCCCTGCGCCCACGAACCTCGAGGTTCCGGAATACGCCTTCCTTTCCGACACTGTGGTCAAGGTGGGCTGACCGACATGAGTGGACATTCGAACTACATCCCCAAGACCGGTTTCGAGCGCTGGCTCGACGCCCGCCTTCCGATCGCCCGTCTGGCCTACGACAGCCTGGTTGATTTCCCGACCCCGAAGAACCTGAACTACTGGTACACCTTCGGCGGCATCCTCGCGCTTTGCCTGGGCATCCAGCTGGTCACCGGCATCGTCCTGGCCATGCACTACGTGCCGCATGTGGACCACGCTTTTGCGTCCATCGAGCGCATCATGCGCGACGTGAACTACGGCTGGCTGATCCGCTACATGCATTCCAACGGGGCCTCGATGTTCTTCATCGCGGTCTACGCCCACATGTTCCGCGGCCTCTATTACGGGTCCTACAAGGCACCTCGCGAGCTCCTCTGGATCCTGGGCTGCGTGATCTACCTGCTGATGATGGCCACCGCCTTCATGGGCTACGTCCTGCCCTGGGGCCAGATGAGCTTCCACGGCGCTGTGGTGATCACCAACCTGTTCGGCGCCCTGCCCTTGATCGGCCAGTCCATCACCACCTGGCTGTGGGGCGGCTTCGCGGTCGACAATGCGACCCTGAACCGCTTCTTCTCATTGCACTATTTGATGCCGTTCATGATCGCCGGCGTGGTGATCCTGCACGTCTGGGCCCTGCACGTGACCGGGAACAACAACCCTACCGGCGTGCATGTGCAGTCCAAGGCGGACACGGTTCCCTTCCACCCGTACTACACGGTGAAGGATGGCTTCGCGATCGCCCTGTTCATGCTGATGTTCGCGGCTTTCGTGTTCTTCTCCCCCAACGCTCTCGGCCATCCGGACAACTACATCCCGGCTAACCCGCTGGTAACGCCCGCCCACATTGTGCCGGAGTGGTACTTCCTACCCTTCTACGCCATCCTTCGGGCGGTTCCGGACAAACTGATGGGCGTGCTCCTGATGTTCGGCGCCATCGCAGTCCTGTTCATCCTGCCTTGGCTGGACACTTCGAGGGTGAGGTCACTCCGCTATCGCCCCACCACACGGATGTACTTCTTCATCTTCGTGGTCGCATGCCTCGTGCTGGGCTTCTGCGGCGGACGCCTGCCGGATGACTACGTGATCCCCGGGCTGAAGTCCTTCCAGCTGCTGGATGCGGACCTGAACTCCATGGTCTGGCTGTCGCGCTTCGCTACCGCCTACTATTTCGCCTACTTCCTGATCATCCTGCCGGTGATGGGCCTCACCGAGAACCCCCTGTCGCAGCCGAAGTCGATCAGCGAACCGGTCCTTTCGCACTCTGCCGCCCTGCCCGTGGGTGCCGCGGCTTCGCCTGAGAAGAGGGGTTGAGCCTGATGCTTCGCAAATGTCTCGCGATAGCGGCGCTCGGTCTTGCCCTTGCGGGCGGGCCGGCCCTCGCCGCCGGCTCCCAGAAGGAGCCCCGCACGGTCGAATGGAGCTTCAACGGCCCCTTTGGCAAGTTTGACCGCGCACAGCTTCAGCGGGGTTTCAAGGTCTACCGGGAGGTCTGCGCGGCCTGCCACTCGATGGACTTGATGTCGTTCCGGAACCTGGGCCAGAAGGGAGGACCCTTCTACGACCCGAAGTACCCGAACCCGAACGACAACCCCGACGTGAAGACCATCGCAAAGGACTTCGAGACCTCGGAGATCGATCAGGAGACGGGCGACATAGTGAAGCGTCCGGCGACTCCGGCCGATCGATTCCCGAACCCCTACCCGAATGAGGCGGCGGCCCGGGCTGGCAACGGCGGTGCCCTGCCGCCGGACTTCTCGACCCTGTCCAAGGCGCGGATGGGCGGAGCGGACTATATCTACTCGCTGCTGTCCGGTTACTCGACCCCTCCGGCGGGCCTCGAGGTTCCCTCGGGCCAGTACTACAACCCCTACATGCTCGGGGACGTCTCGGCCTTCTGGAAGGGCAAGGGGCATGCGCCTCCCGGAGGCTTCATCGCCATGCCGCCGCAACTTGCAGCGGACAAGGTCACGTTTGACGACGATACGAAGTCAACGATCGACCAGCAGGCCCGTGATGTCGCCGCCTTCCTGACCTGGGCTTCCGAGCCCAAGATGGAGGAGCGCAAGGCCTTCGGCGTCGGCGCGATGATCTATCTGCTGATCCTCGCTGGCCTGCTCTACATGAGCTACAAGCGAATCTGGCGGAACGTGGCCCACTAGGGTCCCGCCTCCGCGCGAAACCAGAGCCGGTCGCCTGCAGGGCGGCCGGCCTTTCTTGTTGGGCCCACGGTTGGTCGCCCGAGGGCGACCGGCCGCTTCCAAGTTCTCAGACGTTGAAGCGGAAGTTCATGACGTCGCCGTCCTGGACGACGTAATCCTTGCCTTCCGAGCGCAGACGACCCACCTCGCGGGCACCGGCCTCGCCCTTGAACTTTACGTAGTCGTCAAAGGCGATGGTCTCGGCCCGGATGAAGCCCTTCTCGAAGTCGGTGTGGATCACGCCCGCCGCCTGGGGTGCCGTGGCCCCGACCGGGATGGTCCAGGCGCGGGCCTCCTTGGGACCGGCTGTGAAGTAGGTCTGGAGGCCCAGGAGGGAGTAGGCTTCCCGGATCAGGCGGTTCAGGCCCGGCTCGACCAGTCCCAGGGTCTCGAGGAACTCGGCGCGCTCACCGGCATCCAGCAGGGCGATCTCGGACTCGATCTGGGCCGAGATGACCACCGACTTGGCCTTGTCCCGGCTCGCGCGCGCCGCCACCTCGCCCGAGAAGGCATTACCTTGATCAGCGGAGGCTTCGTCCACGTTGCAGACATAGAGGGTCGGCTTGGCGGTCAGCAGTTGGAGCATGCGCCAGCCCTTCTCCTCTTCGGCGGGTACTTGGGCGGCCCGGGCCGGGCGTCCCTCGGTAAGCTGGGCGAGGGCGAGTTTGATCAGGGCGAGGGTGGCGGCGGCCTCCTTGTCCCCGGTCTTTGCCCGTTTCTCGAAGTTCACCACCCGCTTTTCCAGGCTCTCCAGGTCGGCGAGCATGAGTTCGGTCTCGATGATGTCTAGATCCGAGATGGGGTCGACCCGCCCCTCGACGTGGGTGATATCGTCGTCGACGAAACAGCGTGAGACAAAGGCGACGGCGTCGCAGTCTCGGATGTTGGCAAGGAACTGGTTGCCGAGGCCCTCGCCCTGCGAGGCACCGCGGACAAGGCCGGCGACATCCACGAAATTGATGCGGGCGGGGATGATCTCCTTCGACCCGGCGATACCGGCCAGGGCCTCCAGCCTCGCCTCTGGTACTGCCACGTCGCCGACATTGGGCTCGATGGTGCAGAAAGGATAGTTCGCGGCCTGGGCGGCGGCGGTCTGGGTCAGGGCATTGAACAGGGTCGACTTGCCCACATTGGGCAGGCCGACAATGGCGACTTTCAGGGCCATGATTCAGGAAACTCCTCGGAACTGCAGGCGCGGCGACTAGCACGCGCCTGTGAAATGGTCACGCCAGATCGCCGGGCCTGCGGGGGTCCAGTTTCTCGGCAGGCGCAAGGCGCAGGACTTCGGCCTGGTAGCGCTCATCCTCCCCGGCGGCGAGCAGGGGTGCGGCATCGGCGACGGCATTGACCAGGGCTGAGACCCAGGCCAACTCCGACTTGTGGAAGTCCGAAAGAACATGTCCCTGGACCCGGTCCTTGTGTCCCGGGTGCCCCACACCCAGGCGCGCCCGCCGGAAATCTGGCCCCACATGAGCCGTGACGGAGCGGACGCCGTTGTTGCCTGCAGCCCCGCCCCCGGTCTTCATCCGGAAGCGGCCGCCGGCAAGATCGATCTCATCGTAGAAGAGCACCAGGTCCGCTGGCGACAGCTTGAAGAACCTGAGCGCCGCCGCCGCCGCCCGGCCGCTTTCGTTGTAGAAGGTCTGGGGCTTCAGGGTCAGGGCCCGGACTGGCCCCTCCGGGGTCTCGATGACACCTTCCCGGGCCAGGCCTTGGAAGCGGCTACGCTCGGGGCCGAAGCCCCAGCGCGAGGCAATGGCGTCGACAGCCCTGAAGCCGATATTGTGCCGGTTCCCGGAATAGGCCGGGCCCGGGTTCCCCTGGCCGGCAAGGATCAGCATGCGGGGCCGTCAGGCCGGGCCTCAGGCCTCGGCGCCCTCGGCACTGGCGGCCGAGGCGGCAGCTGCCGAACCGGCCACTGTGGCCACGACCACATCGCCGGAAGCCACGGCGGTGATGCCTTCGGGCAGGTTAAGCGAGCTGACACGGATCGTCTCGCCGATATCCAGGCCAGTCAGGTCGTGGAGGATTTCCTCGGGGATGTGGTCGGCCGGGCAGTTCAGCTCGATCTCATGGAGGACGACGTTGAGCGTACCGCCACGCTTCAGGCCCGGTGAGGCTTCCTGATTGCGGAAGTGGACCGGGACGGCGACACGGATCTGCTGGTGCGCGTCGACCCGGTACAGGTCGAAGTGCCAGGGATCATCCGTCACCGGATGCATGTCCACGACCTTGGCGATGACCGGCTGGGTCTCGTTGCCGTACTTCAGGGTTACCAGGTGACCCTGGAGCTTGCCGGTATGGAGGGCCTTGCGGAATTCATTGGCCTTCACGGCAATGGCAACGGGATCCTTGCCGCCGCCGTACAGCACACCGGGGACCTTGCCCTCGCGACGGGTGGCGCGGGCGCCGCCCGTGCCCGTACGCTCGCGGACTTCGACGTTCAGAATGATATCGGCCATGGCCCTGCCTCGAAACGAAGCCGCCGCGCGGACGCCGCGCGGCGACGGACGCCCCGGGAAGGGTCGAAAGAGGCGGCTAAATACACAAAACCCCGGCACCTTGCAACGGGCCAGCCGACCCTGTGCGGCGCGTTACTTCTTCTTTGCGGGCTTCTTGGCCGGTGCGGTGGCCTTGACCGGCGTGTTCGGCTTCACCGTCGGAACGAAGCGCGCCTCGTAGGGTTCCTTCTGGCCGGATGCCTTGATGACGCACCTGCCGCTGTCCATCATGATGTGCTGGCCGAGACAGAAGATATCCTCGTAGTGGGGCTTAGAGACGGCCAGGCACTGGTTGAGGTTCAGCTTGGTCATGCGGGTGCAGGTATTGATGTTCGGGTCCTGCATGACGGCACCGATAGCGTCGTTCCGGGCCGGGCCGGCCTGGCCCAGTATGGCCAGGGCCGCCACGGCGACGGCCCGGATCACGGACTGGCTGTAGTGCGGTTCGATGGGGCCGCCAGTGGGGCGCCGAGTGCCGGCGTGGCCCCTCAGGTCTGCTTCGCTGAGGTCGCTGTCGAACAGGACAGAGGCTTGCGCCTTGGCGCTGGCCAGCCGTCCGGTCCGGTCGGCCACCTCAGCCTTCGACCAGGCCTGCTTCTGGACGTCATAAGCCGATTGCTTGACCGCCTTGCCGGCGTCGTAAAGGCGTTGACCGTCCTCGGCCAAGACCAGGGTGACCCGGGTGGCGGCATCGCCCGACCCCTGGATCCCCAGGACGTTGTAAGGGTTGGCCGTGATGGACTCCGCGAGCTGGGCCCGCTGAATGTCTCCGATCGCCTGGGCGCGGACGCCGGCGACGAAGGCGGGTTCTTCAAGGGCGACAATAACCCCGTAGGCAATGGCACCCTGCATGATCTGGCTGGGCTCGATCGTGCTCCCGGTCGCCACCGCGCGGGACACCGATGCGCCATCCGTGAAGGCAGGCGAGATGGCGGTCGTCCGGTCGATGAAGTTCCGGTAGGCCCCGGCCTGGTCGATGATGCGCGGCCCAATGACGATCTCCGGCGGCTTACTGCGCGCGGCGCTCAGGGGATCATTTGTCGGGCTGCAGGCGGCCACGACGAGGGCTATGGCCGCGAGGCCAGCGAGCTTTGTGAGGGTTCTTGGCACTTGGGACATGGCTCTCGCTCCCCGGGGCTTCCGCGGCGGGTCGTGTGGACGATTGTGGGCAGTATCTCCTGCTTCGGTGGAGGGAGCAAACCTGCAGGATCAGTCAAACAGCTTAGAGACCGATTCTTCGTTGGCGATCCGGCGAACGGCCTCGCCGATCAGGGCTGCGCAAGACACCAGCCGGATCTTTGAAGCTCCAGCCACCTGGGTTGTCGCCTCGATCGAGTCGGTGATCACCAGTTCCTTGAGCACCGAGTTTTGCACCCGGTCATAGGCAGCACCGGAAAGGACACCGTGGGTGACGTATGCCGAGACCTCGACGGCGCCAGCGTCGACCAGGGACTGGGCGGCGTTGCAGAGCGTCCCGGCCGAGTCGACGATGTCATCAAACAGGATCAACCGGCGGCCCTCGACGTCGCCGATGATGTTGGCGACCTCGCTCTTGCCTGGCCCCGAGCGGCGTTTGTCCACAATGGCCAGCTCTGCATTGAGCCGGCTCGCCAAGGCGAGGGCTCGGACCACGCCGCCGACGTCGGGAGACACGATCAGCAGGTCTTCGGTCTTCTCGTAGTGCCTCTTGATGTCGCCCGCCATCAGGGGCGCGGACACCAGGTTGTCGGTCGGGATATCGAAGAAGCCCTGGATCTGCCCGGAATGCAGGTCCATCGTCAGGACCCGGTCGGCGCCTGCGCGAGTGATGAGGTTGGCGACCAGCTTGGCCGATATGGGCGTTCTGCCACCGGTCTTCCGATCCTGGCGAGCATAGCCGAAATAGGGCATGACCGCCGTGATCCGCCGTGCCGACGCCCGCTTCAGGGCGTCGATGCAGATCAGCAGTTCCATCAGGTTGTCGTTAGCCGGATAGCTGGTCGACTGGATGACGAAGATGTCCTCGCCGCGGACATTTTCTTCGATGGCGACGAAGATCTCGTTGTCCGAGAAACGCTTTACCTGCGCCCGGGTCAGGGGGAGATCGAGGTGGGAGGCGACGGCCTCGGCCAGGGTCCTGTTGGAGTTGCCGGCTAGCAGCTTCATCGGGACTCTCCGCCTCATTTCGCCTTGCCGGGCTTTTAGCAGGGCGAGGGAAGGGGGCAAGGCCTCTCCCGGTGGAATCCCGTCAGACCAGGGCTATGGCTGACAGCAGTCGCCCGAAGTCGGGTTCCTGACGGTGTAGGGCCCTACGGTTCGAAAAGAACAGCTCGGGATCGGAATAGGTGTCGGCGCCGATCCACTCGGCTTGTTCCACGCCCGCCCGCCGGAGCCTTTCGAGGGCGTAGGCGGGCAGGTCGAAGGCGATGGAATAGCTGTCGGTGGCGTGGAAGCGCGAGGCGCTGCCGGGATCCGCATCCAGGAAGGCTTGGCGGAAGTCCTCGCCGACCTCGTAGGACTGTGGGCCGATACAGGGGCCGACCGCTGCAACTATGCGTCCGGGCGACGCCCCCAGGCCAGTCATCACCGCGACTCCGGCCTCGATTACCCCTCCTAGGGCACCGCGCCAGCCGGCGTGGACGGCGCAGACGACCCGTGCCTTGGGATCCGCCATCAGCACCGGGGCGCAATCCGCTGCAAGGGCCCCGCACAGCACGCCGGGCGTAACGGTCGCCGCGCCGTCACCCTCGGGCCGTTCATCGCCAAAGGCTTGCTCCGCGATGTGTACCCGAGCGGAGTGCACCTGGTAGGCGATGGCCAGGGAGTCGGCCTCAAGGCCGAGGGCCGACGCCGCCCTCGCCTGGTTTTCCAGAACCGCGGCGGGATCGTCCCGGGACCCGCGGCCCAGGTTGAGGCTGGCATAGATCCCCGAGGAAACTCCGCCCTGGCGGGTGAAGAAGGCATGCCGCACTCCGGTCACGTCAAGGCGCGGCGAGGTCAGGAAGGTCGGCGGCGCTCCGCTCATGTCTGGGCTCCGAATCCCGGCGGCCTGAGGCCGGGGGAGTGAAGGGCAACGGCCAGGAAGAGGTCGCCCATCTGGTCCGCTCCGGAGAGGCGCTCAACCTGCCGCCGTATCCGATCCCCGGATTCGGGCTGGGCCAGGCTGAGGGTCCTGGCGCGCGCCTCAAGGCCCAGGACCCGCAGGAAATCGCCCTGCGCCATCGGACCCTGGGTCTCGACGCCCTCTCGCCGGGCGGCCGCCAGGACGGAGGGACAGTCGGCGTGGACGGTCAGGTCGACCTGACCCGGGTGCTCGAGAGGGTCGACCCTGCGGTGTCCGGACACGGCCTGCAGGGTATCGCCGAGGCCCGGCGTCCCACGCCCGTAGTCGACCAGAAGTGCGGCCCCGCCCTCACTGGCGATCCGGGCGCCAAGTTCGGAAGCAAGGGCCTCCTGGGCGGGGGAGTGTTCGAAGACTGCCCCATCGGGTGCCGCCTCCGGCGCGCCCTCCAGGCCCGGAGCCGGGGCGAGCCCGAAGACCAGCTGGTCTCCGGCCAAACCGATACGACGCTCGTGCCAGCTACCCTCGCGGCGTTGCCACTGCCGGGTCGGCAGGCAATCGAGGACCTCATTGGCGAAGACGAGCAGGGGCGCGCCCTTGGGAACCTCGTCCAGGCTGTCCGCATGGCGCGCCAAGGCGCCCAGCTTCTGCACCTGTTGTACCCGCAGGGGGCGGGAGGGCTCTACCAGCCAGAGGTCAATCGCGGCCGCGAAGTCCGGCTCCAGCCGGGCGGCTCGCAGGAGATCCGACATCAGGGTCCCGTCGCCGGGCCCCAGTTCGACGAGCCGGACCGGATCGGGCCGACCCATCTGCCTCCAGACCTCAATCATCCAGAGGCCAATCAGTTCGCCGAAGATCTGGCTGACCATGGGCGCGGTGATGAAGTCGCCGTCGGCCCGGATCGCCGGGCGCACGGCATAATAGCCGTCACGGGGATCATGCAGGCAAAGGTGCATGTACTCGGCCACGCTGACCGGTCCGGCGCTCCGGATCCGCTCTGCAAGGCGTCCGGCCAGGCTCACGGCGCGCGGTCGCCCGGGGCAGGTTTTCGCCGGATCAGCCAGACACCGAAGATGACCATGGGAAGGCTGAGGAGCATGCCCATCGTCACGCCCATGGGGAAGGCGGGCATGTAGATGTCGGGTTCGCGGACCATCTCCACGAGAATCCGGAACAGTCCGTAGCCGGCGAAGAAGATCCCCGCGACGACCCCCGGTCGGCCGAGCCAGCGCCGCTTGTGCGTGGCCCAGCGCAGGACCAGGAACAGGAGCACGCCCTCCAGCACGGCCTCATAGATCTGGCTGGGGTGCCGGGGCTCAGGGCCCGCCGCCGGGAACACCATCGCCCAGGGCAGGTCCGTGGGCCGGCCCCAGAGTTCGCCATTGATGAAGTTTGCGATACGCCCGAGGAAGAGACCGATGGGAACCACGGCGCAGACCAGGTCTCCGACGGAAAAGAGGTCGAGCCCCTTACGTCGGACGAACAGCCCGACGGCCACGAGGACCCCAAGGCAGCCACCGTGGAAGCTCATGCCTCCGTTCCAGACCCGCAGCACTTCCATGGGATCGGAGAGCAGGATGCCGGGGGTATAGAAGAGGACATGGCCCAGCCGGCCGCCGGCGATGATCCCCAGGGTGATCCACAGGACCAGGTCTTCGAGACCCGGCTTGTCCACAGGCGGTCCCCGCTTCGTCCACAGGTCGGCCCGGTCGACCAGGGCGCTAGCATAACGCCATGCGGCCAGGATGCCGACGATGTAGGCCAGCGCATACCAGCGGATGGCCAAGGGCCCGATCTGGATCAGAACGGGGTCAATCTGCGGAAAGGGCAGGGCCAAGGCAGGTCTCCGTGTGATTACGGATAAATCTCTATCCGAGAAGGCCTTCGTTTTCATCCCCGATGGGCCCATATTGCCAATATGCAAACACAGAACCCCTTCCTTGATGAGATGGCCCGGCTGACCAATGCCGCTATGGGACTGGCGCAAAGTGCGGGCGACGAGGCCAAGGCGGCCTTCCGCGTCCAGGCCGACCGCTGGGTCGCCGAGCTGGACCTCGTGCGTCGCGACGAAATCGATGCCCTCAAGGCCGAGATCGCCGCCCTCCGCGAGGAGGTCGCCAGCCTGCGCGCCGCGGCCCCGCCGCGGGCTCCGCGCAAGCCCGCGGCGAAATGATCCACAGGTCTGCGCTCTGAAGGCGCAGCAACCGGGTGAATCCCACTGTAGGGAATCTCCCGAACCGGATTAGCGTCCTCCCGACCGATCGACGATTCGATCGCAGTGCGGAGGCATTCGGGCGCATGGAATCTTTCCTGTCCGAGGACGAGGGCCTGTTCAGCCAAGACCCCTTGGACGTCGTCGAGCATGTCCTCGAGGCCGAGAACCTGCAGTTCGACCGGACCGAGCGCGGAGACGTCGCCTTTACCCTCACCGGTGGCTGGCGGGATTTCGGCCTCTGCTTTACCTGGCGACCGGATGTGGACTGTCTGCAGGTCAGCCTGTCCCTGGACATGCGTGCGCCGCCATCCTTGCGCGCCCAGGTCTATGAGCTCCTGTCGGGCGTGAATGCCCGCGCCTCGCTCGGCCTTTTCGAGATGCGCGAGGATGGCGAGATCCTCTTTCGCTTCGGGACCCCACTCCTGCCGGGCGAATACCCCGGGCTGGGCCAGACCGCCGGCATGATCGACGTGGCCATGGAGGCAGCGGACCGGTTCTTTCCTGCCTTTGATTTCCTGGTCCGGTGCGGCAAATCTCCCGCGGAAGCCCTCGCCGCTTGCATGTTCGAGACGGTCGGCGTGGCCTGAAGCCGTCCTGTCGGGCGGAACCGGAGGCGCGAATGAAACCTGTCCTTATGCTCGGTGCCGGACGCCTGGGCGGCGCCCTCATCGAGGGCTGGCTTCGCTTTGGCGGGCCGTCCACCGGCGACCTCATGATCCTCGATCCCTCACCGTCCGAAGCCGCCCTCGGGGCGATCCGGGCTGGGGCCTTGGGCGATCTGGGGCCTCGAGAGATCGCCCGGGCGGGGACCGTCCTTCTGGCGGTCAAGCCCCAGGCCTGGCGGGAGGCGGTCTTAGCTGTCGCCCCCCATCTGCCGCCGGATGCCGTGATCGTCTCCGTGGTGGCGGGGGTGAGGGCCGCCGACATCTCCGAGGCCTTCGGGGGCCGGCGTGTGGCCCGCATCATGCCCACGACAGCCGTTGCCGTCGGCCGGGGCGTGGCCAGTCTGTTTGCAACCGATCCGGAGGCTGCCGGCCGGGCTCGGAGCCTCTTTGCCCCAGTGGGCGTCGTGGTGGATCTGGCCGAGGAGGGACTGCTGCACGCTGCCACGGGCGTTTCCGGGTCGGCGCCGGCCTATTTCTACGCCTTTGTTGAAGCCCTCGAGGCGGCGGGCGCCGCGGCTGGCCTGCCTGCGGACGCTTCCCGGGAACTCGCCCGGGCCACCATGATCGGCGCAGCCGCGCTTCTCGACGCGACCGGTCAGACGCCCGCGGAACTGCGTCGGCAGGTCACCTCGCCAGGAGGAACCACTGAGGCGGCACTGAGCGTGCTGGGTCGGGAGGCCGGTCTGGGGCCGCTTCTGAAGGACGCCGTCGCCGCCGCCGCCAGCCGGTCGGCGGAGCTCGGCGGCTAGGTCCTTTTCCGATTACTGGGAACCGGTTATCGAAACGAAACAGGCTCTAGTCGGCCTGGGTCCAGGTCTGGGCCTGGCAGATGACGGAAACACAGCCCTCGACCTTCAGGACGCCTTGCGCCGACAGGCTCATCTTCGAGGCATAGGTGCGCCCCGAATTGGGATCATAGATCTTGCCTCCGCCCCACTTGCCGGGACCCGCCGGGGTGAAGTCGCGGATGATCTGGAGGCCAATGATTGGCCGCGATCTCAGGGCGGGATCGGGGTTGGCCGCGTCCCGCGCCGCCGCAGCGGAACCGCCGGCGCGGTCACGGGCCCAGACGATCTGGCCGCAGAGCTTCTGGCCACAGGGTGCGATCCGGACCTTGGCGCTGCGGTCCTGAGTGTACCAGGTCCCCACCGGCGACTGTGAGGCGGCCGCAGCTGTGGCTGCGAGGAGCAGCGCAGAGGCAGCGGCGGCGCAAAGGCTAGTTATGACCGGTACGCGGATCGCGCTTTCGACGGGACGGGACATGGCGGTCGGCTCCTCGAAGGTTTGGGCACTAAGGGTTTTACAGCGTAAAATTTCTTACAGGTTACGGATCCTGTCAATCCCACGGGATCATGTCACGCTCGGGTGCAGGGTGTTGGCAGGTGAAAGACAGGTCAGCACGGCGGATCGACTAGCTGCCCGCCGGCAACCGCAGGACAGCACGAAGTCCGCCCAGCGGCGAGTCCTCCAGGCGCACATCGCCACCATGCCCCCGGGCCGCGTCCCTAGCGATGGCGAGACCCAGCCCTACGCCCTTGGCGTTCTGGTTGCGGGAGTCGTCCAGCCTGTTGAAGGCCCGGAAGGCCTCTTCGCGGCGCTCAGGCGGGATGCCAGGTCCGTCATCGTCGACGGTCACCGTGACACCCCCGTCCGTGAGGCTCACGCCGACGTGCACCTGCTCTCCATGGGCCGAAGCGTTGGAGATGAGGTTGGCGAGAGCCCGCTTGAGGGCACCGCGACGACCCCGGTAGGGGACGCCATCGGCAGGAAGAGTAACCTCGATCGGTGATCCACTCCGCCGGGCACCCTCAGCCGCCTCCCGGACCAGGGCCCCCAGATCCATATCGACAGCCTGCTCGCCGCCCTCTCCGCGGGCGAAGGCCAAGTATTCGTCGATCATGTGCTCCATCTCTGAGAGATCGCGCTTCATGGCTTCCGTGGCGGGCCCGGGGTCCGTCATGGCGAGCTCGAGGCGCAGGCGCGTCAGCGGCGTCCTCAGGTCGTGGCTGACCGAAGCCAGCAGAGCCGTCCTCTGTTCGATCTGTCTCTGGATACGCGCCTTCATGGCGAGGAAGGCCTTGGCGGCCTGCCGAACCTCCCGCGCCCCGTAGGGCTTGAAGGCTGGGGCATCGCGGCCCCTGCCGAAGTCTTCCGCCGCCTGGGCGAGGCGCTCGATCGCCCGGACCTGATTGCGGATGAAGACCAGAGAGACCCCGGTCAGGATCAGGGTCGCTGCCGCCATCCACCCCAGGAATATGCCGCCCTGGGTCGCGACTGCCCGCTCCCTGGGTGCCAGGACGCGAAGCACGCCGCCGTGGGCCTGGACCCGGATGTCCACATAGGCCGGGTAGCGGGTGGTATCGAACCAGAAGGGGGCGTCGATCCGCGCGGCAAGCGCCTGCCGCAGGGAAGAATCCACGGTGGCGAAGGCATTCCGCCGGCGGGTCTCCGGCAGCGGCCTGTCGGGCAGGTAGGCGATGGAGAGGCTCATGGACCGTTCCGCCCGTCCCGCCGTGCGGGCGAGGCCGGCGGGGGAGGGGTCATCCTCATAGCTCTCCAGGGCCCAGGCGACGTCGCCCGCCAAGCCATCTGAAAGTTGCATGGTCACCGTCCGCCAGTGGGCGTCGAAGAACACCCAAGCCACCGCAAGCTGCATGAGGGCGACCGGCAGGACGATGATCAGGAAGGTTCGCCCATAGAGGGTGGCGGGCAGGCTGCGCTTTATCAGCCGCCTCCAGGCCTCCGGTGCAGGGAAGGATCGCGCCATCTCAGTCCGGCGCAAGCAGATAGCCGACCCCACGCACGGTCTGAAGGTAGCGGGGCGACCGGGGGTCGATCTCGATCTTCCGGCGAAGGCGTGTGACCTGGATGTCGACGGCCCGGCCGCCCGGGTCGACGTCGGCGTTAATCAGGTCCTGGCGTTCGACAGGTTCGTGCGGGGTCTGGGCAAGGCGACGCAGCAGGCTGACCTCGGCCTCCGTCAGGCGCACAGGGTGGCCCTCGCGGGTCAGCTCGCCCCGCGTCGGGTCGAAATTGCAAGGCCCCAGGCTGAGGCCGCCTCCCGCGCCGGACGGCGCCTCGGCGATCCGCCGGAGGATGGCTTCAATCCGCAGCACCAGTTCCTCGGGCTCGAAGGGTTTGGCCAGGTAATCGTCAGCGCCCCTGCGCAGGCCCTCGATGCGGTCGCTGGGATCCCCGCGGGCGGTCAGCATCAGCACAGGAAGGCGACCTGCCGAACCCGGGCGGCTCCGCATCCAGGCGGCCAGGGACAGGCCGTCCTCTCCGGGCATCATGACATCGAGGATGGCCAGGTCGAAGTCCAGGGCCTCGAGCAAGCGGCGGGCAGCCTCTCCCCCCGGTGCCGCCGACACCCGAAACCCGGCGCGGGTGAGGAAGGCCTTCAGGAGTTCGCGGATCCGGTCATCGTCGTCCACGACCAGAAGGTGTCGGACCCGCCCGGTGGCGGCGTCTTTCACCATGGCCGTCCCCCCCGCCTACGCCGGTTATCCCATTGACGGCGCGCCCACGCGGGGCTGTAAGGAACGGCCTGCGAGAGGAGATGCGTTCCCAATGTCACTTGTTCCCTTCGACGACCGCGATGGATGGATCTGGCTGGACGGCCAGTTTACGCCCTGGCGCGAAGCGAAGGTGCACGTACTGACCCACGGCCTCCATTACGCGTCCGCCGTGTTCGAGGGCGAGCGCATGTATGGCGGGGAAATCTTCAAGCTGCGCGAGCACACGGAACGTCTGTTCAAGTCGGCCGAGATCCTGGATTTCGAAATCCCGTTCACGGTGGACGAGATCGATCAGGCCTGCAAGGAGACGTGCACCCGCAACGGGCTTGAGGATGCCTACGTCCGGCCGATCGCCTGGCGGGGCTCGGAGATGATCGGTGTCTCGGCCCAGAATACCCGGATCCACGTCGCCGTGGCTGTCTGGGATTGGCCGTCCTACTTTTCACCGGAGCAGAAGGCCCAGGGCATCCGGATGTGCTGGGCGAAGTACCGGCGTCCTTCGCCCGACTCAGAGCCGGTGCACGCCAAGGCCACGGGACTCTACATGATCTGCACCCTGTCCAAGCACGCCGCCGAGAAGGCCGGCTACACAGACGCCATGATGCTCGACTACCGCGGCTATGTGGCCGAGAGCACCGGTTCGAATGTCTTTTTCGTGCAGGATGGTGCCCTGGTCACGCCGACGCCCGACTGTTTCCTGGACGGCCTGACCCGGCAGACGGTCGTCGCCCTAGCCCGTTCAAAGGGCTTCGAGGTGATCGAGCGCCACATCCGGCCCGAGGAGCTGGCGTCATTCTCGGAATGCTTCGTGGTGGGGACCGCCGCCGAAGTGACCCCGGTGTCGGAGATCGGTGAGTACCGGTTTACCCCCGGTAACATCTCGCTGAGCCTGATGGATGACTACGCCAGGCTGGTGCGCCGCCAGGCCTGACGGCAGGGCTCAACCCCTTCTGTCACCCCAGAAACGGACGGTCCGCTTTGCGACCTCGCGGGGCAGGGCCTCGTAGATCTCGCCATACTCCCGGGCGCGACCCATGGGATTGTTCTCCCGGCCGAGCACGAGCACGGCCATGGTGATGAAGATGGCGCGGTCGAATCCAGCCGCCTTGCAGACGATGGACAGGGCGTCGAGTTCCCGCCGCTCGTGGATGGTGCGCGCCGTCTCGAAGTCGGTGCCCGCCAGCTTCGAGATTGCGATCAGGTAGGCGGTTGTGTCGCCGCTCCTGAGGAAGCCAACCAGGACATTGGGGCTTATGGTGCCCCTGACCTCCGCCGCCTTGACTGTCTTTTCAGCCCTGGCGAAATCGGGGGGATGATTGGTCTTGCGGCTGGCAAGGCGGTCCCGGCTCTGCCTGAGGGCTTCGTCCAGCTCCTCCGGCTTGATCTGGGCGTTGCGTTGCAGGATGACGCTGCGCATGCGCGCCTCAACGACGAAGTACATCTCGTTGAGCAGGTCGACGGGCAGCTTGGCGTAACGGACCACGGCCGCCTGCAGGGCGGGATGTTCGACGGCGCGGTCCACCAGGCGCTCATGGGCCTCGCGGGACAGGTTGGCCGAGGCGTTGGCCAGGAGCACTTCCAGCGTGCTTTCGCCCGCCCGGTCGACAATGAGGTCTGTAACGCTGGCGGGAAGGTTCGACCGTCGCGAAATCGCCTTCAGATGGGCGTCGCCGCGGGTTCGCGCGAGGTCGATCAAATCCTCCTCCGACACCGCCCGAGAGAGCTGGAGGATGGGACTGGCGACATCGATGATCTCGTCCCGGGCGAGGGTGCGGATCAGGCGGACCGGGGGGGTGCGGGCCAAAGCCATCCGGTTGGCGAGTTCCGCCCGGACCCGGCTTTCCATCTCCTGGGCCAACTGGCTCAGGACATCATCGAAGAGCGCAAGTTCCGGATCATCGACCCGCGGGCCGAACTGGAAATACATGTCCGCAACGCGATGCATCAGCTCGCGCCTGTGTTCGCCGGATTTCTCCTTGGCGAGGTCCATAAGCTCGGCGGCGCTTTGCTTCATGCGCAGGGTACTCTCAAAGGCCCGATTTCTAGCCTGTCTCGGGAGATTGTCTCCCATCGGGCCCACACTAGGGAGCGGCCGTTAACCTCGGCCTAACGGCCACGCCACCACCTCAGCCCCGCGCCCTCCAGCCGCTCGAGCCCTGCGTGGACCGCGACACCCATCACCGCCAAGACCACAAGGGCGGCGATCATCCGGTCAGTCTGCAGCTTGTTGCCCGCGTCCAAGATCTGCCAGGCGAGGCCCCGGACTCCCCCGGAGCCCGCAGCGAACTCAGCCACCACCGCCCCGATGATAGCCAGGCCGGCTCCGACCTTCAGGCCTTCCATCAGGAAGGGAACCGCCGCAGGTAGCCGCAGCCTGAGGACCCTCTGCAGGCGACTGGCGCCATAGAGATCAAACAGCCGCTCGAGGTCCGGGTCCGCAGACCTGAGACCGGTCACCGTTCCGGAAAAGATCGGGAAGAAGGCCACCAGGACCGCCAGGGCGATCACCGCGCGCTCGGGATGGTCGATCCCGGCCCAGATAAGGATCAGAGGTGCCACCGCCACCACCGGCGTGACCTGGAGGGCGGAGGCCAGCGGGCGTACGGCGCGCTCCAGAAGCGGGCTCAGGCCGACCAGCAGGGCCAGGGCCAGGGCAGCCCCGGCGGCGAGGACAAGGGCGACCAGGGCTACGGAGAGGGTATTCCAGGCGGCGGGCACCAGGACCGTCAGTCCGGATGCGGCGGCCAGCATCACCTTCGAGGGCGGCGGTAGGAAGTAGGCAGGAACACCTGTCAGGCGACACGCCGCCTCCCAGCCCGCCAGGAGCAAAAGGATCAGCGCCGCCGGGGCCAGGGCGTCGACGACCCGCTTCATGCGACGGCCTCTGAGCCTGCGGCGAGGAGGGCGGACACGGCCTCCGCCGCCTCAGCGAAGACCGGCTTGGCCCGGAAGCCCGGGGGCCTGGGCAGGGGGGCGTCGACCCGGACCTCGCCGGCGACACGCCCCGGGCCGCGGGTCAGGACCACGATCCGGCTGGCCATGTATGCGGCTTCCTCGACATTGTGGGTGACGAAGACGATCGCCGGCCGGGTCTCGGACCACAGGTGAAGGACGTCGTCGGCCAGGGTGCGCCGGGTGATCTCGTCAAGGGCGGCGAAGGGCTCGTCCAGCATCAGCAGGCGCGGCTGGGTCACCAGTGCGCGCGCCAGGGAGGTACGCATGGCCATGCCCCCGGAAAGCTGGGCGGGCCGCGACTCCCCGGCACCGGCCAGACCCACCCGCGCCAGGGCCTCGGTCGCCCGGGCCTGCGCCTCGGGCCGTGGGGTCCCTGAGAGCTCAAGGGGCAGGGCCACGTTGGCGGCGGCGCTCATCCAGGGCGCCAGGGTCGGGGCCTGGAAGACCACAGACGTCTCGCCTCGCCCCACAGCCCGATGGACCTGTCCTCGGGTGGCCGGTTCCAGGCCGGCGAGAAGCCGGAGCGCCGTGGACTTGCCGCAGCCCGAGGGGCCGACAAGAGCGACGATCTCGCCCGCCTCAATGGTCAGGGTCACGGGCCCGAGGGCGCGGCCCCGACCCCGGTAGTCGACTTCGACGTCCTGAAGGGCGACGGTGGGCGTCACGACCTACTTTCCCGCGGGCCGGACGAAGTCGAGGGTGTAGGCCTTTGTGTGGTCGAGGTCCTTGGAATAGACGCCCTGGGCGATCGCCATCTCGGCGAAGGCCTTCCAGCGTCCCTCGGTCATCACGCCGATCCCGCCCGTGGCGGCGTCTCCACCTTCGACCAGGTTGTACTGGCGCATCTTTTCCCGGGCCTGGTCGAGCAGGTCCTGGCTCATCTCCGGATTGTCCTTGAGGATCAGGGCGTCGCCAGGCTTCGGGTCTCCCGTCAGGTAGGACTTCCAGCCGGCGGCGCTCGCCTCGACGAAGGCGCGGACCCGGGCCGGATCCTTGTCGATCAGCGACTGGGGAAAGAAGATCATGGCCGCGTAGGACGGATAGCCGTTGTCGGCCAGCAGGAAGACCCGGGGCTTCAGTCCTGCGGTTTTCTCGATCGTGAAAGGCTCGCTGGTCAGGTACCCCTGCTGGGCCACTGACTTGTCAGCGAGGAAGGGGGCGGAGTTGAAGGTGTACTTCCGGATCTGGGAGTCCTCGAACCCGTATTTCGACTTCAGCCAGACCCAGAAAGCCGTGACCGAGGCGTCGGACAGCAGGATGGGACGGCCCTTGAGATCCTCGATCCGCTCGATCCCCTGGTCGGGGTGGGCGATCAGGACCTGGGGATCCTTCTGCATCATGGCCGCGACGGCGCGGACCGGCACGCCCTCGCCGGCCAGGTTGAGGGCGATGAAGCTGTTGGAGCCCATGCCGGCCTCGACGGCGCCGGCGGCGAGCAATTGCGGGACATTCACGCCCGGCCCGCCCTGGATGATCTGGACCTTCAGGCCCCGCTTCTCGTACTCGCCCGTTGCCAGCGCCTGGTAGAAGCCGCCCTGTTCAGCCTGGGCACGCCAGTCGGTGGCGAACCGGATCACGCCAGCGTCCGCATCCGCCGCGCCTGCGTCCTGCCGGGGCGAGCAGGCCCAGGCGAGCGCGGCGATGGCGAGGATTGTGAATGTCCTGAACAGCTTCACGACGCGGCCTCCGGGGGTCTGGGTCCTCCCGGGCAAACTAGGCGCCTTTCAGGGGAAGGCAACCGCGAACCAGACCCCTGGGGCACAGGCCCAAAAAGCAAGAGGGCGACGCACCGGTTGCCCGGTCCGCCGCCCGCTTTCAGATCCGTTGGGAGATCTGAGTCCCGAGGCAGGTTGGCTGCAGTCCGACGGGTCGCCCCGCCCTTCCCGCCGCGCCCGGGACCGCGATCCTGAACGGCTCCCAGGGTCGCCCCCGATCACCACTCCGATCCGGCCCCTCCGCTCGGCCCCGTCCGGGTTACCCCTTCCGTCACCACGCGTCGCCTTTCGACAAGACGACGCTCCCACTCGGCACCCCGTGGCGCAAGGCCCCTGGGGTCCGGCGCGGTGGACGTATGCGTGCAGGGTCTGTGGACGAGGTGTGGATCACCGGTGAGGTCTGCGGGATCCTTTAGGAAAATCAGGGGTGAAGGGATATCCACGGCTGCCGCTCAGGACCCTGTATCCCTACCGGCCAGGCTCGTCCTGAGATCTTCGATCTCCAGCCATTCGGTCTCTGCGGCGTCCAGGCGTTCGCGGGCGGCGGACAGCTCCGCAGTGAGGCGGGTGAAGCCCCCGGGGTCGCGGCCGTAGAGGCCGGAATCCGAGAGACGCAACTCCAGGGCCGCGATTTCCGCAGGCAGGCTGGCGACCAGCCCCTCGGCGGCCTCCAGGCGCCTCTGGTCCCGGTAGGAAAGCTTGGTCGGCCGAACGGTCGGGGCTGCCGCAGAGCGCTCCGCCATCTTGCGCGTCGGCCCCGGGGCCCGAGAGGTCACGGGTGCCAGGAAGCCGGGGTTCTGCGCCTCAAAGTCCCGCCAGCCCCCAGGGGTCTCGACGATGTCACCACGCCCATTCAGGGCGATGGTGGAGCTCGCCAGGCGGTCGATGAAGTCCCGGTCGTGGCTGACCAGCAGCAGGGTGCCTGCGTAGTCGCCCAGGGCCTCCTCCAGAAGGTCCAGGGTGTCCATGTCCAGGTCATTGGTCGGCTCGTCCAGGACCAGGAGGTTGGTGGGCGCGGCCAGGACCCGGGCCAGCAGAAGTCGGTTGCGCTCGCCCCCGGACAGGCTGCGCACCGGCTGGCGCAGCTGGGCGTCCGTGAAGAGGAAGGACTTGGCATAGGCGGCCACGTGCCAGGGCTTGTCCCCCACGATGATCTGGTCGCCCCCCAGGGGGGCCAGGACCTCCCTCAGGGTCATCTCGGGTTTCAGGTCCGCACGGGTCTGGTCGAGATAGCCGATCTCCAGGCCCGTCCCCAGCTTCACGCTTCCGGAGTCCGGCTCCAGTTGGCCGACCAGCATCCGCACCAGGGTGGTCTTTCCCGCCCCGTTTGGACCGACCACGGCGACCCTGTCGCCCTTCTGGATACGGGTGGAGAAGTCGCGGATCACGGTCCGCCCGGCCCAGGCCTTGGAGATCTGGCGCACCTCGATCACCCGCTTGCCAGAGCCCTCCGAGGTCGCCGCCTCCAGGCCCATCGAACCCCGGGTCTGATGCAGGAGCTCGGCCCGTTCGGCCCGCAGGTCCAGCAGGGCCCGCCGGCGACCCTCATTCCGGGCGCGCCGGGCGGTGACGCCCCGCTGCATCCAGTGCTCTTCCTGCTCGAGGCGCTTCTGCAGACGCCGGGCGTCCTCCGCCTCAGTCGCCGCAATACCCTCGGCCCACGCTTCGAAGTGGGCAAAGCCCCGGTCCAGCTTCCGGACCCGGCGGCCCTCGAGCCAGAAACACCGGTCGGAGACGCGCTCCAGGAAGGCCCGGTCGTGGCTGACCAGCAGGACTGCCGCCCGGCTGGAAGCAATCTCCGCCTCGAGCGTTGCGATGGCCGGGATGTCGAGGTGGTTGGTCGGCTCGTCCAGCAGCAGGACGTCGGCGTCCCGGGCGAAGGCCGCCGCCAGCGCCGCCCGCCGGACCTCGCCGCCAGACAGGCCCTCGGAAAGCTTGGAAGGAGACAGGCCGAAGGTCTGCAGGGCGGCCTCGGCTTCGTGCGGCGCGGCCCCGGCGGCGACGTGGTCCAGGACGGTCGGGCCGGTGATCACTGGCTCCTGGGGCACCCAGGCGATGCGCAGGCCGGGAACCTGGGTCTTCTCGCCGTCGTCGACCTCGACCTCGCCGGCCAGGATCCTGAGCAGGGTGGTCTTGCCCGCCCCGTTCCGGCCAACCAGGCAGGCGCGGCAACGGGGTTCGAGGGCGAGATCGACCCCGTCGAACAGCATGCGCGGCCCGTCTGCGAGACGGACTTGCCTGAGAGCGAGGACCGGTGGCTTCATCGCGCCCCCTTAACCCCCGTTGCCCCATCGTCCAAGCCCCGCCGTCCCTCGGGGTGGCGCCGCCATCGCCTCCCGGCTAGACAGACCCCATGACGCGTCCCTTTTGGGAGACCACCCCCCTTGAGCGCATGACCCGCGAACAGTGGGAAAGCCTCTGCGATGGCTGTGGCCTGTGCTGCCTGGTCCGCTTCGAGGACGTGGACAGCGGCGAGGTGATCCCGACCCGGGTGCATTGCCGCCTGCTCGATGCCGAGAGCTGCCGCTGCTCGAACTATCCCGGCCGCAAGCGCGAGGTGCCCGACTGCATCTCCCTGACCCCGGCCCTTATCCCCAGGCTCGGGTGGATGCCGAAGTCCTGCGCCTATCGTCGCCTCCATGAGGGGCGGGGGCTCGCCGACTGGCATCCTTTGATCAGCGGCGATCCGGAAAGCGTGCACCGTGCGGGTGTGTCGGTGCGGGGACAGACGATTTCCGAGTCCGAACTCGAGCACGAGGATGACATGGTCGACCACGCCGCGCCAGACCTCCTGGCCGAACGCGGTCTGGACACCTGAGGCGCTGGAGCATCCTGGGCGTCGCATTTTTGCAACACTTGCCCTTGCGGACCTGACGTCGGACCCTAACTCAGAAGCCGGTTTGTTTTCCCAGCTGAGGTGACCCCCGTGGCGCGAGATCCCTACGAGGTGCTCGGCGTTCCGCGTAACGCCGGGGCCGATGACATCCGCAAGGCCTTTCGGAAACTGGCCAAGAAGCATCACCCGGACGCCAATCCAGGCGACAAGGCCTCCGAAGAGCGGTTCAAGCAGGTCAGCGGGGCCTTTGACCTCCTCGGGGACGTCGACAAGCGCCGCAAGTTCGACGCCGGCGAGATTGACGCCGATGGCCGCGAGGTCTTCCGGGGCTTCCCGGGCGGCCAGGGCGGCGGCCAAGGGCCGGGCTTCGGCGGGGGCGGATTCGAGTCCGCCGACTTCAGCGATATCCTGGGCGAGATGTTCGGACGCCGGGGCGGCCGTGCAGGTACCCGCGGCGAGACGGGCCCTGGCCCCGGGTTCTCGGCTCGTGGATCCGATGTCCGAGCCCGCCTGGAGGTCGACCTCGAGGAGGCCATACTCGGCGGCAAGAAGCGCATCTCCTTCCAGGACGGACGCACCCTCGACGTCACCATCCCCGCAGGCGCGGGCGATGGCCAGACCCTTCGTCTGAGGGGGCATGGCGGGGTGGGGCGCGGCGGCAAGGGCGACGCCCTGATCGAACTGGTGATCCGGCCTCACCCTGTCTTCCGCAAGGAAGGTGAGCAACTCGTGATGGACCTGCCGGTCGCCATCCCGGACGCCGTGCTCGGCGGACGGGTCCAGGCTCCGACGCCCGACGGGCCCGTCAGCATATCGGTGCCCAAGGGCGCGAATTCGGGCCAGTCCCTTCGGCTGAAGGGCAAGGGGCTTGCCGACGGTCGCGGTGGCAGGGGCGACCTCATCGCCCGCATTCAGCTCATGCTTCCTGACTCCCCGGATCCGCAGCTCGAGGCCTTCGCCACGCGCTGGCGAGAGGACCGGCCCTATGCGCCCCGGCGCCGTTGAGGGCGGCGGTTCAGCCGAGGTTCATGCGATCCGTCACAGGATTGCTCCATGAGCCGGACCTCTCCGAACGTGTGCGCCCGGGCGGCGGCCTTGCTGGCTGCGGTATTGCTGGCCGGGGCGTCCGGACCGTCGACGGCCCAGACGCGTCGGCCCGACCAGGACCGGGCCCGGGACGCGGTGCGTGAGGGAAGCCTGGCACCCCTTTCCCAGGTCCTCGCCACCATTGCCTCCCGGACCCCGGGCGAACAGCTGGACACCCGTTTCGGCGAGACCGTCGACGGCCGACCCGTCTACCTGATCACCTGGCGCACCTCAGACAACCGGGTGGTTGTCTTCGTGGCGGATGCCCGGACGGGCCGAATCCTCGAACAGAGGGGAGGTTGATCCCGTGCGCCTCCTTCTCGTCGAGGACGACCCCGACCTGGCCCGCAGCCTGAAGCTCGCCCTGGCGGAGGCGGGATACGCCGTCGACCTGGCCTCCGATGGTGGAGAGGCGGGGTTCCTGGGGGAAACCGAACCCTACGACATCGTGGTGCTGGACCTGGGCCTGCCGGTGGTCGACGGCGTTTCTGTTCTGCGGCGCTGGCGGTCGGCGGGGGTCTCAACCCCGGTCCTCATCCTCACCGCCCGGGACGGGTGGGCCGAGAAGGTCGCGGGCTTCGACGCCGGCGGTGATGACTACCTGACCAAGCCCTTCAATACCGCCGAACTGCTGGCCCGGCTTCGGGCGCTCCTGCGGCGGGCGGCAGGTCGGGCGACGGCCAGCCTGTGCAGCGGCGACCTGGTCCTCGATCCCGGCGCGGCCTCCGTCACCCTGGCGGGTGAGCTGGTACGCCTGACTTCCCTGGAGTACCGGCTCCTGCACTACCTCATGATGCATGCGGGGCGGGTGATCAGCCGGACTGAACTGACGGAGCATCTCTACGATCAGGATTTCGACCGGGACTCCAACACCATGGAGGTGATCATCGCCCGGCTGCGACGAAAGATCGGGGCCGACCGGATCCTCACCCAGAGGGGCCTCGGCTACAGGCTGGGCGGCCCCCCGGGACCTGAGCCCGCGTGACTGCCTCTCCCGGCCCCTCCCTGGTCAGAAGGCTGGTCCTACTGGCCGCCGTGGGGCTGACGGCCGTCCTGGCTGCAGCGACCCTTCTGCTCGGCCTGCTTTTCGAACAGGCCGCCCTGCGCCGCTTCGACCAGGGCCTGGCGGACCTGACGGACAGCCTTGCCGCCGCCGCCCAGCCGGCCGCCGGCAATGCGCTCACCGTCCGCGACCTCGGCGACCTGCGGACCCTTAGGGTCTATTCAGGTCGCTACTGGCAGGTGCTGAGGCCCCGGACCGGCGGCGTCGGCACCGTGCTCGCCCGGTCCCGGTCCCTCTGGGACCTCGAACTGTCGACACCGGCTGGTCTGGCGCAGCGGCTGGAGGCCCAGCCCGCCGGCACGGTCAGCTACGAGGTTCCCGGGCCCTCGGGCCAGAAACTCCGGGTCCGCGCCACGCGGCTGGTCCTCCCCGGCGATCCGGCGCCGGTGATCGTCCTGGCGGCCGAGGACCGGCGTCCCGTCGATGCGGATGTGAGGGGATTCTTCGCCGCGACCTCGGTGGTCTTCGTCCTTTTGGCAGCAGGCCTGGTTGCGGCGGTAGTGGTCCAGGTCAGGCTGGGGCTGAGGCCGCTCTTCGCCCTCAGTGACGAGGTCGCGGACCTCCGGTCGGGGCGGGCGGAAAGTCTGCTCAGGACCTATCCGCGCGAGCTGCGACCCCTGGCGGACCAACTCAACGCCCTGATGCGCCATAACCGCGATACCCTTGAGCGCCAGCGCGCCCATGTGGGCAATCTTGCGCACGCCCTCAAGACGCCCCTCGCGGTGTTGACCACTGCCGCCTCCCGGGAGACGGGCGCTCTGGCCGACATGGTGTCGCAGCAGGCCGGGGTCATGGTGAGGCAGGTGGATCATCACCTCCGGCGGGCCCGGGCCGCCGCCCGGCATGCCGGGGCGGGCCAGTCTACCGGCGTGGCCGCCGTGCTCGACGAGATCGCGCGGACGCTTGGCCGCCTGTATGCGGGGAGGGGCCCCAGGATCGACTGGGACGCCCCTGAGGAACTTGTTTTCCTGGGCGAGCGCCAGGACATGCTCGAGATGGCGGGGAACCTCCTCGAGAACGCCTGCAAGTGGGGCCGAAGCCGCGTTCGGGTCGTCGCAGAGGCTGTCGGTACCGACAGGCTCGCCCTGACCATCGACGATGATGGGCCAGGTCTGGCGCCGGCGGAGCGCGAGGCTGCCATGGCCCGGGGCGCGCGCCTGGACGAGTCGGCCCCCGGTTCTGGACTGGGCCTCAGCATCGTCAGGGACCTCGCCCGGGCCTACGGCGGCGACCTGCAGCTCTCCGAGTCTCCCCTCGGCGGCCTGCGCGCCCGGGTGGACCTGCCGCGCGCGCTGACCTGACGCCACGGTACCCCTCGCCCTTGTGCGCCAAACCAGCTAAACGGCGGCCATGGTCGTTTTCTGGACGGCAGCGGGCCTGCTATCGGTCGCCGCTGCGGCAGTCATCTTCCTCAGGGCAGCCCGGTCCGCTGCGGAATCCGGCCTCGTGGACCCGACTCTCGACGTCTATCTCCGTCAGTTGACCGAAATCGACGATCTCGCCGCACGCGGCCTCATGGAGGTTGGAGAGCGGGACGCCACCCGCGCCGAGGCCGGACGGCGCCTGCTGGCGGCCGCAGAGGACCCGCAGGCTGGTTGGACGGCGTCTGAGGCACAGAGACCCGTCGTCCTCGCGGCGGCGGCCGCCGTCGGTGTCCTGGCCCTCGCCGGCTACCTGGTCGTGGGACAGCCCGGGTTGCCGGACCAGCCCCTGCTGCGGCGGGTGGAAGCCTGGCGAGCCAGCCCCATCACCGATCTCGATGCCCCCCAGTTGGCCGCTGTCCTTCGCCAGGCCACCAAGGTCCGTCCCGAGGCCGAGGGCTATCGATTCCTCGCCCTCGCCGAAGCCCAGTCCGGCAATCCGGCCGCCGCAGCCAAGGCCCTGCGCCGGGCGGTCGCGCTCGCGCCGGAACGGGCCGACCTCTGGGAAATGCTGGGTCTCAGCCTGATCAGCGGCGCAGGCGGTGAGGTGACCCCCGACGCCCGGGAGGCCCTTGTCACGGCCCTTCGCCTTGCGCCGGGCTCTCTTGTTTCCCGCTTCCATCTCGCCCGGGCAAGGGCGGCGTCGGGCGATCGTGTGGGCGGGGTCCGGGACCTTCAAGGGATCGCTTCTGACCTTCCGGCCGGGGATCCCCGCCAGGCCGACATCGAAACTGCGATCCGTGAAGCCCAGGCACCTGCCGGGCCTGTGGCGGACGGTCCAGCCTCGGAGATGATCGGGCGCATGGTGTCCGGGCTTGCCCAGCGCCTCCAGACCAATCCGGACGACCCGGAGGGCTGGATCCGGCTGGTTCGCTCCTATGCCGTCCTGGGCGATGCCACAAAGCGCGACGCCGCCCTCGAACAGGCCCGTCAGCGCTATTCCGGCAAGGCCGACATCCTTGGGCGCCTGGAAGCCGCGGCCCGCACGGAGCCCATGAAATGAGCGGTCTCCTTCCGAGATCTCCCCGGGCAAGACGGCGGCTGACCATCCTCGCGGTGGTGGCACCGGTCCTGGTCCTGGCGGTAGGCCTCACCCTCTGGGGGCTCCGCGGGTCGATCTCCTACTTCTACACGCCCGCCCAGGCCGACGCCGCCAAGCCGCCGCCGGGACGGTCCGTGCAGCTGGGCGGCCTTGTCGTCGACGGCAGCGTGGTCAAGCACGCCGACGGGCGCGTCGAGTTCACTGTCAGGGACAATCGGGCCACCGACCGGGTCCATTACCAGGGCGACCTGCCGGACCTGTTCCGGGAGGGACAGGGGATCGTGGCCACCGGAACCTTCCGCCAGGATGGCATCTTCGAGGCGCGCCAGGTTTTGGCCAAGCACGATGAAAACTACATGCCCAAGCAGGTCAGCGAGTCCCTGAAGGCCCAGGGCGAATGGCGCGGCGACAACGCACCGGGGCGGTATGCGCCATGATCACCGAGTTCGGTTCCTTCGCCCTGACCCTCGCCCTGGTCCTGTCCCTGGCCCAGGTGCTGCTATCCATCCTCGGCAGGTACCGGCGCTCAGGCCTTATGGCGGGGGCGGGGGAGGGTGCGGCCCTGGCCACCTTCGGCGCCCTGGCCCTGGCCTTCGCGGCCCTGGTTCACGCCTTTGTTACGTCCGACTTCTCGGTAGCCAACGTTGCGGCCAACTCGCACTCGGAGAAGCCGCTCCTGTACCGGGTCTCCGCCACCTGGGGCAGCCACGAGGGGTCCATGCTGCTCTGGAACCTCGCCCTTACGGGATTTGGTGCCTTGCTCGCCAGCCGGGGGCGGGATCTGCCTCGCGATCTCAAGGCCGTGGCGGTGGCAGTGCAGGGCCTGATCGGGTCGGTCTTCCTGGCCTACACCGTGCTGGCCTCCAACCCCTTCGTCCGCCTCGCCGATCCACCCGTAGAGGGCCGTTCCCTCAATCCCCTGCTCCAGGACCCGGCCCTGGCCGTCCATCCGCCCTTCCTCTATGCGGGCTATGTCGGCATGTCGGTGGTCTTCTCCCTGGCGGTCGCGGCCCTGGTCGAGGGTCGGATCGAGGCGGCCTGGGCCCGCTGGGTGCGCCCCTGGACCCTTGCGGCGTGGAGCTTCCTGACTGTCGGCATAACCCTGGGGGCCTACTGGGCCTACTACGAGCTGGGCTGGGGCGGCTGGTGGTTCTGGGATCCCGTCGAGAACGCCAGCTTCATGCCCTGGCTGGTCGCCACCGCCCTCCTGCATTCAGCCGTCGTGACGGAGAAGCGGGGTGCGCTTCCCGGCTGGACGGTATTCCTCGCCATCACCGCCTTCAGCTTCTCCATGCTAGGTGCCTTCCTGGTGCGCTCGGGCGTCCTGACCTCCGTCCACGCCTTCGCCGTGGACCCAACCCGGGGCGTACTGCTTCTTGGCATCCTTTTGGCGACGGCCGGGTCGGCCTTCACTCTCTTCGCCTTTCGGGCACCTGGCCTCGCCGCTGGCGGCGTCTTCGCGCCGGTCAGCCGCGAGAGCGCCCTGGTGGCGAACAACATCCTCCTGTCGGCGGCGACCCTCACGGTCCTCCTGGGAACGCTCTTCCCGCTGATCCGGGAGGCGGTCAGCGGTGAGGCGATCTCGGTCGGCCCCCCCTACTTCAACCTGACCTTCACACCCCTGATGGCCATACTTTGCCTTCTGGTTCCCTTCGGTCCCTTGCTGGCCTGGAAGCGAGGCGACCTGTCGCCGGCCGTCCGGGCGCTGATCCCCGCCCTTGTCCTTGGCGTACTTGCCGGCCTGGCCGCCCTCTGGTTCCTGACGCCCCGCAAGGCCTTTGCCAGCCTCGGCCTCGGCCTGTCGGCCTGGCGTATTGTGGGTGCCCTGGCCGAGGCCGCCCAACGCATCCGGCTCTTCCGGGGCCCCCTTGCGGAGAGCCTGCGCCGCCTCCGGGGCCTGCCACGGGGTGCCTGGGGGACGACCCTCGCTCACCTGGGTTTGGGCGTTTTCGTCCTCGGCGCCTGCTTCGAGACCGCCTGGAAACTCGAGGCCGCACAGACCCTGGCGCCGGGCCAGTCCCTGCGCGTCGGTGCCTGGGAGCTGGTCCTGAAGGATGTCCGCATCATCGACGGACCGAACTACGAGGCCGAAACAGCGCGCATCTCGGCCCTGCGGGATGGGCGGGAGGTCTGCGCCCTGACCCCTTCCCGCCGGTTCTACCCGGCCGGGGGCCAGATCACCTCGGAGGTGGCCATCTGCACGGTGAACGTCAGCCACCTTTACGTGGTTCTGGGTGAACGCAGACTGGGGCCGGAGGGGCGTGGAGTCTGGCTGGTCCGGGGCTTCTGGAACCCCTTGGCCCTGCTCATCTTTATCGGCCCCGCGATCATGGCCCTCGGCGGACTGGTCTCCCTGACAGACCGCAGGCTCCGGCTGGCGGCGGGTCGCCGGCGCGAGATCCAGCCTTGAGGCGGTTTGGCGTGCCCTTGGCCGTCGCCCTGGCGGCCGCCCTGTGCCTGGCGGCGGCCTCGGATCCCGCTGAGCGCCTCCCGGACCCTGCCCAGGAGGCCCGCGCCCGGGCCCTCTTCCGTGAGGTGCGCTGCATGGTCTGCCAGAACGAGTCCATCGCGGATTCCGAAGCCGGCCTCGCGGTCGACCTGCGCCGCCTGGTGCGAGAGCGCATCGCCTCTGGTCAGGATGACGCCCAGGTCCGGGGCTGGCTGGTCGACCGCTACGGCGAATTCGTCCTCCTGCGGCCGTCCTTCTCCTGGGCGAACCTTGCGCTTTGGCTGGCGCCCCTGGCGGTGGTGATCGCCGGCGTCCTGGCCCTCGCGGCGCGCCTGCGACGGCCTGCCCAGCCCGACGACGCCCTCTCAGAAGCGGAGGCGAGGCGCCTTTCCGACCTGTTGGCTCGCACGGATGGCCATGATCCTGCCCTGAAATCGTCTCCGGACGATCCCAATGCATGACGTATTCCTCATTTGAGCGGACCCCCGCTATTTGGCATGTAGGTTCATGCCCGACTGCGAAGGATCGCGGCGGGCCGAAGGGAAAGAAGTGCGCACCATGAGCTCGAACAAGAGCCGTTACCTCTTCGGGGCCCTCGCGGGAGCCCTTGTCGCTGGCATCGCTATGACCGCGGGTGCCGGGCTCAACGCCGCCGAGCGCAGCGGAAGTGATCCGACCGCGACGCCAGTGGCAGCGGCCAGTGCCAGTTTCGCCCCGCCTCCGGGGGCGCCCATGTCCTTCGCCGACATCTTCGAGAAGGTCTCCCCCGCGGTGGTCTCGATCAACGTGACGAGCCGGGTCGACATGTCCCGCCTGCAGCGGCAGATTCCGGGCCTGCCCTTCGAGATTAAGCCGCCCGGGCAGGGTGGCGAGGAGGGCAATGAGGGCGGAAATGGTCCGCGCCGGCAGTCGGCCGGGTCGGGCTTCTTCATCTCGGCAGATGGCTACGTGGTGACCAACAATCACGTCATCGAGGACGCCGAGAGCATCAAGGTTGTCCTGAAGGACGAGACTGAGCTCGAGGCGACGGTCGTCGGACGCGACGAGGGCACGGATATGGCCATCCTCAAGGTCAAGGGTACGGGCTTCACCTTCGTCAACTTCGAGAACTCTGCCCGGCCCCGGGTAGGCGACTGGGTGTTGACCGTCGGCAACCCCTACAACCTGGGCGGGACCGCCACCGCGGGCATCGTCTCGGCCTACGGACGGGATATCGGCGAGACCTTCGTCGACTACATCCAGATCGACGCGCCCATCAACCGTGGCAACTCCGGCGGACCGACCTTTGACGTCTATGGACGCGTGATCGGGGTCAACAGCGCCATCTTCTCACCCACCGGGGGCTCCGTGGGTATCGGTTTCGCCGTACCCGCCGACGTGGCTGCCAGGGTTTCCCGCCAGCTGATCTCCAACGGCAAGGTGGTGCGCGGCTATATCGGCGCCACCATCCAGAACTTCGACGAGGACATGGCCGCCGCCCAGGGCCTCGCCGGCCAGAAGGGCGCCATCGTCGCCGAGCTCACGCCTGGGGCTCCGGCGGACAAGGCGGGACTGACCGCGGGCGACATTGTGCTCTCGGTCAACGGTGTGCGCGTGAAAAGCTCTGCGGAGCTGACGCGGCAGGTCGCCTCAGCGGCACCCGGGGACCTCCTGCGGCTCCAGGTGATCCGCGATGGCAAGCCGCGGACCGTCGACATCCGCTCGGGCGTCCGTCCCTCGGAGTCCCAGCTTGCGGCAGGTCCCGCGGGACCCGGCGGAACTGGACCCGGGCCCGCTCGTCCCGCGCCCGCCGCCGGCCAGGCCATCCTCGGAATGATGGTGTCGCCCCTCGACGACGCCGCCCGCCGCCGCACCGGACTTCCGGCCGATGTCCGCGGCCTCATCATCGGGGCTGTGGAACGGGATTCCGACGCCGCCGCCAAGGGACTGCAGGCCAACGACGTGATCCTGCGTGCGGGCGATCGGACCCTCGCCATGCCTTCTGACCTGGCGGCCGTCGTCGACCAGGCCCGGAAGGCGGGTCGGCCCAGCGTCCTTGTCTCCGTCTGGCGGGGAGGCAGGACCATCTTCCTGCCGGTCAAGATCGCCGACTGATCAGGGTAGTGGGCATGAAGATCCTGATCGTCGAGGATGACCAGCCCGCCGCCGAGGTCATGGCCCGGGGTCTCCTGGATGCCGGCCACACCTCGACCCTGTGTCCAGACGGCCTGGCTGGGCTCGAGGCCGCCCGCAGGGGTAGCTTCGACGTCATGATCGTCGATCGCATGATGCCCTGCCTGGATGGGGTCGGCCTGGTCGAGACCCTCCGCCGGGAGGGGGATGAGACTCCTGTCCTCTTCCTCTCGGCCCTGGGCGAGATCGATGACCGGGTCGCGGGCCTGCGGGCGGGAGCGGACGACTACCTGGTCAAGCCCTATGCCTTCGCCGAGCTCATCGCCCGGGTCGAGGCCCTGTCGCGGCGGCGGGAGACCGGATCGGTTCTCACCTATCTCCGGGTCGGGGACCTGGAGATGGACCTCATCGGGCGCAAGGTGCAAAGGGCGAGCCGCGAGATCGACCTGCAACCCCGGGAGTTCCAGCTGCTGGAGTTCCTGATGCGGCACGCCGGACAGGCCGTGACGCGAACCATGCTGCTCGAGAAGGTCTGGGAGTACCACTTCGACCCCCAGACCAATGTCATCGACGTCCACATCTCGCGGCTGCGCACCAAGATCGACAAGGGCTTCGAACACCCCATGCTCGAGACCATCCGCGGGGCGGGGTATCGGCTGGATGCCTGAGGCCCCGGCGCCACCCTCCGGGGGTTTCCTGCGGCTCTTCAGGGCGGCGCCTTTCAGACTGACCCTCCTGTCCCTGGCCCTCTTCGCCTTCGCCGGGGCCATCTTCATGGCCTATGTCTACATGGCCGCCGCCGGAGAAGCCCGAAGGCGGACGGATGCGGAAATCCGCCGGGAGGCGGACAGCCTGGTCGCGGTCTACAACCGTGCGGGCCCCGCCGCCCTCAACCCCGTCCTGGTGACCCGGATGGCTGGCGAGCGGCGCTTCGTATATCTCTTCCTCGCCCCGGACGGTGCCAGGATTACCGGTTCCCTCGCCCAGAGCCCCGTCGAGAACTTCACCGGCGCCCCGACCTGGACCCGCTTTTCCCTTTCCGGGCCAGGTGTGGCAGGACGCCCGCAGTCGATCCCCGCCCGAGGCCTGCAGCTTCGCCTCTCCGGCGGTGAAACCCTCTTCGTCGGCGCCGACGCCAGCGACGACCGGGATTTCATCGTGACCATCGTCCGGGGCCTCTGGGGCGCCGGCACCCTGTTGGTGGTTCTGGGCATAGCCGTTGGGCTCCAGGCCAGCCGCAGCTTCACCCGCGCCATGACCGGGCTCACGGACGTCGTGACGGCCGTGAGGAACGGGAACCTTGCGGCCCGCGCCCCTGTTCGGGGAGCCGGGGATGAGCTCGACCAGCTGGCCGAGGGTCTGAACGACATGCTCGACCGACTCGACCGCTCCATGGCCGCCCACCGGCATGCTGGCGACGCCATCGCTCACGACCTGCGCTCGCCCCTGACCCGCCTGAAGGCCCGGCTGGACACCGCCCTGCTCGATGCCGAGGCCGGACGGGGCGACGCCCGCCAGGCTCTGGGCCAGGCCCTGGACGATACCGATGGCCTCCTCAGGACCTTTTCCGCCGTACTCGCCATCTCGCGCCTCCAGGCGGCCGGGGAGGCGCCCAATGCGGTGCGCTTCGATCCTGCGGCCATGGTTCGCGACATGACGGAGCTATACGGCCCGCTTTGCGAGGACATTGGGCTCGAGATCGCCTCGGATGTCTCCGCGGGTCTGGCGGTAAGGGGCAATCCGGCCTTCCTGGCCCAGGCCCTTGCCAACCTCGTGGACAATGCGGTGAAGTACACCCCGGCCGGTGGAGCGGTAAGGGTTCGGCTTCGACGAATGGCCTCCGGCGAAATCGAGATCTCGGTGACGGACACTGGCCCCGGAGTGCCGACAGCCGACAGGGACCGGGTCATCCAGCGCTTCGTGCGCCTGGAGAACAGCCGGAACCTGCCCGGCGTCGGCCTTGGCCTGTCCTTGGTCGCCGCGGTCGCCGAAGCCCATGGCGGCCGTTTCGAGCTGGGGGATGGGCCGGGCCACTTTGACGGTTCGGGACCGGGGCTCCGTGCCGCCGTCGTCCTGCCCTCGGCACCATGACCGCCCTCGGCCAGCGGCTGTCCCCCTGTGGCCCGGTGCTGGACGCCCGTCCCGCCGAACGCCTCCTCGACGCGATTGCGGCAGTGCGCGACCTCTCTGCGGCCGAACGCGCGGCCCTTGCGCCGGTCTTCGGTGCGTCCGGTTATCTCGCGGGACTCGCCCGCCGGGATCCCGCCCGGTTGGCGCGGCTCCTTGATTCCGACCCCGAGGCCAGTCTCGGCCGGATCCTGGACGACACCGGCGTCCTGGCCACCGCCTCTCCGGAGGTCGCGGGCCCGGGCCTCCGGCGGCTCAAGGCCGAGCTTCATCTCCTGACGGCCATTGCCGACCTTGGCGGTGCCTGGGATCTGGACCAGGTCACCGGTGCCCTGGCCAGGTTTGCCGACTCCGCCCTTGCGGCGGCCCTGTCCAGCGCCGCGAGTGCCGAGGTTGCCGCCGGCCGCCTCGTTCCGCCATCCGACGACCGTCACGGACCGGTTCCGGGAGTCTTCTGCATCGCCATGGGCAAGCACGGCGCCTTCGAGCTCAACTATTCGAGCGACATCGACATCTCGATCTTCTTCGATCCCGACGCCCTGCGGCTCTCGCCGGGGATCGAACCCCAGGCCTTTGCCGTCCGCCTGACCCACAAGCTGACGGAGCTGATGCAGGAGCGCACACCTGAAGGATATGTCTTCCGCATGGACCTGAGGTTGAGGCCGGACCCGGGCTCGACGCCGCCAGCGGTCTCGACCGTCGCCGCCCTCGATTACTATGAGAGCGTTGGCCAGAACTGGGAGCGGGCGGCCTTCATCAAGGCCCGGCCCTGCGCCGGCGACATCTCCCGAGCGGACGCCTTCCTGACGGAGCTACTGCCCTTCATCTGGCGGCGGAACCTTGACTTCGCAGCCATAGCGGACATCCACTCCATCAAGCGCCAGATCCACATCCACAAGGTCGACGATCGTCTTTCGGCCCGGGGCGCGGACCTCAAGCTTGGCCGGGGCGGCATCCGCGAGATCGAGTTCTACGTCCAGACACAGCAGCTGATCCTCGGGGGTCGTCACCCGGGGCTGCGAAGCCATCGCACCCTCGACGCCCTTAACGCCCTGGCGGCAGCGGGGCATGTCTCGGAGGAGACTCGTCACGAGCTTGACGATTCCTACCGCCGCCTACGCGACCTGGAGCACAGGGTGCAGATGCTCGCCGACGAGCAAACCCACCGCCTGCCGGAGTCCGATTCCGAACGCCGACGGGTCGCGGCCCTGTCCGGCTTCGACCGGCTGCGCAGTTTCGATGCGCACGTCGAGCGGATACTGAAGGTCGTCAACCGGCGCTATGGCGAACTCTTCCCGGGCGAGGAGCCCCTGTCGTCACGCTTCGGTAGCCTGATCTTCACGGGCGTCGACGACGATCCCGAAACCCTGCGCACCCTGGCTCGGATGGGCTTCTCCAGTCCCGCCCAGGTATCCGGGACGATCCGCGCCTGGCACCACGGACACATCTCTGCCACCCGCTCGGAGCGCGGGCGCGAACTCTTCACCCGCCTTGCCCCTCGACTGCTCGAGGCCACCCAGGCCACCGGTGCCCCGGACGCTGCCTTCACCCGGTTCGGGGCGTTCTTTTCGCGCCTGTCCAGCGGGGTCCAGCTCCAGTCCCTCTTCCTCGCCCAGCCGGGGCTCTTCGCCTTGATCGTTGAGGTCATGGCCTTTGCCCCCCGCCTTGCGGACACCCTGGCGCGTCGCCCTGCCGCCATCGACGCCCTTCTGGATCCGGCCTTCTTCGGCGACATCGACCCGCAGGAGGATCGCCAGGCCCTGCAGAGTGCCGTGGCCAGGGCTGTCGATTTCGAGTCGGCCATGGATTCCGTACGGCGCCAGCACCGGGAGCTGGCCTTCCGCATCGGTGTCCAGGTGATGAGCGGATCCGCGGGTGCCGAGGCCGCGGGCCATGGCTTCGCTGGCCTGGCGGACGCCAGCATCGAGGCCCTGGCGCCCGTCGCCCTCGCCGAGGCCGTCCGCCTTGGGGGCGACTTCGAGGGGCAGGTGGCGGTGGTCGCCCTCGGGAAGTGCGGATCCCGCGAGATGAGCGCGGGTTCTGACCTCGACCTGATGACCGTCCACAGGGTCGCGACGCCAGATACCGTCTCCACCCTCAAGGGCTGGTCTGCAGAGACCTTCTACGCCCGATTCACCCAGCGGCTGGTGGCCGCCCTGTCCCTGCCGACTTCGGAAGGCGAGCTCTACGAGGTCGACATGCGCCTGCGGCCCTCTGGCTCCAAGGGTCCCGTCGCCGTCGCCTTCACCGCCTTCGGCACCTACTACGCGACCGAGGCCGAGACCTGGGAATTCATGGCCCTGACCCGCGCCAGGGTGGTCTGGTCCAGCGATCCCGTCTTCGCCAGGGACGTGGCCGACGCTATCGAGATGACCTTGCGCCAGCCCCGTGACGTCGCCGTCCTGGCCCGCGACGTGCGTGAGATGCGCGCTCTCATCGCCCAGGAGAAGCCGGCATCGGGTCTCTGGGACATGAAGCTCGCGCCCGGAGGCCTGGTGGACATCGAGTTTGCCGCCCAGTTTCTTCAACTCGCCCATGCGCACGCAGGCGGCCCCCTGCGCGCCGGCACCGCACACGCCCTGGAGGCCATGGCCGCGGCGGGACTGGCCGGCGCGGTCGGTCCCCTCCTGGAGGCCTGGACCCTGCAGCAGAACCTGACCCAGGTGCTCCGCCTCGCCCTCGGGGACGCCGGTGACCCCACTGACCAGCCCGACGCCTTCAAGCGCAGGCTGGCCCGGGCCGGCGGTGCCCGTGACTTCCGTAGCCTCGTCACCCGGCTGGGGCGAACCCGCAGGCACGCGCAGGAAGCCTTCGAAACCCTTGTCCGCCCTTGAAACGCCGGAATTCAGGGTTCAATTCGTTCAACATCCAAGGACCGGAGATTCCCGAGTGCGTCTGAACCTTTCCGCCTGCGCAGCCGCGCTTTCCGCCCCGGCCCTTCTGACGGTTCTGTGGGCCGCGCCGGCGACGGCCCAGATGGGCCCGCCCAAGCTGGACCAGAACGGCGACGGCAAGGTGCTCTACACCGAGTACCGGACCGCCAACGTGGACAAGACCCTCCAGTCCCTGGATTCCGACAAGAACGGTCAGGTCTCCCGGGCCGAGTTCGACAAGATCGCCGGGATGGCCCGCACCTTCGGCGGGGCCAGGGCTGAGGCGGCCATGAGCCAGTTATGGCGCACGACAGACTCCAACGGAGACGGATCCATGTCCCGGTCGGAACTGGAGACGGCCAGCAAGCGCCGCTTCGATGTCGCGGACTCCAACCGCGACGGGGCCCTGGACAAGACAGAGGTGGCCGCCATGCGGCAGAGACAGCGTGCTGCGACCGGCAACTGACGCCCTCGGGCGCATACATTCCGACCGGCCAGCGGCGTCTCCACCCGTCGACGACCCGGATGCAGACCTCGTCCGCAGGGTCGGAACCGGGGACCCGTTGGCTGTACGGGCCTTGACCGCCCGAAAGCTGCCTCGCCTCACCGCCCTTGCGGCCCGTGTCCTGGGAGATGCCGCTGAGGCCGAAGACATCGCCCAGGAATCCCTGATCCGGGCCTGGCGGCAGGCACCGGTCTGGCGCTTCGGGGAAGCCCGCTTCGACGCCTGGCTCCACAGGGTGGCCCTGAATCTCTGCCGCGACCGCCTGCGCCGGGTCCGGCCTGGCGGACCGCAGGACCTGGAGGCCCTGGTCGACCCCGGTCCGGCGCCGGACCGGGGGCTGGAGGCCAGTGACGTGGGCGAACGCGTGGCTGCAGCCATGGCGATCCTTCCCGCCCGCCAGCGCGAGGCGGTCGTCCTCTGCCATTACCAGGAGATGGGCAACATCCAGGCTGCCGCCGCCCTCGGGATCAGCGTCGAAGCCTTGGAGAGCCTTCTTTCGCGTGGGCGGCGAGCCCTTCGTGCGGCCTTGTCGGATCTCGTCACATGACCCCGCGCCCCGATTCCGCGGCCGCCGCAGAGGCGCGCGTGCGCCAACTGGCGGAGTCCTTTGGCGGGGACCCCGCCCGGTGGCCCGAGGCGGATCGCCCGGGTGCCGAGGCCTGGATCGCCGCCCATCCCGCTGAGGCCCGGCGTCTTCTCGAGGATGCGCGTTCGCTGGATCGCCTCTTGTTCGCCTGGGAGGCACCACGTCCGACGGCAGCCGTGACAACGCGGGTGCAGGCCGCCGCCCCGGTCCAGGTCCGGCAATCCCTACGGCGCTCCTGGGTGCTGACCCTGACCGGCGGTGCGGCTCTCGCTGCAGCCTGCCTGGCGGGAATTGTCGCCGCGCCGCGTCTCGTGGACCCGGTCCTGCGTCCTGCCGCAGCGCCCTTCTATGCTTCGGACCCTGACTCCATTCTCTCCGAGGCTTTGACGCCCTGGGAAGCTCCGGTCGCCGAGTCCGCCATGGGCGTCCGATCTTGAACCGCCGGGCGCTTGTGGTGGCGCTCTTCGTCTCTGCCGCCCTCAACCTCTTCTTGGTCGGCCTGATTGCCGGGGGTTGGCGCCAGTTGCACGCAGACCCAGCTCCTGGCGTCGAGGCGGCTTCACCGGACTCTCAGGGCCTTGAGCCCCGGGTCCCGCCAGCCGGACCCTCGGGGCCGGAAACCCTCCCAGCGCAAGCCTTGCCGTCTCCATCACCCGCCCTGGTGGTTCGCAGGGATGAACGCCGGCCCGGGCCGCTGCGGGAGGACCCGGAGGTCGCATTGCCGCCCCCTCCGCCTTCTAGGGATCCGTCGCCGCCCCAGGCCCCGAGGCCTGGCGGGAGTCCGCTCATGCGGGCCAGCCGGGACCTGCCAGAGCCCCAGCGCCAGGAATTCCGGGCCCTCCTGGTGGCGCAGAGTGAAGCGGTCCGTCCCGACCTGCATGCCGCTCGCCGGGAACGGGTCAGGGCCTGGGACGCCCTGGCGCGGGGCGAGGCGTCAGCCGACGAGACAAGCCGCACGCTGGAGGCTGCCCGCCTTCGCGAACTTGCAGCCCGCAGCCAGATAGAAGAGGCGGTGACGGCCTGGGCCGCCCGCCAGTCTCCCGAAATCCGGGCCCAGGTGGCCGAGGCCCTGGCGCAGGACGCTAGGCCAGGCGGCGGTCGTCCGCCTAGGCTTCAGGGACCGCCGCCGCGTCCCGGGGACGGACCTCCGCCAAGGCAAGACTGAAGCTGACCCGGGTGCCCTGGCCGGGTGCACTCTCTATGGTCAGGTTCGAGCCATGCAGTTCGACGAAGGCCTTGGAGAGGGCCAGTCCCAACCCCGTTCCCTGGGTGGTCTTGGACTGCTGGGTCTCGACCTGCTCGAAGGGGACGGCCAGGCGGTGCAGGTCTGCGGCGTCGATTCCAATGCCGGTATCCTCCACCGACAGGCGCACGCCGTTCTCCTCCTCCTCGGCCCGAACGCAGACGCGGCCACCAGCGGGGGTGAACTTTATCGAGTTCGACATCAGGTTGAGTAGGATCTGCTTAAGTGCCCGGGGGTCGGCCAGGACCTCAGGCAGGTCATCCTCGATATCCGCGAACAGCATGAGACCTGAGGTCTCGGCCCGGTTGCGCACAAGGCGGAAGGCCTCTTCCACGAGCGGGCTGACACTCAGGGGCTCGCGATAGAGCGCCATCTTGCCCGCCTCGATCTTGGACATGTCGAGCACGTCATTGATCAGGGCCAGGAGGTGTTGGCCCGAGCTCAGTATGTCCGTGACATAGCCCCGGTACTGGGTGGCCCCGACGGGTCCGAACAGTTCCTGGCCCATGATCTCCGAGAATCCGATGATGGCGTTCAGCGGTGTGCGCAGTTCGTGGCTCATATTGGCGAGAAACTCGCTCTTGGCCCGGCTGGCCTCGATAGCGCGGAATTTCTCGGTCTCGTACTTGCTGGCCAGGTCAGAAAGCTGCGCCTTGCTGGCCTCAAGCCGGCTTACGGCGTCGCGCATGGCCTCTTCGTCCCGGCTGCGTTCGACCTCCCGAAGCTTCAGGCCCGTGATGTCGACAGCGGTCATGACCAGGCCACCCGACGGTGTCCGTCGCTCATGGATCTGCGCCCAGCGCCCGTCGGTGAACTCCACCTCGCGCAGGCCGGGAGCGCCACCGTCGGGCTTCACGGACTGCCGGATGGCTTGCCGGGTAAGGCGGGAGAATTCAGCGTGGGGCGAGTCGGGCTTCATCAACTCGGCGTCGAGGTTGAACATGCGGGCAAAGGCGGCATTGGCACCCGCCAGCCGGCCTTCTGCATCCCAGCAAGCGAAGGCAGAGGCCATGATCTGGACGGCTTCCACCAGGGATTCCGGTGGAGCCTCGCCCTTGTTCCCGGGCGGTACACCATCCGGTCCCCCCCGGGCTCCCCTGCGCCCGAGCCAGAGGCCGCCGGCGCCCGTCAGGACCCCCAGGGGGCCAGCCATCATCAGCACGTTCGAAAGGGCCGGGGCTACGTCGCTGACCGATACGGCGAGGCCAGCGGTCAGGACCGCCGCGCCCAGTCCGGCAAGCATAAGGGGACCGTTCGCAACGCCACCCCAGAGGGCGGGGCGTGGGGTCTGTCCGAAATCGCTGACTGCCGACACCGCTGAAGCTCCCACGAAGGAGGGCCCTGCGCCGCTCCGACTCACGTCTTCACCACAGAGAGGGTGAACAGTTCGCCAACGCCCGGGTCTGGATCTGTGGAAATCAGCCCTCCAGCGACCGACCGACCAGTTCCAGAACATTACGGGAGAGGCCCGGCGCGGCGGCGATCCGCTCCAGCTCGGCCTTCATCTTCGCCCCCAGGTCGGGCCGGTAGCGCTCCCAGGATCCCAGGGGCTCCACCAGCCGGGCGGCGATCATGGGGTTGTAGCGATCCACCGAAAGGATCTGGTCCGCCAGGAAGCGGTAGCCTGAGCCGTCCTCGGCATGGAAGCGGGCCGGATTGGCCGAGGCGAAGGTCGCGACCAGGGCCCGGAGCCGGTTCGGCGTCTGGGCGTTGAAATCCGGGTGGCGCGTCAGGGCGATCACCCGCTCCAGGGCCTCGGGCGAGGGGTCCCGGGCCTGCAGGGCAAACCACTTGTCGATTACCAGGGGCTCGTTCCGCCAGCGGGCATGGAAGTCCTTCAGGGCCGAGGCGAAGGCTGTCCCGCCCAGGGTCATGAGGGCGTTCAGGCCGCCGATGGCATCGGTCATATTCCCGGCCGCCCGGTAATGGCCCTCGGCCAGGTCCCGGGTCTCGGTGCGGGGGTTGGCGGCCAGCAGATCCAGGGCCGCATTTCGCAGGGCCCGGCGTCCGGCGCTTGCGGCGTCGGGCGAGAAGCTGGCGCCGTCCTGCAGGCCCAGGTGCAGCCGCTTCAGGGTCGCCTCCAGGTGGACGGCCAGGCGCAGGCGCAGGGCTTCCCGTGCCGCATGCAGGGCCGCCGGGTCAGCGGGTGGCCGGGCCACGGCCAGGTCGGCCTCAGTGGGCAGCGCCAGCAGCAGGGCCTTGAAGGCGGGCTCCGAGGCCTGGTCGTCCAGGGCCCGGCCCATGGCCTCGGCGAAGCGTTCCTCGCCCACCTCATCGGGCGCGCCCCCGGCCCGGGCCAGGATCAGGTCGCGGGCCACCTCCTGGCCGGCCTCCCAGCGGTTGAACAGGTCGGCATCGCCGGCCAACTGGACATAACGGTCCCCCGGCCGGGCGTCCGACGACAGCTCTACCGGCGCCGAGAAGCCCCGCAGGGCCGAGACGACCGGGCGCGAGGTCACGCCGGACAGGGTAAGGCGCGTTTCCTCGGCCTCGAGGACCACCAGGGTCTCGTCCAGGGCCTGGCCATCCCGGCTGAAGGCCATTGTCCGGCCCTCGACGTCCAGCAGGCCCAGGCGGACCGGGACCGGAAGGACGCGCTTGTCGGCCTGACCCGGGGTGGCTGGCGTCCTCTGGGTGAGGGTGATCTCCAGTTCGCCCGTCTCCGGCGTCCAGCGCGAGGTCATCCGCACCCTCGGCGTGCCGGCCTGCTCATACCAGGCGAAGAAGGCTGACAGGTCCTGGCCGGAGACTTCGGCAAAGCAGGCAATGAAGGCCTCCACCGTGGTGGCGTGGCCGTCCCAGCGCTCGAAATATAGATCCATGCCCTTCCGGAAAGCCTCGGCCCCGATCAGGGATTTCAGCATCCGAATGACCTCGGCACCCTTCTCGTAGATGGTCGCCGTGTAGAAGTTGTCGATCTTCAGGTAGCTGGAGGGGCGCACCGGATGTGCCAGCGGGCCCTGGTCCTCGGCGAACTGCCGGGCCCTCAGGGCCTTGACGTCCTTGATCCTCTGCACCGCCTCGCCGCGCATGTCGGCCGAGAAGCTCTGGTCGCGGAAGACGGTCAGGCCCTCCTTCAGGCACAGCTGGAACCAGTCCCGGCAAGTGATCCGGTTGCCCGTCCAGTTGTGGAAATACTCATGGGCCACCACGCTCTCTATGCGCTCATAGTCCAGGTCCGTCGCCGTCTCCGGGTCGGCCAGCAACAGGGACGAGTTGAAGATGTTGAGGCCCTTGTTCTCCATGGCCCCGAAGTTGAAGTCGCGCACGGCGACGATCATGAAGAGGTCCAGGTCGTACTCGCGTCCAAAGGCCTCCTCGTCCCAGCGCATGGACCGCTTCAGGGCGTCCATGGCGTAGGCCGCTCGGGCCGACATGCCCGGGTCGACATAGACCTTCAGCTCCACCTTCCGCCCGCTGGCGGTGACGAAGTCGTCGGCCAGTTCGTCCAGCTCACCGGCCACTAGGGCGAAGAGGTAGCAGGGCTTGGGGAAGGGGTCGTTCCACACCGCATAACGGCGTCCGTCGGTCCCCCGGCCGGTCTCCACCAGATTGCCGTTGGACAAGAGGCGCGGCCAGGCGTCGTCCGCCGTCATGCGCACGGTGAAACGGGCCAGGACGTCCGGCCGGTCGGGATACCAGGTGATGGTGCGGAAGCCCTCGGCCTCGCACTGGGTGCAGAACCGGCCCCCCGACATGTAGAGCCCCTCCAGGGCCTTGTTGGCCGCTGGGTTGATCTCGACCTCGGTCTCCAGGACGAAGGCGTCGGGAACCTCCGGGATCGTCAGGCTGTGGTCGTCGGCAGCGTAGGCGCTCGGCTCCAGGGCCCGGCCGTCGATGGCAACCGACACGGTCTTCAGCCGCTCCCCGTCCAGCCGCAGGGGCACCCCCGCCTCACCGTTCCGCCGCAGGGTCAGCCGGGCCTTCACCCGTGTCGCCTCCGGCTGCAGGTCGAAGTCCAGGTGAACCTCATCCACGAGGAAGGTGGGCGGCCGATAGTCGGTCAGGCGGATCGGGGCGGGGGTCTCTGTGCGCATCCCGCCGATTTAAGCCATCCCGGCGTCGAGGGGGAGGGGCAGGGCGCAAGGAAAGACTCGCCATTGGCCGTCTTCACGTCCGAAGTTCCGGCGACCTGGAAATGAGGCATACCCCATGATCAAGCTCACCTTTGCCCTCGTCCGCCTGCCGCACCTGACCCGCGAGCAGTTCCAGGACTACTGGCTCAACACCCACGGCCCCCTGGTGGCCAGCGTGAAGGACGCCCTGCGCATCCGCCGCTACGTCCAGCTGCATTCCCTGGACGAGACGCTCAGCGCCGGCATTCGCGCCAGCCGCAACGCCCCGCCCCAGTTCGATGGGGTGGCCCAGCTCTGGTACGACAGCCTCGAGGACCTCGCCGCCCTGGCCGGCGAACCCGCCGCCCGCGAGGCCGGTCGCCTGCTGCTCGAGGACGAGCGGAAGTTCATCGACCTGCCGAAGAGCCCCCTCTGGTGGGGCGAGGAAAAGGTGATCATCGGCGGCTGATCCCGGAGACCCGGGCGCACGCCATCGGTCTCATCCCGCGCCCGGGAGACAACCTGCTTCGCCTCGGAAGTCGAGGCGGCCCGCAAATTGATATGGCGCAAATGTTCGCATTTGCCTTCGTTCCATGGCTGCAATCGGAAACCAGATTACACCCACCTGAACACAGTGCGTAACCCGGAGAAAGCCATGCTTTACACAGTCGCAATGATCCTGCTCGTCCTTTGGATATTAGGACTCGTGACCTCCTACACGATAGGTGGGTTTATCCACATCCTATTGGTGATCACCATTGTTGTGGTTCTGCTTCGCGTGATCCAGAACCGGCGCATCCGAGAAGGCGTTCCCGGCGCAGGCTCGCTCACCCTCGCCCGGGTCATGGGCGCTGTGTCCTCTGGTGAGCGTGCTAACGTCGCTGGACTCTTCGCCCTCAGACGTTTGCTGGCGGGCCTTCCAGCCAGTTGTGCAGAATGGCCAGGACCTGGTCGCCCGGATTGTAGCCCCGGGTGACGACGCCGTAGGTCCCTTCCGATCCCGGGCCGGCCACCAGGGTGGGGAAGCCCGTCACGCCGGCGCGCTGAGAGACCCCGTAGTCGGACCAAGTCTCGTGTTTCAGGTCGTCACTGTCGAAGTCGGCCAGGAAGGCCTCGGGTGCCACCCCGTAGTCGGCGGCCAGTTCGGCCAGCACCTCGGGGCGGGTGATGTTGCGATCCTCGGCATAGAAGGCCCTCTGGAGCCGGCCCAGGTAGGCGATGGCACCCTCGGGATTGTCCCGGCGGACCCGTACCACGGCCCGGGCGGCGGGGTCGGTGTCATACAGGAAGCCGGGATCGTCCAGGACCGCGCCGCCGAAGGGCAGGCCCGCCGCCTCGGTGATGTGGGTCCAGTGGCCGCGCAGGCTGTCCTTGGCCTCCTGGGTCATGGGGGTCTCGGTACCGGGGCGCAGGCCGCCCATGACAAGCCTCACGGGCAGGGCCCGGCCGAAGGTGCGGCGAATATCCTCAACCACCGGCGAGAAGCCGTAACACCACGAGCACATGGGATCGGCGAAGTAGATCAGGTGCGGCGCGGTCATGTCGGGCCTCGGGCGTTCAGGTCCGGCCCAGCCTACACGGACCTGGGAAGCAGGGCTATTGCGGCTCGTTTGCGCCGCGCAGGGCCGGCGCGGCGGCCGCCGCCGGGTCCTCTGGCGGCGATGGACCCGGGTCGAAGGCGGCACCCATCAGGGGGGCATTGCGGGCCAGGCGCTCGGCGGCGACTGGGCAGGCCTGGGGCAGGGTCCATCCCATCCACTGCTGGGCGACCGTGCGGGTGGGCAGGTTGGCGGCGGGCGCCCAGACGGCGCGTCCCTTGGCGATGGCCGCCTCTCCCCGCGGGCGCAGGGGGGACAGGCTGGCCTTCTCGGCGACCTGGAGGGCGGAGTTGAACTGCTTCAGGTGGATCCGACCCTGGGCCTGGAGGTCGCCGTAGACCTTAAGGTCGCTCTGAAGGGACGAGCCAGGCCGTCGATAGGTTTTCTCGATCCGGGTCACTTCCGGCATCACCCGGTCGTGCTGGGCAAGGTAGCCGTCCAGGACGCCGTAGCACCAGCCGACCAGTCCATAGTCGTCCTTGGGCGCGCCCGTCGGGCCCGGGGCTTCCGCCGCGGGGGCGGCAACCCGCTCGGCCGTGGCCAGAGGCGCATCGGCGGGCGGCGCGGAGGCTGCGGGCTCCTGGGCGGCCAGGGCAAGGGCGAGGGCAAAGGCGTGGGCGATCATGGGGCGTGACTAGCTTCGGAATCCGGCGCGGATGTGGCGGAGGGCGGTCCGAAGCCGCCGCCACCGGGGGTTTCGATCTCTATGGCCTCCCCCGCTGCGACAGTCACCGAGAAACAGCCGCCGAGGGTCAGGATTGCGCCGTCGGCGCGGATCAGGCGCTGGCTGCCGGGCCGGGCGGGGCCGCCGCCGGCCAGGCCCCGGGGCGCGTCCGTCCGGCGGGTGGACAGAAGGGCCGCCTCCAGGGGGGCCAGAAAACGAATCCGCCGGCGCACGCCGTCGCCACCCCTGAAGGTGCCCTCGCCTCCCGAATCCTTCCGGATTTCAAACGCCTCCAGCCGCACCGGGAAGCGACGCTCGAGTATCTCCGGATCGGTCAGGCGCGAGTTGGTCATGTGGGTATGCACACCGCTGGCACCCGGTCCCCGGGCCGAGGCGCCGGCCCCACCGCAGAGGGTCTCGTAGTACTGCCGGTCGGCATCCCCGAAGGTCAGGTTGTTCATGCTGCCCTGGGCGTTGGCCATGACGCCGAGGGCGGCGTAGAGGGCGTCGACCACATGCTGGCTGGTCTCGACATTGCCCGCCACCACCGCCGCCAGCGGGGCAGGGGCCAGGAGGGATCCGGGCCGGGTGCGAACCCGCAGGGGCTTCAGGCAGCCAGCGTTGAGGGGAATGTCATCGTCCACCAGGGTACGAAAGACGTAGAGGACGGCGGCGTCCACGATGGCCGAGGGCGCATTGAAATTCGTCGGTACCTGGTCGGATGACCCGGTGAAGTCGATCTCCGCTCCCTGCCGGTCGCCATCCAGGGTGATGCGCACAGCGATCTCGCCGCCCCCGTCCATGGGAACCCTGGCCTCGCCGTCCGACAGTCGGTGCAGGGCCCGGCGCACGGCGCTGGCGGCATTGTCCTGGACGAAGTCCATGTAGCGGGCGACGACCTCATCGCCCTGGTCCCGGATCATGCCCGCAAGGGTGTCGGCCCCGGCCTGGCAGGCGGCGAGCTGGGCCTTCAGGTCGGCGAGGTTGCGGTCCGGCGCCCGGCAGGGCCAGGGACCCGCCAGCAGGGCCTGCCGGACCTCGGCCTCAAGGAAGACACCGGCTCGCATGATGGGCAGGGCGTCAAGCAAAACCCCTTCTTCTTCAAGGGTTTTGGAGAAGGGCGGCATGGAGCCAGGCTGGACGCCGCCGACGTCGGCATGGTGCCCGCGGGCGGCGACGAAGAGGTCCGGGGACCCCTCCGCCTCCGGCCGTGTGAAGACCGGCATGACCACGGTGATGTCCGGCAGGTGGGTCCCGCCCGCGTAGGGATTGTTGAGGGCGAAGGCCTCGCCCGGCCTCAGGATCCCGCGCCGCTCGCGCACGGCCAGGACGGAGGCCCCCATGGAGCCCAGGTGCACGGGCATGTGCGGCGCATTGGCCACCAGACCGCCGTCGGCATCGAAGAGAGCGCAGGAAAAATCCAGTCTTTCCTTGATGTTGACCGAGTGCGCCGTGCGCTCCAGGGCCGCCCCCATGGCCTCGGCCACCCCCATGAAGCGGCGGTTGAAGAGCTCCAGGGTCACGGGGTCGGGCCGGTCCAGGCGTACCTCCCGGCGGGCAGGGCCGGCGATGCGGGTCAGGCGGATCAGGCCGTCGGCCTCCCCCTCGGCCCGCCAGCCCGGCAGGACGGCGACCTGGGTGTCATCGCGCACGATGAGGGCCGGACCCTCGATCCTGGACAGGGCGGCGGCCTCGACCACGGGTGCGGACAGGGCCTGCGACCGGCAGGTCATCTGCATGACGCCCTGCCGGGTACCGGGGGGGATGGAGATGGGGGGCGGAGCGTCCGGGGTGGGTCCCACCGGCAGGGGGGGTGTCGTCGCCTCAACAGCTTCGACCTCGACCCTGGCGATGCGGACACCCCGGTCGGATTCGGTGAAGCCGAACAGCCGGCGGTGGGCACCGTCGAAGGCCTTCCGGACATCATTCTCAGGTCCCGGCTCCACGGACAGGACGGCGTCGGCGCCATCGTAGCGCAGGCCGAGGCGGACCTGGACCTCGCCACCGTCGATCCCCTGGGCGGCCAGGCCTGCGAGCGCCTCCGCGCCGAGCCGGGCGGCGAGATCCGACGCAGCGGCGAGCCCCCCTGCGTCGAGGGGTGTCTCCAGCCCGGCCTGCAGAAGGACGGTGGGCCGGGCCTGACCCATCCCCCAGGCCGACAGCACACTGCCCCTGCCCGGGCAAAGCACCTCGTCCATTCCGAGGGCCTCGGCCACATCGCAGGCCACCTGGCCCGCCGCGCCGCCGAAGGCGACGAGGGCATGGTTGCGGGGATCGAAACCGCGCTCGGTAGAGATGCGCCGCACCGCCTGGGCGGTCTGCTCGACGGCCACGGCCAGGAAGCCCTCGGCCG
>CAMCIK010000007.1 GCA_945874825.1 Phenylobacterium deserti | reverse complement strand
TTGCCGCCGGACCGGGCGACCAGCATGTAGCCGGTCGCTACATCCAGAAGGGTGGCGATCACCCCGCCGTGCAGGCCGCCCCGGGCATTGAGGTGGTTGGGCCCGACCCAGAGCCCGATCTCCAGGTCCGCGCCCTCGCCCCGGCTCATGAACCCGCCTAGGGCCTCCAGCACCGGGCTGCTGCGCAGGATGGGGCCGAAGCCTTCGGGCGGGGGAGAATGGGGTGAAGACATCAAGGGGTCCCTCAATCAAAGGCCGCCGACAGATAGGGAACTCCAGGGCGCGGCGCAAAACGGAAGCGGGGCGTTTCGGCTGGGCTGAAGCTTAGTCCTTTTGGGCCAACATCATCAGCCGGGGCGCATCCAGTATGGTGATGCGGCCATAGCGGGCATCGAGCAGCCCAGCCCGCTCAAACTCCCTCAGCAGCTTGCCTACCGTGTTGCGGCTCAGGGCCGCTGCACCCGCCAGAACGTCCTGGGTGCAGGCGATGCTGGCTGGCGGTTCGGTGGGGAAGAGCCGGTGGCGATATCCAGCCAGCCGCAGGATCGTCGCCGCAACGCGCGGCTCGCTTCTGGGAATCAACAGGTCGGCGTGGGCACCTGACGAAGCGGTGAACAGTTCCGCAATGCCGAGCGTGATGGCCCGCCAGTCTTCCGGGCTTGAATTCAGGCGGGCCCGCAACAGCCCGTTGGGCAGGGCGCCACAAATCGTCTCGGATACAGCCAGGATGGTTCCCTGCCTCTTGCCGCCCAATAACGGCGCATGACCCCACCACATGCCCGGGAGGCCGAAATAGCTGGTGCCGATATTGGCGACCCCGACGCCGGCCACGAAACTGACCTGACCCGCGCCGATGCAATACAGGGCACCTTCGGTATCGCCGGCATGGCTGATCCCGCCACCGGGCAGATAGAGCCGCCATTGCAGGTTGGCGAGCGCCCAGTCCCGGAAATCAGGCTTGCACGCGACTAGCCAGCCATTGCTGGCGACGAAGCTCGAGGCGGCCGTGATGCGCGTGCCCATGTTATTCCATATGCCGGTCACGGCATGGCCTCGCAATTGCACAATTCTTGCCAGATCAACGCCTCTCGACGACCTAAGGTTACTCCGGGCTTAGATCGCGCCCGTTTCCCGGGAGACAAAAGATGGTCCCTTTCATAAATCAAATCCTTGTCTCCGCTGTCCTGCTGGCTGCGGCCCCGGCGTTTGCCGCCCAGCCGGTCAATACCGGCAATTTCGCGCGGGCTGAAACCGACTGGGTGATGGGCATCCAGGACAAGGCCGGCTGTTTCGCCAGGTTGTGCACCGAGGCTGGCCCCGCCCCGATCGACAAGCAGCAGGTCATCCGGATGAACCGCGATACGCCCTATTCGCGCGGCGTGTTCGATCTCACATCGCCCGTCACCATCACCTTGCCCGAGGCGGGTGGTCGGTTCCAGTCTCTGCAGGTCGTCAACCAGGACCACTTCGTCAAGCTGGTCGCCTACAAGCCGGGGACCTATACCCTGACGCGCGAGAGCGTGGGTACGCGCTATGCCTTTGTCATCATTCGCACCTTCATCGACCCGGCCAGCCCGTCCGATGTCGCCGCCGGTCGCAAGGTCCAGGCTGCGACCATCGCGACGCAGGCCAGCCCCGGCCGTTTCGAGGCGCCGGATTGGGACCAAGCCCAACGCGCCGGCCTGCACGACTCGCTGATCGCCCTGGCGCCCTTCGTGCCTCCAAATGCCGTCAAGTTCGGCGATGCGGGTGAGGTTGATCCGGTCGGCCACCTCGTCGGTACTGCGGCTGGATGGGGGGCGAATCCGGCGAAGGATGCGGTCTATCTGTACAAGGGCGTCGCGGCGAACGATGGTGTGACGCCATATGTCCTGAATGTCGGGGCCGTGCCGGTCGATGGGTTCTGGTCGATCACCGTCTATAACGAGAAGGGCTATTACGAAGCGCCGGAGACAGCGATCTCGGTCAACAACGTCACGGCCAAGAAGAACAAGGACGGCACGACGACCGTCCATTTCGGCGGCGACCCCAAGGCCGCCAACTACCTGCGCATCATGCCTGGCTGGAACTATACGGTCCGGCTCTACCGGCCGCGTGCGGAGATCCTCGACGGCGGATGGAGATTCCCCGAGCCGACCGCGGCGAAATAGACGCACCTGCCCCGCAACCCACGACCCACTCCGGAGACCGAGATGCCGCACCTCCCCCTCAAGCTGGCCCTTGGCGCCATTGTTCTGGCCGCCGCCACCCCCGCCTTTGCGATTGATGACGGCCCGCGGGCCTATTTCCCGGTGCCTGTGGGCACCAACAATATCAACCTGATCGGGATTACCCAGAAGACCAACAGTTCGCTTGACCCGGCGACGGCGATCAAGGGCGCGGATGCGACGGTCGATGTCGGCGTGTTGCAGTACACCCGCGCCTTCAGCCTGGCGGGCAATGCCAGCGCTCTGGCCGTCGTCATGCCGTTCGGTGAAGTCCGTGGCAAGCTGACCCTCAGCGGGCCGCTGGGCAACAATACGATTACCCGGGAGTCCAACAGCAGCGGCCTTGGCGACATGAGCGTGCTGGGCGTGTTCGGGATCGTCGGCTCGCCGGCCATGACGCGGCAGCAATACGCCCAGTTCAAGCCGGGCTTCTCCCTTGGCGCCCTGGCCATGATCACGGCGCCTACGGGTGCCTATGATGGCGACAAGCTGATCAACCTGGGCACCAACCGCTGGGCTTTCCGGGTCGGCGCGCCCTTCGGCTGGGCGATTGGCGATTCCTATCTGTCGCCCCGCCTGACGACGATCGAGTTCGTCCCCAGCGTCACCTTCTACACGGACAATGACTCGCCGTTCCGCGCCGGGAACCGCAGCCAGGAGGCCCTCTACCGCATCGAGGGCCACCTGACGCACAACTTCAACCGGGCGTTCTGGGTCTCGGCGGACCTGACCGCCAACACCGGCGGCGAAACCACCACCGATGGCAAGAGCGACAAGAACAGCAAGACCTGGACGGGCGGCGGACTCACCGCGGGCATGAACTTCTCGCCGGCCTTCGGCGTTTCCGCGACCTATGGCGGCATCCTTTCCGGAAACGATGCCGCCCCTGAAGGCGACGGCTTCCGGATTAACGCGCGCTACACCTTCTAGGATCCGGAGCGCCCGCAGCGTGACGCGGCCATCGAAGCGAGGCCCGGGCGGGATCGGCGTGCAGCTGCATCGCCGTTGACCCCCTCACCGGGCTCCGCCCGGAACTCCCCCTGATGGGGAGCAATTGCGTTCCTAGTTCCTCCCCCCAGGGGGGTGGCGCGCGAAGCGCGACGGAGGGGATCAACCGAGCCGCCATTGTCCGCCTCACCGGGCTTTGCCCGGAGCGCCTCCTTGGGGAGCCATGGCCCTGGGAGTTCCGCCGCTCCTGGGGAACGCAGCTCGACCTGTTCTCGGGCTCATCCGTCGTAGGACAGTTTCGGGTGCAGGCCGATGACCCGGCCTTCCCCCTCCTCAGCTACCTGAACAGGCGCGCGGGTGTGACCTGGGCCTGCGGCCTCGCCCTGCCCTGTGTTGCCATCGCCCCGGACCTGATCGCGGACTTCGGCGACGGAGGGTAGGGGCCAAAGAAAAAGGGTCCCCGACGTGCCGGGGACCCTTCAACTGACCGCCCTTGGGCGGGTCGGATCAGAAGCGGTACTGCACTTCCAGACCGAAGATGCGCGGAGGCGTCAGCTCGTAGTTCCGGGCCCCGTTGGGATACCGGTCAGACGCCACCGTCGCGCTGTTGTTCCGCTGCGAAGCCGCGACCGCGGCGGCGTATCCGTCCTCGTCCAGGGCGTTCTTGACGTAGGCGATGACCGTGTACTTGCCGCCGGCTGGCATCCAGAGCAGGCGCAGGTCCACCTGATCCCAATCCGGCGCGGAGTTGTACTCACGGCTGAAGACGTTCGCATAGGACTCCGACCGGTAGAGGTAGCTGGCCCCGGCGATGATGTTCCCCGCGTCGGTCTCGAAGGTATAGGTGCCGTTGACCGCCACCTTATGCTCCGGCGCCTGCGGTAGGTCGTTCCCGACAATACTGACGGCTCCGGTGTTGATGTTGTCGTTCACATCTACGAGCAGGTCGCTCTCGGTGATCTCGGTCGGGTTCCAGCCGTAGTCCAGAGACAGGCGGAGGGCATCCACCGGCCGCCAGATGCCGCTGAACTCAACGCCGTAGGACTCCGACTTGGCGATGTTCACGAACTGGGTGACGTTGGTCGCGCCAACCCGCACGGCCACGGGCGCCTGAAGGCCGCTATAGTCGAGGAAGAAGGCCGCCAGGTTCACCTGGAACCTGTCGAAGTCCCTCTTGTACCCGATCTCGTAGGAGTTGACCGTCTCCTCGTCCGCCTTGGGCACGGCGAGGAAGCCGCCGGCCGAGAAGCCGAACGCCTTGTAGCCGCGGCTGTAGCGGGCGTAGGCCATCGTGTCGCTGCTGGGTTCCCACTGGACACCGAGGGTACCGGTGACGGCGTCCGAGGACCCGTCGAGGGTGCGGCTCATGATGCCGGTGGCCGGATCGGTCACGTACTGGCGCGTCACGCCGCCGGTGGTGATGCCGGGGGAGCTGACACCCGGGATCGGGCCCGCGGTGCTCTTCGGCGCGAGGGCGTCGGTGAGGTCCATGGCTCCATTGCCAAGGCCGGCCAGGCCTGCAAGGGCCGGGATGCCCAGGACGGGCGCCAGGAGCGCCGTGGAGTTCAGGTCACCGAGAAGGCTGCCCCAGTTGGACGCCGTACCGGGACCGAAGCCGCCAAGGCCGAGGGCCGGATAGAGGCCGGGATAGCAGGCGTCCGAGTTACAGACGATGCGCCTGTATTCCGTGCCGAACTTGTTGTCCACGGTGTAGCGCAGGCCGGCGGTGAACTTGAACGCGTCCGTCAGCTGGTAGTCAATCTGACCGAACACAGCCTTGCTCTCGGTTGTCAGGGCGTAGTTGCCCGTCGACCAGTAGTTGTCGGGGTTCCGCGCAGCGCCCAGGATCGGTGTCTGGAGCGAGGACGGGCCCACTAGGTAGAAGTCAGCCGTGCTTCCGGTGCCGGTGTACTGCTCGTTGAAGTAGAAGCCGCCGATAATCCACTGCAGCGGGCCATCGTCCGTCGACGAGATGTTGATCTCATGGCTGTACCATTTCGGATACTCGAAGTAGTGATACCCGTTGTTGGCGTTGACGGTTAGGGGTGTGCAGTTGACCGGAGACGCGCCCGCCGCGAACAGGCTACCGACCGTCCCGCAGATCGATCCTGGAGCCAGGGGGATCTGATAGGACAGGACGTCGGTAAGGTCCGTGTCGCCATAGAGGTCGTATTTGTACTCCTGAGCACCGCCGACATACTTAACGTCGATCGTGTCGAAGTGGTAAACGAACTGGGCCGTGAACGAGTTCACGTCGCTCAGGGTCACCTGCTGGGGAATGTTCGCGCTGAAGTTGCGATTGTCCAGCTGCGCCGGGTTCGAGCTGCTGGTCGATCCATTGAACTGGCGAAGGCTGCCGGGAACGATACCGTTCAGGCCGGTTTCCTTGGTGAGGCCGTGGGCCGAAGCGAAGACGACCGAATAGTTGGGATCGAGCCGACCGGTCGAGAAGGAGTCGCCGAGGTAGCCGGACCGTGCGCCCGGACCGCCGCGGTTGTCCCACTTAAGCGTCTTGTACGACATCCAGAGCTCGGCGTTCTCGCCGACATCGGCTTCAACCTGGACCTGGACCTGGTATTCATCCCGCACGGAGCCTTCCGAGGGCTGGCCCGGCGTCACGTTCTTGAAGTAGCCCTGCCGCTGGTCAAGCTTGTAGCCCGACACCCGCATCCGCAGGCCCTCGGTAAGGGGGCCGGAGACGGCGAACTGCAGATTGGTGAAGTCGTAATTCTCCACGATCCCGCGGACTTCGGCATAGAGTTCCTTCGTGGGTCGCACGGAGATCACGTTGACCGTGCCGCCGATGGCATTACGGCCGTAGAGCGTGCCCTGGGGGCCACGGAGGATCTCCACCCGCGCCACATCCAGGGGAGGGCCGCCGGCCAGGACGGTCGAGGTGGTGAACAGGCCGTCGATATAGATCGACACCGCGCCGTCCACGGCGTGCACGTTGGTAAGTCGGCCGATGCCGCGCATGGACGCGCGGTCGTTGGATGACTGGTAGACGAAGCCCGGGGTGAAGTTGGTCAGGTCCTGAACGGTCGAGATACCGACCAGGTCGCGCTGCTTGCTGGTGAAGGCTGAGATCGCGACAGGAACGTCCTGAAGGCTCTGCTCGCGCTTCTCGGCGGTGACCACCAACTCGTCGATGGTGTTCATCGCGTTCTGGGCCTGGGCCGAGAGACCCACCGCACTCGCGGCGAGAATGCTCGTCGCCAACAGAATGGCCTTGGAATGCATCTGGTTTTCACTCCCCAATTTGAATCTTCTAGCGCTATTTCCTGCGCATTCAGCCACGCTGACCGACAGCGAAAGACAAGTCAATCCCGTGACGAAACGAAGTGGGCCGGGTCCACGACTGTTTTGTGGCACCGCCCGGCAGGACTCGCGGCCGCGTCCTTGGCCGGTCAGCCGAGGATGCGGACCGGCAGGGTCTCGTAGCCCTTGACGAAGTTGGAGGTCAGTCGGCGCGGCGGGGCCACAACCTCGATGCGCTTGAAGCGCTTGAGGATCTCCTCCCACACCACCTTCAGCTGCATCTCGGCCAGCCGGTTGCCGACGCAGCGGTGGATGCCGAAGCCGAAGGCCACGTGCTGGCGCGGGCGCACCCGGTCGATGACAAAGCGGTCCGGATCCGGAATGACCTCGTCGTCCCGGTTGCCCGAGACGTACCACATGATCACCTTGTCCCCCTTGTGGATCGTCTTGCCGCCCAGCTCGACGTCCCGGGTGGCGGTGCGGCGCATGTGGGCCACGGGGCTCTGCCAGCGGATGATCTCGGGCACGGCGGAGTCCAGCAGGGACGGGTCGGCGCGCAGGCGGTCATAGGCGTCGGGGTTGTCCTGGAAGGCCAGGAGGGCGCCGGTGATGGAGTGCCGGGTCGTGTCGCTGCCGGCCACGGTCAGGAGGATCACATTGCCCAGGTAGGCGAACATCTGGCCGTCCTTGCGGGTGATGGGATCGCCCGCCAGCAGGGACAACAGGTCATTCCCCGGCGCGGTCTTGCGGGCCTCCCAAAGGCCCACGAAGGTCTCGAAATAGGGCCTCAGTGCGGCTTGGCGGTCCTCGTTGCTCTTGAAGACCGCGCCTTCCCCCGTCGGGGCGAGGATGATGTCCGAGGCCTCGGGCAACAGGCGCCGGGCCTCGAAGGGAAAGTCGAACAGGGTCGCCAGCATCTGGCTGGTCAGCTCCACCGAGACCTTGTCGACAAAGTCGAAGGTCTCGCCCACCGGCAGCTCATCCAGGATGGCCGCCGCCCGGCTACGGATCAGGGGCTCCAGCTCCGCCATGCCCTGGGTCGAGAACATGGGCATGACCACCCGCCGCTGGGCGTCATGGTCCGGCGGGTCCAGGGCGATGAAGCTGGAGAGCTCGTGCGGCTGGTAGCCGTCCTGGATCGCGATGCCGCCCCGCTCCGAGGACGAGGAGAAGGCCTCATTGTTGGAATCCACCGCGACGATGTCGTTGAAGCGGGTCACCGACCAATAGGGCCCGAACTCGCTGTTGGCGCAGTAGTGGACCGGGTCCTCCCGCCGCAGCCGCTCGAACCAGGGCGCCCAGGTGTCGCTGGTGAAGTGGCTGACGTCCGCGACGTGGAACTGGTCGAGCGGCGTGGCGGCGGCCCGATCCCGGGCAGACTGCATCAGGGCGTTGTCACCATCGGCCATGGCGGGGTTCCTTCGGGTTGAGGGGACGAAGAGTGCGCGTGTGAGGGCGGGGTGGCAAATGGGAAGTTGGGGGGAGGGGCTTTGGGCACCAAGCGGAAGCCCTGCACCTCACTCCGCTTCCCCTCAGGCGTCCCGAGCCACCGTCTCCAAATCGCGCGCCAGCCAGGACTTCCGGAAGCCCTTGCCTGACAGGAGCCTTCTGAAGTCCTCACGGCTGTCGAAGTGCTGCAGCTGGCGGTGGTAGTAGTTCACGTATTCCAGGACGGCGAGGACCGCGCAGGCCGTGGCGACATTTCGGTCCGCCAGGCCCGCTGACCAGGCAGGCACCCACCAACCCGCCAGGGCGGTGGCGCACCCCGCCAGGGTCAGGACCAGGGCCGGCGCCTTCCAGGTGCCGAGCCGGTGCAGGAGGGCCGGGAGGTTGCTCCCATCCCCGCGAAGCTGACGCACCTTTCCCCGCCAGTAGAGGGCGCCGATGACGAGGAGCAGGACGGTCGCGGCCGTGGGCACCAGGCTGATCCAGCCCACCTTCCCGCCGGCCAGCCAGATCAGGAAGACCGGCACGAAAACGACGTTCGCGGCCTCCATCTTCCAATAGGGGTCCAGTCGTTTGAGCAGGTCGGCGCGGGTCTTGGCGGCCAATGGGAACCTCACCGGATCCGGTCGTCAGAGCCGGAGCCTACAGCAGGTTTGGCGAGGGGTGCCAGATGAGCGCCCGCAAACAGACGCCCCCATCCGATCCACAAGGGCTGGGGTGATCCGTCGTCGCAAAGAGTTCGCTCAAATTCACTGTCTTATATATCGTAAATTCTATATGTCCCGTATTTAGGAAATTCTGTTCATGAAGGCACGGCCATGATGAAGTTATTGGTGAACGCATGGAATTTCATTTTTGATCACAACAAGAGCCCACTCCGGCATATCGAAGACGTGTCTCTCAGACATTACATTCTTCAAGCCTTGGGCTTCATGTGGGCGGTGAGCTTCTCAATCGCGATTGGGAGTTACACCACAGCCTTTGCCAACATTATTGGCCACGCGGTGCTGATCGGCGCAGCGGGCATTACTGTCGCTACCTATACGGCTGCGAAGGTTAAGCCGTCCCTGTTCAAGGGCGCCGGGCGCCGAACAGACGGCGAGCACGAGTGAACGGCTCGACCTGGACCTTCGGCTATGGTTTCCGTTGAGCGACGAGAGATGAGAGATGCGGCCGCTCACTGAGCCGTGCCGTGATGAACGCCGGCAGATCGGCCTCGCTGTCCAGCATTTGCTTGGGCGTGATTGTACCTGGAAGACCGATCGCCGGGGCCGGACTCAGACTCCGGTGACAGGTCCAGCAGTTCACCTGGCCCCGATGTCGCGGCCTAAACACTGACCAAAGAAGCCTCTCTCTGACCGTGAATGCTCAGGTCAGCGCACGAGATGAGGCATTGGCGGAGAGGGTGGGATTCGAACCCACGGTACCGGTAAAGGTACGCCGCATTTCGAGTGCGGTGCTTTCGACCACTCAGCCACCTCTCCGACGAGGAACGGCACCCCAAAAGGGGCCGGTGAGTGCGAGGCGCGGAAACTAGCGAGGGCGCCGGGCGGAGGCAAGCCTTGCCGGTGCCGGGGGCGGGGGGTCTAGCCGTCTTCCTCGTCCACCGGCAGCACGGCCAGGCCGTCGGCATCGGCATGGAGGATATCGCCAGGCACGAAGACCACGCCGCCGAAGGCGACGGGGGCGTCGCGCAGGCCCTCGCCGCGCTTGAGCGTGCGCATGGGGCAGGTGCCCAGGGCCTTGATGCCAATATCCATGTCGGCCAGCTCAGCGGTGTCGCGCACGGCGCCGAACACCACCACCCCGGCCCAGCCGTTCTTCACGGCGTCGGCGGCCAGGTTGTCGCCCAGCAGGGACCGGCGCAGGGAGCCGCCGCCGTCCACCACCAGCACCGCGCCCTCGCCGGGCTCGGACAGGGCCTGCTTGACCAGGGCGTTGTCCTCGAAGCAGCGGACGGTACGGATCGGGCCGGAAAAGGCCTCGCGGCCGCCGAAGTCGCGGAAGGCGACGTGGCAGACCTCGATCACGTCCTCATGGGCGTCGCAGAGATCGGCGAGGGTCGTCATGGGGCGTCTCCAGTTCGGCCGGGCCGGGCCGGTCCGCGGATACATGCCCCACGACCCGGCCCGCAGCCAGTCCTTTGCGCCCAACCTCCGCCGGTGCGCCCCGCCTACTTCGGCGGGGGGTTGACCACCTGATAGCCGGTACCGCTGCCGGTCTGGACCGGCTGGTAGTACTTGCCGTTGCAGTACAGGTAGACCTGTCCGCCCGACATCTGCTCCTGGCAGTCGCTGCCGTTGCTTTCGGTGGGCTTGGTGGTGACGATGGAGCCGACGACGGCGGCTCCGGCGGTCACCACGGCGGCCTTGCCGAAGAACTCGAGGAACTCGTTGTCGTCGTCGTCATAGTAGTAGCCGCCGCCGTAATAGTAGCCGCCGGAGCGGTAGCCGGGGGGCGGGGCGCCATAGCGGCGCTGGTCCATGGGCCGGCCGTTGTTGACCACCACGGTGTTGCCGCCGCTGCCGACATTCACGTTGCTGCCGGTCACATTGCCGCGATGGGGGTTGACGCTCCTTTGGGCCGAAGACCGGACGTCCCGGGGGCCTTGGGCCCGCTGAGCCGGGCCGGGGTTGACGGCGGCGCGGGCGACGGGCGCATTGCCGCGAGCGGCACCCGCTCTTGCCTGCGACAGGGCTTCTGCCGGGATCATGATCGCCAGGGCCATGGCCGGCGCGAGCAGGTGAAGGGATCGGATGCGCATGTTGGGTCTCCTCACTTCGCAGCCGGTTCGCTGCGGAACCGGATCTGCTTTGCGCCGGGCGCGGGCTTGAAGGTGAACTGGCTGTCGGTGCGACCCGGGTTCAGCTTCCAGTTGACCAGGGCCGTGTACTGGGGCTGGGCCGGGTCTTCCAGGGACGTGATGACCATCTTGCGGGGCAGGGGCTTGTCGCCCTGGTCGATCCAGATCTGGAAGTCGACACCCGGCTGACGGAAGGCGTAGTGGTCGGTCAGGACGCCGCCCACCTTGGCCGAACCCACCTTGAAGCCTTCGGTCGGCTGTTCCGTCACCGAAGAGGCGTCGCCCCAGCGGAACAGGTCCTGCAGGGGGAAGTCGATGCCGTAGGCGGTGTAGGCCTTGCTCAGCAGGTTGCCGATCGACCCGGTCATGGGCGCCTGGGCGTAGTAGCCGTCCTGGCCGGCCACCGTGAAGGCGGCACCGTCGTAGGTGGCGTTGACGACCCCCTGCGGGCCCTCGAGCCGGGCGGTGAGGCGGTTCGGCATTTGGACGGCGTAGTCCACCGTCCGGTCCAGCTGGATACGCTGGCCGTTGTTCAGGATGGTGTCGGAGCTGCTTTCGACATGGATGTCGAAGTTCTTCAGGGTGCGCAGGTAGGCACCCATGCGGTCGAGGGCGGCGGCGGCGTCGGGATCCAGCGCCGGTTTCGCAGCCGGGGCGGGAGTCGCCACAGCCTTGGCCGGTTTCGCGGGCGTAGCCGCCAGGGCGGCCAGGGGCGTCGCTGTTCCAGCGACCACGGCCGCCAGTATCAGGTTTCGGAGGAGAGCCATCTGTTGTCCTGTTGTGGTTGCAAGACCAGCCTGCACCCTGCGCCCGACACGCGTTGTCCGATATTGGTCAATTGGCAAGAGCCCTATCCGCGCCGGTTATGGCCACGCCCCAATTCCTCCCCCGGGCCGGAGGGGGTCAGCCGAGCAGCCCTTGACCCCCTCAGTCGGCTTTGCCGACAGCTTCCCCTGATGGGGAGCAATTCGCCGCTCCAACTCCGCCCCATCAGGGCGCGCCCGCCTCGGGGCTTTCCCAGCCGGGCCGAGCGCGTTAAGCCCTGCCCAGCAAACGGCGGAAGCGTGCCGGAAGGGGGAGGATCATGAGCCTGAAAGGCAAGGCCTACATCATGGGGGCGTGGGAGCATCCCACCCGCGATGCCCCGGACAAGACCACCGCCCAGCTGCACTTCGAGAGCGCCCGGGGTGCCCTGGCTGACGCCGGCCTCACCTTCGACGACGTGGACGGTTATTTCTGCGCCGGCGATGCGCCGGGCTTCGGCGGCATGTCCATGGTCGACTATATGGGCCTGCGCAATGTCCGCCACCTGGACTCCACCGAGACCGGCGGCTCTTCCTACATCCTGCACGTGGGCCACGCGGTCCAGGCCATCGCCGCCGGCAAGTGCCAGGTGGCCCTGATCACCCTGGCCGGGCGTCCGCGCCAGGGACAGGGCGGCCGTCCGGGCGGCGGCGCGCGCCCCGGCCAGCTGTCCGACGGCGCCCCCGAGGCTGGCTTCGAGAACATCTACGGCGGATCGACCCACAATACCTACGGCATGTGCGCCATGCGCCACATGCATGACTACGGCACCACCTCCGAGCAGCTGGCCTGGATCAAGGTGGCCGCCAGCCATCACGCCCAGTGGAACGAACACGCCTTCCTGAAGGACGTGGTCACAGTGGAGGACGTGGTCAATTCGCGGATGATTTCCGATCCCCTGCACCTGCTGGACTGCTGCGTCGTCACCGACGGCGGCGGCGCCCTGATCGTCACCTCGCCCGAAGTGGCGCGCAGCCTGAACCGGCCGAAGATCAAGGTGATCGGCTCGGGCGAGGCGCCCAAGGGGCCCAGCGGCGGTCACGGCCTGGACCTCACCTATTCCGGTGCCGTCTGGTCCGGCCCCCGGGCCTTCGCGGAGGCCGGCGTCACCCCCGCCGACATCAAGTACGCCTCCATCTACGACAGCTTCACCATCACCGTGCTGATGCAGATCGAGGACCTGGGCTTCTGCGCCAAGGGCCAGGGTGGCCGCTTCGTCGCCGACGGCAACCTGATCTCCGGCGTCGGCAAGCTGCCCTTCAACACGGACGGCGGCGGGCTGTGCAACAACCACCCCACCAACCGGGGCGGTATCACCAAGGTCATCGAGGCGGTGCGACAGCTCCGCGGCGAGGCCCACCCCAGGGTACAGGTGGCCAACTGCGACCTCGCCCTGGCCCACGGCACGGGCGGATCCCTGGGCACGCGCCACGGCGCGGCCACGGTCATCCTCGAGCGGGAGTAGGAAGATGAGCGAAGCTGAAGCCAAACCCGCCGGCCGGGTCATCCCGGCGCCCGCGGTCACCGTCGAGAGCCAGCCCTTCTGGGACGCCGCCGCCGAGGGCCGGTTCCTGATCAAGCGCTGCACCGCCTGTGGCAAGGCGCACTGGTATCCCCGCGCCTTCTGCCCCTTCTGCGCCTCGGACGACACCGTCTGGGAAGAGAGCCCCGGCGAGGGTGAGATCTACACCTTCTCCATCATGCGGCGCTCGCCTACCGGTCCTTACGTGATCGGCTATGTCACCCTCGATGAGGGCCCGGCGGTGCTGACCAACTTCGTGGACTGCGACCCGGATTCCTTAAGGATTGGTCAGAGGGTGAAGGTTCGCTTCCAGCCCACGGACGGCGGCCCACCGGCCCCGGTTTTCTGTCCAGCCTAGGCGCACGTTCAGCCTTTCGTTGACCGAAATGTTAGCTTAGATTGCGGACTCACTTTCAGGCTCATCCAAAGGATGTCTAAAAATGCGTAAGATTCTCATCCTCGCGGCCGCCGCAGCGACCCTCGCCATCGCCGGCTGCAACACCTTCTCTGGCGTCGGCAAGGACGTCCAGGCCGCCGGCTCCGCCGTCTCCAAGACCGCGGAAGACGTCAAGGACAACACCAAGAAGTAATATGCCTGGGCTCCGGCCCGGTTGAGATCGCCCGGCGGCCCCACAAGGTCGCCGGGCTTTTTCATGCCTGCTGTCCGCCGCCGGCGTCGAGGACCACCAGCCGCTCCACCAGGGCCTCGGCCTCCCGGGGTGACTTCACCCGGTGAAGGCGCAGGCCCGTCCATTTCGGGTCCGCGAACCGCGCCTCGCGCTTGGCGTTCGCCCGGGTGCGGTGGCGCAGGGTGAACCAGACCGGATGGTCCTTGTCGAACCAGCGGGAGAAGTGCTCCCGGTTGCCCGTCCCCGCCCACAGCTCACACCCCGTGACCGCCCGGTTCAGCGTGCGCCTCAAGAGGCGCGGCATGCTGACCGAGAGGGGATAGTCCAGCCAGATGACGTCGGTGGCCCGGCTCCAGATCAGGTCCTGACAGACCGTGTAATTGCCGTCGGTGATCCACCTCTCGCCCCGGGTGGCAGCCTCCACCCGGTCGACGAAGGCCTGCGGGTCGTCGGCATGCAGGTCGCGCCAGCCCGGCAGCCAGTTCAGGGCGTCCAGCTCGACCCGCTGAAGACCCAGCCGCTCGGCCAGCGCCGCCCCAAGGGTCGACTTGCCCGCCCCGGAAACCCCCATGACGGAGATCCGCATCAGGGCTTCTTAAGTCCCAGCTCCGCCCAGACCTCGTCGGTGTGCTCGCCCAGGCGGGGCGGGTGGCGGCGGATGTTGCTGGGCGAGCCGGTGAACTTCACCGGCGGCTTCATGGCGAGATAGGGCCCGGCGTGCGGGTGCTCATGCCGCTCGAAGAAGCCCACGGCGGACAGGTGCGGATCGTCCGGCAGGTCATCCAGGCGCGCCGTGCGCACCACCGGGATGGACAGGGGCTTGAGCAGGTCCAGCCACTCCTGGGTGGTCTTGCCCTGGGTGACCTCGCCCACGAGGCCGTAGAGCTCATTGATGTGCTTGCCCCGCTGAGAATAGTCGGAAAACCGGGGGTCCTTGCCGAAGGTCTCGGCCAGGCCGGCGGCGGCGAAGAACTGGTCCCACTGCTTGTCGGTATAGGGCAGGAGGCCGATATAGCCGTCCTTGGTCGGGTAGGGCTTGCGGTTCGGGTTGGCCACGCGCTGGTAGGCCCACTGGCCGATGGGCGGGTCGAAGGCGTGGTCGTAGAGGTGCTCGACCAGGGTGAAGCTGGTCATGCATTCCAGCATGGGCACCTCGATGAACTGGCCCTGCCCCGTGCGCTCCCGGTGCAGGAGACCGGCGGTGATGGCCTGGCTCATGAACAGGCCCGAGACCTTGTCTGCCACCAGGGTTGGCAGGATGCGCGGCGTCGGGTTGCCGTCCGTCCGGGGCAGGAGGTCAGCCAGGCCCGAGGCGGACTGGATCAGGTCGTCATAGGCCGGCTCCCCGGCGTAGGGCCCCTCCGAGCCGTAGCCGGCTGCGTGGACATAGACCACGTCGGGCCGCAGGGCGCGGACGTCCTCGTAGGCAAGGCCCAGCCGCTTCAGGCCGTCGTAGCGGATGGAGGTGGCGAAGACCTCGCAGGAGGCGATCAGGGCCTCCATCAGGGGCTTGGTCGCCGGATCCCTCATGTCCACCACCACCGAGCGCTTGTTGCGGTTGATGGTCAGGAAGATGGGCCCCAGGTCCCGGGGCGCGCCCTCGGGCACATGGCCGGCCCAGCGCATGATGTCGCCGCCGTCGCCCCGCCCCGAGCCGGGGTCCTCGATCTTGATGACCTCCGCGCCCTGGTCTCCGAGGATCTGTGTGGCATAGGAGCCGAACACCACGCTGGTCAGGTCGAGAATGCGGACCCCCGCCAGCGGACCCGTCGCCGTCGTCGCAAGTTCCCGGGTTTCCGCCACGTCGTGTCTCCCCTTGGCCGTTTCCGTCGTTATGATCACCCCAGCCAAGGGCGCAAGCCGGGAGGAGGCCGTCGCATGGACTTTCAGCTTTCCGAAGAGCACCGGATGCTCAAGGACCTCGCAGAGCGCTTTGTGCGCGACGAGCTCATGCCCCTCGAGGGTGCGGTCCTGGCCCGGGATGCCGCCGGCCAGGGGATCTGGCTGTCCGCCGAAGAGCGGGCCCGCATCGACGAAGTGTCCCAGAAACTCGGGCTCTGGGGCCTGGATGCCCCCGAGGATGCCGGCGGCTTCGACCTGCCCCAGGTGGCCCTGATCGGCGTCAATGAGGCCATGGGCTCGACCATCACGCCCTACACCCTGCCACCGGACTCGCCGAACCTGCGCATGCTGATGGCCACGGTGACCGAGCGCCAGCGCGAGGCCTACCTGGTCCCCTACGCGGCGGGGAAGACCATCAGCGCCATCGGCATCTCGGAACCGGGTGCCGGTGCCGACCCGGCGGGCATGATCACCCGGGCGCTGCGCGACGGCGACGACTGGATCCTCAACGGCCGGAAGATCTGGACCAGCCGGGCCGAGCAGGCCGACTTCACCATCGTCATGGCGGTCACCGACAAGGAGAAGGGCTCCCGGGGCGGCATGAGCGCCTTCCTGGTCGACCGGGAGACCCCCGGCTTCAACATCCTGCGCCGCATCCCCATGCTGGCCGGTGCCTTCACCTATGAGATCGCCCTCGACGACGTCCGCGTGCCGGGCTGGAAGCTGCTGGGTGTCGAGGGCCAGGGCTTCGCCCCCATGCAGGTGCGCCTGGGCACCCGCCGCATCGAGATGGCCGCCTGGTGCATCGGTCTCGCCCAGCGGGCCCTCGACATGATGATCGAGTATGCTCCCCAGCGGGTCACCTTCGGCCAGCCCCTGTCCCAGCGCCAGGCCGTGCAGTGGTGGGCTGCCGATGCCGCTACCAAGATCCACGCCGCCCGCCTGATGACCTATCACTGCGCCTGGAAGCTGGACCAGGGACAGGACGTGAAGAACGAGATCTCGATGGTCAAGGTCTTCGCCACCGAGATGGCCTGGGAGGTCCTGGACAACGTCATGCAGTGCTTCGGCGCCATGGGCATGACCAAGGAACTGCCCCTGCACCTGATGGCGGCCAGTATCCGCAACATGCGAATCTACGACGGGCCCTCTGAAGTCCACCGCATGGTGGTCGCCCGCAACCTCCTGGGAGTGAAGAGATGACCACCACCACCGAGCGCCCCGAAATCACCGTCGAGAAGACCGGCAATATCGCGGTGGTCACCCTCGACCGGCCGCCGAACAACCACGTCTCCGTGCCCCTGATGCACGACCTGGCCGACCTGCTCGAGAAGATCGACGTCGACGGCGAGGTCCGTGCCGTGGTCCTGGCCTCGGCGGGCAAGGCCTTCTGCGCCGGCGCCGACCTGGTGGCCCCCGACGGGATTGGCGGCTCAGGCATGAACGGGATCAACGACCTCTACACCCAGGCCGTTCGCCTCTTCTCGATCGAGACCCCGATCATCGCCGCCGTCCAGGGCGCGGCCGTGGGAGCGGGCCTGGGCCTGGCCCTGGTCGCCGACTTCCGCGTCGCCTCGCCTGAGGCCCGCTTCGCCGCCAACTTCGTCAAGCTGGGCTTCCACCCGGGCTTCGGCCTGACACACACCCTGCCGCGCCTGATCGGAGAGCAGAGGGCGGCCCTGATGTTCCTGACGGGCAGGCGTGTGAAGCCTGAGGAGGCCCTGGCCTGGGGCCTGGTGGACGAGGTGGTTCCACAGGCGGAACTGCTGGAGGCCGCCAAGGCCCTAGCCGCCGAAATCGCCGAGAACGCCCCCCTGGCAGTGGTCGCCACCCGCAAGACCCTGCGCGCCGGCCTCGCCGCCGGCGTCCGGGCCCAGACCGACCACGAGCACGGACAGCAGACCATCCTGCGCGCCACCGAGGACTTCGCCGAGGGCGTCCGCGCCGTCGCCGAGCGCCGGCCGGGCAACTTCCAGGGGCGGTAGCCGGGGGCGGCCTCAGGCCCCCAGGGCGGACCTGCGGTCCGGATCCATCTCGACCGCCAGGCGGATGAGTTGGCGAAGCTCTTCGAAGGCCTCCGGGGACGGGGTCTTGAAGTTGAAGCAGGTCTTACCCTGCCGATGTTTCTCGAGGCCGGGTGGGATGGCTTCCCGCAGGGCCGGAAGCGCATCCAACGGGATCAGGTGTAAGGACACATAGGACCTTTTTATTGCCACCTGGGCGAACCAGGCGGGCCGCCGGGTCCTCGCCTCTATCCAGGTTGTCATCAGGTTCAGAGCCGGGGTTCCCTCTCCCGTCACCGTCATCTCGGGCGCAGTCTCCCGGAGGATCCCGGACAACAGGTCGAACACCTCCTGGAACTGCGGGGACATGGGGCGACTTCTCCGGGCACCGGGACGTCAGGTTCAGCCGGATTCCGGGGCTTCGCAAGCCCCATCGCCACGCGCCCTCAGCGCACGCCTGCCGCTGGCCGCTTCAGGGCTCGCGCCGCGCCCACCAGGGCGGCGTAGGGGTGCTGGATCAGGGTGGTCGGGATCTCGGCCATGAAGGCGCTCATTCGGCCCTTGGCCTCGAACCGGCTCCGGAAGCCACCGCTGGCCAGCCGGTCGGCCATGCGTGGCGCCAGTCCGCCCGAGATGAAGACGCCGCCCCGGGCGCCGAAGGTCAGGGCCAGGTCCCCCGCCACCGAGCCGAGGATGGCGCAGAAGCGGTCCAGGGTCTCGTTTGCCAGGGCGTCGCCCGTTTCGGCGGCGGCGGTCACGGACGCCTCATCCGCCAGGGTCGCCGGCACGCCCCGGATCGCGGCCAGGGCAGAATAGAGGTTGTGGAGGCCAGGCCCGGACAGGATGCGCTCTATGGAGGTCCGTCCGAACCTCTGGTTCAGGATCCGCTGGATCTCCACCTCCGTGTCATCGGAGGGGGCGAAGGCACCATGCCCGCCCTCGCCGGCGACCTCGACGTCGCCCCGGTTGGAGCGAGCCAGGCCGGCCGCGCCAAATCCGGTCCCGGCACCCATGACCACCAGGGGGGCGAGGTCCGCACTGCGGACGTCGGGACCAATGCGCCTCAGGGTGTCCGCCGGCAGGAGAGGGGCCGCCAGGGCCTGGGCGGCGAAGTCATTGATCAGCCGAACGGACTCGAACTCGAAGGCGACGAAGAGCTCGCCCTCCGAGGCCCGCCAGCTGTTGTTCGTGAACTGGATCTCCCCGTCCACGACGGGGCCGGCCACCGCCAGCACGGCGCGCTCAGGCCGTTTCCGTCCCAGCGTCTTCTCCAGGTAGGTGGCGATGACGTCCGTCAGGGACGGATAGTTGCATTCCTCGAAGGTCACGGGGTGACGGATATGGCCTTCTTTGTCGACCAGGGCCAGGCGGGCATGGGTGCCGCCGATGTCGCCGACCAACCCGGTGTAAACATTTTTCAAGCTACTACCCCGCAAGCGCAGGCCTACGCCGGTCCGGCGTGCGGCGCGGGGAATAGCCCATACCGCAGCGCCTTGCACGCCTTCCTTTTGGGGCGGGCCTCAGCGCCTCAGGGGGGCGTGGGCGATGCGAAGTATGTTGGCCGCGCCGGGGGAGCCCATGGGTAGGCCGGCCAGGATCAGGACCCGGTGTCCGGGCGGGCACAGGCCCGCCGCCAGGGCCTCTTCGACCGCCACCCGAGCGAGGTCCTCGGGATCGGTGATCATGTCCACGACCCGGGCTTCGACGCCCCAGGCCAGGGCCAGGCGCCGGGCGGTGGCCAGGCGGGTGGTCAGGGCCAGGGTGGGCTGGAGTGGGCGTTCCCGCGACAGGCGCAGGGCGGTCTGGCCGGTGGTGGTGAAGGCGGCGAGGCAGCCTGTGGAGGCGGAGTCGGCGGCGCGGCGGGCGGCGGCGACCAGGGCGTCGGCGTCGGCGTCCTCCACCGGGTACTCGGCGGCCATCAGCTCGGGCCAGCGCGGGTCGCGCTCCACTCGCGCCAGGATGCGGTCCATCATGGTCACCGCCTCCAGGGGGTATTCGCCGGCGGCGGTCTCGGCCGACAGCATGACGGCATCGGCACCCTCGTAGACAGCGGCGGCCACGTCCGAGGCCTCGGCCCGGGTCGGTGTCGGCGAGTGGATCATGGACTCCAGCATCTGGGTGGCCACGATGACGGGAATGCCCCGCATCCGCGCGGCGCGGACCAGGGTCTTCTGGACCACCGGCACATCTTCGGGCGCAAGTTCGACCCCCAGGTCGCCCCGGGCCACCATGACCGCCTCGGACAGGTCCAGGATCTCGTCCAGGGCCTCCAGGGCGGCGGGCTTCTCGATCTTGGCCAGGACGCCGGCACGGCCGAGGACGATCTGCCTCAGCTCGGCCATGTCGGCGGCGCGCTGGACGAAGGACAGGGCCACCCAGTCCACGCCCTGGGCCAGGGCGAAGTCGAGGTCCAGCCGGTCCTTCTTGGTCAGGGCGGGAATGGGAATGGCCAGGCCGGGCAGGTTCAGGCCCTTGTGGTCGGAGAGGATATCGCCACTGATCACCTCGGTTTCGGCGAAGTCTGCGCCGAAGCGGACAACCTTCAGCCGGACCTTGCCGTCGTCCAGCAGCACGTCGGCCCCGGTCCTCAGGGCAGCGAAGATCTCGGGGTGGGGCACGCAGACCCGGCGGGAATCCCCCGGCGTCGGATCGCGGTCGAGACGGAAGGCCTGGCCCCGGGTCAGCTCAACGCGCCCGTCGCGGAATTCGCCCAACCGGATCTTCGGCCCCTGGAGGTCCGCCAGAACGGCCAGCGGCCGGCCCACCTCGGCCTCGGCTGCCCGCACCCGGGCGATGGCCGTGGCGTGGTCCGTATGCTCGCCATGGCTGAAGTTCACCCGGAAGACATCGGCCCCCGCCCGGGCGAGGGCGACGATCTGCTCCGGCTTTCGGGTCGCCGGTCCGAGGGTAGCGACAATGCGGGCTCTGCGGGCGCGAATCATGAGGGGTCCTAGTCTGGGTCGGCGTCACCCTCAGCCCTAAACTTTGAAAGGGGTTTAACGGTGGCGGCCCGGAGGTCTCCAAATGAGGGGCCCTTCACAGCGCCAGTTCTCCTCCCCAAGGGGAGGTGGACCGCGTTGCGGGCTGGAGGGTGGACAACGGACTCGCCGCAGACCCCTCACTCCGCTTCGCCGGCTCCTTCCCCTTGAGGGCGGTGACCGTGGGCTCGGCTCAGGGCAGGGCCAGCCCCGGCAGGGTCCTTTCCTCCTGGAAGTCGAGGCGGCCGGACTGGAAGCCGGTCCTCAGGCCGGTGTCGCGGCCGAACTCCAGCAGGGTGTCCTTCGTCCTTGAATAGGCGGGCCAGGCCTGGCCGCCAGGGCAGTCCGGGCGACCTGTCTTGGCGAAGGCCGCCCAGCAGCCGTTCATCAGGGTGGCCATGGCGCGGTCCTCTTCCGACACCGCCGACATGGGGGTCCGCCGACCCCAGTACTGGAAGACGTACTGGATCTCTGCGGCGTGGGCGGCCCGGTCGGTGAAGGGCCGGAACCGGGTTCCCACATAGGAGAAGTGGTAGAGCCAGGCCGGGGTGCCCGAGGCGGCCTGGCGGGCGATCCAGCGGGCCGGCGCGCCCATGGCCCGGTCGGTGAAGACGGCCCTGGCCAGGACCTCGTCACCGCGGGCGGCCTCTGGGGCGTAGACCCTCCGGGCCTCCGCCGGCACAGCGCCAATCATCTCTGGACGCCAGGGGCCCATCAGGGAGTCCTCACCGGAGTTCCAGCCGATGATCAGGGGCACGTCGGCGGCCCGACCGGCGGCGAAGGCCTGGCTGGGGGTCTCCTTCAGCAGTCGGCCGTCCGGGAAGGGACCGAAGCTTCCGCCGACCCCTTTGATGAGGCTTTCGGCCGGCAGGGCGCGCAGGTCGGCCGCGGAGGCCTTGGCATGGCCCAGGGCTGCCAGTGCATCTTCCCCGGCTTGGGCCCGGGCGGCCAGGTTTGCGGGCGGGAACCAGCCGCCCCCCGACTGGACGATGGCGCGGGCGTAGAGGCCCTTTGTCGAGGGCGTCGCCAGCAGGGCCAGGGTGCTCATGCCGCCGGCGCTCTCCCCGAACACCGTGACCTGTCGGGGGTCGCCCCCGAAGGCTTCGATGTTGCGCTTCACCCACTGGAGGGCGGCGACCTGGTCCATCAGGCCGTAATTGGCCAGGGGCTCGTCCCTCCGGGCGGCAGCGGTGAGGGCGGGGTGGGCGAAATAGCCCAGCGGGCCCAGGCGGTAGTTGATCGTCACCACCACGATCCCCTGCCGGGCAAAGGCCGAGCCGTCGTAGATCCAGCCCGCCCCCTCCCGGTGGCTGCCGCCGTGGATCCAGACCATGACCGGCGCCTTGCGGGCCTTCGCCGGCGCGAAGACGTTCAGCTGAAGGCAGTCCTCGCTCATGGGGCCGTTGGCACCCCCGCTGTTGGGCGTCCCGTCGGCATTCATCTTCTGCAGGCAGGAGGGACCTGCCTTCGTCGCATCGCGCTCGCCCGTCCAGCTGGCAGCCCGGGCCGGCGGGGCCCAGCGCAGCGCACCCGTCGGCGGAGCGGCGTAGGGGATGTTGCGCCAGGCGCCCACGCCATCCTTCGCCTCGCCGGCCAGGGTGCCCGTCTCCACCCGGACCCGGGCGGGCTCGGCGAAAGCCGGGGCGGCGAGGAGGGCGAGGGCGAGGGCGGCGAGGCGGGCGAGGGCCCGAAACGTTGGGGTCATGGCGTGTCTCCCTGTTGGCCTGGACTTCGCCGCAGGGGCGGACGGGCGTCAAGGTCCGCAGGTCAGTGAAAGTCCCGGCTGGCCACGAGGCGTCCGCCGCCGGCGGGCGTCCTCTCGCCGGGTTCGTCCGTCCGCAGGGCGGCGGCCAGGACGGACAGGTCGGTGATCCGCTCGGCCACCAGGTGGAGGATGTCCCCGGCGACCTGCACCCGCCCCTCCACCAGGGCCAGGCCCGAGCGCATGACCGCTGGCCGGTGCGCCTCGAAGACGTCCTTCCAGACGACGATGTTGGCCGTCCCGGTCTCGTCCTCCAGGGTCATGAAGACCACCCCCTTGGCCGTACCCGGCCTCTGGCGCACCAGGACCAGGCCGGCCACGGCGGTGCGGCGCCCGTCCCGCATCCGCTTCAGGTCCGCCGCCGGGCGGGCGCCCCGCGCCGCCAGTTCCTCGCGCAGGAAGGCGCAGGGGTGGGCCTTCAGGGACAGACGCAGGGTGCGGTAGTCCTCGGCGGTCTCCCGGGCGGCGCTCATGAGCGGCAGGTCGACCCCGGGCTCGGGCAGGTCAGCCCCCGCCGCCAGGGGTGCGTCCCGGTCCGCCCGGTCTGCGCCGGCCAGTCCCTTCACCGCCCAGAGGGCCTGGCGGCGGCTCACCCCCAGGCCAGCGAAGGCGTCGGCCTCGGCCAGGAGCTCCATCCCCCGTCCGCTCACCACCCGGGCGAAGTCGGCGACGGCACGGGCCCCCCGGGCCCGGGCCAGGACCAGGCGCTCGACGTCCTCCTGGGCCAGGCCACGCACCTGTCGCAGGCCCAGCCGCACGGCCCGCAAACGCTGGCCGGGTACCGGTTCCAAGGTGCAATCCCAGTCGCTGGCCAGGACGTCGGCGGGGCGCACCTCCACCCCGTGCTCGCGGGCGTCCCGCACCAGCTGGGCGGGCGGGTAGAAGCCCATGGGCTGGGAGTTGATCAGGGCCGCACAGAAGGCGTCGGGCCAGCGCCACTTCACCCAGGCCGAGGCGTAGACCAAGAGGGCGAAGCTGATGGCGTGGCTCTCGGGGAAGCCATAGGAACCGAACCCCTCGATCTGGCGGAAGCAGCGCTCGGCGAAGTCCGGATCATAGCCCCGCCCGGTCATGCCTTCCAGGAAGCGGCGGCGGTATTCGCTGACGCTCCCCAGGTTGCGGAAGGTGGCCATGGCCCGCCGCAGGCCGTCGGCGTCATTCTCGCTGAACCGGGCCGCTTCGATGGCCAGGCGCATGGCCTGCTCCTGGAAGAGGGGCACGCCCAGGGTCTTGCCCAATACCCGGTGCAGCTCATCTGGCGGGCCGTACTCCGGCGACGGGGCGGGGAACTCCACCGGATCTGTCCCGTCGCGCCGGCGCAGGTAGGGGTGGACCATGTCGCCCTGGATGGGGCCGGGCCGGACGATGGCGACCTCGATGACCAGGTCGTAGAAGCGCCGGGGCTTCAGGCGCGGCAGCATGGACATCTGGGCCCGGCTCTCCACCTGGAAGACGCCCACGGAGTCTGCCCGGCACAGCATGTCGTAGACTTGGGGAACCTCCTGCGGGACCTGGGCGATGTCGGTCAGCCGGGTCCCGTCCGCCCGGGGCGGGATCATCTCGAAGCTCTTGCGCAGGGCGGTCAGCATGCCCAGGGCCAGGACGTCCACCTTCATCAGGCCCAGGGCGTCGATGTCGTCCTTGTCCCACTCGATGAAGGTGCGGTCCGGCATGGCGGCGTTGCCGATCGGGACCAGCTCGTCCAGCCGGCCCCGGGTCAGGACATAGCCGCCCACGTGCTGGGACAGGTGGCGGGGAAAGCCCAGGAGCTCGCCGGCCAGGGCGGTGGCCCGGCGGATCTCCGGGGCGTCCGGGTCCAGTCCTGCCTGGCGGATGTAGGGGTCCGGGCTCATGCCGCCCCAGGGTCCCCAGACCGTCCCGGCCAGGGCCGCGGTGACGTCCTCGGTCAGGCCCAGGGCCTTGCCCACCTGGCGGATGGCCATCCGCGGCCGGAAGTGGATCACTGTGGCGGCGATGGCGGCCCGGTCCCGGCCGTAGCGGCGGAAGAGGTACTGCATGACCTCCTCCCGGCGCTCGTGCTCAAAGTCGACATCGATGTCCGGTGGCTCGCCCCGCGCCTCGGAGATGAAGCGCGAGAACAGCAGGTCCTGGTCCTTCTTCGTCGGGTCGACGGCGGTGATGCCCAGGCAGAAGCAGACCACGGAGTTGGCGGCCGACCCACGCCCCTGGCAGAGGATGCCCTGGGCCCGCGCCCAGCGGACGATGTCGTGGACGGTCAGGAAGTAGTTGGGAAAGCCCAGCTTCTCGATGAGGTCGAGTTCGTGCTCCAGGGTCCGCCGCTCACGCTCGCCCAGCCCGCCCTCGAAGCGCCAGCCCGCCCCCTCCCAGGTCAGGTCGCGCAGGTGCTGGATGGGGGTCTTACCGGGCGGAACGGGCTCGTCTGGGTATTCGTAGCGCAGCTCCGACAGGTCGAAGCCGACGCGGCCGGCAATCTCCAGGCTGCGCTCGACGGCGGCGGGGAAACGGGCGAACAGGCGGGCCATCTCGGCCGGGGGCTTGAGCCGCCGCTCGGCGTTGGCCTCCAGCCTCAGCCCCGCCTCGTGGATCGTGCAGCCCTCGCGGATGCAGGTCAGGACGTCCTGCAGGGCCCGCCGGCGGGCGTCGTGGTAGAGCACCTCGCCCACGGCGACCAGGGGTGCCCCGGCCGCAGCCCCCAGGGCCTCCAGCCGGGCCAGGTCCTGCAGGTCGCGGGGGCCATAGCGGCGCACGCCCCCCAGCCAGATCCATCCCCGCCGGGCCCGGGCCAGGGCCTCCAGCCGTCCGGGGAAGTCCGCCCTCCCGGCCTCTCCCGGCGCGGGAGGCAGGACGATGGCCAGCTGGCCTTCCGCATGGTCCAGGAAGTCGCCGAGGGACAGGTCGCACCCGCCCTTGGGCGCCCGCCGCTTGCCCAGGGTCAGAAGGCGGGTCAGCCGGCTCCAGGCCGCCCGGTCGGAGGGATAGCAGATGAGGTCCGGTGTCCCGTCGGCGAAGACCAGGCGGGCACCCGCCAGCACCTTCAGGGGCCCGCCCGCCTTGCGCCCCGCCCCCCAGGCCCGGACCACCCCCGCCAGGCTGTTGCGGTCGGCGATCCCCAGGGCGTCCAGGCCCAGGGCGGTGGCGGTCGCCACCAGCTCCTCGGGGTGCGAGGCGGCGCGCAGGAAGGAGAAGTTGCTGGCCGCTGCCAGCTCGGCGTAGCGGCTCATCCGAACAGGCCGTGCAGCCACCAGCGCACTGGCCGGTCATGGTCGTGCAGGCCCGAGCGGAAGACCCAGAGCCGGGCCCCGTCCTGGTCCTCTACCCGGTAATAGTCCCGCACCTGGTCGGTCCGCACCGCCTCGATCCCGGTCCGCCACCAGTCCGCGCCGATCCGCTCGGGTCCCTCGGCCAGGCGGATGCGATGCACCCGCCCCCGCCAGCGGAACTGCCGGGGCGGCTCGTCCGGGGTCAGGGCGATCACCGCCTCCAGGACCTCGGGACGGGGCAGGAGGCGAAGGGGGCGGGGGCGCCATGCGGGCCAGCCGCCTGCAGGGCCGTCTCTGGCGGGACCGGCCTGCGCCTCCAGGGCCGCAGCCCTGCGCACCGAGCGTTCGGGAACATGGCTGGCCAGGGGCCGACTGCGCCAGACTCGCCGGGCCCCGAGCCGGGCGGTCAGCCGGTCGATGAGGGGCGCCAGGGCCTCGGGTCCCTCGACTGGCTCCAGCAGGCTGGCCAGGTCGGACTGGCCTGGCGCCAGGACCTCGGCCTCCGCCGCCTGCAGGCTCACCGCCTCGATCCCGAAGCCGGGGTCCAGGTTCTCCAGCCGGGGCAGGAAGAGGCGGGCGATGCGGTCCGGGTCGCGGGCCGGGCGGGACAGGCCCAGCTCCAGGCCCACAGGGGCACCGTCCACCCTGTGGAAGTCCAGGCGGAAGCGCCGGGCCCCGCGTCCGGACGCCTCCAGCCGCGCGCACAGGCGAAGGGTCACGTCCCGGCACAGGCGGGCCAGGTCCTCCGGCGCGCTTACCGGCTCGGCCAGGTCCAGGCGGGAGAACCAGGGGGTCGGCGGGCGGCGGAAGGCCAGCGCCTCGGGGTCCCGGCCCAGGGCCTGGTCCAGGCGCAGCAGGACCTTGGCGCCAAAGCGCTTGGCCAGGGGCCCGCGGGGCAGGGCGGCCAGCTGGCCGATCCGCCTCAGGCCCAGCCGGGCCAGGCGCTCCACCGCCGCCGGCTCCAGGCGCAGGGCAGCCGTCGGCAGGCCGGCCAGTTCGGGCGCGAGGGGCTGTGCCTCCGTCCCGCCGGGTTCCAGAGTTCGGGACGCCAGGACCTGCGGGCCGGCCTCCGCCGCCGGGCTCCGCGCCAGGGCCCAGGCCGCCCCCGCGGTGTCGGCCACGGCGATCCGGCCGGTCAGGCCGTCCCTCGCCAGGCGCGCGGCCAGGTCAGCGGCCATCTCCGCCTCGCCGCCCCACAGGTGGGAGACGCCGCCGATGTCGAGGAACAGGCCGTCCGGCGGGTCGGGGGCCACGGCGGGGGAAAAGCGCACGCACCAGTCGGCCAGGGCCTCCAGGGCCCGGGCGTCGGCCTCGGGTTCGGCCTCGGCCAGGACCAGGTCGGGGCGCAGGGCCCGGGCGTCGGTCAGGCCCTGGCCGGGGAAGAGTCCCGCCGCCGCGGCCTGCGGGCTGACGGCGGTCAGCACCCTCAGGCCCCGGGAAAGACTGGCCAGGGCGAAGGGCTCAGCCTGCGGCGCTGAAGGCCGCCGGCGCCGCCAGGTCTCGATCGCCCAGTTCGGCGACCAGACGCAGAGGATGCGCGACATCGGCTTCTCCCTCGTCTGCGGTCCCGGCGGCCTCCACTAGCCAGGCCCCGCTCCGTCCGCCCCGGCTGCGGGCCAGGCGCAGGCGCCAGCGGGGTGGTCCCAGGCCCAGTCCAACCAGGCCCAGTCCGCCCAGATTTGGCGCGCTGGCCGCCGGGGCCACCCGCCAGCAGGTCGCCGCCGCCGTGCCGCCCGCTGTCGCCTTGCCACCGCCGAAGGGCCGTCGCAGGATCACCAGCCCCGTGCCGCCGCGCGCCTCGCAGGCCAGCTGCAGCCGCCGCCCGGCGGTCAGGTCCACGGCACCGACCTCGGCCAGAACCACCCCCACGCCGGGAGAGGCCAGGGCGTCCTCGGCGACGCCCAGGGCCTCGGCCTCGTCCCGGGCGCAGACGCCCACCAGCCGCTCCGCCGGCAGGCCCAGGCTCGCCAGTCCGGGGGGAAAGAGGTCATCGCGGCGCAGGATCCAGACGGCCGAGCGGCCGCGCTGGTCCGGCCTGGCCAGCAGGGCTGCAGCCAGCCGGGCGGCGAAGGCGGCGGGGGCGGCCCCGGTCTCAGCCTCGGCCCCTTCGCCCCCGATCTCGTGCCACTGGCCCAGGGAGAGCCCTCCTCCCGGCAGGGCGGAATCCAGGCGCGGATCGCCCAGGGACAACCGTCCCCGCACCGGTCCCGTCCCCCGCTCCAGCCGCCGGATGTCCGTCCGCAGCGCTGCCAGCCTGTTCCGCCTGTCCCCGTCCATGCCCAACCTCGTGTTCGCTTTTTGTTCTAGTCCAGGCGAACAGGGAGTCAATGGCCTCCCGGGAGGACAGGGGTGTCAGTCGCCGGAGACCCGCCGCGCCAGTTTCCGAGGGGCCATGGCCAGGTAGCTCTGCAGCATCCAGGCCTTCAGGGTCTCCAGCTCGGCCAGGACGTCGTCCTCCGGCCCGAAGCGGGCGGTGACCCAGTTGTGGCGCTTATGCCAGCCCTTGCTCTCCTGGACGAAGGGCAGCTCCGAGACCATTTCCGCCGAGATGGGCAGCTTCACCGTCAGCACCAGTTCGTCGGGGCTCGCGTCCCGTCCCCCGAACCAGGCGAAGCCCTTGCCCGCCACCCGCAGGTAGTGAAAGGGGTCGGCGTCCCGGCGCGGAGGCGCCAGGTCCGTCTCGGGCAGGCTGAGCCCATGGGCCAGCAGTTCGGCTTCCGCCTGGCGGTAGGGGTTCGGTGGCGTTTTCACGCCCCATCCTCCCCCGACTGGAGTCTGGGGTCAACGTCGGCTCAGCTGACCCCCTCCGTCCCGGGGCGTCGCCCCGGTCCACCTCCCCCTGGGGGGAGGAATGAGAGCGCCAATTGCTCCCCCAAGGGGGAGCTCCCGGCGAAACCGGGTGAGGGGGTCAACGGCCTCTCAGCTGACCCTCTCTACGCCCCGCCTTAGAACCGCAGGATGCGGGCTTCCTTGACGTGGGGCAGGGCGCGGATGCGGACCACAAGGCCGTCGCCGGGCTCCTGGTCCACGCCGATCAGGCAGATGGCGTCCTCGCCGGCGGCCACCCGGCCCAGGTTGAAGGTGGCGATGTTCACCTGCGCTTCGGACAACAGGGCACCCACCGCGCCGATGAAGCCCGGCTTATCCTGGTTGTTCACGTACAGCATGGTCGGACTGAAGGGGGCGTCCAGCTCCATGCCCTTGACCTCGACGATGCGCGGGGTCCCGGCCACCACCGTCCCGGCGAAGGAGCGCTTGCCCATGGTCGTGGTCACGGTGATCCGCACCAGGCTCTCGAAGACCGGCGAGTCGTCCTGCTTGGACTCGGTCACCGTCACGCCCCGCTCGCGGGCGGCGGCGGGGGCCGAGACCATGTTGATCTCGGCCAGCACGGGCCGCATCACCCCGGCCAGGGCCGCGGCGGTTAGGGGCCGGGTGTTCAGCTGGGCCACCTCGCCCTCGTAGGCCAGCTCCACCGCCTTGATCTCCACGTCGATCATCTGGCCGGCGAAGGCGCCGAGGCGCTCGGCCAGGGCGACGAAGGGCTTCAGCTTGGGGGCCTCCTCGGCGCTCACCGAGGGGCTGTTCAGGGCGTTGGTCACCGCCCCGGTCAGGAGGTAGTCGCTCATCTGCTCGGCCACCTGCAGGGCGACATTCTCCTGCGCTTCCAGGGTCGAGGCGCCCAGGTGGGGCGTGGCGATGAAGTTGGGGGACCCGAACAGGATGTTGGCCGTCGCCGGCTCCTCGACGAAGACGTCGAAGGCCGCCCCGCCCACATGGCCGGAGTCCAGCAGGGCGCGCAGGGCCGCCTCGTCCACCAGGCCGCCGCGGGCGCAGTTGACGATCAGCACACCCTTCTTGGCCTTGGCCAGGCTCTCGGCCGACAGGATGTTGCGGGTCTTGTCGGTCAGGGGGGTGTGCAGGGTGATGATGTCGGCCCGGGCCAGCAGGTCGTCCAGCTCGACCTTCTCCACGCCGATCTCCACGGCCCGCTCGGCGGACAGGAAGGGGTCATAGGCCACCACCTTCATCTTCAGGCCGTTGGCCCGGTCGGCGACGATGGAGCCGATATTGCCCGCACCGATCAGGCCCAGGGTCTTGGCGTACAGCTCGACGCCCATGAACCGGTTCTTCTCCCACGTGCCGGCCTGGGTGGAGGCGTCGGCGGCGGGGATCTGGCGGGCCAGGGCGAACATCATGGCCACGGCGTGCTCGGCGGTGGTGATGGAGTTCCCGAAGGGGGTGTTCATCACCACGATGCCCTTGGAGGTGGCAGCGGGGATGTCGACATTGTCCACCCCGATCCCGGCCCGGCCGATCACCTTCAGCTGGCCGGCGGCGGCGATCACGTCCTTGTCGGCCTTGGTGGCCGAGCGGACGGCCAGGCCGTCATAGTCGCCAATGATCTTCAGCAGTTCGTCCTTGGACAGGCCGGTCTTGACGTCGGCCTCGACCCCCCTCTGGCGGAAGATGTCGACGGCGGCGGGGGAGAGTTTGTCAGCGATGAGTACGCGGGGCATGGGGGTGTCTTTCTTCACGGGGAAGGGAAGGGGGATCGGAGGTGAGGCGGCGCGCGCGGGCTCAGAGCCCGGCAGCGGCCGTCTCGAAGGCCCAGTCGAGCCAGGGGGTCAGGGCCTCAAGGTCGGCCGTGTCCACCGTGGCACCGCACCAGATGCGCAGGCCGGGCGGGGCGTCGCGATAGCCGGCGACGTCCAGGGCTGCACCCTCCTTGTCGAGCAGAGAGGCCAGGGTCTTGGCGAAGTCGGCCTGGGCGTCGGCGGACAGGGCCGCCACCCGCGCATCGACCACCTTCAGGCAGACCGAGGTGTTGGACCGGGTCGCCGGGTCGGCGGCCAGGAAGTCCACCCAGGGGGTCCGCGCCACCCAGCCGGCCAGGACCGCCAGGTTGGCATCGGCCCGGGCCCGCATGGCCGACAGGCCGCCGATTCCCTGGGCCCACTCCAGGGCGTCGATGACGTCCTCGACGCAGAGCATGGAGGGGGTGTTGATGGTGGCGCCCTCGAAGAGATCCAGGGTCACCTTGCCGTTCTTGGTCATGCGGAACAGCTTGGGCATGGGCCAGGCCGGCGTATGGCTCTCCAGCCGGGCGACGGCCCGGGGAGACAGGACCAGCACGCCGTGCGCACCCTCGCCGCCCAGGGCCTTCTGCCAGGAGAAGGTCACCACATCGAGTTTGGCCCAGTCCAGGTCCTGGGCGAAGGCGGCCGAGGTGGCGTCGCAGAGGGTCAGGCCCTCACGGTCCGCCGAGATGAAGCCGGCGTCCGGGACGCGCACCCCCGAGGTGGTGCCGTTCCAGGTGAAGACCAGGTCCGCCGCCGGGTCCACCCGGGACAGGTCGGGCAGTTCGCCATAGGGCGCTTCCAGGACCTCGGCGGGCAGCTTCAGCTGCTTGACCACATCGGTGACCCAGTCCTTGCCGAAGCTCTCGAAGGCCAGCAGCTGCACCCTGCGCGGCCCCAGCAGGGACCACATGGCCATCTCCACCGCCCCGGTGTCCGAGCCGGGGACAATGCCGATGAGGTGGCTGTCAGGAACCTGAAGCACCTTGCGGGTCAGGTCGATGGCCGCCTGCAGGCGCGCCTTGCCGGGCTTCGACCGGTGCGAGCGGCCGAGGACGGCATCCTTCAGGGCTTCGGGGGTCCATCCGGGGCGCTTGGCGCAGGGGCCGGAGGAAAATTCGGGACGGACCGGGCGCACGGCCGGCCGCGGTATTGTGGTCATTGCGATGTCTCCCATCCTTACAGATGAGCAGCGCCCCGTTGGGGGGGCGTGGCCCGCCGCGCAGAAACGACGCTTTGCGCCCGAAGGCAAGGGGGAAGTGGGCGGGCGGTGCCCCCGGGCGTCAGGGCTCCACGGCGCGGTGCCGGGAGCTCCAGACACCGATCGCCAGACTCAAAAGAACAACGCCTGTTGCTATATTGCTTGAAATTGCAAACATTTCATCAAGGGGCATCGCCATCGCCAGATAATAGGCATGTATCGCAAAGTATCCAGACATCGCGCCCATCATGAGCGCGATCCAAAGGTAATTGTATCGGACTGCAAGTACAAGAAGCGATAGAGCCATAAGGCCGTCAATTGTTAGCAGAATATTCCCGATTTCCTTGTACTTCCAGAAAGCCCCGGAAAGTGCTGTCGCTCCCGTCGCCAGGACGAATATCAGCGCGGCAATCCGTTCCGGCGTCTTGCCCGCAACTAGCGCCACGAGTGGAACCGCGACGTTCAGAGCGAGCAGGATGGCATCAATCACCGACATAAGAAGGGGCTCCTCCCGGCAGAGAAGAGCCCCAATATCTTAACGGTAAGTGACGACCTTAGGCGACGATGCGCTCGTTCTCGTCGGTCAACTGGAAATCCTTCAGGCGGTAATAGCCGGCCATCTTCGGGCGTATGCCAAGGCGCAGGGCAGCTTCTAGCAGACCTGAGTGAACCTGGCCCATCAGGGTGCGGGCTGAGCTCAGGGCCGCGACGGCTTCGGTCAGCTTGACCTGGACGTCATCGGCGAAGGCGACCGGGGCGCCCAAGTCTGAACGCGCCTGCAGGAGTTCGGCGAGCAATTGTGTGGCCTCGATCAGGGCCGCGTCGACCGCCAATTCCGTATCGACGAGCTTTTCTTGGGCGCGCTTGGCGATGAATGCTTTGTCCATGGTAACCCCCTCAGGAGGCGGAATGGCCTCGTTGTTAAGGTAAATCGGAGGTTAACGTCTGTCCCTAACATTAATGGTTTATTAACTGTGGCAAATTGTCGCAGGTTTTAGAATCTGACTTTTTTCAGTCTGATTCGGGCCCAAGCGTCCGTTTTTTCAGGGTTAATTCAGGGAAACGTTAGGACTTCCCGGGCAATCTCGGCGTTCGAATGAACCCGGGATCAGAATGAAGCCTCCCGAACATCGCCCGAAGGCCCTCAGCACGGCGGGCTTTCACGCCCGTATCTCCGCCGCCGCCGTCATCACGGCGCTGAGCGTGCTCGTCCTGGCGTGCGTGGCCTTCATGGGTCAGCAGTGGGTCCAGGTCCAGGCCCAGAACCGCAGCCTCCAGTCCACCCTGGCCGCCGTGTCGGCGGTCACCCTCTCCGACGCCGCGAGCGCCGGGGATACCGCAGCGGTGGACTCGGCGGTGCGCGCCCTTGGCCTCTCGCACAGGCTGGTCTCCGCGGAATTCTTCGATGCCTCCGGTAAAAGCGTGTCCGGCTTCGGGCAGGCGGGCCAGCCGGCACCCAACCGCTCTCAGGTCGTCATCCGCACGCCTGTAGACAGCCGGGGGGTCCACCTCGGTGAACTGGTGACTGTCGGCCGGGGGCTTGGCGTCGCGGAGGTCGCGCCCCAGCTCCTGGCCCTGGCGGGCGCCCTCCTGTTCTCCGGCATCGGCGTCGCCATCGTCATCTCCCGCGGCCTCGCCGACCGGGTGATCGCCCCCGTCGTCGAGCTGTCCACCGCCATGCAGCGGGTCTCGGACAGCGGCAGCTATGAGCCGATCCACCTGGCCAGCCGGGACGGTCTGTTCCGGGGCCTGAGCGCGGCCTTCAACCAGCTGCTGCACCGCCTGTCCGTCCGCGAGGCCCAGCAGCAGGCCATGATGGCCGAGCTGCAGGATGCCCGCGACCGCGCCAACGACGCCAACCTGATGAAGTCCCAGTTCCTGGCCAATATGAGCCACGAGATCCGCACGCCCCTGAACGGTGTCCTGACCATGGCCGAGATCATGGCCATGGGGGACCTGCCCGGCGAGCAGAGGAAGCGCCTCGACGTGGTCCGCCAGTCCGGGGGCCTTCTGCTCAACATCCTCAACGACGTCCTTGACCTGTCCAAGATCGAGGCCGGGCGCATGACCCTTTCGGAGGAAGACTTCGATCTCGAGGCGGCCCTGTCCCCTGTGCACGACCTCTTCGCCCCCTCGGCCACCGAGAAGGGCCTCGAATTCGTGATGCGCACCATGCCGGGGGCCAAGGGCGGCTGGCGGGGCGACCCGGGCCGCCTGCGCCAGATCCTCGGCAACCTGGTCTCGAATGCGGTGAAGTTCACCCATTCCGGCTCGATCACCGTGCTCCTGGACCAGGTCGCGGACCAGCTCGTCATCACCGTGCGCGACACCGGGGTCGGCATCCCGGCCGAGAAGCACGCCGTGCTGTTCGAGAAGTTCGCCCAGGTCGACAATTCCGCCACCCGCCGCTTTGGGGGCACCGGCCTTGGCCTCGCCATCTCTGCCGAACTCGCCCAGATGATGGGGGGACGCATCGCCTTCGAGAGTACCGAGGGCCTGGGTACGACCTTCCGGTTCTCGGCCCCCCTGATGCGTGCAACAGGGGTTGAGGCGGTCGAGTTCGACGATGGCCTGTTCGAGGACGAGGAAGAGGCCAGCTTCCTGCGCGTGCTGGCCGCCGAGGACAATGCCACCAACCAGCAAGTCCTGACCGCGGTCCTGGCCTCAGTCGGGTGCGCGCTGGAGGTCGTACCTGACGGTGCGGCCGCGGTCGCCGCCTGGAAGTCGGGCCGGTTCGACATCATCCTCATGGACATTCACATGCCAGTCATGGGCGGGGTGGAGGCGGCCACGGCCATCCGCGCCCTGGAGCGTAACCGCGGCCTGCCCCGGACGCCGATCATCGCCCTCACGGCCGACGCCATGACCCATCAGGTGTCCGAGTACCTGGCGGCGGGCATGGACGACCACCTGGCCAAGCCCATCGAGATCAAGCGGCTGATCGACACCCTCCATAGGGTATCCCAGGCTTTAGAGATGAACGCCGCCCCGGCCTCAGCCCGCGGAGCCCTCTGAGGCGGCCGCCTTAGTCTTCGACCACCAGCTCGGGCCAGCGCGCCACGACACCCTCGACCTTGCACCGGAAGTCGCCCGCCGGGAGCAGGGGATTGGGCCTCAGCCTCAGGCTGAACAGGTCATCCAGCCCGAAGGGCGCTGCGATCGTTAGCCGGTCGTCAGCCTCAAGCCGGACGCCCACCGCGTTGGCCGTCGTGACGAACCGCTCCAGGGCCTCGGCGCTGCTCGACAGGGGGGCGTAGGGTTCCCCGAACCGGCCCTCGAACCACAGGTGCACCCGGGCCTGGTTCCGCACCTCGACCAGGGAGTCCAGCGGTGGCGGAAGCTCTGCCGCGGCCCGTCGGATCACCTTGTCCTCGGCGTCCCAGCCTATGTCCGAGCCGTCGAAATAGGCCAGGTCATAGTCCTTCAGGCCATAGTCCTGGGGCCGGCCCGTCAGGTCGTTGAAGACCTTCTGGTAGACGGCCCCTGAAAAGATCAGCCAGTCAGGCAGGTCCAGCGCCCGCGCTGCCCGAAGGACAGTCATCAGGCTGTCGGACTGGCGGACCAGCCCCTCGAGCGCATCGGCGTGCCTCACGCCCGCCCCCTCAGCGTCCAGGCGTGGTCGAGGGGACCGTGCCCGTGGCCCAGGCCGGGGGCCCGGGCAATGGCCTCCTGGACATAGGCCCAGGCTCTCGCCACCGCCGCCTCCAGGGTCAGGCCCTGGGCCAGGCCCGCCGCGCAGGCCGAGGCCAGGGTGCAGCCGGTGCCGTGGGTATGCCGGGTCTCCAGGCGGGCGGATTCAAACAGAGTCTCGCCCTCCGGCGTGAGCAACAGGTCCGTCACGCGCTCACCGTGCAGGTGGCCGCCCTTCATCAGGACCGCCCGGGCGCCCAGGGCCAGAAGGGCCTCCCCGGCCCGCCTCTGGTCGTCCTGGTTGGTAATGCCCAGGCCCGTCAGGGCTTCGGCTTCCGGGACGTTGGGGGTCAGCAGCCGGGCCCGGGGAACCATCAGCCGGCGGACGGCATCCATGGCGTCCGTCGCCAGCAGGGCGGCACCGCCCTTGGCGGTCATGACAGGATCGACCACCGCCGGGATCCCGGCCGCCGAGTCCAGTATGGCCGCAACGGTCTCGACCATGGCGATATCGCCCAGCATGCCGGTCTTCAGGGCGTCGGCCCCGATGTCATCCAGTACGGCCCGGGCCTGGGCCGTCACCATGTCGGCGGGCACAGGCAGGACGCCGGTCACGCCCAGGGTGTTCTGCACAGTGACGGCGGTGACCGCCGTGGCTGCGTAACCGCCGAGGGCGGTGACCGTCTTCAGGTCAGCCTGCAGGCCTGCCCCGCCCCCGGAATCGGAGCCGGCGATGATCAGGACTCGGCCAAGGGCGCTGGACATGATCCGGACTTAACCCGGCCTGGGCGCAATTGCACGGCCCTGCGGGAGCGGACTAGTCTGGGGACATGACCGAACAGCCCTCCTTGCCGCCCGCCGTCGCTATTCTCACCGGTGCGGGTTCCGGCATCGGCCGTGCCGCGGCCCTCGCCCTTGCCGCCCGGGGCTGGAACCTCGTGCTGGCCGGCCGGCGGGCCGAGCCCCTCCTCGAGACCCTCGAACTCTGCGGTGGGCCGGCCCGGGGCCTGGCCCATCCGGCCGACGTCGCAGATCCGGACCAGGTGGCGGGCCTGTTCGCGGCGGCGACGGACCGGTTCGGCCGGGTGGACCTGGTGTTCAACAACGCCGGAACGGGCGCGCCGCCGGTGCCCCTCGAGGACCTCTCCGTGGAGGACTGGCGTCGTGTGGTCGACGTCAACCTGACCGGTGCCTTCTTCTGCATCCAGGCCGCCTTCCGCTGCATGAAGGCCCAGTCCCCACAGGGCGGCCGGATCATCAACAACGGTTCCATCTCCGCCCAGGTCCCGCGGCCCCGGTCCGTCGCCTATACCGCCACCAAGCACGCCATGACCGGCCTGACCCGCCAGGCCAGCCTCGACGGCCGCGCCTACAACATCGCCTGCGGCCAGATCGACATCGGAAACGCCGCGACCGAGATGACCGCCCGGATGTCCCGTGGCGTCCTGCAGGCGGACGGAAGCCTGGCGGCCGAGCCCACCATGGATGTCACGGCGGTCGGTGAGGCGGTGGCCTACATGGCTGGCCTGCCCCTGGCGGCCAACGTCCAGTTCATGACCGTCATGGCTACGGCCATGCCCTTCATCGGGCGGGGCTGACCTCGCCGTCCCCCAGGATCGCCGCCTGGACCCTCAGCGCCTGGACGGTCTCGGCCACGTCGTGGACCCGCACTGCCGCCACGCCCGCCCGGGCCCCGGCCAGGGCCGCAGCAAGCGAACCGCCCAGGCGGTCCGACGCCAGCATTCCGCCCGCGCCAACGGCGGCGATGAAACGCTTGCGGCTGGCACCGAGAAGGACCGGGAAGCCGAGGGCCACGATCCGCTGCAGCCCCGCCAGCAGGGCCAGGTTGTGGGCCACGGTCTTGCCGAAGCCGATTCCGGGATCCAGCCAGATCTTCTCCCGCGCCACGCCTGCGGCCAGGGCCGCTCCGGCCCGGGCTTCCAGGAAGGCGCAGACTTCAGCCAGGACGTCCTCGTACTGCGGGGCTGCCTGCATGGTGCGGGGCTCGCCCTGCATGTGCATCAGCACGACCTCGCAGCCGAGTTCCGCCGCCAGGTCCGCCGCGCCGGGCGCGGCCAGAGCGGTGACGTCGTTCCAGATGTCCGCACCGGCCTCCATCGCCCCCCGGGCAACCTCTGGCTTGCAGGTGTCGATCGATATGCGGCGCGGGGTGAGGGGGCGAAGGGTGCGGATCACCGGCAGGACCCGGCCGGCCTCGTCCTCGGCGTTCACGGGCCGGGCGCCCGGACGCGTGGACTCGCCGCCGATGTCCAGGATGTCCGCCCCTGCCCGGTCCAGGGCCAGGCCGTGGGCGACCGCACCCTCGACGCCCTCCAGGCGTCCGCCGTCGGAGAAGCTGTCGGGGGTGACGTTCACCACCCCCATGACGAGGGGCGGGCGGCGTGCGCCCGCGCCTCCGCTCACGCCGGCTGCGGCCGGGCCGTCGTCGGGATCAGAGGCACCGAGACCGGGGGTAGGGCCGGCGCGGGGTCGCCCGCTTCATCACGACGGGGCATGACCCCCTTCAGGGCGTTGGTGATCTCGTCGCCGGTCAGCGTCTCGTACTCGAGCAGGGCCTTGGCCAGGGTGTGCAGGTCCTCGATCTTCTCGGTGAGAATCCGCTTGGCCTCGTCGTAGCCGCCCTGGACCAGGCGCTTGACCTCCTCGTCGATGATCCGGGCGGTCTCTTCCGAGACGTTCTGGGTCCGCGACACCGAATGGCCAAGGAAGACCTCGTCCTGGTTCTCGCCGTAGGAGACCACGCCCAGCCTGTCGGAGAAGCCCCACTTGGTGACCATGGCCCGGGCCAGGCGTGTCGCCTGGTCGATGTCGGAGGAGGCACCTGAGGTGATCTTCTCGCGGCCGAAGATGATCTCTTCGGCCAGCCGCCCACCCATGAGGATGGTGAGGCGCGAGGTCATCTGCTGGTAGCTCATCGACAGCTGGTCGCGCTCGGGCAACTGCATGACCATGCCCAGGGCCCGCCCACGCGGAATGATGGTGGCCTTGTGCACGGGGTCCGAGGCCGGGACGCTCAGGGCCACCAGGGCGTGTCCACCCTCGTGGTAGGCGGTCAGGCGCTTTTCATCGTCGGTCATGGCCATGGACTTGCGCTCGGCGCCCATCATGACCCGGTCCTTGGAGTCCTCGAAGTCACGCTGGGTGACCATCTTGCGGTTCTTCCGCGCGGCCATCAGGGCGGCTTCATTGACCAGGTTGGCCAGGTCCGCGCCTGAGAAGCCCGGCGTCCCGCGGGAGATGGTGCGGATGTCCACGTCCGCCGCCAGGGGCACGTTGCGCATGTGCACGCGCAGGATCCGCTCGCGGCCGTTCACGTCCGGATTGCTCACCACCACCTGGCGGTCAAAGCGGCCCGGCCGCAGCAGGGCGGGGTCGAGCACGTCCGGCCGGTTGGTCGAGGCGATGACGATGATGGCGTCCGAGGGATCGAAGCCGTCCATCTCGACGAGCAGTTGGTTCAGGGTCTGCTCGCGCTCGTCATTGCCACCGCCGAGGCCCGCGCCGCGATGCCGTCCGACGGCGTCGATCTCGTCGATGAAGATGATGCAGGGGCTGTTCTTCTTGGCCTGCTCGAACATGTCGCGCACGCGGCTGGCACCGACGCCGACGAACATCTCCACGAAGTCAGAGCCGGAAATATAGAAGAAGGGCACGCCCGCCTCGCCGGCCACGGCCCGGCCCAGCAGGGTCTTGCCGGTGCCGGGGGGGCCGACCATCAGGGCACCCTTGGGGATCTTGCCGCCCAGGCGCTGGAACTTCTGCGGGTCCTTCAGGAAGTCGACGATCTCGGCCAGTTCCTCCTTGGCCTCGTCCACGCCGGCCACGTCCTCGAAGGTCATGCGGTTACGGTTCTCGGTCAGCATCTTGGCCTTGGACTTGCCGAAGCCCATGGCTCCCTTCGCGCCGCCCTGCATCTGGCGCATGAAGAAGATCCAGATCCCCACCATGATGATGATGGGCAGCAGTTGCAGGAGGATGGCGCCAGCGCTCATGCCGCCGGGCGGCTTGACCTTGATGTCGACATTGCGCGCCTCGAGCCGCTTGACCAGGTCCTCCTGGTTGTTGGGTGTGGCCGAGGCGAAGCTCCTGCCCTCGGCGTCTTTCACGACGATACGCGGACCCGCGATCTCCACCGACTTCACGCCGCCGCCATCGATCTTGCCGAGCAGCTGGGTATAGCTGATCTCGCTGATGGTAGGCGTCCGGTTGCCGGGGTTGGTCAGGGCGTACATCCCTGCCAGGGCGACGATGATGGCCGCCCAGATGCCGAGGGTGCGAAGGTTCATAGCCATCCGATCCGAAGAGGTTGGGTCCAGTTCCCCCACAAGATAGGTGCCCAGGCCGGAAATCTCCAGCGCTTCGGAAGAGAGAGGGGGGCTGGACAGCAAAAAGACCGTGCGGCGTGCGCACGGCCCCTGTCTGCCGTCCTGAAATCAGGCGCCTGGCCGCGGCCTAGCGTGCCGGCTTCTTCGGCGCGGGGATCAGGCCTTCGCGCTGGGCGCGCTTGCGGGCGAGCTTACGGGCCCGGCGAACGGCCTCGGCCTGTTGGCGGGCGCGCTTCTCCGAGGGCTTCTCGTAGTGCACATGGCGCTTCATCTCGCGGAACGAGCCTTCGCGCTGCATCTTCTTCTTCAGCGCCTTGAGGGCCTGGTCGACGTTGTTGTCGCGGACGAAAATCTGAACCAGAGGTCTCTCTCCTGTCACCCGTTCCCGCTCGGCGTCGCCTCTAGCGAGGCTTCAGCGGCGAACGGACAATAGCTTTCTGATCCCGACGGTCTCCCGTCTGGACAGGGGGCGGGCAATAGCAGACCGGAAATGTCCTGTCCACGCCGGACAGGTCCGGCAATTCCGTCTATACTCCTTCCATGGACACAAACGACGATCCCGAGGCCTGGCTAAAGCGCGCTGAGCAGGCCGCGCTCGACGCCGCCCTGGTGCGGGCGCCGGACATGGGCTGGACCTCCGCCATGGCCGCGGCCGCGGGTGCCGACGCTGGATTCAGCACCGGCGAAGCCGAACTGATCCTGCCCCGGGGGCCCGCTGACCTGGCGGCCCTCCTTTCGCGCCGGCATGACGCGGCGGCCATCGCTGCGCTCCCGGACCCGGCAGGGCTCAAGATCCGCCAGCGAATCCGCTCGGCCCTCAAGGCGCGCATCGAGGCCGCCGCGGCCGACGCGCCCGCCGTCCGGCGCTGGTCGGGCTGGCTTGCACTGCCCCCCAACGCTGGCCTGGGCCTGTCCCTGGCCTGGGAGAGCGCCGACGCCCTTTGGCGATGGGCGGGGGATGTCGCCGCGGACGAAAATCACTACTCCAAGCGGGCCATACTGGCCGGGATCCTGGTCCCGGCCCTCGCCATCCGCCTCCGGTCGGGCGAGTCGGAGTCGGATGCCTTCCTCGACGCCCGGATCGCCAACGTCATGAGTTTCGAAGCCTGGAAGGCGGGCCGCGACCCCGGCGCACCCCTCCGACGCCTCGTCGAAGGGCTGGGCCGCCTGCGCTACGGGTCTTCGGTCAGCCGGCGGGCGTGAAGCGTTTCGGTGGCCGGGCAGCGACGTCCTGGATCATCCGCATCAGCAGGTAGGTGCGCGGCGTGATTGTCGTCAGGTCGATCCATTCCTTGTCGGTGTGAAAGTCACCGCCAACCGGCCCCAGTCCGTCCAGCGCGGGGGTTCCTGCCTCATGCGCCAGTGCTGATTCCGAGGCGCCCCCATTGCCGCCAGTGCCCAGTTCCCGGCCCAGCTCGGCATAGATCCCCTTGGCCCGCTCGGCGAGGGCGTCAGTGTGAGGGTTACTTGGCAGGGGTGGGAAGGAGTTCTCCCGGCTCACTGTGACCTTGGTGTCCGGCACTGTGGTGTTGCGGGCGCTCTCCTCGAAGACGGCCTGGACCCGGTCAAGGTCGGCCTTGTCGCGGACTCGCACATTGACCTGCGCCCGGGCGTTCTCGGGGATGATGTTGTAGCGGCTTCCCGCCTGGATGATGGTCAGGTTGGCGGTCAGGCCGTCGCCGGACTTGGGCAGGGTCTCCACGGCGGCGAGCTGGTGGACCAGCTCGGTGGCGGCGTTGCGGCCGTCCTGAGGGGCGACCCCCGCGTGGGCGGGGCGGCCCTTCACGTCGATGTTGAAGGTCGAGCTGCCCTTGCGCCAGACGGTGATCTTGTCCGGGGCGTCGCCGGGCTCAAGGTTCAACTCCACCTCGTGGCTCTTCACCAGCCGGTCGATCAGGGCCCGGGTCCCGGGGGACCCGCGCTCCTCGCTGGTCTCCAGCAGGAGGGTGATGGTGTCGTAGCTGCGAAAGCCCCGGGCGGTCAGGATCTCTAGGGCCACGACGGCCTGAATGACCCCGCCCTTCTCGTCGCCGACGCCAGGACCGGTGGCCCGGTCGCCGTTGGCGGAATAGGGCCATTTCGCCGCTGTGCCAGGCTCAAAGACGGTGTCGATATGGCCGATCATCAGGATCTTTGCCTTGCCCGTCCCCTTTAGGGTGGCGACGAGGTTGTCCGGCAGGCCGGGGATCTCGGCGGGCACGCGCTCGACCTTGGCGCCCAGGGCTTCCAGCCGTGGCGCCAGTATGTTCAGGACCTTGCGGCCGCCCTCCACGTCGCCAGTGCCGGAGTCGATGTTGACCAGGGTCTCCAGCAGCTTCAGCTGCTCGGGTCGCGCCGCCTCGGCGGCCTTCCAGAGCGCCTCGTCCTTCCGCGGGGCCGCCAGGGCGGGCAGGGCGGTCGCGCCCGCCGCCAGGAGGGCCAGGGCCAGGGTCGTCCGTCTCCGTTGGGGCGCGCGCATCATGGGGTTTTGTCCTTGTCTCGAGGCGTGACTTTGGCCTCCCAGGCCTCCGGGGGCAAGGCCCAGGGGCGGGGCCGCCGGGGCGGGTCGGCGGGCCGCCAGTCGCCCCCCGACAGGTCCAGGTTCAGGCCGTAGAAGGGGTCGGCGTCCAGGGCCTGGCCCCAGCGTTGGCGCATCCAGGCGGCCTCCCGGGCGAAGCGTTCGGCGTGGCGCGCCTCCAGGTCCGAGCCCCGGGAGGCGGACTCCTGGTGGATCAGGTCGGCTCCGGGGGTCCAGATCAACTGCAGGCCCAGGGCACCGACCTTCAGGCACAGGTCGATGTCGTTGAACGCCACCGCCAGGTGCTCCGCGTCGAAGCCCCCCACCGCCTCGAAGACGGACCGGCGTATGGCCAGGCAGGCCGCTGTCGACGCCGAGACGCACCGCGCCGTCCTCAACCGGTTGGAAGGCCCCGGGTCCCGGGGGCCCGCCCCCCCCCCCAGGGCCCCCGCCACGCCGCCGGCGCCAATCCCCAGGGCGACGCCCGCATGCTGCACCCGGCCGTCCGGGAAGCGTAGCATCGCACCCGCCGCGCCCACCTCCGGCCGCAGGGCCTGGGCCGCCAGGGCCTTCAGCCAGCCGGCATCGCGGACCTCCACGTCGTTGTTCAGGAAGACCAGCAGGTCCCCCGTCGCTGCCTTCACGGCCGCATTGTTGATCGCCGAATAGTTGAAGGGCCCGGGCGCGGGCAGGATCCTCACCCTCGGGTCCCCGGCCAGTTGCGCAAACAGGGCCTTTGTCGCCGGTTCGGCGCTGTCGTTGTCCACGACCAGCAGCTCCAGGTCGGGCCAGTCGGTGGCCTCCAGCACCCCCCGGGTGCAGGCCTCCAGGAGGTCCGCCCGGTCCCGGGTCGGCACGATGATCGAGACCTTCGGGGCCGGGCCGGGCAGGTTGCGGGTGATCTCCAGCCAGGCCGGGCCACCCTCCACCGCCCGCGCGGTGGCCGCCTGGCCCGTCGCCGCCAGGTGGTCGTTCACGGCCCGTGCCGCCGCCGCCCGGCACCGGGCCATGGCCGTTTCCGAGAAGGACGCCCGCCCCGCCTGCCGCCAATGGTAGAGCACGGCCGGGACATGCCGGATGCGCTCCGGCCCCGCCGCCCGCGCGACCCGCAGCACCAGGTCCCAGTCCTGGGCACCCTCCAGTCCCTCGCGCAGGCCGCCGGCCTCGAGCACCCGGCTACGGCGGATCACCGTCAGGTGGCTGGCCATGTTCTGCGACAGCAGGATCTCGGGGTCCCAGCCGGTCTTGAAGTGCGGCTCGACCCGCCGCCCCCGCCCGTCGATCTTGTCCTCGTCGGTGTAGATCAGGTCCGTTTCCGGGTGGCGTACCAGTTCCGCCGCCACCTCCAGAAGGGCGTGGGGCGGGATCAGGTCGTCCTGGTCCATGAAGGCGATGAAGTCCCCGCTCGCCAGGGCCAGGGCTGAGTTGGTCGCCGCACTTATGTGGCCGTTGGTCCCGCGCCGGACAATACGGACCCGCGGGTCTGCGGCCGCAGCGGCCTGCAGCCGCGCCCAGGTCGCCCCGCCCGGCGAGGCGTCGTCGGCCAGGCACAGCTCCCACTTCGGCCACAGCTGGGCCCGCACAGAGGCAATGGCAGCCTCCAGGTACGCGGGGTCAGGGTCGAAGACCGGGATCACCACGGAGATCAACGGCCCCTTCGCCGCCAGCTGGTCGGCCAGGTCCCGGGCCGCCGCCAGGTCCGCCGGTGTCAGCCTATCGCAGCGGGCGATCCACCGGGCGTAGGCGGCAGGGTCCAGGGCATGGGGCTCCAGCACACTGCGGATCAGTCGCGCGCCAGCCGGATGCCGGGCGATGCGCTCGGCCAGGGCGTGCACCGGCCTGTGCAGGACCGGGACCGACCGCACCACTCCCAGGGCCCGGGCGGCCAGCCGGCGCAGGGCGGCGGCGGGTTCGGCTTTCGGTCGGGGCGGCGGGGCGGAGGCCATGCCTCCTTCTACAGCCGCCTCGCGCCCTCCGGCGACCCCTTCCCGTCGTCGCCGAAGGGTTCTAGGTCTGGAGGCGGAGACCGGCGTGACCGACAGCCCCTTGCGAACCTTCGCCCGAAACCTTCTCGGCCGCCTGCCCGGACTGGCGGCGCGCGCCCGCTCGGCCGTTCGCACCCCGGACGAGGCCCTCGTCGCCGACGCTATGGATCCAGACTGGTACCGGGCCATGAATCCGGACCTGGTCGCCGCGGGCGCCGATCCCGTCGACCACTTCCTGCGACACGGCTGGCGGGAGGGCCGCGACCCCGTCGCCGCCTTCAGCGTCCGCGACTACCTCGAGCTCTACCCCGACATTGCCGAAGCCGGGATCAACCCCTTCCTCCACTGGCTGAAGGCGGGGAAGGCCGAGGGCCGCCTGCCCCGCCGGGAGGTGGGCCGTGCGGCCCGGGCCGCCGGCCTGCTGGAGCCCCTGCAGGTCCGCCTCGACCGCGCCGCTGCCCGCTGGCCGCGGGTCCGGCCGGCCTCCCGGGACGACCTCGTCCAGCGGCTCACCGCCCTCGGCCCGGCCCTGTCGGATCTCCACCTGACGGTGAGCCATGACGACGCCTTCCGTAATGTCGGCGGCCTCCAGCTCTGCGTCCAGCGCGAGCACGCCGCCTTTGCCCGCCAGGGCGTGACCGGCCTGCACCTCCATCCGGTCGACACCTGGCCCACCCTGCGCCAGGACGGCGGCGGTCCCCTGGGCCTGGCCCTGGACGGTGAGGCCTTGGGGGTCTGGAGCGCGCAGGACCTGGCCGCTGCCCTCGCCTCCGTCCTGCCCGCAGACGGACGTCGCAGCTTTGCCCTGCACAGCCTTCTGGGGCACGATCCCGCCGCCATCGAGGCGGTCCTGCGCGCCGGCGGTTTCGGTCGGGGCGTCTTCTGGCTGCATGACTTCGCCAGCCTCTGCGCCGGGGTCCACCTCATGCGCGACGACCTGGCGGACTGCGGCGCGCCGCCCGCCGACAGCGCCGCCTGCGGGGTCTGCCTCTACGGTCCGCGCCGGGCCCTCCACGCTGGGGGCCACCGTCGTCTCTTCGAGGCCTTCGACCTGACGGTCCTGTCGCCCTCGCAGGTGGCCCTGGACCACTGGCAGCGGGCCTCGGGCCTCGGGGACGTCTCCGCCCGGGTGTTGCCCCACGCCACCCTCGGCGGGCCTGCCAAGAACGTCCCTGCATCTCCGGCACCCGACGGCGTCCTGCGCGTGGCCTTCCTCGGCGCACCGGTCCCGCACAAGGGCTGGGAGGTCTTCTGCGACCTTGTCCAGCGCTTCGCCGGCGACCCGCGCTATGCCTTCCTGCAGTTCGGCTCCCAGGGCGCAGGCTATGCCGGCATGGGCTTTGTCGAGGCCTCGGTCAGCGCCGCATCGCCCCACGCCATGCGCGACGCCCTGGCGCGCGCGGGGGTCGATGTCGCCCTGACCTGGTCCCTCTGCGCAGAGACCTTCGGCTTCACGGCCCTGGAAGCGGCCGCAGCCGGTGCCGCCGTCCTGACAGGACCGGACAGCGGTAATATCGCCGCCCAGCTTTCAGCCGGGCTTGGCGGGAGGGTCCTGGCGGACGAGGCGGCCCTGGTCTCGGCCTTCGAGACCGGCGAGGTCCTGTCCCTGTCCCGGTCTGCCCGCGGCGCGAGCGTCCAGGACATTGAGTTCAGCGAACTGACGGCCTCGCCAGGAGCTCGTCCAGGGCCTTGACGGAGACCATCTCCGACCCGACCCCGGTGTCCATCCGCATCACCTTGTTGCAGTAGAGCCGGATCAGGTCGAGGTCGTGCGAGGCCAGGACCAATATGCCTGCCCGCTCTACAAGGCCCAGCAGGCGCTGGTGGGCGATCTTCTGGAAGTCGGCATCGCCCACCGCGATCCACTCGTCCCTCAGGAGGACGTCGGCGTCCACGGCCGTGGCCACGGCGAAGGCCAGTCGCGCCTGCATGCCCGACGAGTAGGTCTTGAGCGGCATGGCCAGGAAGGGGCCCAGGCCCGTGAACGCGGCGATCTCGTCCATCTTTTCATCGACCTGCCGGGCGGACAGGCCGGCGATGCGACCACGCAAGCGGATGTTCTCCAGGCCCGTGGCGGTGGGGTCAATCCCCAGGGACAGGTCCAGCAGGGGGGCGATCTTGCCCCGCACCTCGATCTGCCCCTCATCGGGTTCGTAGGCGCCGGACAGGGCCCGCAGGAGGGTGGTCTTGCCCGAGCCATTGTGGCCGATCAGGCCCAGCCGGTCGCCGGCCCTCAGCTCCAGGTCCAGGCCGGTGATGGCGGTAACGGTGGTCGAGCCGTGCCGCGCCTGGTCCAGTTGACCACCCACGGCCACCCTCGCCAGGTGTTTCTTCAGGGACTTGGCGTCGTAGCCATAGACCGGAAAGCGCAGGGTCAGGCCGCGTACGCTGATGAAGGCCTGGTCCGGCCGGGGCGGCGCTGTCGGGGGCTTGGCGCCGCGGCTCATAGGTAATGCACGATCCGGCGACGGGTGACGGTGAAGAGGCCGAAGGCGACCGCCCAGCCGATCAGGGCCATGCCGATCAGCACCGGGAAGGTAGAGGCTTCCGGCGCCAGGCCCATCAGTGGGGCCCGGATGGCGTCCAGCATGTGGAAGAAGGGGTTCCAGGTCAGCACGGCGTCCATCAGCCCGACCCGCTCGCCCGGCTGCCAGAACACCGGGGTCATGAACATCGAGAACTGCATGATCGACATGACGATCTGGGGGATGTCCCGGAACCGGGCCGAGATGATGGCGGTCAGCAGGCACATCCAGGAGATGTTGATCAGGACGAGGGCCAGGCCAGCCAGGGCCAGGGGCAGGTTCAGGGTCCGCCAGAGGCCGAAGCCGATGATCACCGCCACCACGATCACCAGGTGGTGCAGCAGGGCCGCCAGGTTCCGCAACACGGTCCGCCAGACGAAGGTCAGCATGGGCAGGGCGGTTTGGCTCAGCATGCCGGAAGCCTGAACGAAGGACTCGCACCCCTCGATGATGGTCTGCGAGATCAATCCCCAGAAGACGATGCCCAGAGCCACGAAGGGTAGGGTGGTGGCTAGGGGGATGTTCTGCAGCTCGGCGTAGAGAAAGCCGATCCCCAGCACCATCACGGCCATGGACAGGGTGATCCAGAAGGGCCCGAGGATGGATCCGCGATACCGAGAGACCACGTCGTGCCAGGCCAGGGACCAGGCCAGGCCGAGGCCCTGACTGGAGCGCCGCAGGTCCTCGATGGCTCGCGCCAGATCGTCCCGGAAACCCCGGGAGCCCGTACGCAGCATATGTTCGGTGATTTCCATCGTCGCTCCCGGCGAGGCGGCCCGAGGTAACAGGTCGGATTCGGTGGCGCAACCGGCGGCCGGTCAGGCCGTCGAGCGGGTCACCAGGACGAAGCCAGCCAGCATCACCCCGTACCCCAGCCACCCCTGGAGGCTCAGGGTCTCGCGGAACAGGAGCATGGCGAGCACCGGAGTCAGGCCCGCCCCGAGGATGGAGAAGGGATAGACGACGCTCAGGGGGGCCCGGGTCAGGATGTAGACCCAGAGCAGGGAGGTCAGTCCGTACCAGGCGAAGGCACCCATCAGGGGCAGATTGAGCACGACCTTGGCGACCAGGCCGCCATCGATCCGGCGGGTCTGCTCCGCACCCAGCTTGAACAGCACCTGCCCAGCCGGGAGAGCCAGGGAGAAGGCCAGGCAAAGGGCAAGGTCGAGGCCCCCCAGCGCCCGGTTCACGGCGCGGCGGGCGGCGTGGGCGCGGGTTGAGCTTCGGGGGCGGCACCGCCGGGGATGTTGACGATCGCGACCTGGTGGAGGGTGAACTCGCCGCCGGCATCGTCATCCAGGTCCAGGCGCAGGCCTGTGATCACCGACTTGACCCAGTCATCCCCGCCCTTCCGGGGATTGGCCATGTCATAGACCATCACCGTGGTCTCCCCGACCGCGGGATCGGTACCCCGGACCGGCTTGGTGGCGAAGGCGGCGGCCTCGCCGTGCTGGGCCGTCTTCCAGAAGAGGGCGCCGTCCCAGCGCGCCGTGTCCTGGTTCCGGGTGACGCGCACCAGGACGGTGTTGGCCTCGGCGCCCTTGATCGAAATATCCTTGGGGAAGCGGATAACGGAGTCGAATACGTTCCCCTTCACATCCATTCCGCCGCCCGGGCGGGCCGAAAGGGCGGCGCCGGCGGCCTCGAACCCGTCCGTTCCGGTCTCGAAGGTCCAGAGGGCCACCGGCTTCAGCGCTTCGCCATTGAGAACGAAGGCCTTGCGCGCCGGGTCCCAGCTGATCGGCTCGGCGGTCCGGGCAGGCCGTACCTTTCCTGCAGGGGCCTCGGGTGCGGCCGGCGTCGCCGGCTTGGGCTGGTCGCAGGAGGCCAGCACGAGTGCCGATCCCGCAAGGAGGACGGCGAGGGGACGAAGAATCCGGGGGGGAACCCTGAGAGTCATGTCGAACTTCTCCAGAATCGACGGCCAAGGCCGGTGGGGTCGAGAGCGAGGTGAATGAGGCCCGTGATAGCGGCAAGATCAAGGAAGTAAAGATAGCGATAGTCGCAGGCGAGGGCGATCACCAGGAAGCTTCCCGCGAAGGCCAGAGCACCCGCCTGCAGGCCCGCCATGACGAAGTCGGAGGGGCGAGCGCGAAGCAGAAGCAGGACCATTGTTGCCAGGGAAATCAGGGCATAAGGCAGATGGGACAGGACCGGCGTGCCGAAGAACATGCTGGCGTAATTGTAGAGTTCTCGGTCCTGGCGATTTTCCCGCGCGGGCAGCGAAAGCTCCGCAAGCACCAGCTCCGGCCCCTGGACGCCGGTTGAAACGGGTAGGCAGGCCAGGATGTTCGGGGTCAGGAAGATCTGCCGGAAGACCGCCAGCCTGTGCGCCGCGTAGTCTCCGACGTCCGCCGTCGGCAGGTTCGCCCACGTCCTCGCCACCACCCCCTCTCGCGTTTGCCAGAGGGCCTCGCCCAGTCCCGGCGCATTGCTGACCGCATCCACGCGCTCGGGGTTGTAACCCTGGGCTGCGAGGGCCCGCAGTGTGGCCGCCGCCAGCGGGTCCTCGCTCTGCAGGGGCTCGAGCGGCGTCTTGGGGTCACGTGCCACCACCCCCACCAGGTCGAAGTGCTGGATAACCCGAAGTCCCGCGCCAGCGGCCCCCGGCGAGGCTGGGGGCATTAGCCTGTCCATGGCGAGGCTCATGGCGATGAAGGCGACCAGGCCCGCGCCCAGTAGGGTTCCCGTCGCCGACAACCCAGCCTTCCAGCCCCGCCGGGAACCCGCCGCCAGCCCCATGGCGAGGGCGGCAGCGCCAAGGGCCAGGATGCCGTTCTGTCGGACAAGGGCGGCCACCACGAGGAGCGCGAGGCCACCGCCCCAGGCCGCCAGCTGCCCCGCCCGGCCCGCTCCTGAATGCACGGAGAGGGCCAGCAGGACCGTGCCGGCAATGGCTGCGTTGGCGAAGAAGACGTCCTTCCAGACTATGCCCTGGTAGATCAGCACCTGTGGCGTTGCGATCGCGGCCAGAAGGGCTGGCACCGCCAGCCAGTGGGCCCGCCGGGCCAGCCCCGGCAAGGCGGCGAGGCTGCCGAAGAAGAGGACGACGTTAAAAGTCACGAAGAGGGAGGTTCCCGACAGCACGCTGTCGAACTTGCCCAACAGCCAGGACATGAAGGCCGGATTGAAGGATCGCTGGACTCCCGTGCGCCCCTCCGCGAGTTGGATCACCGAATCCGTTGTCATGTGGCCTGGCAGCGCCGCCGCCAGGACCATCAGAAGTCCCGCCCCCAGCACTCCGAAGTAGAGGCGCCCCGCGCCCATCCAGCGCTGAAGGTCCTTTGGATTCTCGTCCGTGGGATCAGCCTTCAGCAGCATGTCGGCTCCGTCCCGTCTCACCCTGCGGGGGGGAACAGATTTCCATCAGTCGGCACCTTGCTCAACGAGTATCCTGAGCCCTGTGGTCAGGTCCGTGGTGGGTCGGGCACCGAGCGTACGGGTAAGCCGGTCGGGGCTTCCGGCCGACCGTCGGATGTCTCCGGCCCGGCCCTCCGCATGGGAGATTCGGACCTTGCGCCTCGAAACATCCCCGAGCTGGCGAGCAAGGTCCAGGAGCGACGTCTCCAGGCCCGTGCAGACGTTCAGCACCTCCGCCTCCGGTCCGGCCTGCCGGCCCGCTGCAGCGATGAGGGCATCGACCACATCCTCCACGAAGACGAAGTCCCGGGTCTGGAGCCCATCACCGAAGATGGTCAGGCCCTCGCCCCGAATGGTCAGGCTGTGGAAGCGGGAGATCACGCCCGAGTAGGGCGAGCCCGGATCCTGGCCCGGACCATAGACATTGAAGAACCTCAGGCCGGTCGATCGCACACCATGCACCGTCGCTGCCGCCGCGGCGTGCAGTTCGCAGCCCAGCTTGTCCGCGCCATAGGGCGAGAGAGGGCGAGGCGGTGCCGCCTCCACCAGCGGCGTATCCGGATTGTCGCCGTAGACCGCTGCCGAGGAGGCGTAGACGAGGGCGGGGCGGACGGGCTGCAAAATCGCCGCCTCGAGCACGTTCACGAAGCCGCCGAGGTTCACCCTGTGGGAGGCCGCCAGGTCGGCGTTACACCGCGTGACAGAGGCGATGGCCGCCAGGTGGAAGACCGCGTCCACATCACGGGCGGCGGCCATCACCTGGTCCAGATCGGTCACCGAGCCCTCGATCAGCCGGACCGTCGGATCGAGGCGGCTGGCGTCTCCACTCGACAGATCGTCCAGGACCGTCACATGGGCGCCCCCTCTGACCAGTCTGGCGGTGAGGGCCCGGCCGATGAAGCCGGCGCCCCCCGTCACCAGGACTCTGCAGGGTCCCTCAACCACGGCTGTCCGGACCTGCCTTCGGGCGCTCCGGGAACCGCGCCTGCTGGATGGCGAGTCGGCGCACCAGAAGGGTCAGGACGTCCCCAGACCGGCGCTCGCGGATGATCGCCCCAACCACGGTCAGGAAGAGGATGACCGTGGTGGCGTAGGTGATCAGGTCTGCGCCGCGGCCCACACCGACCAGTTGGGCCAGGCGGGTCATCTGGTCCGGATTCCAGACGAAGTAGATGCCCGCGGCCGCGAACAGCATCACGGAGATCTTGAGGCCGAGGAAGGTGAACTTCCGGACCGCAGCCACGAACAGGACGAAGAGGAAAAGGCCTGTGGCGATCAGGGAGACAATCATGACCGAGCCCCGAACAGCATGTCCTCGAGGATGCGGACCGAATTCGAGATCTTCTGGCCCTTGGCCAGGGAGTACTCGGAATAGGTGATGGTCACCGGATGCTCCCGCCAGTTCAGGCGGAGGCGTGCGATCTGCGACAGAATCTCCGAAGCGTGGGCCATGCGGTCCTGGCGGATACGGATCTTCCGGGCAGCCTCGCGGGACAGGACCCTCAGGCCGTTGTGGGCGTCGGTCAGATTCAGGCCGGTGGTCAGGCGGGTAAAGACCACCGCCGCCTTGATGACCAGGCGACGGGAGAAGGGCATGTTCACGGTCGCGCCGAGGAAGCGTGATCCCAGCACCGCGTCCAGGCCCTCGGCGCGGCAGCGGGCGACCATCTCGAGGGCCTCATCCACGTCATGCTGGCCGTCGGCGTCGAAGGTCACGACATGCCCGGCACCTTGCGCCAGTGCGAAGTCGATGCCGGTCTGAAGGGCTGCGCCCTGCCCGCGGTTGACCAGGTGGGTGGCCACGCAGGCACCACCAGCCAGAGCCTGGTCGCCGGTATCGTCCGCTGATCCGTCGTCCACCACGACGACCTGGGCGTGGGGTGAGACGCCGCGCACGACCTCCGCGATCATGGGGCCTTCATTGAAGGCGGCGATCACGAACCAGAGCGTATCGTCCCGGGACATGGCGTTGAAGCAGCTTCCGTTCATGAGGCGCCGGCGCGAAGCGGTCTGTCCGGGTGTAAGCCCCGTCTCCCGACCCCGGCAAGAGGGTTTGCCAAGGATGTCGATCCTTCACCCGGGCTCGACCAGGGCCTCCAGCCGTCCGGCTGCCTCCCGCACCGCCGCCTGGGAGGCCTTGAGCTGGGTCTCCAGGCTACGGGCGTGGGTGCGAAGGTCCTGGCAGGTCCGCGTAAGCGAATCGACATGATCCTTCATGTCGCCGATCGTGCCGTAGAGGGACTGGATCTGCGCCTCGAGGGTCGCAACGATCTCCCGCGTCTCCTTCAGGGTCTGCTCCAGGAGGGCGGCGCGGAGTTCGCCCTCTTGCCGCGTCTCCTCGATGGTCTTCTCCAGGAAGGCGGCTCGGAGTTCGCCCTCGTGCCGCGTCTCCTCGACGGTCTTCTCCAGGAAGGCGGCTCGGAGCTCGCCCTCGTGCCGTGTCTCCTCGACGGTTGTCTCCAGGAAGGCCGCTCGGAGTTCGCCCTCTTGCCGCGTCTCTTCAACGGTCTGCTCAAGGAAGGCTGCCCGGCCCTCAGCGTCGGCCAGGGCGGTGCGGGCCAGGGACCTGTCGGCCGAGACCGGCGAGACGAGATCGCCATAAAGCGCCTGCTGGCCCACCAGCCATGCGGCGGCCTGGTCCAGGGGGGTCCGCTCAGGCGACTCGCCCCGGGCGGCGGCAGACAGCCAGCCGAGGACGCCCGACGCCATCTTGCCGGCCTCACCGACGGCCGACAGATCGCCGCCGGGGGCGTTGCGTCTCAGCTCCGTCGACAGGAAGGCATCGATCTTCCGTCCCGCAGTGGGGGTCAGGGCGGGCAAGGGCTCGCCCAACTGGGCCTCGGCGGCGGCGATCTGGGGGCGCCAGTCCTCCAGAAGGGCGTCGTAGTCCACGAAGGCCCGGGGCAGGTCCCGGCTCGCCGCCTCGGCGGCAAGCATATAGGCGCACCAGACCATCACCGACTTGCGCGCCGAAAAGCCGTCGCGCTTGGCCAGGGAGCCAGCCACGGCGAGGGGGTGGCGGATCGGGATCAGTACCCTAAGTGCCAGGCCCTCAGCCTCCAGGACGCTTCGCCAGAGGCCGGCCAGAACCGAGACTCGGGGGTCCTTCAGGAGCGGTCGTCGCCGGCGTCCGAACTGGGCCCGGAAGAGGCCGCGGGCCTCCTCCCGCCAGACGTCCTCGTCCGCCGGGGGCGGGGCCAGGGCGGCGAAGGGATCGTCCCAGGCGCTGCCCGCCGCCGCCAGGCGCCGGTCGTTGAAGACGGCGATGCGCCAGGGCTCGAAGTACCCCCGGGCGTTGTGCTCGTCGGCGGGCATGACGTCGCGTGGCAGGTCCGCGCCTGCCAGGGCCAGAAGGTTGGCCAGGGCGCTCGTGCCCGAGCGGTGCATGCCCAGCACGAGATAGGCCGTTCGGATCGGCGGAGGAGGGGTGTCGCTGGGCTTGTCGGTCATAGCGGATCAGTTGATCGTGGCCGTCTTCTGTTGCACACAGGCCCGCCACCGAACAGGAATTTCCGCATGGGCCAGGGCGACGTCCCGGAACGCAGGCGCCGCGCCCTGGCGACGGCCTTTGACCCGGTCTTCTACCGCACGGTCTACGATGACATCGCCCGGGTGGGCGCGGATCCATTCCAGCACTATGTCGAGACCGGCTGGCGGGAAGGGCGCGATCCCGCCCCCTGGTTCTCGGTTTCAGCCTATCTCGAGCGGCACCCGGAGGCGGATGGCGGAGATCCCTTTGCGCACTACCTCCTGCGGGGCTGGAGCGAAGGGTGCGAACCCTCGCCCTCCCGCCACCGCGAGCGCTTCCTCGAACGGATCGGAGGTTCCCGGCGACCCGCCTCATTTGAGCCGGTCCTCCCTGCCCCGGAACCGGTCCTCCAAGCCCCGGAACCGGAGATTCCGGAGCCCTTGGCGTCCTTACCAAGCCTGCCCAGCGTTCCCGTCGAGGCCGACCCGGACCTGCCTGCGGGCCTGACCCGCGAGGCCGCCCGTGAACTCATCGCCGCCGGTTTTGACCCCGCCTTCTATCTCTCTGCCTATCCCGACGTCGCCGCCGCCGGCCAGGACCCCCTGGAGCACTATCTGCTGGCCGGCCAGTGGGAGGGCCGCGACCCGCGGCCCGGTTTCAAGGCGGCCGACTATCTCGAGGTGAACCCGGACGTCGCCGCGTCAGGCATGGATCCCTTCCTCCACTGGCTGGTTGCCGGCCGGGCCGAGGGGCGGCCCCTTCGGTTCGAGCTTGGGTTCCGCGGGCGCATTGTCGCGGGCCTTGCCCCCCTGGAGGCGCGCATGTCTGCCGCCGCCCGCGCCGCCGCCGACATCTCCGCTGACCGGCCCCGGGAGCTTGCGCCCCTGTCGGCCGCCAGCAAGGCTGCGGGCCTGCACGTCACCTTCAGTCATGACGACTTCACCAAGCGGATCGGCGGGGTCCAGCTCTGCCTTCAGGCCGAGTCCGCGGGTCTGGCGCGCAAGGGGATCGACCATCTGCACGTCTTTCCGGCGGTGCCCTGGCCCACCCTGCGGCCGGCGGGAAGCCGGGCAGCCCTCGGCGTGGTCTGGAATGGGCGCACCCTTGGCCATTTCGCGGTCGGCGACATCCTCAAGGTCCTCGGCAAACGCCGGGCCGGGCCCAGGACCACCCTCGCCGTGCACAGCCTGCTGGGCCACGAGATCGGGGAGACCCTCGACATCCTCGCCGCCGCCGGCGCCCGCCGGGGCCTTTTCTGGCTGCATGACTTCGCCGGGCTCTGCGCCGGCTATCACCTGATGCGCGACGAGGCCCGGGACTGCGGGGCCCCACCGGCCGGCAGCGCCGCCTGCCGGGTCTGCGTCTTCGGCCCGGGCCGCGACCTTCACCTCTCCGCCCATCGCCGCCTGTTCGAGACCCTCGACCTGACCCTCGTCGCCCCGTCCCAGGCGGCCCTGGACACCTGGAGCGCCGCGCCCGACGCCCCGGCTGCGACCGCCGTCCAGGTCCATCCCCACGCCCGGCTGGTCCCCTCGGGCCGGTTCGCGGAAGCGGCCGATGGCCCCCTGACCGTCGCCTTCCTCGGCATGCCCTCGGCCTACAAGGGCTGGCCGGTCTTCACCGACCTGGCCGAGCGGTTCCGGGACGATCCGCGCTACCGATTCGTCCGTCTGGGGTCCGCCGCTGCACCGGGGGCGCCTGCTGACCACATCGAGGTGTCGGTCACCGCCGATAACCCTCACGCCATGCGCGAGGCCCTCGATTCCGCCCGGGTCGATGTGGCGATCCTCTGGTCCCTGTGCCGGGAGACCTTCTCCTTTGCCGCCTATGAGGCCGCAGCCGCGGGGGCAGCCATCCTTACCGGACCGGACAGTGGCAACATCGCCGCCTTCACCCAGACCGGCGGCCACGGCCTGGTCCTGCCCGACGAGGCGAGCCTGTTTACCCAGTTCGAATCGGGCACCGTACAGTCCCTGTCACGCAGGGTGCGGCGTCCTGAAATCTGCGAGATCGAGTACAGTGGCATGAGCGTGGATCTGCTGGAGTCCCTGTCGTGAAGGTCCTGGTCTATTCGAGCTTCACTTTCTCCTACCTGAACCGGGCGCGGGTCCTCTACCAGACCCTGCGGCGGTTCCACCCGGACTGGGAGACTGTGGCCCTGATCACGGACGAGCCGCCCCCTGGCTTCGTCTTCGACCCCGCCTCCGAGCCCTTCGACCGGGTGGTCTGGGCGAAGGACTTGGGGATCGAGCCCTTCCGGGGCTGGCTCTTCCGGCATGACGTCGTCGAGGTCTGCACGGCAGTGAAGGGCCCCTTCCTGCACCAGGTGTGCGAGGCGGGGAAGGCCGACATCGCCATCTATCTGGACCCGGACACGGCCCTCTTCGCGCCCCTCGATCCCCTGGTGGAGATGCTGGGCCAGGCCGACATCCTGCTGACGCCGCACCTCATCGACCCCAATACCGACCGGGCCTCGATCCTCGACAATGACCTGTCAGCGTCGCGCACGGGCATCTTCAACCTCGGCTTCGTGGCAATCCGCACCACCGGCGAGGGTGCCCGGTTCGCCAGCTGGTGGAACAATCGCCTGCTGGCCTTCTGCTACGACGACATCCCCAGCGGGCTCTTCGTGGACCAGAAGTGGTGCGACCATGTCCCGGCCCTGTTCGACAGGGTGAAGGTGGTCCGCGACCCCGGCTACAACGTGGCCAGCTGGAACCTGTCGACCCGCAAGGTCGCCATCACCCGGCAGGGCGAGATCCTGGTCAACGGCGCGACCCTGCGCTTCTGGCACTTCACCAAGCTGGGCCCGACGGGCGACGTCATGACCAAGCGCTATGCCGGCGACAACTTCGAGGTCTACGAGGTTTGGCGCTGGTACAAGGAGGCTGTCGCCGCGGCCACCGACCCGGCCATCCCCGAGCGCTGGTGGGCGCACGGACAGTTCGACGACGGCACGCCGATCGCCAAGCCCCAGCGGGTGCTCTACCGCGAGCGTACCGACCTGCAGGCGGCCTTCCCCGACCCCTTCGCGGGCGGTTACCAGGCCTGGTGGAAGGCCGAGGGTCCAGGCCGGAATGGCTAGTCCCAAGCCCACCCCCGAGGCCATCCGGCTGTCGGCCTCCGTCGATGCCGCGGCCGTGCGGCTGGCTGCCCTGCGCACCGAGGTCCAGAGGGCCGAGACCGCCGAGGCCCTGGCCCGGCTGCGCCTGGGCGAGGCCCTGGTCGAGGCCCTGTGCGCCCGGTCGGTGGCCGAGGCCAGGCTCCGCGCCTCCCTTTTCGACCGCTACCGGACCGCGGCCCTGGCCCTGCGGCGACCGGATCGGCGCAACCGGCTCCGCAGGCTGGCGGAGAAGGTTCTGGCGCGGTTCGGAGGTCCCGGCCGGTCCCTCGTCCGCGCCCGGGCGGCCCTGGGCGCCGGAGCGGCCCTGTTCGATCCCGACCACTACCGCGCAAACGTCCCCGGGCCGGTCGGCGCCGACCTCCTGGCCCACTACCTGGTGTGGGGCGGCGACGCCCGCCTGTCGCCACATCCCCTTTTCGATTCAAGCTTCTACGCCGGGCTCAACGCCGATGCCCTGGCCCGGACGGGCCTGACGCCCCTGGACCATTTCCTGCGCGAGGGCGCCGCCGACGGCCGCGATCCGCACCCCCTCTTCAGCCTGGTATGGTATGTCTCCCAGGCCCCCGAACTGGCCGCGACGGGGGAGAATCCAGTGCTCCATTACCTGCGCAGCGGCGCGGCGCGGGGGCTGTCGCCGCACCCCCTCTTCGACCCGGCCTGGGTGCGGGAGGGCGGGGGCGACCTTGTCTGGTACCTCACGGAAGGTTGGCGGCAGGGCGCCTCGCCCCACCCCCTGTTCGACCCGGCCTGGCGGCGGGTCTCGGGGCTGGACGACGGCGAAAATGAGCCCCTCGCACGCTTCGTCCTGACCGCCAAAGACACCCTGGAAAGCCCCGGTCCCCTATTTAATTCAAAGGCTTATGCCGAAGCTCGGGGCGAGACCATGGACCCCGCAAAGGACCCGCTCAGCGACTACCTGGCCGGCGGCGCCTGGGTCGTCCTGGGGCCGGAAGGCCTTCACCCGACCCTTTCAATGCTGGACGATCCTGAGGCAATACGGTCAGGAATGACCCCGGCCGAGGCCCTGGGGCGGCGCTTAAGAGCGGCCACCTAGCTGGCGCCAGATCTCGGCGTAGTAGTCGGGGATGTAGTGGAAGGGGCTTAGCCCCCAGACATGGTCCGGATCCGAAAGGATCAGGGAATCCGGGGCCTTAACCACCTCCAGTCCGGGAAGGACGGCGCGGCTCGCGGTGTGCATGCGCGCCAGCCGGGCGTTGTGCGCCGCCCGCGAGGCCCGCCGGCCAGGCGTGATCTCGAGGTCCGGATCGAGGGGCTCGATGCGTCCCGACGGCGTCCGCATGGCGTCCGCCCAGGCGGCCTCATGCAGCACCACACGGGCCCCGGACAGGGCCCCGCCGGGGGCGAAGAGGGTCGCCAGGGCGTCCAGTCCCCGTCGCCACAGGGTCACGTCGGCGTCCCCCAGGGCGTCCAGGCGCCGGAGCGCCTCCATGGGAAGCAGGGCGTCCCAACCTGAGGTCTCCAGCTCCCAGGACGCGGTCACCGCGCCCCCCGCCCCGACCAGCAGGTCGAACCGCTCGTCGATGAAATCGAGGATGACGACGTCGGGCCGGAAGGCGGCGAGGCGGGCCAGGGCAGTCTTGGTAAGGTCGGCGCGCAGGGCCTGGGCCGGGTTGGGCCGAAGATCCGGACGCAGCCCTTCGTGCAGGACCAGCCCCTGCAGCCGGGGGGCGAACAGGCTCGGCAGCCGGGTCCGGGAAACATAGAGAAGGTCGTCGGTCGGGGCGCCCATCATGCGCCACAGGTCGCGGGTCACGCAGCTGCCAAGGATGGCGACGCGCCCACCCCCGGCGAGGGGCGGCACCAAACGGGACGACCGGCTCATGACCGCAGACTAGCCCGGCTTTCCGGCTCCGGAAACGGTCCCCGCCGGGCGTGGCGCCGGAGCCACGACACCGGCGCATTCGTCGCGCCCCCTCCCGGCCGACAGGGTCTCGCAAAAGTCCCCTCGCGGAATTCCCTTGCTTTTCGTAAACCTTATGGGGCGATGGTCCGCCCGCCGAGCGCCAGGAACGAGCCCAGATCCCGGATGAAGATCTTCAACCCCTTCGCAGACATGCCCGACAACCCCCTGACCCGCGCGGTCAAGGAAGGTCGCCGGCCGCTGATCTATGCGGGCGTCTTCAGCCTGGTGTCGAACCTGCTCTATTTCGCCATGCCGCTCTATACGATGCACGTGTATGGCGGCGTCCTGCCGAGCGGGAGCGTGCCAACCCTGCTGGTCCTGACCTTCGGCGTGCTGGCCGCCTTCGCCATGTCGTCGATCATCGACCACTACCGGGCCAAGGTGCTGATCAGCTTCGGAATCCTTCTGGACCAGCGCGTCTCGGCCCACGTCTTCGGAGCCCTGTTCGAGGGCGCCGCCCGTGGCATGCCCCAGGCCCGCAGCCAGGCCCTGCGCGACCTCGACACCTTCCGGCAGATGCTGACCGGCCCGGCCTTCGGCGTCCTGTTCGACCTGCCCTGGATGCCGCTGTTCATGTTGGTCCTGTTCGTGGTCGACCCGGTGATCGGCGTCATCACCTTTGTGGGCGCCCTGGTCCTGCTGGGCGTTGCCGTCCTGCAGGACATCCGCACCCGCCCGCTGATGGAGGAGGCCAATGACGCCGCCCTGCGCAGCTATGGTTTCACCGACCAGGCCCTGAAGAACAACGAGGTGGTCCGCGCCATGGGCCTGACCGAGCCCCTGGCCAAGCGCTGGCGCGTCTTCCGCCAGACCACCATGGACCGCAGCTCCGTGGCCAGCGACGACGCCAGCTTCATGACCAATGTCTCCCGGGCCCTGCGCCAGGGGATCCAGGTGCTGATCATCGCCGTTGGCGCCTGGCTGGTGGTGACCGGCAGGATCCACGCGGGCCTCCTGTTCGCCAACATGATCCTCGGCGCCCGCGCCCTGCAGCCCATCGACCGCCTGGTGGGCAGCTGGGACAGCCTGATGAACGGCGCCCGGGCCTTCGAGCGCCTCACGACCGTTTTCGAGGGCTACCAGGAGCCCCGTCCCTCCACGGCCCTGCCCAAGGCCAAGGGCCTGCTGACCGTCGAGGGGGTCAACTTCGCCCCGCCCGGCGCCGGCCGGTTCGTCCTCCAGAGCCTGGCCTGCCGTGTCGAGCCCGGCGAGATGCTGGGCGTGATCGGCCCCTCGGGTGCCGGCAAGTCCACCCTGGCCCGCCTGATGGTGGGCATCTGGCCCCCGACCCACGGCTCGATCCGCCTGGACGGCGCCGACGTCCACGCCTGGGAGCGCTCGGATTTCGGCCGCAATGTCGGCTACCTGCCCCAGGACACCGAGCTCTTCCCCGGAACGGTCCGCGACAACATCGCCCGCTTCCGCGATGACATCAGCGACGAGGCGGTGGTCGCCGCCGCCCAGGCCGCCGGCGTCCACACCCTGATCCTGCGCCTGCCCCAAGGCTACGAGACCGACCTTGGCGAGACCGGCCGCATCCTCTCCGCCGGCCAGCGCCAGCGCGTCGGCCTGGCCCGCGCCCTGGTGGACGATCCGTCCCTGCTGGTGCTGGACGAGCCCAACGCCGCCCTCGACGCCGAGGGCGAGGAGGCCCTGCTGTCCGCCCTCGACGCCGCCAAGGCCCGGGGCGCCACCATCGTCCTGGTGGCGCACAAGCCCTCGATCTTCCGCGCCGCCGACAAGATGCTGGTACTGCGCGACGGCCGGATGGAGGCCTTCGGACCCCGCGACGCGGTCATGGCCAAGTTCTCCGCCCCCGCCCTGAGGGCCGTGGAAGGCGGAGGCGCCCGATGAACCTCGACCCCCGCCGGTCGACCTTCGGCAAGCCCCGCAAGAGCCAGGGGCCGATCGATTCCATGCGCAAGTGGATCGAGCCCGCCCTGAAGGTGACGGACCAGCCCCTCGACCCCGACCTCGAGCGCCGCCTGCGCCGGCCGATGATGACCGGCTCGATCCTGATCGGCGTCTTCGTCCTGGGCGGCCTGCTCTGGGCGGTGCTGGCGCCCCTGGACAGCGCCGTGGTCGCCTCCGGCGTGGTGCGCGTCGAGGAGAACCGCAAGATCCTGCGGCACCGCGAGGGCGGGGTGGTCAGCGCCATCCGGGTTCGCGAGGGCCAGAAGGTGGCCAAGGGCCAGGTCCTCCTGACCATGGACGACGTCCAGCCCCGGGCGGCGGTGGACGTCATGCAGAACCAGGTCGACACCTATGCTGCCCAGGTGACCCGGTTCGAGGCCGAGGCCAACGGCGCTCGCCAGCTGGCCTTTCCCGCTGAGCTGACGGCTCGGATCTCCGACCCCCGGGTAGGGGCCCTGGTCCGCGACCAGGAGTTCCTCTTCACCAGCCGGCTCCAGTTCTATGACAGCCAGGCCGACGTCCTGCGCCAGCGCGAGCAGCAGATCGATTCGCAGATCTCCGGGGTCCGCGCCCAGATCGTCGCCCTGGACCAGAACGCCGCCCTGACCCAGCAGGAACTGGACGGCTACAAGACCCTTTATGACAAGGGCTACGCGCCCAGGACCCTGATCCTGCGCTACGAGCGGGCCCTGGCCGACCTCGCCGGCCGCCGCGGCGCCCTGAGCGCCGAGCAGCAGCGCCTGGCCCAGCAGAAGGGCGAGGCCCGCCTGCAGCTGGGCGGCCTCAGCGATCAGCGAATCAGCCAGTCCGCCGAGGGCCTGCGGCAGATGCAGGCGGCCCTGGCCGACGCCCGGCCCAAGCTGGCCGCGGCCCAGCAGACCCTGGCCGGCGCCACCGTGCGCGCGCCCGTCGACGGCTATGTCCTGAACCTCACCCAGTCCACCGTGGGCGGGGTGGTGGCCGCGGGCGAACTGCTGATGTCGGTGGTGCCCTCCGACGTTCCCCTGGCGGTGACGGCGCGAATCAATACCGGCGATATCGAGGGGATCCGCGCCGGCATGGCGGCCCGGGTCAGCCTGACCGCCTTCTCCACCCGCCGGGTTTCGCCCTTTGACGCCGTGGTGACGAACGTCGCCGCCGACGAATTGACCGACGACAAGTCGGGCCTGTCCTTCTACCGGGTGGACCTCAAGATCGACCCCAAGGAGCTGGCAAAGCTGCCCCCGGGCGAGACCGTGACCCCCGGAATGCCCGCCCAGGTGATGATCACCACCGGCCGGCGCACGGTCATGGATTACATTGTGTCGCCCCTGAAGGACACGGTGAACGCGGCCCTTCGGGACAAGTGACGCCCCCTTTGGCACCCCCGATTTGGGCACCGTGTCCCCTTTGCATCACACCGCCCAAGAGCCGCAGTTTCCAAGGGGTTTTTGCTGTTGCGGAATTGAATCCCTCGGGCTAAGGCTTGGTCGGGCTCGTTTAACCTTCGCCGTGGTAGGTCATGTGACCGTCACTGTTGGGGGGTACGGACCGCCGGAACCCGTCCGATGGAAGCTTCCATAGGGTCGGAGCGCCGGACATTTCGACGGTCCGCATATAACAACTGGAGAGAAGAATGACCGCCTACACGTTCGAAACGATCACCGACGCTCAGGCTGCGGCGTTCAACCCGCTCACGGACACGCTCACCTTCACGACCCCCGGCGCAACGGCGACGGCGGTTCAGGTCGCCTTCACGGCCGCCAGTGGCGGCGGCGGCTTCCCGCCAGCCCCGGTGGTGCCCGCAACACAGACCCTGACCTTCAATGGTGTCTCGAAGGTCTTCGGTTCGGCGACTTCGCTCGGTCTCGCGGGCTTGGGCTTCGCCACGGGTACGATCATCTTCCCCGACTCCTCCATGCTCTTCGTTGGGACCAATGGCCCCGATAACGTTCTCGGTTCGAGCGGCAACGACGCCCTGTACGGCGGCGAAGGCGTGGACAGCCTGAACGGCGGCGCCGGCAGCGACTACCTTCAGGGCAACCTCGGTGCCGATACGCTGAGCGGCGGTGACGGCGATGACAGTCTTCTGGGCGGCCAGGGCGACGACGTCATCACCACCGGCGCGGGCAACAACTACGTTCACGGCAACCTCGGCGCGGACACCGTCACCGGCGGCACGGGCGCTGACACCCTCCTGGGTGGTCAGGGCAACGACAACCTGAGCGCGGATGCGGGCAACAACATCGCCTTTGGCGACCTGGGCGACGATACGGTCTCCGGCACCACCGGTGCCGACACCCTGTTGGGCGGCGAAGGCAACGACAACCTCGCTGGTGGCGACGGTGCGAACTCCCTCAGCGGCGGTTCCGGCGCGGACACCGTCACCGGCGGCACGGGCGCGGACATGATCGTCGGCGGCGACGGCAACGACAACATCAACGCCGGTTCGGGCGCTAACAATGTGGATGGCGGCGCGGGCGCCGATACGATCGCTTCGGGTACGGGCGCGGACGTCATCGCGGGCGGCGACGGCAACGACGACATCAACGGCGGTGGCGGCGCGGACAGCATCAACGGCAATGTCGGCGACGACACCCTCACCGGTGGTACGGGCGCTGACAGTCTGCTGGGCGGCCAGGGCAACGACAACATCGTCGGGTCCGACGGTGCCAACTACGTGCACGGCAACCTCGGTGCCGACACCATCACCGCCGGCACGGGTGCCGACACCATCCTCGGTGGCCAGGGCAATGACGACATCACGGCTGGCGCTGGCGCCAACTACGTGTCGGGTGACCTCGGTGCTGACACCATCACGGGCGGCACGGGCGCGGAGACCCTCCTTGGTGGGGACGACGGCGACCGGATCGTGTCCAATGGCGGGGGCGGTACGGGCGCGGATGTCATTGACGGCGGCGCTGGCAACGACACCGTCCTCGGCGACAACGGCACGGGTGCCTCGGCCATCACCGGCGGTGCCGGCGATGACAACCTGACCTCGAACAACGGTTCTTCCACCGTTACCGGCGATGCTGGCAACGACACTGTTGCGGGCGGTACGGGCAATGAGTCCCTGTCGGGTGGTGATGGCAACGACGCCGTGACCGGCGGCGGCGGCAACGACACCGTCGACGTGGGTGCGGGCAACGACACCGTGACCACCACCAGCGGTAACGACGTGATCACGGGTGGCGACGGCAACGACAATGTCGCGGCCGGCGCTGGCAACGACAACGTGAATGGCGGCATGGGTGCAGACACCCTCGCGGGTGACACCGGCAACAACACCCTGACGGGCGGCGCCGGCAACGACGTCATCACCGGCGGCGCTGACAACGACGTGGCCACTGGCGACGACGGCGATGACAACATCAACGTCGACGCGGGCGCGAACAACGTCGCTGGCGGCCTGGGCAACGACACCCTCGTGTCGCTCGGCGGCGCTGACACCCTCACGGGCGGTGACGGCAACGACGACATCAGCGGCGGCAACGGCGCGGATACGGTCGATGCGGGTGCTGGCAACGACACCATCACCTCCGGAACGGCTGTCGGCGGTGCCACCCTCGTGGGCGGCCTCGGCGACGACACCCTGAACCTGGCGGCCAATGCGGCCGGCTCGGTCCTGGCGGACGGCGGCGAAGGTAACGATAACATCACGGGCGGCGCTGGCGTCGACTACGTGACGGGCGGCCTCGGTAACGACACCCTGACCTCGGTCAACGGCCTCGACACCCTGATCGGTGGCGATGGTGGCGACAACATCACCGGTGGTTTGGGTGCCTCGTCCATCACGGGCGATGCCGGCAACGACACCCTCGCGGGTGGCGCTGGTGCTGAGAAGATCAAGGGCGGTGACGGCAACGACGTTGTGTCCTCGGGCGGCGGCGACGACACCCTCTGGGGTGACGCCGGCAATGACGCCATCACCGGCGGCGCTGGCAACGAAAGCCTCTCTGCAGGTGACGGTGCCGACACCATCACGGGCGGCGGCGGCAACGACCGGATCGATGGCGCGACTGGCGCGGATGCGATCACGGCCGGCACGGGCAACGACATCATCACGGGCGGTGACGGCAACGACACCATCTCGGGTGCCAACGGGACCGACAGCGTCGACGGCGGAGCTGGCGATGACAGCATCACCCTCGGAACCGGTGCCGACACCGGCATCGGCGGCGACGGTGCTGACACCATCGTCACCTCTGGCGCCGGTGCGGACTCGCTCTTCGGCAACGCCGGGAACGACAACATCACGGGCGGTGCCGGTGCTGACACCATCACCGGTGGTGCAGGCTCCGATACCCTCACGGGTGGTGCGGGTGCCGACAGGTTCGTCTTCGCTGCGGGTGACGCCTCGTCCACGACCGTCGGCTCGCTTGAGACCATCACGGACTTCGTCTCGCTCACCGATACCTTGGCGATCGGCGTGACGGGTGCAGTGGAAGCTCTGACGTCAACGCCGGTGGACTACGCGGCAGCCCTGGTTGCGGCCACGGGCGTCATCGGTGCGGGCACTTCCAACATCGTGACCGCCACCATCGGTTCGGTGTCCTACGTCTTCGCCGACACCAACGCCGACAACGTCATCGACACCGTGCTGCAGCTGAACACGGCTACCGCTCCGGTGACCGGCGACTTCGTCGCCTAAGTCCAGGTTCTGGACGAACGGATCGGGCCGCCCTTCGGGGCGGCCCTTTTCGTTTCCGACGTGCAACAGTCAGGCCGCAGAACCGCCCCACCGGCCCCCCAATCCGGCTGGGCGCTTGCGTCCCAACTTCCTCCGCGTAATGTGCAATTGATTCGGGGACCCGCCCCGGAGCGCGCCAGGCCGCGTACGGACGACCCTCAGGCGCTGGGAGGCGAAGCGTGACAGCTTACACCTTCGAGACCATCACCACCGACCAGGCTGCAGCCTTCGCGGCCTTCGACACCCTGACCTTCGCGACGCCAGGCGCCACGGCCTCCCAGGTGCGGGTGACCTTTACCCCGGCCTCAGGGGGTTCGGGCATTCCGCCCAGCCCCCTGATCCCCGCCAAGATCACCCTGGCCTACAACGGGACCTCCCGGGACTTTCCCCAGGCGTCCCTGGCGGGCCACGGCGGTTACACCGGCCAGATCAACTTCCCTGACGGCTCCATGCTCTATCCCGGCACGACGGGCGCCGACTGTGTCCAGGGCTCGGGTTTTGGTGACGGCCTCTTTGGCGACGAAGGCGACGACACCTTCAACGGGGGCAATGGCGACGACTTCATCCATGGGAACGCCGGCGCGGACTCCCTGGTGGGCGGGGAGGGCAATGACACCGTCCATGGGGGACGCGACGCCGACCTGATCGTTCTTGGGATTGGTGCCAACTGGTCCAACGGGAACCTCGGCGCCGACACGGTGATCGGCGGAACCGGGGCCGACACCCTGATGGGCGGCCAGGACAATGACAGCCTCTCGGCCAGCGACGGTGACAACAATGTCGCGGGCGACCTTGGGTCCGACACCCTGGTTTCCGGGAGTGGAAACGACACCCTGATGGGCGGTGACGGCGTCGACACCCTGACGGCCGGTGACGGGGCCAACCTGGCCGATGGCGGCTCGGGTGCAGACACGATCCGCTCGGGAACCGGCGCCGACACCCTGTTGGGCGGCGACGGCGCCGACAGCCTGTCGGCCGGGTCGGGCGCCAACAGCCTGACCGGGGACTCCGGCGCCGACACCCTGTCGGCGGGAACCGGCTCGGATACGATCTCGGGCGGGGCGGACAATGACCTCATCCTCGGCGGCGGGGGCAATGAC
>CAMCIK010000006.1 GCA_945874825.1 Phenylobacterium deserti | reverse complement strand
AAGGGGCCGTCCAGGCGCTTGACGCCCAGGCCCTTGTGCAGGTCGGGGGAGAGCGGCTCCGGATTGTTGTAGAAAAGGACGGTGCCGGAAATCTGGCCGCCGCGGGAGAGCGTTGTGGGGGTCGCCATGGGATGCCTGCAGTCTAGAGGGCGCGTTCAGAACACAGCCGGGGCCTAGCCTCTGCTGCGAAGGTCGCCGCTTCTAACCGATTGCAGGTTTGGCCGCAAATCGGGCCTGCTGCAGCTTGCGCCGGCGGGGCCGAGCCGCTTCAATCGAGCCATAAGAACCGGCGGTGCACCCGCCCGTGGAGAGGAAACGATTTCATGGCCATCTTTTATCCGGACATCCTTCAGCAGCGCACCGCCCCGCGGACGTTTTCCTACGGCGACAAGGACGTGATGCTTTACGCCCTCGGCATTGGCCTGGGTCAGGACCCCATGGACGAGACCGAGCTGGCCTTCGTCTACGAGAAGGGGCTGAAGGTCGTGCCGACCGCCGCAACCGTCCTGGCGGCGGCCCTGCGCGGGGCATCGGGTCCGGCCCCGGAAATGCCCGCCGGCCACCGGCCCAGCCAGATCAACTTCCTGATGGTCGTCCACGGCGAGCAGAAGGTCGAGCTCCACAAGCCCCTGCCGACCAGCGGGACCTTCACTGCCGAAGGCCGCACCGTCGGCGCCTACGACAAGGGCGAGGGCAAGGGGGCGGTGATCATCAACGAGACGGTCTGGACCGACGAGAAGGGCGAGAAGGTCGCCACCCTGACCGGATCGACCTTCGCCCGCGGCGATGGCGGCTTCGGCGGCCCCTCGGAAGGCGCTCCCGAGCCCCATGCGGTGCCGAGCCGGGCGCCGGACATCTCGGTCGACTTCTCCACCCGCGAGGACCAGGCCCTGCTCTACCGGCTGAACGGCGACCGGAACCCCCTCCACTCCGACCCCGGCGTGGCGAAGAGGGCCGGTTTCGATCGACCGATCCTGCACGGCCTGTGCACCTACGGCATCACCTGCCGGGCGGTGCTCCAGGCGGTGACCGGGTTTGACCCGGACCAGATCTACTCGCACCAGGCCCGGTTTTCCTCGCCGGTCTTCCCGGGCGACGTGATCACGGTCGACATCTGGAAGGACGGGAAAAACATCTCGTTCGAGGCCCGGGTGAAGGCCCGCAACGTCACCGTCATCCGCAACGGCCTGACGGTCCTGCGCTAGACCCTCGCCGTCCAGACCACGTGCCGGCGCAGGGGATGGTCCTGCGCCAGGCGCGGATGGTCGAAGTCCCGCGCCGGGTCGGGGACCATCCCGATCCGGCGCATGACCGCCTGGGAGGCCAGGTTGGTCGCTGCCGTGAAGGCCACGATCTCCTCCAGGTCCCCTGCGCCAAACCCCCAGTCCAGGGCCGCCCGGGCGCCCTCGCTGGCGAGGCCCTGGCCCCAGAGGTCCGGGTGCAGACGCCAGCCGATCTCCACGCAGGGGCCGACAGGCAGGTCGCTCGCCGCTACCCGGGAGAGGCCGATCATCCCTGCCAGTCGCCCGTCCGCACGCCGCTCCGCAGCCCAGAGGCCAAAGCCCTGCACATCGATCCCGGCATTGATCCGGTCGATCAGGGCGTCGCTCGCCTCGGCCGAAATGGGGCCGCCCAGCCAGTCATGGACCCGGGGGTCGCCATTGATCTCCGCGAAGGCGGCGCGGTCGGCGTCCCTCCAGGGGCGCAGGACCAGGCGGTCGGTGACGATCACGCCGGCCGCGGCGCGGTGAGGGCCCCGTAGAGGTCCGTCCGCCGGTCCCGGAAGAAGCCCCAGGCCGCCCGGTGGCCGGCCAGGAAGTCTAGGTCGAAGGTAGCAAGGGCGACGCCCTCCTCATCCCGCGACATGTCCGCCACCAGGTCCCCTCGGTGATTGGCGATGAAGCTGGAGCCATAGAACCTCTGGCCACCGCCGGGATAGCCGTCCCAGGGTTCGAAGCCGGTGCGGTTGGCGCCCACCACGGGAATCACGTTGGAGACGGCATGGCCCTGCATGGCCCTGCGCCAGGGCGCGGCCGTGTCGAGGCTGTCGTCATGGGGCTCCGAGCCGATGGCCGTGGGATAGAGCAGGACCTCGGCCCCCATCAGGGCCATGGCCCGGGCGCATTCCGGATACCACTGGTCCCAGCAGATGCCGGCGCCGACGCGCCCAAAGCGGGTGTCCCAGACCCGGAAGCCGGTGTCGCCGGGCCGGAAGTAGTACTTCTCCATGTAGCCGGGACCGTCCGGGATATGGCTCTTTCGGTAGAGGCCCAGCAGGGACCCGTCAGCGTCGACCATGACCAGGCTGTTGAAGTAGTGCGGCCCCTCGCGCTCGAAGATGGAGATGGGCAGGACCACCCCCAGCTCGGCCGCCAGGGGGGCCAGGGCGGTGACACAGGGATGCTCGCGCCAGGGATGGGCCTCGGCGAACCAGCGCTCCTCCTGGGCTACGCAGAAATAGGGGCCCTGGAAGAGTTCCGAGGGCAGGATGACCTGGGCGCCCTTGTCCGCCGCCTGCCGGATCAGGTCGGCCGTGCGGGCGATGTTGGCACCCCGGTCGGCGCCGTAGGCGCTCTGCAGGGTCGCGACGGTGAGCATTCGGGGCATCAGGCCGGCTCCTGCTGGGAAATGCAGTGGAAGGATCCACCGCCGGTGAGCAGGGCGTTGGACGTCAGGGGAATGATCTTCCGGTCCGGGAAGACTTCCGCAAGGCCCTGGGCGGCCAGGCTGGCCGCAAGGCCCTCGCCATACACTGGCAGGATCACGGCCTGGTTGGCGATGATGAAGTTCATGTGGCTGGCGGGGACCCCGCCGACACCTCCGGCCTCGATCCAGCCAGGCGACGGGATCCGGACCACCCGAAGGCGGCGGCCGGCGGCGTCGGTCATCTCGGCGAGCGCCTCCGCCGCGGCGCCGTAGACCCCGGCGTTGGGATCCCCGCGCCCGAAGGCCATGGGACAGACGACCACCCCGGGCGCCGCGAACCGCGCCAGGTTGTCGACATGCCCGTCCGTGTGATCGTTCTGGAGCCCGTCGCCGAGCCAGAGCACCTTTTGCGCCCCCAGGTCCCGGGCGAGGGCGGCGGCGGCCACCGCCTCTGTCCAGCCGGCGTTGCGGTTGGGGTTGAGCAGGCACTGGCGCGTGGTCAGCACCGTTCCCTCGCCGTCGTGGTCCAGGGCGCCGCCCTCCAGCACCGCCTCGCTCTGCAGGAGGGTCGCACCGGCGGTCCCGGCGACCTGGGCCGCCACTTCATCGTCGTGTGGCAGGTCGTACTTGCCGCCCCAGCCGTTGAACCGGAACCCGACGCAGGCCTCCGGGCCCAGGAAGATGGGCCCAGTATCGCGCAGCCAGACGTCTCCGAACCGGCCGGGGACGATCTCGATGCCGGTGACGCCGTCCAGCCGCCGGCGGGCCTCAGCCTCGCCTGCGTCGGAACCGGTCATCAGGCGCACCCGCTCGCCGCCCGGGCCAGCCAGGGCCCGGGCCAGGGCCTCGACCTCGTCCTGGGCGGGCGCAAGATTGTCCTCCCACAGGTCTTCATGGCTGGGAAAGCCGAGCCACATGGCCCTGTGCGGGGCCCACTCAGCGGGGACGGGACGGGACATGGCGCGGTTCTCCCTCAAGGGACGCGGGGAGATGGGCGAGGCAGGCCCCGGCGTCAAGCCGGCGCATGAAAAAGGGGCGGCCCGTCGCCGGACCGCCCCGATCTCCGTCAGGCCCCCGGCGCAGCCGGGGCCAATTCTAGAACGCGTATCTCAGGCCGAACTTGACCTGCCAGAGCGACCGGTTCGGCGCGTCCGAGTTGGACAGCGTCTTCACCGCCGGCCGGAAGTTCGAATAGGTGTACTTGCCGCCCGCGAGGCTGACCCCGACGATGGGCGCCGTATAGGGGAAGTCCACCTGCTCGAGGACGCCCCACTCATCGTTGAGCATGTTGCCAAAGTTGATGAAGTCGGCAAACAGCTTGAGCTTGGCGCCGTTCGGCACGAAGGCTGGCAGTTCCTGGCTCAGGCGCAGGTCGAAGCGGGTCACGTCATCCGAGCGGAAGCCGTTCCGGGGCGAGATCTTGCCGGCGTGATCGGTCAGGCCGACGCCCTTCAGGTATTCGTTGAAGGCCGCCATGTCGAAGCCCGTCGCGTAGGCGATGATCGGGTCGCTGGTCAGGGTCACGTTGCCCGAGCTGTCCACCTGCGGGACGTAGAACAGCTGGCGGTTCGAGGCGCCGTCGCCGAAGGTGGACATCGAGGCCGGGCTCGACAGGTTGTAGACGAAGCTGTAGGGCAGACCCGACCGGTGCTCCATGAACAGCGAGACGTTGGACTTGTTGTCTTCCCAAAGCTCCCGGGTCCAGGACAGGCGCAGCTTGTACGAGTGCTTGATCTCGTAGTTCGAGGTCGCCAGGCCCGGATTGTTCACGTCTGCCGTCGCCACTCCGGCCCAGTTCGAGAAGGCCACCGAACTGGTGCCCGGGTTCACGTCCTTGGCATCGGTCAGGGTGTAGCTGAAGCTACTGTCAAAGCCGGAGTCCCAGGATTTGGAGAGGCTGAAGGCCCAGGCCTGCTGGAAGCCTTGGTCCGTGTTGGTCAGGACCATGTCGTTTCCGTTATCGGAAGAGGCGACGCCGGTGACGAAGAGGCCGCGCTCGGCGTTCCGGCGATAGATCGGTCGGCCGTCGGGGGCGTAGGCGACCGGGGAGAGGCCGCCGCGATAGTCCTTCCAGAGGATTCCCTTTTCGACGTCGCCACGCAGGTAGTCCACGGTGAACTCGTAGTTGTCTCCCAGCCAGCCCAGGTTCAGGTCGCCAGCGAAGGTCACGCTGCTCTTCCAAGTCTGGATCGGCTGAAAGCCTGGGTCGATGCCGTTAGTACCGGCCGAACGCTGGATGTTGATGATGTTGGGCTTGGTCGGGTCGAGCAGGGCCTCCAGCGCCGTCGGCAGGTCCGCAAAGCTGGTGACTTGGGCCAGGATCGCGTTATCCGTCGTGCCAGCGGCGAGGCCGCAGGCCGAGCTGGTGGCGTTGCGCAGGCAGGAGACGCTGGCGCCCAGGACGCCGGTGTTGGAGAAGCTGTTCGACACCCAGACGGTGGCAGCACCGCCGGAGAAGAGGCCTAAGCCCCCGGTCACCCGCAAGCCGCTGACGCCCACGGCCCCGAAGTTGGCCTCATAGTCCGGCCGCCAGTCGAAGCTGAGGCGCGGCAGTACGACCGACTTGCCGTCCAGGTTCTCCGAGTTGGAGAATCCATAGCGCTCGAGGAAGTAGGGGTTGGCCCGCGGCTGGTCATCCTGACTCAGCTGGGTGTAGCGGACGCCGGCCGTCACGCTGAGGTTCGGCGTGATCCGCAGGGTGTCCTGGGCGTAGAAGTTCCAGGTGTCGTAGTCGAACTGGGCGGCCAGGTCCTTCTCGTTCCGTACGCCGTCGCCGTTCGCGTCGACAATGGCGTTCTGGTAGCCGAGCTGGTTCAGGTTCTTGCTCTGGAGGTCCGCCACGCTGTTGAAGGTGAACTCGCCTTCGGTGCGCTGGGCGAAGAGGTTGTAGACCTCAAGGTTCTCCATCTCGACGCCAGCGGCGAACTCGTTGTCGCCGAGGTCATAGAAGACCCGGGCGCGATAGGTCTTGACGGTGTTCTCAAGCTGGTTGGCGTGACGCGAGATGTCCGGACCCGCGAGGATCCGGGTGCCCGTACCGGGCACCGCCGGGTTAGCGCCGATGGAGAACTGGCCATACTCTGCCGCCTCATCGCCATTGCCCGAGGCGTTGCCAGAGACGCCGCCGACCGGGATCTGCAGGGTCGCAACTTCCTTCTGGGTGGCCGTCAGCTCGGTGCGGAGGTTGTCGGTCCACTCCGAGTTGATCTGGGCCGTATAGACGGTCAGGTCATCGCCCTTGGTGTAGTAGTTGGAATAAAGCGCCAGCTGGGTTGAGGATGAGCGATTACCCTCGATCAGGCGGGTGCCTGCAGTAGACTGCCAGGTGAAGGCGGCGCGGTGGTTGTCCGTGATATTCCAGTCGAGCTTGACAAGCTTCTTGGTATCTTCTTCCGGCAGGGCCAGATTGTCGAGGATCGAGCTGTCAGTATCAACACCGTAACTATAGACACTCTTCAGGATGTCCTGGACCTGGGTTACCTGCGCCGGCGTGATGAAGGGGATAGCGGCGGTGGGGTTGCCGGCGATGACCGGCTTGCCCGACCCCACGGGACCCGCGATCGTGCCGCGCTCTGCGTCGAACTGCTCGTAGGACAGGAAGAAGAAGAGCCTGTCCTTGATGATTGGCCCGCCGAGGGTGGCGGCCCAGGACTTCTCTTCGAAGATATTGGTGAAGGTCTGGCCGTTGGCCTTGTCACCGATGAAGTCCTCGTCGGAATACTCGTAGAGGAAAGAGCCCTTGAAGTCGTTGGTCCCCGACTTCGTGACCACGTTGATGTTGGCACCCTGGAAGTCGTTGTAGAGCACCGAGTAGGGCGCGAGGTTGACCGACAAGGCCTGGACAGCGTCAGGCGAGATTGGGCTGCGCTGGGTGGGGTAGCCGTTGTTGTTCAGGCCGAAATCGTCGTTCTGCTTCACGCCGTCGACGGTGAGGCTGTTGAAGCGGTTGGACACACCTCCAGCGATCACGGCGTCGAGGTTGGACGGATCCAGAGTGACAAAGGGGTTGAGGCGGGCGACGTCCTTGAGGTCGCGCTTCAGGCTGGGCAGGTCCTGGATGTCGCCGAGGCCGAAGTTGGAGGTCGGCCCGCCGTTCTCTGCACGCTTGGCCAGGGCGGCGGTGACCACCACCTCCTCGACCTCGTTGGCGTTCAGGGCGATGTTGACGGTGACGGGTGCACCGACGCCCACGGACTGGACACTCGACGATTCGGACCGGCCTGAGGCGGTCGCTTGGACCGTGTACGGACCGCCGACGCGGAGGCCGCGGGCGGTGTAGTACCCGTCGGGGCCAGAAAGGGTGTTCACCGTGGTGCCGGTGGGCACGTGCGTGATGCTGATGGTGGCACCCGCGACAGCCGCGCCGGAGCCGTCAGTGATGCGTCCACGGACGGCGCTGGTGGTTTCCTGCGCAAAGGCCGGAACGGCCATAGCGCACATCAGGGCGGCGACTGCCGCGCTGTTTGCGAGCATTCTCGTAGACATCATGGATACCCCTCCATAGGATCACTTCGGCCTGCAGCCTGCCTCGACTGGTTGGGCGACCTTATAACTCCCGAATGTCACATTTGGGGTGACGGTTTTTTGACAGTCTGATTCACTTAGCGGACTGCTGCAAAATCGCCACGCTTGAGGCCCGGCGTGCCTGCTCTGCGGGTGCCGTTCAGCCCCGACCCGCCCATACAGCCTGGATCCGCGCGTCGCGACCGCAACCGACCCGATAGCGATTGTAGTGGCCGGGATTCTTGGCTGCATAGTTCTGGTGGTAGCCCTCGCCCATCCAGAAGGTGGAGCGTGGCAGGATCCGGGTGGCGACCGGGCGCCGGATCTGTCTGGCCACGTCGGTCTTGACCTGCTCGGCCACGCGCTTCTCGACGTCGTCCGCGACGAAGACCGCCGTCCGGTAGCTGGGACCGATGTCACAGATCTGGCCATTGGGGTCCGTGGGATCGATGTTCCGGAAGAAGGCGGCGACCAGATCGGCGTAGGTCGTCCGGGCCGGGTCCCAGGTCACCCGGATCGCCTCCAGGTGACCCTCATGATCCTCGTAGGTGGGGTTGCGCCGGGACCCGCCCGAATAACCGACCACCACGTCGACCACGCCACGCGCCTTCTCCATGCCGTGCTCGGCCGACCAGAAGCAGCCGCCCGCGAAGACCGAGGTCTTGAGGCCAGGGGTCGGCGCCGGCGCGGCACCCCCGAGGGCGAGGAAAAGGAACAGGACCAGGATCGATCGCATCGGGCGTCTCCAGACTCCGGAGGGATCAGGCGAGATCGGTGACGAAGTCCGCCTCGGTATGCGCCCGGATATGGTCAAGCGTAACACCTGGCGCAAGCTCCACAAGTCGCACGGCCGAGCGGCCGCGGTCGATGTCGAAGACGCCAAGATCGGTGATCAACAGGTCGACCACGCCCTTGCCGGTCAGGGGCAGGGTGCATTCGCGCACCAGCTTGGACCGGCCGGACTTCTCGCTGTGCTCCATGACCACGATGACCCGCTTGACCCCGGCCACCAGGTCCATGGCGCCGCCCATGCCCTTGACCATCTTGCCGGGGACCATCCAGTTGGCGAGGTCGCCATTGGCCGCCACCTGCATGGCGCCCAGGACCGAAAGGTCGATGTGCCCGCCCCGGATCATGGCGAAGGACTCGGCGCTGTTGAAATAGGACGAGGCGTCCAGCTCGCTGATGGTCATCTTGCCGGCATTGACCAGGTCGGGGTCCTCCTCCCCCTCGAAGGGATAGGGGCCCATGCCCAGCATGCCGTTCTCGGACTGCAGGGTCACTTCAACGCCGGGCGGAATGTGGTTGGCCACCAGGGTGGGAATGCCGATGCCGAGGTTGACGTAGAAGCCGTCCTTCAGCTCGCGCGCCGCCCGGGCGGTCATGTCGTCGCGGGTCCAGGGCATCAGGCGCTCGCCTTCTCGCTGCGGGGACGGGTGGTCAGGCGCTCGATGCGCTTCTCGTAGGCAGGCCCCTTGAGTATGCGGTGCACGTAGACACCGGGCGTGTGGATCATGTCCTTGTCCAGGCTTCCGGTCTCGACCAGGGCCTCGACCTCGGCCACGCAGACGCGCCCCGCCGTCGCCATCATCGGATTGAAGTTCCGCGCCGTCTTCCGGTAGATCAGGTTGCCTGCGGCGTCGCCCTTCCAGGCCTTGACGATGGAGAGGTCCGCCTTCAGCGCCCGCTCCATGAGGAAGGTCTCGCCGTCGAACTCGCGGGTCTCCTTGCCCTCGGCCACCACCGTGCCCACCCCCGTGCGGGTGAAGAAGGCCGGGATGCCGGCGCCGCCGGCCCGGATGCGCTCGGCCAGGGTGCCCTGGGGCGTGAACTCCACCTCCAGCTTGCCCTCGATGTAGAGCCGCTCGAACAGCTCGTTCTCGCCGACGTAGGAGCTGATCATCTTGCGGATCTGGCCGTTCTCCAGCAGCAGGCCGAGGCCGAAGCCGTCAACGCCGCAGTTGTTCGAGACCACGGTCAGGTCCTTTACCCCGGACTCCCGGATGGCCAGGATGAGGTTCTCGGGGATGCCGCAGAGGCCAAAGCCCCCGGCCATCACGGTCATGCCGTCAAACAGCAGGCCAGCGAGGGCGGTGGCCGCATCGGATTGGATCTTGGTCGCCATGTCCTCACACTACGCTGCATTGCAGCATTTGAAAACGTCCCGGACGCCCTGTTGCGCCTCCGGATTGTCGCGGGGCCTCGCCGGGGTGTAGGAGGCGAACATGAGCCAGACCGCCTCCCCTTCCGGCCTGCCGCCGGTGGACTTCCACGAATGGGCCGCCGACTTCGAGGGCTTCTCCCGTCGCCTGGGCGACAGCTTCGTCCGCTACGGGTTCTGCGTGATCGCCCATCACGACCTGGACCTGCCCCGGATCGACCGGGCCCTGGCCGCCGGGCGAGCCTTCTTCGCCCTGCCCGAGGACGTCAAGCGCCACTACGTCACCGGCGCGGGCGGCCAGCGGGGCTACACCCCCTTTGGCGTGGAGACCGCCAAGGACTCCCAGCACTTCGACCTCAAGGAGTTCTGGCACATGGGCCGGGACCTGCCGGCGGGCCACGCCTACGCCCCGGTCATGCCGCCGAATGTGTGGCCGGCCGAGGTCCCCGCCTTCCGCGAAGAGATCTCCTGGCTGTTCAGCGCCCTGGAGGACTTCGGCCTGAGGGTGCTCCAGGCCCTGGCCGTCTACCTGGGCCTGCCGCGGGGCTGGTTCGATGACCCGGTCCAGGATGGCAACTCCATACTGCGCCTCCTGCACTATCCGCCGGTCCCGCCGGACGGGCCCAACATCCGGGCCGGTGCCCATGGAGACATCAACGTCATCACCCTGCTGCTCGGCGCCGAGGAGGCCGGGCTCGAGGTCCTGGATCACGACGGCCGCTGGCTGCCGGTCAATCCGCCGGCGGGATCCCTAGTCTGCAACATCGGCGACATGCTGGAGAGGCTGAGCAACCGGGTCCTGCCCTCGACCATTCACAGGGTCGTCAACCCGGCGCCGGAGCGGCGGGGCGTGTCACGCTATTCGACGCCCTTCTTCCTGCACTTCCGGCCGGACTTTGAGGTCCGCACCCTGCCCGAATGCATCACGGCGGATCGGCCGGACGCCTTCCCCGAACCCATCACCGCCGAAGCCTTCCTCCAGCAGAGGCTGCGGGAGATCAAGCTGGCCTGACCCCGGGCTGCAGGGTCTCAAGCCCGGCGGGGTCGGACACAGTGACGGCAAGGTCGGTCAGCAGGCCGTCGTGGATGGCATAGATCCATCCGTGGACGTTGACCTCCTGGCCCCGCGCCCAGGCGTCCTGCACAAAGACGTCCGAGGCGACATTGCGCACCTGGCGGATGACGTTCAGCTCGCAGAGCCGGTCCAGTCGCGGGCCGTCCCCCAGGCTCTCCAGTTCGGTCCGGTTTTCCGCATAGATCTCGCGGATCGGGTGGAGCCAGTGATCCACGAGGCCCCGGCGCTTGCCGTCTACCGCTGCGGCCACGCCGCCGCAGCCGTAATGGCCCACCACCATGATGTGCCGGACCTTCAGGACATCCACGGCGAACTGCAGGACCGAAAGGTAGTTGGCGTCCTGAGGCGGCGCGAGGTTGGCCACATTCCGGTGCACGAAGAGCTCACCGGGATCGAGGCCCACGATCTCGTTGGCCGGCACCCGGCTGTCGGCGCAGCCGATCCAGAGGTACTCCGGGCTTTGCTGGCGGACGAGACGCTGGAAGAAGCCGGGGTCCACGGACAGCTTGGCCGCAGCCCAGCGACGATTGTTGGCCTTGAGGTCATTAAGCATTCAGGGACTCGGCGCTCCCGGCTGGTTTCGCGGATGGGCAGCCTCGAAGGCTGGATGTTGGGCGGCGCGCCCGGCGACAGCCTTCAGGGCGGGCCAGCGGGACATGTCGAGGTCGTACCGTGCGGCGGCGTAGACCTGCGGGACCAGGAGACAGTCCGCGAGGGTCGGGGTCGCTCCATAGGCGAATCCCGCCCCGTGCCGTCCGACCAGGGCCTCTAGCGCGTCGAAGCCGTCACTCACCCATCGGGCGGACCAGGCTGTGACGCCCTCGCGGGAGACCCCCAGTCCCTGCAGGGCCTTGTGGACGCGGAGATTGTTCAGGGGATGGATATCGCAGGCGACGATGGCGGCCATGGCGCGCACCCGCGCCCGGCCCAAGGCGTCCGCCGGCAGGAGGGCGGGCTCCGGATGGGTCTCCTCCAGCCATTCCAGGATGGCCAGGCTCTGGGTCAGGAGGTCGCCAGCCTCCGTCTCGAGGGCCGGCGCCAGGCCCTGAGGGTTGCGGCCCCGGTAGGCCTCGCTGTGTTGATCGCCAGCGCGCAGGTCCACTGGGACAACGTCGAAGTCCAACCCCTTGAGGGCAAGGCCGATGCGGACGCGGTAGGGGGCGGTCGCCGCCCAGAAGCTGTAGAGGGTCAGGGGCATGAGGGTTAGTCCAACAGGAAGACCAGGACGCCGACGCCCTCGACCTCGCCCTCGACCCGGTCGCCCCTGTGCAGGGGCCCAACGCCTTCCGGCGTCCCGGTGAAAATCAGGTCGCCGGCCTTCAGGGCCCAGAGTCGGGAGGCTTCGGAAATGATCTCGGCCACGTTCCAGATCATGTCCGCCACGACGGCGTCCTGCCGCACGTCGCCGTTGACCGAGATGCGGATGGCCCCCTGGGGCGGCGCGCCCGACCAGGGCCGGATGGCGGAGATCGGCCCCGAGGCGTCGAAGCCCTTGGCGGCCTCCCAGGGCTGGCCCTTGTCCTTGGCCAGGGCCTGCAGGTCCCGGCGGGTCAAGTCGACGCCGACCGCAAAACCGAAGACCGTCTCAAGGGCCCGGTCGACCGGGATGTCCTCGCCGCCGGACTTCAGGGCGACGACGAGTTCGATCTCGTGATGCAGGTTGGCGGTCGCCGACGGGAAGGGCACCGGGTCGCCGGGGGGAATGATGGCGTCCGAGGGCTTGGCAAAGAAGAAGGGCGGGTCCCGGTCGTCGCCGCCCATCTCCCGGCGGTGGGCGGCGTAGTTCCGGCCTACGCAAAGCACCCGGCGAACCGGAAAGAGGGCGTCTGATCCTTCGACGGGGACCAGGACCGGCGGCGGCGGCGCATGGACGAAACGGGTCATGTAGGGCGGCATACGCCCGTCGGGCCGGAAGGAAAACCCCGGGGCGGCCAAAGGGGCAGCCCATGATTGACACCTTTCCCGGCCTGCGGCCTAGGTCCGCGCGAGTGGAACCGGAGCGCGCCATGACCGACCAGATCCCGAGGGGACCCCTGTCCGACCTGAAGGTCGTGGAGATGGGCACCCTCATCGCCGGCCCCTTCTGCGGCCAGGTGCTGGGCGACTTCGGGGCAGACGTGGTCAAGGTCGAGGACCCGGGCAAAGGCGATCCCATGCGCCAGTGGGGCCGGTCCCTGCCCAAGGGCCTGTCGCCCTGGTGGCCTGTGATCGGGCGCAACAAGCGCTCTGTGGCCCTCGACCTGCGCCAGCCCGAAGGCCGGGAGCTGGCCCTGGCCCTCATCGACCAGGCGGACGTCCTCATCGAGAACTTCCGCCCCGGCGCCCTGGAAAAGTGGGGCATGGGCTACGAGGCCCTCGCCGCCCGCAATCCCCGCCTGGTCATGGCCCGCGTCTCAGGCTTCGGCCAGACCGGCCCTTACTCGGAGCGGGCCGGCTACGGACTCATCGGCGAGGCCATGGGCGGCCTGCGCTATGTCACCGGCGAGCCCGACCGCCCGCCGGCCCGAGCCGGCATCTCCATTGGCGACAGCCTGACCGCCCTGCACGCCGTCATCGGCGTCATGATGGCCCTCCACCACAGGGAGCGGACGGGCCGGGGCCAGATGATCGACGCTGCCCTCTACGAGAGCGTGCTCTCGGTCATGGAGAACCTGGTCACTGAATACGACCTGACCGGCTATGTCCGCGAGCGCTCGGGTTCCATCCTGCCGGGGATCGCACCCTCCAATGTCTATCCCTGCGCCAACGGAGAGAGCCTGCTCATCGGCGGAAACGGCGACGCCGTCTTCGCCCGCCTGGCCGCCACCATGGGCCGCGAGGACCTGGCCGCCGACCTGCGGTATGCCACCCACGCCGCCAGGGGCGAGAACCAGGCCGAGCTGGACGGCATCGTTTCCGCCTGGACGCGCAACTGGCCGCTTCCTGAACTCCTGGCCCTGCTAGAGACCAACGGCGTACCCTGCGGGCGGATCTTCCGGGCCCCGGACATGCTCGAAGACCCCCAGTTTGCCGCCCGCCAGTCCATCGTCGAGGTGGACCACCCGGTCTTCGGCAAGGTGAAGATGCAGAACGCCTTTCCCAGACTTTCGGAAACCCCGGGGAGCGTACGCTGGCCGGGCCCAGCCCTGGGTGCCCATACCCGGGAGGTGCTGGAGAGCCTGGGCGTCGACGCCGACCGCCTGGCCGACCTTGCGGCGCGGAAGATTACCGCCCTCCCCTGATCACTCCGAGACCGCCAGGTCATCGGCGTGGATCACGGGACCCTCGGAGTATCCCAGCTCCGCCTCTATGGCTGCAGAGGTTAGGCCGCAGATGCGGACCGCATCCACGGAGTCATAACGGCTTAGGCCCCGGGCGACCTCGCGGTCGGCCTCGTCTCGCACCACGACGGCGTCACCCTTGTCAAAGCGGCCCTCGACGGCGGTGACGCCGGCCGCCAGCAGGCTCTTGCCTCGCCGCAGGGCGCGGGCAGCGCCGGCGTCGATCCGGACCACCCCCGAGGGCGCAAGCGAGCCGCCGATCCAGGACTTGCGCGCGGCATGGGGCGTGAGGGCAGCGGTGATCAGGGTGGCCCGGCCACCAGCCTCCACCGCGGCGAGAGGGGAGGTCCTCCGGCCGAGGGTGATCAGGGTGGCGCAGCCCGCCTGCCGGGCGATGCGGGCGGCCATGATCTTGGTGGCCATCCCGCCGGTGCCGACCCCCGCCGCGGCATTGGCGCCGCTGGCCATGGCCTCGATCCCGGCATCCAGGTCCGTGACCAGGGGAAGGTGCGCGGCCGCCGGGTCCAGCCGGGGGTCCGCCGTGTAGAGGCCGTCGACATCTGAAAGCAGGACCAGGAGGTCGGCGCCGATCAACTGGGCGGCGCGGGCGGCGAGGCGGTCATTGTCTCCGTACCGGATCTCCTCAGTGACCACGGTGTCGTTCTCGTTGACAACGGGAACCACACCCAGGTCGAGGAGGGTCTCCAGAGTGGCCCGGGCGTTCAGCCAGCGGCGGCGGATCTCGGTGTCGTCTCGGGTCAGCAGGACCTGGGCGACGGGCAGGTCGTAGGGCTCCAGTGCCGCCTCCCAGGCCCGCACCAGGGCCGACTGGCCGGCGGCGGCAGAGGCCTGCTTCTCGGGGAGGGTCAGGGTCTTGCGCCCGAGACCAAGGCGCCGACGGCCCAGGGCCACCGCCCCGGAGGACACCACCAGGACCTGCTGGCCCCGGCTGCGGAGACGCGCCAGGTCCCCTGCGAAGTCGGAGAGCCATGCGGCGTCCGGAGCGCCATCCGACCCGACGACCAGGGCCGAGCCGATCTTCACGACCACCCGGCGCGCGGAGGACAGCCCGCTCACGGCCGCCAGTCTCCCGCAGTCTCCCCGGCCGTCTTCGCCTCGGCGCGGCGCGCCAGGACCTGACGCCCGGCCTCGCGCAGGAGGTCCCGGACACCGTGACCGGACACCCCGGAGACAAGGCTCACAGGACGGCCGGCGGCGGCCTCAAGCGCCTCTTTCTGCATCTGCAGGGTATCGGGGTCGAGGGCGTCGACCTTGGACAGGGCGAGGATCTCGGACTTGTCACCCAGGCCGGCGCCATAGGCCTCCAGCTCCCGACGGACCGTGCGCCAGGCCTCAGCGACGTCGGTCTGGGTGCAGTCCACGAGATGAATCAGGACTGCGGTGCGCTCCACATGGCCCAGGAAGCGCGTGCCCAGGCCGGCACCTTCAGAGGCGCCCTCGATCAGGCCGGGGATGTCAGCCATGACGAAGCGCTCTTCGGGCGACAGGTCGACAATGCCAAGGTTGGGCGCAAGGGTGGTGAAGGGGTAGTCGGCGATCTTGGGCCGCGCAGCGCTGGCCGCCGCCAGGAAGGTGGACTTGCCGGCGTTGGGAAGGCCGGCGAGGCCGACATCGGCGATCAGCTTCAGCCTCAGCCAGATCCAACGCTCTTCCCCGTCCTGGCCCGGATTGGCGTGGTAAGGGGCCTGGTTGATCGGGCCCTTGAAGCGGTCATTGCCCCAGCCGCCATTGCCGCCCTTGGCCAGGAGGACGCGCTGGCCGGGGTGGTCGAGGTCGACAATCAGGGCCTCCCGTTCCTCGTCCAGCACTTCCGTACCGACGGGAACCCTGAGGACCACGTCCTCGCCCGCTGCGCCATGGCGGTTGCGCCCCATGCCGTGGATGCCGGTGCCGGCCTTGAAATGCTGGCTATAGCGGAAGTCGATCAGGGTGTTCAGCCCCTCCACCGCCTCGATCCAGACATCCCCGCCCCGGCCGCCGTCCCCGCCGTCCGGACCGCCGTACTCGATGTACTTCTCGCGCCGGAAGGACACGGCACCGCCGCCCCCATTGCCGGAGCGGATGTAGATCTTGCACTGGTCGAGGAACTTCATGGTATCGCCCTAGCATGTCCCGCTGGCAAAATCAGGCCAGCCAGATCATCCCACGGGAAGGCAGGGCCTCGCCGAGGGAGGTCACGAGGGTCTGCCGGCGCTCGCCGGTATAGAGGAATCCCGCCTTGACCAGGACGGCGTCCGAGGCCGGGTTCTCGTCCAGCCGCCAGGCGCGGACGTAGGTGCGGCCCCAGTCCCGGGCAGCCCAGGCCAGGGCCGCCTTCACGGCTTCGGTCATCAGTCCAGCGCCCCAATAGGGGCGACCCAGCCAGTAGCCGATCTCGCTACCCGGGGCGGGCTCGCCGAAGAAGGACAGGAAACCCACCAGGCCCTCGGCGGGATGATCCACCACAAACCTCGCCTCTCGGGCGGGGTCGAGACCGTCGCCAGAGGCCAGGAAGGCTTCAGCGTCCGCCAGGGCGTAGGGATGGGGAAGCCGGGCGGTTGTCCGGGCCACCTCGAAGTCGGCGCACAGAGCGGCGATCCGCGTGGCATCAGAGCGGCGGGGTGCGCGCAGGCGCAGGCGAGGTGTCTCGAGGATGGGGTCGAACTGGACGGGATCGAACTGGACGGGATCGAACTGGACGGGGCGCATTTCGGGAACCTCCCGGCCCTTCTGCCGGGGGCCTGATACGAAAACGGGGAGCCCGGCGTCCGGGCTCCCCGCTTCGGGAGGTGCTCCGGTCCGCCAGGCAGGCGGACCGTGGGAAGGTCCGCGTCAGCCGGCTACGTTTTCCACGCAAACGTAGGTGCGGTCGTCACGCTTGGTGACGAACTTCACGGCGCCGTGGGCGGTCGCGAAGAGGGTGTGGTCCTTGCCCATGCCGACATTGTCGCCCGGGAAGAACTTGGTGCCGCGCTGGCGGATGATGATGTTACCGGCCAGGACCGCTTCACCACCAAACTTCTTCACGCCGAGGCGGCGGCCCGCCGAGTCGCGCCCGTTGCGCGAGGAACCACCGGATTTTTTGTGAGCCATGGGGGCCTCCTGAAACTTGGGTTCCGACGCTTATTCGGCGTCGGTCTTCTTGGCAGCGGCCTTCTTGGGCGCGGCCTTCTTGGCGGCAGGCTTTTCAGCGGGCGCCGCTTCGGTGGCCTCCACAGGGGCGGCCTTGGCCTTGGCCGGAGCCTTGGCCTTCACCGGAGCCTCGGCCAGGGCAACGGCAGGTGCCGCCGCTTCCAGGGAGGCGACAACGGCCTTCAGGTTGCGAGCCTTGGCGTCCAGCAGGGCCTTCGGAGTCAGGTCGACCACGCCATCCCAGGCTGCCGTCTTGCCGGCACCCGTGATGGACGTCACGCGCAGGACCGTCTCGGGCTGACGATGGCCGCGGGTCCGGCGATAACCCTTGCGGCGGGTCTTCTTGAAGATCCGGACCTTCTCGCCCTTGCGGGTCTCGATCAGGGTGGCGTTGACCGCAGCGCCTTCGACGACCGGCGCGCCGATGGTGACGGCCGCGCCGTCGCCCAGCATGAGGACGTCAGCGAAGGCCACGTCGGCCCCAGGCTCGCCACCCAGCTTTTCGACCACCAGCACGTCGCCGGGTTCGACCCGGTACTGTTTGCCGCCGGTCCTGATCACCGCGTACATGATTGGCGTCCCGAAGAAATAGAAATGAAACAAGCGCCCGCAGGGAAGCCCGCAGACGGAAGCGGGCTCTTATACAGACGCACCCTGCCGAGTCAACGCGCAGGGTGGTCAGTCGGCCCTGGTAGTGGAGCCAGGGTCGAAGGCCGGGGCCTGTCCACCGCGCCAGTGCTCGACGATGGTCGACGACACCTTCTGAAAGACCTGTAGGCGGTCCGGCGAGGCCTTGGGGACCTGAGGCGCAAAGACCGCCACCGCGTAGGTCCGCCCATCCGGCGCCGTTATCAGGCCCACATCGTTCAATCCGAAGGTCTCGCCCCGGAAGTCCTGGCCGGTTCCCGTCTTGTGGGCGGCATGCCAGCCCGGCGCCAGGCCGCCGCGGAGCCGCGTCGGGCCCGTGCTCGTCCGGCTAAGGGTTCCGAGGACGAACCGGGTGGACGCCTCAGACAGGAGTTCGCCCCGCTGGAGCGCAGCCAGGGCCCGCACCACCCCAGCCGGCGTGGCACCATCGTAGGGGTTCTCGACATAGGCCGTCATGGACGCGGCCCGGGCCTCCGGGTCCAGGCGGGCGCGGGCGGCCTCGAAGGCGCCGTAGGTGGAAAGTTCAGGGCTCCAGACCAGACCTGCGATTCTCGACTGGAGTTGCCGCTGGTCCTCGGCCAGCCGGATGCCCGACATTCCCCGGGAGGCCAGGAAGGCCTGCACAGCGGCGGGACCTCCGGAGAGGGCCAACAGCTTATCATTGGCCGCATTGTCCGACTGTATCAGGGCGCGTTGGACCAGATCGCCAACGGAGGTCTGGTAGACGCCGTTCTCGATCAGGTGGGTGATGGGCTGGCTGAAAACGCTGCGGTCGGTGTCCGTCAGAGTGACCGCCTGGTCGAGGGACAGCCTGCCGGCATCCACCGCATCCATGACGGTCAGGGCGACCCAGAGCTTAGAGACGCTCTGCTGGGGAAAGGACCGGTCCCCCTGTACCGAGGCGATCCAACCGGTCTGGACATCCATGACCGCGATCCCCACGGCCCGGGGAAAGCCCGGATCCAGCGCGGCGAGCTGGCTTGCGACTTCCGGTGGCGCAGGCGGCGCGGGTCTGCTGGCGAGGTCGCGGTTCGGGTCAGGCTTCGAAGCAGATTGCAGCCTCGGGCCGGTGAAGGCCGTTACCTCGATGTCCCGGAACAGGGGCGCGGCAGCCGCGGCGGCAATTGGCCCGCCTATGGCCAGCAGGATAAGGGACAGGGTAGCGGCTGGCCTTCGGAAGCCTAGCAGGAGGGCAGCAATCCCCAGGTCGAGCAGGGCCTCCGGTACACGGCGCACTGCTGACGGAAGGTCGGCCAGGGTCCGGGCGACAAGGCCCGGTGCCGCCCAAAGGCCGTCCGCGATCCCCCATAACACCCCGAGGCTGCGGACCCGCAGACCGGGCGCAGGTGGCGGCGGGGGCAGCGGGAAGGCGGCTCGGGACGCGGGCATAGGGTGTTGAGGACTGATCCGGGGCTCAGCGTCAAGCTGTCCGGGGTCAGGAGAGGTCGAGGGAGATGCGGCTGACGCCAGGCATGTCAACCAGGGTGCGACGGACTTGGTCCGCCGCCTCTGGATCGGGCATACCGAGCTTGACCGAGACCGCGTTCCGGCCCGGTCCCAGTCGCCAGGCCCGGACCTCAAGTGGCTGGAGTCCCGCCGCCTCCAAACGGCCCAGGATCTCGGCCTCCAGAGCCGGCGTCTGGCGAATGTCCAGCAGGGCTGCGCCGGCGCGCTTCAGGATAGAGGTGGCGAAATGGGCGATCAGGGCCGCGCCGCAGAGGGCCGCCAGGGGATCCGCCCAGGACCAGCCGAGGCGCCAGGCAGCTGCGAGGCCTGCGAGGGTCAGGGCGGATACCGCCGCATCTGCGGACACATGGAGGTGCGCTGCCGACAGATTATAGTCCGCGTCGGAGTTGCGGTCGGCGGCAGGCGGCCTCAGTAGAGCCATGCAGAGCAGGTTTAGCGCCAGCCCGCCCGCTGCTGCGTAGAGCGCCGCAGGATAGGCCGTCGGCTCCGGTCGGACCAGACGGGTGAGGCTCTCAACGGCGAGGCCAAAGGCTGCAAGGGCCAGGAGCACCGCATTGGCGAAGGCGGCGAGGTCCCCGATCCGCCCCGCCCCATGTGCCAGCCGGGGATTATCTGCGTTCCAGCGGGTCACACGGTAGGCGGCACCCGCTACGGCGAGGGTCGCGAGGTGGGCCCCGGAGTGCGCCCCATTGGCAATCAGGGCGACAGATCCAAAGGCGAATCCCGCGGCCACCTGGATGCCGGAGGCACCGGCGACAAGCAGGGCCGCCAGCCAGGTCCGACGTTCATTTCGCGCGGGGTCGGTCCGAAGGTTGGGAATGACGGGGCTCTGTGAAAAGGTTCGCAAGGAAGGCGCGTTCCCGGATCCGGGAGGCCTACATGTAACTTTGTAACATGATGAAGGCGGCCAGGCCAAGTTGCGCGGCCTGTTCCCCCGGACCGCCCGAGGGATTAGAGGAAGGAACATGACCCAGAAGACTCCCGTCACCGTCCTTACCGGCTACCTCGGCGCCGGCAAGACCACGCTCCTGAACCGCATACTCTCGGAGGACCATGGCCGGCGCTATGCGGTCATCGTCAACGAGTTCGGCGAAGTGGGAATCGACAACGACCTCATCGTTGGTGCCGACGAGGAAGTCTTCGAGATGAACAATGGATGCGTCTGCTGCACGGTGCGCGGCGACCTCATCCGGGTGCTGTCCGGCCTCATGAAGCGTAAGGGTGGCTTCGACGCCATCATCATTGAAACGACAGGCCTCGCCGACCCGGGGCCCGTCGCCCAGACCTTCTTCGTTGACGATGATGTCCGCGCCCGTACCGAACTGGACAGCGTGACAACGGTGGTCGATGCCCTCCACCTTCCCCTGCGCCTCGGAGACTCCCGGGAGGCCGTCGAGCAGATCGCCTTTGCCGACCAGATCATCCTGAACAAGACCGACCTGGTGAGCGAGGTCCAGCTGCGGGACATCGAGGCGCGGATCCGCAGGCTGAACCCTCTCGCCCCCATCCATCGCGCGCAGCGCTCGAATGTGCCCCTGGATATGATCCTCGGCCGCGGCGGGTTCGACCTGGAGCGGATTACAGCGCTCCAGCCCGAGTTTCTGAACCCCGCCCATGGCGAGCCCGGACACGTCCACGACGAAAGCTGCGACCATCACGGGCATGACCACGATCACGATCCTCATCACGGGCACGGGCACGGGCACGATCACCCTGACGGCCATGCCCATGATCATGCGGCGGAGGCCGGGATCTCCAGCGTCTCCCTGATCTTCGACAGGCCGATGAATGGGCCCCGGGTGAGCGCCTGGATCAATGATGTCCTGCAGGCCCAGGGCCCGGACATCCTCAGGGCCAAGGGCATTTTGAGCGTTGCGGGGGAAGACAGGAGGCTGGTCTTCCAAGCCGTCCACATGATCCTCGAAGGCGACCTGCAGCGCCCCTGGCGCGAAGATGAGACCCGGACGTCAAGGCTGGTCTTCATCGGCCGCAACCTGGACCCGGACACCCTCAAGGCTGGCTTCGAGGCCTGCGCCGCCTAGCCCGCTGCACCAGCCCTCAAGCAGAAAGGCCCGCCCAGTGTCCCGGGCGGGCCTCTTGTCTCCACTTGGGGAGTGAGATCAGAGCTCTTCGTTGATCAGCGCGACCTGGAAGTAGCCATTGCCCTGAAGGGTGTTCATCACCTGCATGAAGTCGCCGTAGCGAACGTCGCGGTTGGCGCGGATGTAGACGCGCTCCTGGGTCGGATCCGGCTTGTTCAACTTGCGGGCCAGGTCCGCCGGGAGGGTGTCAACCGACGTGGCGGATTCGCCGATGAAGATTCCGCCGTTCTGGATGTTGATGACCGTCGGCTCCTCGGTCTTGGTCCCCGGCGGCGGCGGCACGGCCGGCGGAAGGTCAAGCTTGATGGACACCGTGGCGGCAGGGATCGACACCATGAAGATGATGAGGAGCACCAGCATCACATCGACGAAGGGCGTAACGTTGATCTCGCTGTTCTGACCGAGATCGAAGCGCCCGCTACCGCCGCCGCCAAGCTTCGCACCCATGAGACATTCCTTCCCTACGGGACGCCCCCGGCGTCCACCTACGTTGAAAAACCCATCGCCAATCAGACCGGGATTGTAAAGCCCCAACCGGATGCACCCCTTCCCCAGTCTCGCCCGGCGGGGGTATGGAGGCGTAATGACCCATGCCTTTGATGCTTTTGTGACCGCCGCCCTGTTCGACGCGGATGACAGGGCCTGGTTCGCCCTCGGCGACGGAACCGTGCGCAGCGAGGACGGACAGGTCCACGCGGCCCATGCCGGTGCGGTCCTCTGCGCCGTGGTCCACCCCACGGGACAAGGGCTCCTGACGGGGGGCGACGATGGCGCCCTGGTCTGGACCCGGTCCTCCGGTTGCGAGGTGCTGGAAAAGTCCCCAGGGCGCTGGATCGACGCCCTGGCGGCCAGTCCGCAGTCCGGGCTGATCGCCTGGGCTTCGGGGCGCGAGGTCCAGGTCCGGGACGTCGCGGCCCCGGACTTCAGACGCCTCTTCACCCACGAGCGGTCCGTCACCGACCTGGCCTTTGATCCGCGCGGCCGGCGGCTGGCAGCGGCCACCTACGGGGGAGCCTGGCTCTGGTATGCCCGCATCGCCGAGCAGAAGCCGGAGATCCTCAAGTGGGCCGGCAGTCACATCGCCCTGGCCTGGAGCCCGGACAGCAAGTTCCTGATGAGCGCCATGCAGGAAAACGCCCTGCACGGCTGGCGCGTCGCCGACGACAAGAACCTGAAGATGGGTGGATATCCGGCGAAGGTGAAGAGCCTCGCCTTCCTGTCCAAAGGCCAGATGCTGGTGACATCCGGCGCCAACGGGGCGGTTGTCTGGCCCTTCTCCGGTCCGGCCGGCCCCCTTGGCAAGGAAGCCGCCGAGATCGGCTATGACGAAAGCGCCCTGGTCGCCCGGGTGGCAGGGGATCCGAACTCCCGCCTCGTCGCGGCGGGCCTGGAGGACGGCCGGGTCTGGACCTGCGATCTCACTGGCCAGCGGATTGACATGCGCAAGGCTGAAAAGGGTGAGTCCATCTCGGCCCTGGCCTTCAGCCGGAAGGCCGGGCGGCTTGCCTGGGGCGATGAGGCCGGCGGCGCGGGAGTCTTCGACCTCTAGATCACGTTCCGATAAGTGGGAACCGGTTATCGGATCGAAAATCGCCGCTGCCCACAACCGATGCGGCGAGGAATTGGGTCCAATCGCCGCTGAACGATAATGGCGAGGCATGGCCTGCGCTGGTCGAAAGCAGCGCATGGCACGCGATGGCGATAACGGCCTGCCGGACCGGCGGCATTCTGGGCTTTCGCAAGGGTGCCGGGCGCTTCTATGTCAAACCTCAGGTGCAGGGTTAGATGGGGTTTGGTCAGGTCAGGTGAATGTTCCGAGCAGCGCCGCGACGCTGGTGAGGAACCTTGCATCGGCCGCCGCTGTGGAAATCGCGGGTGCAGCCGTCATTGCCGTTCGGTCACCCGGACATCAGCTTTCTCTCCTGGCACTGTGTCAGCAAACACAGTCCGCCAATCGGCCGCCATGTCGACCACCGTCCAGCCACGCGCCGGCGCTTCCTTTAATGCGTCCACCAATGTGCCGCTGCTTTTGGGATTGACGTCATATTGATACTCGCGCGCCGCATCGGTGTGGCGGACGATCATGCCAAAGCTGGGGTGCGGATTGCCGATGGTGACATATTCCAGCATCGCCTTGTCGCCGTCGCTGTTGCCGAACGCCGCGATCGGACGGCGGCCGATGAACTGCTGGATGCCCACGGGCTTGCCGTCCTTGTCGTCGACGAATACGGCGTCCATCGTCTTGACAAGCACCGGCCTGCCGTCGCGCATTTCAAAGCGTGATCGGGTGCTCGATCCGACAACCTGTTCGGGTGGGATGCCATAGACACGCTCGCTCCAGACCCGCATGAAATCGGCCCCGCCCCCCGATACGATGAACGTCTTGAAGCCGTTGGCTCGCAGATAGCGAAGCAATTCCTGCATCGGTTGATAGGTTAGCTGGTCATAGGGTCGGTCGAACTTTGGATGGCGGGCGGTGTTCATCCAGGCGCTGACGGCGGCGTTGAATTCATCGCTGGTCATCCCGGCATGGGTCAGCGCCATGATGTGCAGCAAGCCGTCATGATGCTTTCCGGCGAGCAGCGTCGCCATGTCGCCGGCGAGCAGCGCCTGGACCATCGGGTCGGCGGCGAGCGCCGGCTCGGCGGGCGCACGACGCCTGATTTCGTCAAAGGCATAGGCCGCCTGGAACGGCACCGGGTTTTCGGGCCAGAGCGTTCCGTCGTTGTCGAACACTGCGATGCGTTCGGCCGGGGCAACATAGCCAGGACCTTTCGCGGTGACCTTGCCGACATAGGCCATAATCGCCTGCTTCGGCCCGGTGTCATGCCATGACGGCAAAGGATCGGCGCCGCGCGCCGCCACCGGCATGGCAAAAAGCATCAGAGTCAGCGGGGCAAGCAGTCGCTTCCAGTCCGTCATCACCTTCCCCCTTGGAATGGTGCCCTGGCCAAGGGGCCGGGGCGATAGCGTGTGAAGTAGTATTCATTTCCTGACCGAGGCTTGCACGGTGCAAGACCCCGGCGCTCTCAGCCTGCAGACCGCTGCCTTGCCAAAGTCCGATAGATCGTCGGCTGGGACACTCTGAACACATCTGAAAGATCGCTGCTAGGGTGATCGCCTGTGTCGTACATGCGGCGCAGTTCCCGGTTCTGCATCGGCGACAGCTTCACTGCTTTTTATCAAACGACAGGAAGGTGTTTGCTCCCAGCCATTGTCCTTCGAATGCGATCATGCCATCGGCGAAATCGCCACCGGCCGTCAGGAGCGCAAGGCCCGCCTCGGCGGCGGGTCGATTGACGACGACATTTGCGGCGTTGATCAAGATTCTGATTTCGGACGTTCCGTCTTAAGGGAACAGGCTCCAGCCTCAGAAACCCCGCAGGTCTCCCCAGGTCTCGAAGGGATCCCGGGCCGAGCGCAGGGTGTTGATGGGGGCGGCCTCGTCCCGCCAGCCGAGCGCCATGCCTGCGAACAGCATGTGGTCATCGGCCAGGCCAAGGACCTCGGCCACCGTCTTCGGATACCGGGCCCAGTATTCCTGGGCGCAGGTGTCCAGCCCCTGCTCCACCGCCAGCAGCATGACCGTCTGCATGTACATGCCCAGGTCCGACCACTGCGGAGGTCCGAGCTTGCGGTCGAGGCAGAAGAAAAGGCCCACGGGGGCACCGAAGAGCTCTGTGTTGCGCGCCAGCTGGCGCAGGCGGGCCGGCTTGTCCTCGCGCGGGATGCCGATGGTGGCGTACAGGTCCTCGCCGTTCTGGAATCGACGGGTCCGGAAGGGGTCCCAGAGGTTCGCCGGATAGACCTCGTACTCGGGGGTCTCGCCCATCGGGTTGGCCGCCGCCCGGGCCTTGAGGTCCTCCAGGGGCGCACCGGCCAGGGCATAGACCTTCCAGGGCTGCAGGTTGCCACCCGAGGGTGCCCGGGCCGCCGCCTCCAGGATCCCCCGCACCACCTCTGCAGAGGGGCGCTCCGGACGGAAGGCCCGAATCGAGACCCGGTGTTCGACCGCTTCACTGACCTTCATGTGGACCTCCCTGCGCCGGTCCCTCCGGCGATCGTGGCCGAATGACTAGCACCCGCGCCTCAGGCTTGTCAGCGCGTTTGCCTCGCCGCAGGCATAGCCTATCCTCCAGGCATGGCGCGAGGCGACAGAACCGGCCGGCCCCGGAGGCGATGGTGGATCAGGATCCTCGTGGCGGCCCTCTGGCTGTTCGTGGGCCTGCCCATCGCCCTTGTCGCCCTCTACCGTTTCGTTCCGCCCCCTGTGACGATCCTGATGGTCCAGAGGTCCCTGGAGGGGAAGGGTTTCGAGCGTGACTGGCGCCCTATCGATCAGATCTCGCCCGCCCTCGTCCGTTCCGTCATCGCCGCCGAAGACGCCGGGTTCTGCAGCCACCGCGGCTTCGAATTCGAGGCCATGCAGGCGGCCTGGGCGAGCAACGCGCGGTCGGACCGGGTCCGCGGCGGGTCGACCATCAGCCAGCAGACCGCCAAGAACGTCTTCCTCTGGCCGCAGAGGTCCTACCTTCGCAAGGGACTGGAGGCCGGGTTCACCGTGCTGATCGAGGTCGGCTGGGGCAAGCGCCGGATCCTCGAGGTCTATCTCAACACCATCGAGTGGGGTCCCGGCGTCTACGGCGCCGAGGCCGCAGCCCTTCGCAACTTCAGCGTCGGCGCCGACCGCCTTTCCCCTGCCCAGGCCGCCCGCCTTGCGGCTATACTTCCCAGTCCACTGAAGTGGCGCGCGGCCAAGCCGGGCCCATATGTACAGCGCCGGTCCGGAAGGATCGGCGCAGCGGCCGGGACGGTCCGAAGGGACGGGCTCGCGGACTGCGTACTTAACCCTCGCCCGCGCTGACGCCGGGCGGACAAGAGGAGTGAGCGCCATGCGGATCGGGGTTCCCCGTGAAATCAAGCCGGACGAGCACCGCGTGGGGCTGAGCCCCGCCGCCGTCCGTGAACTGATCGCCCATGGCCACGAGGTGGTGGTTCAGGCGGGTGCTGGGGAAGGATCGGGCTTTCCGGACGCAGCCTACACGGCGTCGGGGGCCCGGTTGGCGGCGGACGCCGAGGACGTCTTCCGGGGCGCGCAGCTGATCGTGAAGGTCAAGGAGCCGCAGGCGGTGGAATGGGCACGCCTGACCGCAGACCATATCCTCTTCACCTACTTGCACCTGGCACCCGATCCGGCGCAGGCAGCGGGCCTGCAGGCTTCTGGCTGCGCCGCCATTGCCTACGAGACCGTCACCGACGCCCAGGGCGGTCTGCCCTTGCTGGCACCGATGTCCGAGATCGCAGGTCGTCTGTCGGTCCTGGCGGCCGCCCAGCATCTGCAGAAGCACAACGGCGGTATGGGCCTGTTGTTTCCGGGCGTGGCGGGCTCACCCCCGGCCCGGGTGACGATACTGGGCGGCGGCATGGTCGGTACCAACGCCGCCCGGATGGCTGTGGGCCTGGGCGCCCAGGTCACTGTGCTGGAGCGATCGATCCCCCGGCTCCGGGTGCTCGATGACCTCTTCGCCGGGCGGATCCGAACCCGGTATTCCAGCCTCGATGTCGTGGAGGCCGAGATCCTCGCTGCTGACGTGGTGATCGGGGCGGTGCTCGCACCCGGGGCCGCGGCGCCCCGGCTGGTACGGCGGGAGCATCTGGCGCGCATGACGCCCGGTTCGGTGATCGTCGATGTCGCCATCGACCAGGGCGGGTGCTTCGAGACCAGCCGGCCAACCACCCACCATGAGCCGACCTATGTCGTTGACGGCGTGGTCCACTACTGCGTGGCCAACATGCCGGGAGCGGTCCCGCGGACAGCCTCCGAGGCCCTGGGGAACGCCACCCTACCCTTTGTCCTGAAGCTTGCGGATCACGGCCTCGAGGCCCTCGCAAGCGATCTGCACCTGGCGCGCGGGCTGAACGTCCACAGGGGCAGGATCACCCATCCGGCCGTGGCGAATGCGCTGGACCAGGAACCGGCGGATCCCTTCGGCGCCTGGGCCTGAGCGCCCCAGGCTCCCGTCCGGGGAAAGGTCCTAGGCGGCGGCCCAGGAGCCGGGATCGAGGGCGTCAGGATCGTCGATGGCCATGTCGTCCCAGTCCAGGTCCGGCGGCGGACTGGCGGCGGCGGCGACCACGGCGTTGAGTTCGGCGGCGGAGGCCACACCGACCAGGACGGCGGTGGCCTCGGGGCGCGAAAGGGCAAAGCCCAAGGACGCCTGAAGGGGATCGGACCGACCCTCGGCGATCATGCGGCGGGCGCGGGAAATCCGAGCCGCCGCCTCCCGAAGGTGGCTGGGCGCCCGGTCGGGCGGCAGCAGGATCAGGCCGTTCAGGAAGATCGACCTGAGGTGGACCTCCATGCCGAGGCCGGCAATGGCGGCCAGGGTGCCGTCATTGATGAGCCTCTGGTCCAGAAGGCTGGCGGGCGCCTGGACAATGTCGGGCCGGAACCTGCGGGCGACGCCCAGCGGATCGTCGGACGCAAAGACGGAGACCCCGATCTTCCGGGTCAGGCCCGAGTCCCGCAGGGCCTTCAGCCGGTCCCAGAGGGCGGCACCGTGAGGCCCGAGAAGCTCGGCGACCGAGGGTACGAAAATGCATTCAGCCTGGGAGACGCCAAGCCGGTCGAGGCTTGCGCGGGCTTCAGCCTCGATCATGTCCGGACCCCGGTCCGGACGGATGGTGGAGATACAGACGTTGAAGCGATCGGGGCGCGGCAGGACCTCGCCGATCTCGCGCTCGGCCTGAACCGAGCGGCCGGTGACGTCGAAGAGGCGGATTCCCGAGCGGGCCGCGACTTCGAGTATATCCTGGACTTCAGCGCGAGGCGGACGACCGCGGACCGGGGCCCGGTCGAGCGCGAACTGCCCCGAACCGAGGCCAAGCTTGGAAACCGGTGAAGACATGATTTCTTCAGGTACGCCCTGAGTGACTGGAGGCACCATCTTGACGCCAATGCCTAAAGAAGCGGTTTCTGAAATGCTTACAGGGGGTTAAATTCGACCCATGAGAACTCCCCTTCCCGACTGGCCGGTTTTTGGATTCGTCGATGATGTCCGCCCGGTCCTCGACCAGGTTCGCAGCCGGGGCCAGCCGGCCGTTCTGGCCACCCTGGTGGCCGTCGAGGGCGGCGGGCCCCGCCCGGTTGGGACCCAGATGGTCTTCTCGCCGTCGAGGGATGAGGGCCCGGACCTCGTCGCCGGCTATTTCTCGGGCGGCTGCGTGGAATCGGACATCGCCGACCATGCCTATGCCTGCCACGAGGACGGCACCCCCCGGCGCCTGGTCTATGGCGAGGGCAGCCCCTGGCCGGACATCCGGCTTCTCTGCGGGGCGAGGATCGAGATCCTGCTCGAACGAATCCCTCCGGACGATCCCGCCCTGGCGAGCCTGCTCGAAGCCTGGCGGGCCCGACGTCCGGTCGACTGGCTGACCGACGGATCCCGCCGGGCCTGCGGGGCCCCGGAGGGCGTCGAAGACTGGCCGGGCACCTTCCGCAGGCGCTGCGACCCTGCACAGAGGCTGGTCGTCTTCGGCTCGGACCCCACGGCCCTGGCCATCGCCTGGCTGGGTGCACAATCCGGCTTCGAGACGACGCTGGTGCGGGGAAAGGGTCCGGAGTCCGCCCCCCCTGCGCCGGGGCTGGCCTACAGCCGCGAGGCGCCCGCAGCCGCCCTCGCGGCCATCGGGACCGACGCCTGGACCGCCATCGCCATCGCCACGCACAACCTCGAACTGGACCGGGAGGCCCTGGCCGCAGCCCTGCCCTCCGAGGCCGGCTATGTGGGCCTTCTCGGCGCCAAGCGGCGGCTCGGGGAGAGACTGGCGCCGCTCCGCGAAGCGGGGGTCAGCGAGGAAATCCTCGGCCGGGTGCATGCGCCCATCGGCCTCGACATCGGCGGCAAGTCGCCCTGGGCGGTCGCCGTATCCGTGATCGGCGAGATCATGGCCGAGCGTTTCGGCGGCGGTGCGCGCTAGATCCTGAGAAGGGGCAGGACCTCCACCCGGTCGCCTCCGGCGAGGGCGGGAGCGCCCGGTAGCCGGCGCAGAAGGGCGTCGGCCTCTGAGAAGATCCGCACCAGGGAGGAATCCTGGTCGGTGAAGGCCTCGACACTCTCACCCTCCGCACCGGCCCTCAGACGCGCCCGCATCCAGTGCTCCCGGGGGCCGTTGGCCGGCAAGGGGGCAACCAGGGGCAGAGTGCGCAGGACCGGTGCAGCCGGACGGCCCTCCAGTCCCGCCACAAGGGACCGAAGGAAGAGCTCTGCACAGACAAAGGCAGAGGCGGGATTCCCGGGCAGGCCCAGTAGCGGCCGCCCGTCGGAAAGGATGCCGAAGAAGGTGGGCTTGCCCGGGCGCACCGCCACACTCTCGACCTTCATGGAAAGTCCCAGATCGCGCGCCGCCGCCCGGACCAGGTCGTGGTCGCCCACCGAGGCGCCGCCGAGGGTGACCACCAGGTCGCCGCCGGCTTGGGCGATCGCCTCGCGGACGGCCTCGCGGCGGTCGCGCACCCCGGTGACGCGTCGCACCTCGGCACCCCAGGTCTTGAGCATGGCCTCCAGCCCCGGGGAGCCGGAATCATAAATCTGCCAGGGGCCGGGCCTGGCCGGCGCCTCGACCACCTCCTCGCCCGTGGACACGATGCTGATGCGCGGCCGCCGGATCACGCCGACACGGTCGCGTCCCGCAGAGGCGCAGAGGGACAGCCGCCAGGGGTCGAGCCGAAGTCCGGAAGCCAGGAGCCGGTCGCCGGCCCGAAAGTCGCGGCCGGCATGCCGGACATTGTCGCCGACGACGGCGGCCAGGACCTCGACCCCATCGCCGTCCCGTCGGGCGTCTTCCTGGATGACCACCGCGTCCGCGCCCTCGGGCAGGGCCGCGCCCGTGAAGATCCGGATCGCCTGGCCCGGCGAGAGGCGCCCCTCGAACCCATGCCCCGCCGCGCTCTCGCCGACGATGGCAAGCCGACCCGGGGTATCGGCGGCACGGACCGCCCATCCGTCCATGGAGGAATTGGTGAAGGGCGGCTGGTCACGGACCGCGCGGATATCCTCTGCGAGCACCCGGCCGAGGGCCTCGCTGAGCGGCAGGTCCACCGACTCCAGGGGGCGGATCGCCTCCAGCATGGCCGCACGGGCGGCCTCGACCGTCATCAGCTTCACGGGTGGACCCAGTCTCCGGAACGCCCGCCGGACTTGGACAGGAGGCGGACGTCCTCAATGACCATGCCCCGGTCGGCGGCCTTGAGCATGTCATAGAGGGTCAGGCAGGCCACGCTGACCGCCGTGAGGGCCTCCATCTCCACACCGGTGCGACCGGTGGTCCGGACCCGGGCCGTTACCTTCAGCCGGCCGGCGTCGACCTCGACGGCGACCTCGGCCTTCGCGATGTCCAGGGGGTGGCACATGGGGATGAGGTCAGAGGTACGCTTGGCGGCCATGACGCCCGCGATCTCGGCGACGGCGCGGACATCGCCCTTGCGACCCTGCCCGGAGACGGCCAGGGCCAGGGTCTCGGGCGCTAGGCGGAGAAAGCCCTCGGCGACAGCCTCCCGGTCCGTGGAGGGCTTGTCCGACACATCCACCATCCGGGCGCGCCCGTCGGTGTCGATGTGGGTCAGGCCGCTCACTTTTCCAGCAGCCGCGGCATGAGCTCGACCATGTTGCAGGGGCCGTGGCGACTGTCGAGCTGGGCCTGGATGACCTTGTCCCAGCCGTCCCTCACCGCCCCGTTCGATCCGGGAAGGCAGAAGACGAAGACGCCGTTGACGATGCCGGCCGTCGCCCGGGACTGCAGGGTGGACAGGCCCACGGACTGGAAGCTGACCAGGTGGAAGATCACCGAGAAGCCGTCGATGCGCTTGTCGAAGAGGGGCTCCACCGCCTCCGGGGTCACGTCCCGACCGGTGATGCCGGTACCGCCGGTGCTGATCACGGCGTCGACCTGACCGGAATCGACCCAGGCCAAGATGCGGGCGCGGATCTCGTCGACATCGTCCTTCACGATGGCCTTGTCGGCCAGGACGTGTCCGGCACCGGTGACCCGGTCGGCAAGGACCTGTCCCGATGTGTCGCTCTCTTCATCCCGGGTGTCTGAAACCGTCAGGACGGCGATGCGCACCGGGACGAAGGGCCGGGCCGGATCGACCCGGCCTCCGGGGGTCAGGGTGATCGGGTTTGCAGAGGTCATTGGGTCTCCCATCGCGCAAGGTCATCGCGGTCCCGTTCCGTCGGCTCGATCCACCGCGCGCCGTCCGGGCCGGTTTCCTTCTTCCAGAAGGGTGCCCTGGACTTCAAGTAGTCCATCAGGAAGTCACAGGCCTCGAAGGCGGCGCGACGGTGGGGCGCCGCCGCAGCGACGAAGACGATGGCCTCGCCAGGCGAGATCGGACCCGTGCGGTGGAGGATCAGTGTGTCCTGGAGCCCGAACCGCTCCCGCGCCGCGGCCTCATGCCGGGCGATCTCTCGCTCGGTGAAGCCGGGATAGGCCTCCAGTTCCAGAATGTCGGTTCGGCCGTTCTCGGCCCGGGCAAGGCCGGTGAAGCTGGCCACAGCGCCGGTCTCGGTACGGTCCCGGCAGAACTCGCCCAGGGCCTCGCCCGGGTCGAAGGGGGCCTGGACCAGCCGTATCACCGGTCAGCCTCCGCTCATCGGCGGCAGGAAGGCGACCTCGGAGTCGGGGCGCAGGGCCACGTCCAGGTTCACCAGTTCCTGGTCCACGGCCGTCCGGACGGCGGGCGCCTGCAGGGCCTCGAAGAGGGCGGGATCCTCGGCGGCGAGAATCCCCCTCAGGGCCGCCAGGCTGGCCGCAGGGATGTCGCGTTCCCGCCAGCCGGCAAGATCGGCGAGCCGCCCGAACAGGAGGACCCTGGCCACCCTCAGCCTCCCGTGGTCGACATGTGGCGTTGCACCGAAGGCGGAGCGTCCCGGCCGATGTGGAAGTCGTGGCCCTGGGGCTTGGCGCCGATGGCGGCCCGGATGGCGTCGTGCAGTTCCGCATCGCCGGCGCCGGCGCGCAGGACGGCGCGAAGGTCGCTGGCGTCCTCCCGGCCCAGGCAAGTGTGCAGGGTGCCGGTGCAAGTCAGCCGGACCCGGTTGCAGAGCTCGCAGAAATTGTGACTCAGCGGCGTGATGAACCCGAGGCGACCGCCCGTCTCCGCAACCCGCACATAGCGCGCGGGTCCGCCGGTGGTCAGGTCGAGGTCCTCGAGGGTCCAGAAGCTCTCGAGACCTTCCCGCACGGTCTTCAGGGACAGGAACTGGTCTGTCCGGTCCACGTCGATCTCGCCCATGGGCATGGCCTCGATCAGGGTGGCGTCAAAGCCCTGGCCGTGGGCCCAGGCGATGAGGTCGGGCAGGTCGGCGGCGTTGTCGTCCTGGAGGGCGACGGCGTTGATCTTCACTGACAGGCCAGCGGCCCGGGCCGCCTCGAGCCCGGCGAGAACACGCCCGAGGTCCCCGCCCCGGGTCAGACGGCGGAAGCGCTCCGGGTCCAGGGTGTCGACGGATACGTTGACCCGCCGAACGCCCGCCTCGTAGAGCGGCCCGGCGAACTCGGCCAGGCGGGTTCCGTTAGTCGTCAGTGTCAGTTCGTCCAGACCCTGCGAACCCATGCGCCGGGACAGGGCGCAAAACAGGTCCATCACCCCCTTGCGAACCAGGGGCTCGCCACCGGTGATCCGGACCTTGCGGACCCCGAGGTCGATGAAGGCCCCCGTGAGCCGCTCGAGTTCCTCGAGGGTCAGGACCTGCGCCTTGGGCAGAAAGGTCATATGCTCGGACATGCAGTAGACGCAGCGAAGGTCGCAGCGGTCCGTCACCGACACCCTCAGATAGGTGACGGCGCGGCCAAAGCCGTCCACCAGGAGGGGCCGGGACCGGACGGCGGGCGCTGTGTCGAGGGGCGTCATGCCGGGGCAACATAAGCGGGGATTGCAGAACATGACAGGGGCGCAGGCGCCGGTGCAGCCAGGATACGCAGCCATCGTGCTCGCCGCAGGCGCCGGTCGCCGGTTCGGCGGCGGGAAGCTTCTGGCCGCCTGGCGGGGAAGGCCCCTGGTCGAGGGCGCCCTCGACGCAGCCCTGGCCAGCGCCTCCGACCCGATCCTGGTCGTTACCGGGGCAGACGCCGGGCCGGTGGCGGAAGCCGTCCGGGACTGGGGCCAGGACCGGCAGGCCGGCACCCGTTTGAGGATCATCCACGCCGAGGATCACGCCGAGGGCATGGGCGCCTCGCTCAGGACCGGTGCCTTGGCCCTGCCGTCGGGCCTGAAGGGCGTCTTCGTCTTCCTGGGGGACATGCCGGGGATCCCGCACGACGTCTTCGCCGGCCTCGCCGAGGCCCTGGCCGCAGGGGCTCCGGCGGTGGCACCCGAGCACCAGGGCCGGCGGGGGCACCCGGTCCTGTTCTCCGCAACCCTCATTCCCGAGCTCGCCCGGGCGAGCGGCGACGCCGGCGCCAGGGAGGTCCTGTCGATCCTGGGCGACAGGCTCGTCCGGATCCCTACAGAGTTCCCGGGCGTCCTCTTCGACGTGGACCGCCCCGGGGACCTGGACTCCGCCCCGGCACCCGAAGTCCCTAGGTGATCCAGTCGGCCCCGAGGCCGGCGAGGGAAACCCCCACAAGGATCACCTGGTCGCCATTGCCCATGTCAACCACCACGTCGGCCGCAATCTGGGCGATGGTCCGTGACGGCCCCCCATCCAGAACCAGCCTGTCGCCTTGGGCGTAGTTGAAGTCGGTGATCCGGTCGATGGCCGCGCCGACCAGGCTGTGGAAGATGTCCGCCCCGGCGCCACCGCTGATCGTGTCGTTGCCCTTGTCGCCCCAGATCCAGTCGTCGCCGGCCCCGCCCATGACGGAGTCCTCGCCCTGGCCGCCCCGGACCCAGTCGTTCCCCGCGCCGCCCTCGATGGTGTCATTGCCCATGTTGCCGTAGACAATGTCCCACGCTGCATCCCCGAAGAGCAGGTCATTATCCTTGCCGCCGACGACCCAGTCCTCGCCGTCGTTTCCGCGCAGGGTGTCACTGCCCATGTTGCCATGCATGTCGTCGAAGCCTGACCCCCCGGAGAGGGAATCGTCGCCCGCCTCGCCGCGCAGGTAGTTGGTGCCGGAGGCATCCATCAGGGTGTCGCCGCCATCGCCGCCAAGGACCGTGTCGGATCCCGCCCCGGACGTCAGGCGGTTGGCGAGGTTGTTTCCTGTAAGGCTGTCATTGCCCGCGCCGGTGATGGCATCCTCGATGTCGGTCCCCCGGGCGATGGCGACATTGCCCCGGTAGCCGCCCACGTCCGAGAAGAAGCCAGGCCTCAGGTCGATGACCTGGTTGTCGGGGTAGCCCGAGAAATCGAAGGTATCGCGCCCGCCCGCGTCCCAGACGGCCCATTGCATGACCGACGTCGCGCTCACAGCCTCAAACCAGGACCTGCCAGAGTTGGAGTAAAAGCCGTAGACCGTATCGCCGGTCCGGGTCGACATGTTGGGGCCATACTCGGCCTGCATGGCGGCAATGTCATCGAGCAGGGGTACGGCGGAATATCCCGGCAGGAAGGCGCCCGTGTTGAAGCCGCCGAAGTAGCTCATTACCGTGTACTGACGGCTGTCTTCGAAATAGCTGGCGTCGTTGGCGTAGGTGGGCGTCTCGGCCGAGACGTCGTAGGTTGACGGATGGGCGAGGCCCAGGGCGTGACCGATCTCGTGCACCAGGACCAGGCCACCGTAGTTGGAAGCCGCTGGCTGCTGGTTGTAGCTGAAAGAGGAGTCAATCCAGACGTCGCCCGACCGCGCCGAGAAGTCTGGGGCGCCAGGGTAGTAAGCGAAGCCCGCCGCGCCTTTGGGCCCATCGGTATAGTTGGCGAACAGCATCACCGCGAAGTCGGAGTAGGCGGTCTCGCCGGTCTCGCCGGAACCGACACGGAGGAACTGGATGCCGCTGACGTCGGTCCAGGCCTGCAGGGCTTTCTCGGCCTGGCGGATCTGGGCGTCATTGAACCGGGAGAACCCAGTGGTCCCGTTGGGCATGTTGGAGGGCTCGGCCGCCCGGAAGGCGTAGCTGATGGTGAAGGGCTGGCCCATGACGCCCCAGCCGGCCTCACCCCCGGTGAGGCGGTTGGCGACCTGGTCGAGGGTGAAACTGACTTTGCCGTTGGGGGCTGTCCCGCCACGCTCGTTCACGTTGAGGTAAGCGAAGACTGGCGAGGACTCGCCTTCGCCCTGACGGACCGCACAGGCCTCGCAACCGCACACGGTCCCATGCCCGGCCCCATAATCGCCTTCCCGCCAGGGACGGGGTGGATCGAGGCCGGGATCGTCCGGCTGGCGGAGCGGAAGCTGCAAGGGACCTCACCTCCCCAGCCTCAGGTCGACCCTGAAGCCGGTACAGACTTGCGAACGCTGCGCTTATGGCGCTGCATGGAAGTCTACACGATTTCAATGGGAGGCGAAGATGTCGGAAGCGGCGGTTCCGGGCGACGGGTGGGAGCACACCGGCGTACGGGTGGTGCCTGGGGATCAGCTGGACGCCAATACGACACAGACCCCTGGAATGAACCGGGCGGCGGCGATCGACTTTGCCCGGGTGGGTGCCCGCAGGCTCTGGGCGGGGACCGTTCACATCCATGCTGGCGCGGGTACGGGTGCACATCACCACGGCCCGCTGGAGAGCGTCATCTACGTTGTCCGCGGGCGCGCCCGGATGCGCTGGGGCGAACGCCTGGAGTTTACCGCGGAGGCCGGGCCGGGCGACTTCATCTATGTTCCGCCCTTCGTCCCGCACCAGGAGATCAACGCCTCCTCGGACGAGGCCCTCGAGTGCGTTCTTGTGCGCAGCGACGGCGAGGCGGTGGTCGTGAACCTTGACATCGAGCCCGTAGAGCCAGCGCGGGAGGTCCGCTGGATCGACCCGATCCACAGGGACTGACCATGCCCAACGTCACCGCCAACGGCCTCGGCATCCACTATGAACGCGTTGGCGAGGGCCCGCGGCTGCTGTTCATTTCCGGAACCGGAGGCGACCTTAGGGTCCGCCCGAACATGCTCGACGGTCCCTTTGCCCGGGCCTTCGACCTCGTGGCCTATGACCAGCGGGGTCTGGGCCAGACGGAGAAGCCCGACCGTCCCTATTCCATGGCCGACTATGCCGACGACGCGGCGGGATTGATGGACGCCCTAGGCTGGGACGACGCCCTGGTCATCGGGGTTTCCTTCGGAGGCATGGTCGCGCAGAACCTGGTGGTGCGGCACCCGCACAGGGTGCGGCGCCTGGTTCTGGCCTGCACCTCGCCGGGGGGGGCCGGCGGCAGCTCCTTCCCCTTCCATGAGATCGGCCACCTGCAAGGCGAGGCTAGGGCCCGTCATCTTTTCTCGGTCAACGACACGCGGCTCGACACGGCCTGGGTTGAAGCCCACCCCGAACGCCATGCCGAGGCCATCGCCCTGTCTGCGACCGATCCTTTCGCAGGGGAGCCGGGGCGCGAGATGGGGGCCCGGCGGCAGATCGAGGCCCGGGCCGGACACGATGTCTGGGAGGCCCTGCCCGCCGTCCGCACGCCGGTGATGATCGCCGCCGGCAGGTTCGACGGCATCGCGCCGCCCCTGAGCCAGCTGAACCTGGCCCTTTCCCTGCGGGGATCGATCCTGAGGTTCTTCGACGGCGGCCACATGTTCATGCTCCAGGACCGCGCGGCGGTTCCGGCCATGATCAACTTCCTGCAAGAGGGGGGGGCCTAGGGATTCCCCCAGCCTTGAATCCCGCCGGAAAAGGGACCATCTCCCCGGTCTGATCAAAGGGGCTGAGGCCCAAGGAGAATTCACATGTCTGATGCCACTGTAGACAAGACCGTCCGCGCTGCCCGCTCGGCCATCAAGTCCACCTCCGAAGCCGCCAGCGACGCTGTCGACCACGCCGAGCACAGCCTGGCCGACGCTGCCCGGCGGATCGAGAAGGCCGTCACCGAGGGCGTTGAGCAGATCCGCAATCACAGCAAGGCCTATGCCTCTGAAGCGGCGGACCATATCGACGACGCCCAGCGCTATGTCGCAGGTCGGGTCCGCGAGCGGCCGATGACCGCCACGGGTCTAGCCGTTGGCGTCGGCGTCCTGATCGGCCTTCTGCTGGCCACCGGGCGTAACCGTTGAGGCTTGGCCGCCTCCTCCTCACGGTCTGTGGAGGTGCCGCCTTGGCGACGGCTTCGGCCGTCTTCGTGGTGGCGCTTTCCCTTGCGCTGTTCGCCGTCCTGGAGCCCACCCTCGGGGCGGCCGGCGCTGCGGCGGCGGTGGCGGCCATCAGTCTCCTGATCCTCGTCGTCGCTGGCCTGACCCTGATGATCTTCGCCGGTTCGAAGCGCAGCAGGCCCGTTGGAGAGGCTGACAGGGATGTGGGCTCAGACCTCCTGGAACTCGCCCGCCGACGGCCGATCTTCGCCCTGTTCGGGGCCCTGGCGGCGACTGCGGCGGGCGTGACCGCCCTACGTAACCCGCGACTGGCCGCGGGAATCTTAAGTTCGTTTCTGGGAACGCGCAGGCCCCGCTGAGGCGGAGGCCTAAACCTCTAAAGTCCGAAAAGCGGGGTTGCGCGCGTAGATGGCGTCCAGCCCGGGCAGGGCCAGGAGCGCGGGTGCCAGGTCGGCCTCGCCTTCGCCCTCCCCCCGCCCGAGAACCAGGAACCCTTCCTCCGCCAGGGACATGGCGAGGTTGACGACCGCCGTGGGCCGTAAGTGCGTCGCCGTCTGGGGCAGTACGCCCCGGCAAACCACCAGGTCGAAGCGCATGGAACCCAGCGTATCCGAGAACAGGTTCACGCGACGCCAACGGATCATGTCGCGCAGGCTGGAAGCGGCCTGCCAGCCGCCCTCCACAGGCTGGAAGTGGTCAATCATCTGGCGGGCAGACAGGCCCTTCTGGATCTCGAAGTGGCTGAAGACGCCCTTCCTGGCCCGCTCGATCCCCTTTACGGAGAGATCCGACGCATAGATCTCAACCTGCAGGTCGCCGCCCATCGCCGCCGCCTCCTGGGTGAGGATGGCGAGGGAATAGGGATCCTGGCCGGACCCCGCCGCAGCGCACCAGATCCGCACAGGTTCGTCACCCTTGACCCCGGCGAGGTGAGGAAGAATTCGCCTGGCGACCTGCTGCAGGACCTTGGGGTCCTCCATGAAGCCCCGCTCAAAGGCAGTGAGCCCCTCCACAACCGGCCAGGCCAGTCGCTCGGCCTCGCTGGTGCGAAGGGCCAGTAGCAGGTCGTCGACGTTTCCATAGCCTTCGCGGCGGGCGACAATGCCCAGGCGCGCAGCCGTCCTCTCCGGAACAGAGGTGTCCAGCCGGCGGCCGGTCCGCATCAGGCAGAGTCGGGCCACGAGCTCAAGTTCGCCGGGCGTCACGCAGCCCCCGCGAGGGAGAGTTTTCCCGCCAGGATCTCCCGGTCAAAGGGCTTCATCACGTATTCGTTGGCGCCGGAGGCCAGGGCCTGGCCGATCATTCCAGGGTCCGACTCGACGCTGCAGAAGATCACGCAGGGGGCGGCCCCGCCGGGCAACCGCCGCAGCCGGACCAGGCATTCCAGCCCGTTCATCACGGGCATGCGCCAGTCCAACAGGATGAGGTCTGGCATGTCCTCCTGGCAGGCCGCGAGGGCCTGGGCACCATCCGGCGCTTCGCGGACATGATATCCCGCAGCCTCAAGAAGCCGGCGGACCATCAACCGGACCACGGGACTATCGTCAGCGACAAGACAGGACTTCAAGGGCGAGCCTCCCTGAGCGTACGTTTCCTGATTTTGGTTAAGGAGCAGTTGTCGCCTGGACGATCGCCGGGCTCAGGCGGGAAGGGCGGCTAGGAAATCGATGGTTCCCGGCCCGGAATCCACGCGGACCGTCCCGCCAGCGTCGGTGACGAACAAGTGGACGTAGTAAGCTTGGACCCAGTACCCGTGCAAGCCTTCGCCCATGGGCAAACCGGCGAGGCCGTCGGAAACCTCGGCGCGCAGGCGGGCTCGGGCACCGTCGGCGCGGGCCCGGATGAGGATGAAGCCTTCACGTTCATCAGCCTGGATGCGGGCGGTACCGCCGGTTGGCAGGGCCGCGCCGGCGAGTTGGGACAGGTTCAGCAAGGCCCTCGCGGCGGGCTTGGGGAGGGCCGGAGTCGCGACCTGCCAGTCCAGTTCGGCCCGGATATGCCGGAAGAGGCCTTCAGCGAGACGGCCGAGTTCGCGGGAGTCGAAGACCTCCGCTGAAGCTGAGGCACCGAAGGCGACCCTGCAGAAACCGAGCTGGTCCGCCAGCTTCCGGGCCGAGGCCGCGATCAGGCCCATGGCGTCTTCGCGCATGTCCTGGGCAGAGGGGTCATCCAGCAGGTCCAGCCCGCTGACCATGGCGCTGACCGGGCTGATGAAGTCATGGCACATGCGCGCAGCGAGATAGGCGGCGATCTCCGCAGTGCGCGGCGCGGGCGGCTCGCGGCGGGCGTCTTCCGGCAGGATGGGGAAGGCGTCGGACATGATTGGGGAATCTGGCCTGATTTGCCGCTTTGGGAAACCGCCCGGCGCATCTAGGAAGGCGGCCGCACAGGAGGCTTGGCCATGCTTATCCCAGACGCCCGGTTCGGAGCCCTCCTGGCGGACCTCTGCGAAGAGGCTGCAGACCTCGTTCGGCCGCTCTGGAACAGCGGCCTTGCCGTGGATCGCAAGTCGGATGACAGCCCTGTCACCGAGGCGGATCGCCGTGCCGAGACCCTGATCCTGGCACGTCTCGGGGCAATAGCGCCCGGAATCACCGTGGTTTCGGAAGAGCATGCCAGTGAATTCGGGGCACCCGGTTTGATCGGTCCGGTCTTTCTCCTTGTGGATCCCGTCGACGGCACCAAGGCCTTCGTTCGGGGGGACCCCAATTTCACGGTCAACATCGCCCTGGTTGTCGACGGAGTCCCGGTTGCAGGTGCCATCAGTGCCCCGGCCACCTGCGAGACCTGGTTCACGGCCCCGGGCGGGGCCTTCAAGAGGTTGGCCGGAGCCCCAGCAGCCCCGGTGGCCGTGCGGCCCTGGCCCCCTGGCGGAGCGGTCGCCCTTATCAGCCATACCATGAAGCCGGAGGTACTCCGTACACTGACTGACCGACATGGCTTCGATGCGACAGAAGCCATGGACTCCTCCATCAAGTTCTGTCGGATCGCTGAAGGCGCCGCCGACATCTACCCGCGCCTGGGCCCGACCATGGAATGGGACATCGCTGCCGGTCACGCCATCCTCGTGGCGGCGGGGGGGCGGGTGGAGACCGAGGCCGGCCAGCCCTTCCTCTATGGGAAAGCGTCAGAGGGTTTCCGGAACGGGCCCTTCGTCGCCCGGGGCGGCTGAGTCGCAAAACCCGGCTACACCCGCGCCGCGATCCGTCGCATAAAGCGTTCTATACGACTTCAGGAGACCGACATGGCCCTCGACGCCGGCGCCGAAACCAAGACCTTCAGCTGGGAAGACCCCCTCGACCTCGCCTCGCGGCTTTCCGAGGATGAGCGTATGGTCTGGGAGTCCGCCAGGGCCTACGCCCGCGACAAGCTCCTGCCCCGGGTGGTCTCGGCCTACGCCGAGGAACGCTTTGATCGCGAGATCATGACGGAGATGGGGGCCCTGGGCTTTCTGGGCCCGACCCTGCCCGACGCCTATGGCTGCGCCGGGGTAAACCACGTCGCCTATGGCCTCATCGCCCGGGAGATCGAGGCCATCGACTCCGGCTACCGCTCCGCAATGAGCGTCCAGTCCTCCCTGGTTATGTACCCGATCCACGCCTTCGGTTCTGAGTCCCAGCGCCAGCGCTATCTGCCCGGCATGGCCCGTGGCGAGATCATCGGCTGCTTTGGCCTCACCGAATCCGACGGCGGATCAGACCCGGCCTCCATGCGCACCACAGCGGTTCGGACCGACGGCGGGTTCATCCTCAACGGTGCCAAGATGTGGATCACCAACGCGCCGATCGCCGACGTCGCCCTGGTCTGGGCCAAGCTGGACGGCGCCATCCGGGGCTTCTTGGTCGACCGGGGCTCGGAGGGCTTCTCGACGCCGCAAATCCGGAACAAGTTGTCCCTTCGCGCCTCCATCACCGGCGAGATCGCCCTGTCGGACGTCTTCGTTCCCGAAGACCAGCTTCTGCCGGGCGTCTCTGGCCTGCGGGGGCCGTTCTCCTGCCTGAACAAGGCCCGCTATGGCATCGCCTGGGGCGCCATGGGCGCCGCCGACTTCTGCCTGCACGCCAGCCGCGACTACGTCGCGACCCGCAAGGTCTTCGGCAAGCCCCTCGCGGCCCGCCAGCTCGTCCAGAAGAAGTTGGCGGACATGCAGACCGAGATCGCCCTGGGCTTCGAGGGTGCCCTCGCCCTCGGCCGGCTCATCGACCAGGGTGCCTGGGTACCCGAGGCCATCAGCCTGATGAAGCGAAACAACTGCGGCAAGGCCCTGGCCATCGCCCGGGAGGCCCGGGACATCCACGGCGGCAACGGGATCAGCGGCGAGTACCATGTCATGCGCCACGCCTCGAACCTGGAAACCGTGAACACCTACGAAGGCGCGCATGATGTCCACGCCCTGATCCTCGGCCGGGCGATTACGGGCGAGAACGCCTTCTGATCCTGTTGATTTCGGGACGGGCGACAACCTAGTTACCGGGCGTTCAGGCGACCTTGAGGTGGGGAGAGATATGGCGGCTGCTGACAATTCGAAGGCCGGCGAGGACAAGGCTGCAGCCCCGGCACAACCATCCCTGAGGACGGTCGTGGGGGCCTCGGCGGCGGGAACGACCTTCGAGTGGTACGATTTCTTCGTCTTCGGAAGCCTGACCACGGTCATCTCCAAGGTCTTCTTCACGGGCCTGCCTGAGGCCGCCGGCTATATCGCCGCCCTGGCGCTTTTCGGGGCCGGCTTCTTCTTCAGGCCTATTGGTGCCCTGGTGTTTGGGCGGATCGGCGACCGGGTCGGACGCAAGGGCGCCTTCCTGTTCACGGTCGTGCTGATGGGCGTGGCCACCGTGGCTATCGGCCTCCTGCCCACCTACAGCCAGGTCGGGCTGATCTCACCGGCACTTCTTGTTCTCATGCGGATCCTGCAGGGCTTTGCCCTGGGAGGCGAGTACGGCGGGGCCGCCATCTACGTGGCCGAGCACGCCCCCGACAATGCTCGGGGTCAGGCGACGAGCTGGGTCCAGACCTCCGCCGCCTTCGGCCTCTTTGCCGCCCTGTTCGTGATTCTCCTCACCCGACTGGTAGTGGGCCACTATTTCGGGCCCGATGCCTTTGATGCCTGGGGGTGGCGGATTCCGTTCCTGTTCTCGGCCGGCCTCCTGTTCGTGTCGATCTTCATGCGCGTGAAGCTGAACGAGAGCCCTACCTTCGCCAAACTGAAGGAAGAGGGCCAGGCCTCCACAGCGCCCTTCGCAGAGGCCTTCGGCCAGTGGAAGAACATGAAGCTGGTCATCCTGGCCCTCTGCGCGGTGATGTCGGCCCAGGGTGCCGTCTGGTACACCACCTTCTTCTACAGCCAGACCTTCCTGGACAAGTTCCTGAAGGTCGCCCCCGAGACCATCAACCTGGTGCTGATGATCGTCACAGCGGTCAGCGCCGTCTTCTACGTGGTCTTCGGGGCCCTGTCGGACCGGGTGGGCCGCAAGCCGGTCATGCTCTTCGGCATGACCCTGATGCTGGTCGCGTACTTCCCAGGTTTCCACATGCTGGCGCAGTTCGCCAATCCTGCCCTCGCAGAGGCCCAGGCCCGTACCCCTGTGGTGATCTCCGCAGACCCCGCGGACTGCTCACTCCAGTTCGATCCGGTGGGAAAGAAGGTCTTCGTTTCTTCCTGCGACGTCGCCCGCAGCATCCTGGCCAACGCCGGTGTCTCCTATGACAACCAGCGGGCGGCGCCGGGAACGCCAGCCGTGGTCAAGGTCGGCGACGTCACCATCGCCTCCCGCTCCGCGGCGGGCCTACCGGCTGCAGAGGTCAAGGCTGTCCGGGCAGGTGTCGAGGCCGAGGTCAAGGCGGCGCTGGCGGCGGCGGGCTATCCGGCCAAGGCCGATCCCGCGCGTTTCAACATGGCCGGTGTCCTCGGGGTGATGATGGTCTTCGTGGTCGCCGCCACCGCCCTCTTCGGACCCATCGCCGCCTGCCTGGTCGAACTGTTCCCGACCCGGGTGCGATACACGGCCATGTCCCTGCCGTACCACATCGGCACGGGCTGGATTGGGGGCTTCGTGCCCTTCTTCGCCTACGCCATCGTGATCGGCGTGGGGAACATCTATTCAGGGCTCTGGTACCCCTTTGCCTTTACCCTCCTGTCGGTGGTGACCTGCATCCTCTTTCTGCCCGAGACCCGAGGGCGCAGGCTCGACGCCTGAACCGAAGGCCTCAGCGGGCGACCGGCAGGGGAGTGATCACCAGGCCGGCATCCCGGTAGGGCGCCGGATCACAGGCCAGGACGACGGTCCGACCCTCGGCGAGCCGCTGGGCCACCAGACCGGGAGGGGCGGCTGCCGGCGTCGCCCGGGCCGCGTCCCGGCGGGCGAGAATGGCCAATGCTGGGTCGGCCCCTTCCCCCAGTACCAACAGGTCGACGCCGGCAAGGACCCGGCAGGCCTTCAGGGAGACAAGTTCGGCGGGCGTGTCCGCAGGAAGGCTGAACAGCTGCCCAGGCGGTGCGGCACCAGACTCCAGGGCCGGGAAAAGGACAGCGTCCGCCGCCGCCTCGCCGCCCATCTCCAGAGCTTGTGGAAGATCACCGTCGAGCAGACCGGACAGGAAGACCCTGCGATCCGCTGGATCCGGGAAACGAGCCCGCAGCACGTCCTTGCGGGCGTCGAGGTAGGCGGCGAGGCGCCCCACGCCCGGGGGAAGGCGGGTTTCGATCTCGGCGCGCAGCCGGGAGACGAGGAGAGGGGAAGCTCCGCCGGTTCCGAGGGCCGCGACCACGGCGCCCCTGTCGATGATTGCCGGAACCGTGAAGTCGCAGAGGGCCGGTCGATCCATGACGTTCACGGGAACCCCGGCCGCTCGCGCGGCGGCGGCGGCGGCGGCGCAGGCCGCCGGATCCGGATCGGCGACAAAGCCCAGCGCCATCCCCGCCCAGGATCTCGGGTCCGCAGCCTCGGACAGGTCCAGATCGACGATCTGCGCCGGGCTCGCGGCCAGCAGCCGATGGCGAGCGGCCAGGCCTTCACCGGAGCCGGTCAGGCCGACCCTTCGCCCCGTCAGGGGTACAAAGGCGGGGAAGACGTCCACGTTCCGGCCTCCGGACCCCTACTTCAGGGTCTTGAGGTAGTCGATCATGGCGGCGCGGTCGCCACGGGCCGCAACGGCTGCGGCCATCCGCCCGCCGGGCGCGAAGGCCTGGGGCGCCGCAAGATAGGCGTCCAGGCTGGCCTCGGTCCAGGTTCCACCCTTGGCCTTGAGGGCGGGCGAGAAGGTGAACCCAGGGGCACCGGCCACCTTGCGCCCGAAGGTGCCGTTCAGGCTCGGCCCGGCCACGCTGTTCTGGGCACCATGACAGGCCTTGCACTGCAGGGCGAAGAGCCGGGCGCCATCTGCCGCCTGGGCCGATGAGGCGAGCGCCGTCGCGAAGATGGCGAGCACTGGCAGGGTTGGCGACATGCGCATTGAGAACTCCCGGATACGAACCGGGGCAACTATACAGCCCCTTCCGAACGCTGTTAAGATCAGCCACCGCTTCATCCCCGAGGGAGAGCCCCAAATGGCGACAAGTCTCGAGATCAACGGCAGGACCGTCCAGGTCGAGTCCGCGCCGGACACCCCGCTTCTCTGGGTCCTGCGCGACGAGGTCGGGCTGACCGGAGCCAAGTTCGGCTGCGGGATCGGGCAGTGCGGTGCCTGTACGGTGCTGGCGGACGGCACCCCGGTGCGTTCCTGCTCCCTGCCGGTCAGCGCCCTCTCGGGCATGAAGATCACCACCATCGAGGGCCTCGGCGGAACCCACCCCCTGCAGGAGGCCTGGGTCAAGCTTGACGTCCCGCAGTGCGGATACTGCCAGACGGGTCAGATCATGAGCGCAGCGGCCCTCCTGGCCTCGAACCCTCGCCCTTCTGACGCCGAGATCGATGCGGCCATGGAGGGAAACATCTGCCGTTGCGGCGCCTACCAGCGGATCCACGCCGCCATCCAAGAGGTCGCCCAAGCCACCGGGCAACCCACCGCCAAGTCCCGCGCCTGAGGAGATCACCATGAACTCGCGTGTCGATCAGGCTGCCGCCCGAAGCGGTGCCACCCGCCGGGGCCTGGTGGTCGGAACCGCCCTCGTCTCAGGTGCCCTCCTCGTGGGCTGCTCGCCTGCGGACCTGATGTCCGCCGGGGCCAAGACCGAGGTTGGAGCCTTTGGACCCTTCATCCGCATCGCTGCCGACGGCGCGGTGACGGTGGTGTCCAAGCACATCGAGTTCGGCCAGGGCAGCCATGCGGGCCTCGCGGCCATCGTAGCCGAGGAGCTTGACGCCGACTGGAGCCGGGTCAGCGTCGAGCAGTCCCCGGCCAACTCCAAGCTGTATGCGAACACGCTGATGGGGGTCCAGGGCACGGGGGGCTCGACGGCGATCGCCAACAGCTGGATGCAGTTGCGCAAGGCCGGGGCCGCCGCCCGGGCCATGTTCACAGGCGCCGCCGCCGCCGCCTGGAAGGTCCCCGAGGCCGAGATCACCGTTAAGGACAGCGTGGTCAGCCACGTCGCCAGCGGCAAGAGTGCCGGGTTTGGTGACCTCATCCAAGGTGCTGCAGCCATCAAGCCGCCTGCCGAGCCCAGCCTGAAGGCACCCGAGGCCTTTACCCTGATCGGGACCGACCGGGTCCGTCGCAAGGACTCCCTGGCCAAGAGCACCGGACAGGCCCGCTACACCCAGGACGTGAATCTCGCAGGCATGCTGACGGCTGTGGTCGCCCACGCGCCACGCTTCGGCGCCAAGGTGAGCGGCTTCGATGCCGCCGAGGCCCGCAAGGTGGCCGGCGTCGTGGACGTGATCGAGATTCCCACTGGCGTGGCCGTTGTCGCAAAGTCGACCTGGGCGGCGATCCAGGGCCGCAATGTGCTGAAGGTGACCTGGGACGAGAGCAAGGCCGAAGGCCGGGGCTCGGCAGAGCTGGAAGCTCAGTACACAGATTGGGCCGCGGGAAAGGGCGCCCTGCCCGACAAGCTCAAGTGGGAGTCCTTCGAGAGCCGCGGCGATGCCGCCGCAGCCGGTGAAGGCGAAGTCTTCGAGGCAACCTTCGACTTCCCCTTCCTCGCCCATGCTTCCATGGAACCCATGAACTGCGTGGCCCAGGTGGGCGGAAAGGGCGGCACCAAGCTGACCTTCGCCTCCCAGTCGCAGACCATTGATCAGATCAACACGGCGCGAATCGTCGGTGCCCTGCCGGGCTCCATCCAGATCGAGACCCTGTTCGCAGGTGGCTCCTTCGGGCGCCGCGCGAACTTCCAGTCAGACTTCGTCGCCGAGTGCGTCCAGATCGCCAAGAAGGTGGGCAAGGGGACTCCGGTAAAGCTGATCTGGACCCGTGAGGACGATATGGCCGCGGGCTACTTCCGGCCTCTGACCCACCACCGGGTCCGGGTGCGGCTCGACAAGGATGGCTACCCCGCCACCTGGACCCACCGCGTCGTCACCCAGTCGCTGATGAAGGGATCGCCTCTCGCCCCCAGGGGCTTCGACGCCACAACGGTCGAGGGCGCCATGGGCTCGCCCTATCTCAAGGCGACGCCAGCGGTGGACGGTCAGGTCCTGATGCCCGAGAACGGCGTTCCGGTCCTGTGGTGGCGGTCGGTGGGCGCCACGCACACCGCCTACGTCATGGAACACACCCTCGACCACCTGGCCAAGAAGGCCGGCAAGGATCCGGTCGCCTACCGCCTCACCCTGTTCGAAAAGGCCGGTGCGGCCCGTCACATCGCGGTGCTCAAGCTTGCAGCCGAGAAGGCGGGTTGGGACAAGCCGGCACCCGCCGGCGTGACCCGCGGCGTGGCGGTGCACGAGTGCTTCGGCTCCGTGGTCGCCCAGATCGCCGAGGTCCGGCTGGTGGACGGAAACCCGAAGGTTGGCCGCGTGGTCACCGCCATTGACTGCGGGACTGCGATCTCGCCGGACCAGATCGCCGCCCAGATAGAAGGTGGAACCTGTTTCGGCCTGTCCGCCGCCCTGCACGACGAGATGATCATTAAGGCAGGTGCCGTCGACCGGAAGAACTTCGACGCCTATCCCGTGCTCCGCCACTCCGAGGCGCCGAAGGTCGAAACCTACATCCTCCCCTCGACCAACCCCCCTTCCGGCGTAGGTGAACCCGGGGTCCCGGTGATCGCGCCCGCCGTCGCAAACGCGGTCCTGGCCGCCACAGGGACCGGTACCTTCCGCCTGCCGATGATCCGCGCCTGACCTGCCGAGGGCTGATTTTCCAGCGTGGCGCCGCCCGCCGTCTGGTCTAGTAAGGCTCAGCTTGAGCAAATGGGACCGGAGGAATCGGGGAGGCCATGCCGGTGAACGGACTTCGGGTCGCGCCCCTTGAGGCGCTGACAGCGGGCCTGCCGGTTCCCTTCGGCGGTGACCGCGTTACCTTCGTGGATGCGGACCTCGCAGACCGCTTCCGGCCCGGCGACCGCCTGGTCGTGGTTCAGGAGTCCGGCGAGCTTCTTCATGTGTCTGCCGAGGTCGGCAGCTTCGTTGAGTCCGCGGCTGCCGCAGCGGAATCGGCATTCAGCGCTCTCTCCCATGTCCCTGACGTGGCCATAACCGCCTTCTTCGAGGCGTTTGCGCGCCGGCTGGAGGACGGGTCCGTCTGGACGAGGGTCGCTGCCGCGAACACTCGCGATGTCGAGTCTGCCCGCAGCCGGGGGCGTTCGACGACCCGGCTGGCTGCCACCGAGGCCATGCGCCGGGACATGATCACCGGCCTGAGGGCCTGGCGCGACAGTCCGGCGAGCCGGGGTCGGGTCCTAGAACGGATCGATCACGACGGCTGGAGCATCGAGCAGTACCGCGCGCCTTTGGGCGTCGTTGGCTTTGTCTTCGAGGGCCGGCCAAATGTCTTCGCCGATGCAGCGGGTGTGCTCCGTACCGGCAATGCCGTGGTCTTCCGGATCGGATCCGACGCCCTGGGCACGGCCCGAGCCCTGATGGAGGGTGCCGTTCGCCCGGCCCTGGCCGAGGCCGGCCTGCCACCGGGCGCCATGAGCCTGGTGGACTCCGCGGAGCGGTCAGCAGGCTGGGCCCTGTTCGCCGATCGCCGCCTTGCCCTGGCGGTCGCCCGAGGGTCCGGACCCGCCGTGGCCCAGCTGGGTGCCATCGCCCGGCAGACGGGGACCCCGGTCAGCCTGCACGGGACCGGAGGTGCCTGGATGATCGCCGACGCCTCCGCCGACCCGGAACGGTTCCAGGACGTCGTTTTCCACTCCCTTGACCGGAAGGTCTGCAACACCCTCAACGTCTGCGTCATCGTCCGGCCCCGGGCGGCCGACCTGGTCCCGGGCTTCCTGGCCGCACTCGAGGCCGCCGGACGCCGTCGGCGTGGCTTCCGGCTTCATGTGTTGGAGGGTGCCCAGGGCTTCCTGCCGGGCGGGGACTGGATGCGCTCGCCCGTCGAGGTGGTTCGTCCTGAGGGCGCGGCGGTGGAGCCCCGAGCCGACATCCTCGCAGAACCGGGTCTGGCGCGGGAATGGGAGTGGGAGGAGACCCCCGAGGTCACCCTGGCGGTGGTCGACGACCTGGACGCCGCCATCGGCCTCTTCAACCGGTGGGCCCCGCGCCTGGTTGCAACCCTGGTCGGCGAGGATCCCGCCGCCCTCGCCCGCTTCGAGGCGGGGATCGAGGCACCCTTTACCGGTAACGGCTTCACCCGATGGGTCGACGGCCAGTACGCCCTGAACCGGCCCGAACTGGGCCTGTCCAACTGGGAGGGCGGCCGCCTGTTCGCCAGGGGCGGAGTACTGGCGGGAGACGGGGTCTTCACCATCCGGACCCGCATGCGGCAGGTCGACACCGGGCTCGATCGGTCCGGCAGCGCCTCCCCTCCAGGGGGCCTCCGGGCTCGCCCAGAAGCCTGACATGTGGGCGGCGGGACAGGTGGGGCGTCGGCCTGTGGGAGGGCACCCAGGTGCCCTCAGGCCCGGCTTCGCCCTCTCGCGGGGCATGAAGGTCGGACTTTACGGCGGCAGCTTCAACCCGGCCCACGAAGGCCACGCCCACGTCGCCGAGACCGCCCGCCAACGCCTGGGTCTGGACCGGGTGATCTGGCTTGTGGCACCCCAGAACCCCCTGAAGTCCAGCGACGAAACCCGCCCCATCGCCCGTCGCATGGCCGGAGTCCGCGCCTTTGCCCGGGACCGGGGCATGATCGTCACCGACGTCGAGTCCCGCATCGGGACCCAGTACACACTCGATACAGTCCTGGCCCTCAAGGCCCGCTTTCCCGGGGTCCATTTCGTCTGGATCATGGGTGCTGACAGCCTGGTGAGCTTCCACCGCTGGCGCGGATGGACCCAGATCCTGCGCGCCGTACCGGTGGCGGTCGTCTCCCGCCCCTGGATCTCGCTGAAGAGCCGATCCTCCCCAGCGGCGCGGCGGTTTGCGGCGGCCCGCCTGCCCTTCCACCGAGCGAAGGCCCTGCCCGGCCAGGCACCTCCCGCCTGGATCTTCCTGTACGGACCGCTCAACTTCCAGTCGTCGACCGCACTGCGCGAGCGGATGCGCGCTGTGCGTTCACGTCAAGGCTGACCCGGGGCCCGGCCTGTGCTAGACGTCAATCTTGGCGCAACAGAACAGGAGTTCTTCCGCTGAGCCCCGACCCTGCGCCTTCCGCGCAAACCGCCCCGGCCCCGGCCGCCGAGGCTGCCCTCCCGCAAGGCGTTTCCGCGCTGGAGGAGCTTATCCTGAGCCGCCTGGATGACGACCAGGCCCAGGACGTCGTCTTCATCGATCTCAAAGGCAAGAGCGCCATGGCTGACGGGCTTGTGGTTGCGTCCGGCCGCTCGCACCGGCACGTGGGCGCCATTGCCGACCACCTGCTGCGCGCCCTGAAGGAGCGGGGCTATGGCCGCGCCCGGGTAGAGGGGCTGCCGCACTGCGACTGGGTACTGATCGACGCGGGCGATATCATCATCCATGTCTTCCGCCCCGAGGTCCGGGCCTTCTACAACATCGAGAAGATCTGGTCGGTCGAGTCCCCCGGCCATCGCACAGCGGTCTGAGCGGGACGCCGTCTGGACACCCCGGGGTCCCGTGACGCATCGACTCAGAGAGACCCCGCCATGACCGGATGCACTGGACCCGACCTCAGCGCCAGAGAGATCGTCGGGTGAGGATCGCCATCCTCGCCATCGGAAGGCTTGGTCGCTCACCTGAGGCCGACCTCGTGCGCCTCTATGCCGAACGCGCAACCGCCGCGGGACGCGCCCTAGGCCTTGGACCCGTGGAGCTGATCGAGATCGAGGGGCGCAAGCCGGGCAAGGAGTCAGAGGCCGAGGCCCTGTCCGCCCACCTGGCCGACAGCCGAATCATCGCCTGCGACGAACGGGGACGGGCGCGCAGCTCCCGGGCCTTCGCCGCCGAGATCGGGCGGCTAAGAGACGACGGGGTTCGGCGCCTGGTCTTCCTGATCGGCGGTGCCGACGGTCTCGACCCGGACCTCCGGACGCGCGCCCAGGACACCCTGGCCTTCGGGCCCCAGACCTGGCCGCACGCCCTGGCCAGGGTCATGCTGGCCGAACAGGTCTACCGGTCCGTCACCCTCCTGGCCGGGGGGCCCTACCACCGTGACTGAGCCGAACGCCCCGCCTCGACTTCACCGCCTGGCCGGCGCCGGCGCCGGACTGGCACTGGTCTTCGGGGTGGCAGCGATGGCGCTCGAGCTCCCCCAGAGTGACAAGCCCATCGGGCCGGAGGCCAGCCCAGGCCTGATCCTCTTCAACCTCCGCGTCGCAGCGCCGGACCCCCTGACCGATACGGCCCAGGCCGGACTGGACGCCGCCAGGGCCGAGCTGACCGCAGGCCTGATGCTGTCCGAACAGCTGTCCCAAGGGCGGGCAGCAGGCGTCGATCTCCTGGCACCGACGACAGGCCCCATACTGGAGCGCTTCGGAAACCTGCAGGCGGGCGGCCTGCGCTCGCAGGGGCTGACCTTCCAGTCGCCATCCGGCGGCGCGGTCCGGGCTCCCGCCAGTGGCGACGTCCTGTATGCCGGCACCCTTGAGGGCTGGGGCGAGGCAGTGATCCTGCAGGCCACACCGAGGGGACAGGTAATCCTGGCCGGGCCCTTCACCGCCTCCGTCCAGACCGGCGATGCCGTACGGCAGGGCCAGGCCCTCGGCCAGGCGGCCGACCGGGGTGCCGCGGTCCGTCTCTACATCGAGCTGCGAGACCTCGGCCAGCCAATCGATCCCCAACCCTGGCTGCGCCCCGGAGCGCCGTGATCGAAGGCTCTGGATTCAGGCGGGAAACAGGATAAGGCTCTGTTCCCTGGCGGTTCTACCGCACTCCTGACACTCCCGCCGGTCCGGCCGTGCGGCGCAACGGGTGGTTTTATGAAGAAGTATCTCCTCGTCGGTGTCTCCACCTTCCTTCTGGGTGCCGGAGCCACGGCCTACCTGATCCAGAGTGCCTCCGCGGCCGTCTCGTCAGGAGCCGAGAGCTACCGCGTGCTGGAGTTGTTCGGCGACGTGGTTCAGGCGGTGGAGGAGAACTACGTCTCCGAGGTCGAGTCCCGGAAGCTGATCGAGACCGCCCTCGACGGAATGCTGACCTCGCTGGACCCACACTCGAACTACCTGACCCCCGAAGCCCTCAACGACATGCGCGACCAGACCCGGGGAGAGTATGGCGGGCTGGGCCTGGAGATCAGTTCCGAGGACGGGGTGGTGAAGATCATCTCGCCCATGGACGGGACGCCCGCCTTCAAGGCGGGGATCAAGGCGGGTGACTACATCACGGCGGTCAACAGCCAGTCTGTGATCGGCATGTCGGTGAGCGACGCGGTCAAGCTCATGCGCGGGCCGCCCGGAGAAGCGGTGACCCTGTCCATCGCCCGGGAACGGGCGGACCCGTTCGACGTCAAGATCGTCCGGGAAGTCATCAAGACTAAGTCGGTCGCCTCCCGGATGGAGGGCGACTACGGCTACCTCCGCGTGTCGGCCTTCAACGAGAAGACCACCGAGGAAGCGGCGGCGGCGATCAAGGGGCTCAAGGCCGGGAACCCGGGCATGAAGGGACTGGTCCTCGACCTGCGGAACAATCCGGGCGGATTGCTCGACCAGGCGGTGGGAGTCTCGGACCTCTTCCTCGAGAACGGCGAAATCGTGTCACAGCGGGGTCGGAACCCCAGGGATATCGAGCGCTACAACGCCCGTCGCGGGGACCTGACCGGAGGGGTGCCCATGGTGGTCCTGATCAATTCCGGCTCGGCCTCGGCGGCGGAAATCGTCGCAGGTGCCCTGCAGGACAGAAAGCGGGCGGAACTTGTCGGCCTGACCAGCTTTGGCAAGGGCTCCGTCCAGACCCTGATCCCCCTGCGCGGCGGAGCCGACGGTGCCATCAAGCTGACCACGGCACGGTACTACACCCCGTCGGGACGCTCGATCCAGAAGACCGGCATCGAACCGGACCTCGAGGTGGCCCAGTCCCAGGAGGAGGCCCAGGCCATCGCCAACCGCGCCTTCCAGTTCTCGGAAGCCTCGTACCGGAATGCCCTAACGGCAGATGAAGGCAAGACCCGTGTCGCGCCCCATGCGCCGGCCGAAGCCCCGCCGGCGGGCTTCAACCCCCGCACCGGAGACTTCCAGCTGACCCGGGCCAAGGATGTCCTGCGATATGGATCCGTTGCCGCGACACCCAAGCTGCCCAAGCCGACGGCCCGGATGGCCGAGGTGGTCGGCGCCCGGCCTGCAGCGGCCCCGGCAGCGCCGGCGAAGCCAGCGGCTGGAACGCCGCCCTCCGCCTCTCCGCCCCCCAAGCCCCAGCCCTGATCGGGAGAGACAGGCTCGGACGGGTTCCAAAGGAAAGGAACTCGCACTAGCCTCTGCAAACCGCCTAGCGAAAGGCTCCGGTCCGGAGACCTACCCATGAGTCGCAAGCCCTCAGTCCGAGCCGGCCCCGCCGCCTCCCGGATCCGTCAAGGACAGGGAGCGCTGGGGACCCTCATCTCCAACCCCCTGGTGGGTGCAGTGGGCGCGCTTGTCCTCTTCCTGGCCAGCGCCGCAGTCCTGATCTCGATCCTGGGGGATCCTGCAGCGGGCTATCCTCAGGTCCGGGCGGCGATCACGGGGGCCGCGCCCCAGGGCTGGAAGTCCGCCGTGACCGCCGGGCGTGCGGCCGGGACCGACCTGGTACGCGCCGAGTACAGGCTGACCCGATCCCCGGAACCGCCGCCCCTCTCCACCGCGACGGACGCCCTGGCCGCGGCAGGCGTCATGGCTGGAGGTCCGCTTCCGCCAGCCCCCCTGGAGGGGGTAAGCCGCAGGACCGCCGAGGGAATCCTACCGGTGATCGGCCCCGGAGGCCTTACGCCGGCCCGGGCCTATGCCCGGCCCTTCAAGGCCAGCGGCCGGCCGCGAGTGGCCATCATCGTCGGCGGCCTGGGCCTGGATCCCGCCACGACCCGCCTCGCACTGGAGAGCCTTCCGCCGCAGGTTACCCTGGCTTTCTCCCCCTACACCCCCGATCTGCAGGACTGGATCAACCAGGCCCGGGCCCGCGGCCATGAAGTGCTGCTTGAAGTGCCCATGGAGCCTGAGGACTATCCCGAGAACGATCCGGGCCCCTTCACCCTGCGCGCCCGCGCCCAGCCCGTCGAGACCGTCAAGCGGCTGGAGTGGATCCTCAGCCGGGGGACGGGTTACTTCGGGATCCTGAACCGGATGGGCGAGCGGTTCGTGAAGAGCCCTGAGGGCATGGGTGCCCTGTCCGGAGCCCTTCGAAGCCGGGGGCTGGCCTTCGTCGACACGGGCATAGCCTCGACCTCCGGGACCGCCGAGTTCCGGGCCTCTGCAAGCCAGGCCCTGGATACCGTCCTCGTGCCTGCGGCGATCGATGAGTCCCTCCTGCGGGTCGAGGCCGCCGCCCTGTCCCGGGGCGAGGGCCTTGGGATCGCCCAAGCCTATCCCCTGAGTCTGCGACAGGTGGCCTCCTGGGCGGGCCAGATCGAAGGCCGGGGCTTCCAGCTGGCGCCCGCCTCCGCCCTGGCGCGGATCCGCTGATGAACCTCGACGACTACCGACCCAACGTCGGACTGGTGCTCTTCGATCTGGAGGGACGGGTCTGGATGGGTCGCAGGGTCGAGACCCCACCGCCCTACAACTGGCAGTTCCCGCAAGGGGGCGTCGACGACAACGAGGACCTGGAGGCGGCCGCCCTTCGGGAACTGGAGGAGGAGACCGGGATCACCTCGGTGTCGATCCTCGGCCGGACGCCGGGTTGGCTGGCCTACGACTATCCGATCGCGGCGAAGAGGGGCCGGCGCGGATGGAAGGGCCAGAAGCAGGTTTGGTTCGCCCTGAGATTTGAGGGGGATGAAGCCGAAGTCCGCCTCGACCAGCATCAGCCGGTAGAGTTCGACGCCTGGCGCTGGGCGCCCCTGGCGGAGGCACCCGAGCTCATCGTTCCCTTCAAGAAGCCCGTCTATGCGACGGTCGCCCAGGCCTTTGCGCCCCTCGCGGTCCAGGTCCGGGGCACCTCATGATGAGGCCCTCCACTGTGGTGATGGTCCACGGCGCCTTCTGCGGCGGCTGGGTGTTCGACGAATTTCGAAGGCCCTTTGAGGCCGCAGGCCTGAAGGTTGCAGCCCCAGACCTTCGCGGGCATGGCCCGGAGGACCGCCCCGGAGACGTGGCAAACCTGTCCATGGCGGACTATGCGGCGGACATCACGGCGCTCTGCCACCAGATCGCGGCCGAGGACGGCGGACCGCCGGTGCTCCTGGGACATTCCCTGGGCGGCCTGGTGGCGCAGATGACCGCAGGTCGCCAGCCCCTCGCAAGCCTCGTCCTGCTGGCGCCCTCTGCGCCCTGGGGCGTCTTCGGCTCCAGCCTGGAGGAAGCGGTCACCGCGGCGACCTTGCCTCTTGTGGCACCCACGCCCTTCTCACCCGTGGAGCCGGATCTGCATCTTCTCAGGGGGTTCAGCCTCGACCGACTGGCGCCCGGGGCCCGGGAGGCTGCGGTGCAGCGGGTTCGACCGGAGAGCGCTCGCGCCATCCTCGAGACCCTGACCTGGTGGCTGGACCCACTCATGACGACCCGGACGGATCCGCCGCCATCAGGCCTGGACAGCCTCGTGATCTCGGGCGGGAAAGACCGGGTTCACCCGCCTGCAACGGTTCGGCAGGTCGCTGGACGCCTGGGCGCCGAGTATGTGGAGATAGCGGGCATGAGCCACTGGCTGCCCGGAGAACCCGGCTGGGAATCGGTTGCAGAACGAGTCCTGGACTGGCTGGCGGCCCGCCCAGACCGTGCCGCTGCCTAGAACTTACGTTCGGAGTAAAGGATTTCGCCCGTTCCCCACTTGGGGTTGACCTCGGTTCCATCCGGCTTCTTCAACTGCACGAAGACCAGGCCAATGGACTCCTTGTCGGTGAAGTACTCCCACGAGCTCGTGACCCGCATGAAGTCGGTCGGCGGGACGTAGTTGTTCTCGCGCTGAAGCCGCAGGCGGGGCTGGTTTAGGTAGGCGGCCTTGTCGAGGCCAAGCAGGATCGCCTTCTCACCGCCGCTCGTATAGTTGATGCCCACGCGGCAGACGTCCTTGTTCGAGCCAGGTTCATACACCGTCAAGGTGTAGGGCTTGGTCACCAGGGTCTGGGTATAGCCAACTTCCTTCCTGTTGCGCTTGAAGCCGGCGGCAGGCGTCGCGAGCTTGGCCAGATCGCCACCCCGCACGAGGGGGACGCAGACCGTACGGATCACATTGAGGATCTGGCCGATCTCCCCATCGGTGGGAAGGGTCTCCAAGACCGCAGACGCGGGTGCAGGAGCGACGGCGACCGGAGCCGCGACAGCCGGAGCCGCAGGAGCGGCGACAGCCGGAGGCGCCGGCGAAGCCGGAACGCCCTGGGCCATGGCCGGAAGGGAGATCGCCGAAGCGGCGACAAGGGTCATGACGACGTTGCGCATAGTGTTTCCTCGACTCCTGTCGTAGGTCGCTCAAACCGGAGTGTTCAGGTCTGGCAGACCATTTTGTCTGGATCGTGACGTCTGGCTAGACCTCGATTACCGACTCCGCCAGTATGGTAAGTCCTGCCGGAGTGACGTCGGCAAAGCCGCCGCGCACCTCGAAGGTCGTGACCTGTCCGCCCCGATAGAGGCGAATCTGTCCCTCCCGCAGAGTGGCCATGAAGGGTGCATGCCCGGGCAGGACGCCGAAGTCGCCCTCGGAGCCCGGGGCGTCCACCTGGTCGACCTCTCCGGAAAAGAGCTCGCGCTCCGGAGATACCAGCGAGAATTTCAGCTTGCCCGCCATACCGATCAGGCTTCCGAGGCCAGTTGCTCGGCCTTGGCCACGGCGTCCTCGATGGTGCCGACATTGTAGAAGGCGGCCTCGGGGAGGTGGTCGTACTCGCCTTCCACCAGGGCCTTGAACGAACGGATGGTGTCCTCGAGGCTCACGAAGATGCCCGGCATGTTGGTGAACTGCTCGGCCACGTGGAAGGGCTGGGACAGGAACTTCTGGATCTTCCGCGCGCGGGAGACCGTCAGCTTATCCTCTTCGGATAGCTCATCCATGCCGAGGATGGCGATGATGTCCTTCAGGGCCTTGTACTGCTGCAGGGTCTCCTGGACCCGCCGCGCGACAAGGTAGTGCTCATCGCCGATCACCAGGGGATCCATGATCCGCGAGGTGGAGTCCAGAGGGTCCACGGCGGGGAAGATGGCTTGGGCAGCGATGTCGCGGCTGAGCACCGTGGTGGCGTCCAAGTGGGCGAAGGAGGTGGCCGGCGCGGGGTCGGTCAGGTCGTCAGCGGGCACGTAGATGGCCTGGACCGAGGTGATCGAGCCCTTGTTGGTCGAGGTGATCCGCTCCTGGAGGTTACCCATCTCGGTGGCCAGGGTGGGCTGGTAGCCCACGGCCGAAGGGATACGGCCCAGGAGGGCGGACACTTCCGAGCCTGCCTGGGTGAAGCGGAAGATGTTGTCGATGAACAGGAGGACGTCCTTGCCCTCTTGGTCGCGGAAGTACTCGGCCTGGGCGAGGCCCGTCAGGGCGACCCGGGCCCGGGCGCCGGGGGGCTCGTTCATCTGGCCATAGACCAGGGTGCACTTGGACCCTTCGGTCGAACCCCCATGCTCTCGGGGATCGACGTTCACGTTGGACTCGATCATCTCGTGATAGAGGTCGTTGCCTTCCCGAGTGCGTTCACCCACGCCGGCCAGAACCGAATAACCGCCGTAAGCCTTGGCGATGTTGTTGATCAGCTCCTGCATGGTCACGGTCTTGCCCACGCCCGCGCCGCCGAACAGGCCGATCTTGCCGCCCTTGGTATAGGGGCAGAGCAGGTCGACGACCTTGATCCCCGTAACCAGAATCTCGGCAGAGGTGGATTGTTCGGCGAAGGAGGGAGCTTCCCGGTGGATCGGGCTGGTGAAGGTGGTGGCGATCGGACCGGCTTCGTCGATCGGGTCGCCGATCACGTTCATGATCCGGCCCAGGGTGGCCGGGCCTACCGGAACGGTGATGCCGGCACCGGTGTCCACCACGTCCTGACCGCGGGTCAGGCCCTCGGTGGTGTCCATGGCGATGGTTCGGACCGTATTCTCACCCAGGTGCTGGGCGACTTCCAGAACCAGGCGGAAGGGCTTGCCGGTCCGCTGGTCGGTATTGGAGGTCTCGAGGGCGTTCATGATCGCCGGCAGGTGGCCGACGAACTCAACGTCCACGACGGCACCAATGACCTGGACAATCCGTCCGTTCGCGACAGCGGACCTGGGGGCGGCGGCCTTCGGCGCGGCCGGAGCCTTCACCGCCTTTGGCGCTGCGGCCTTGGCGGGAGCCTTCGTGGCGGTGGCCGTCTTCGCAGGGGCCTTGGGGGTCGTAGCCATGGTTTCGGACTCTCTAGGTTAGAGCGCCTCGGCACCGGAGATGATCTCAATCAGCTCCTTGGTGATCTGCGCCTGGCGGGTACGGTTTTTCAGCAGGTTGAGGGCGGCGATCATGTCGCCAGCAGCACGGGTCGCATTGTCCATCGCTGTCATCTGGGCGGCGAAGAAGCCGGCCTGATTTTCCAGCATGGCCGACAGGACCTGGACGTTGAGATTACGGGGCAGGAGGGTTTCGAGAATGGCCTCTGCGTCCGGCTCGTATTCATAACTGGCGCCCTGAAGATCGACGACGCCGGATCCGCTGACCTGGGCAGGGATCATCTGCTGAAAGGTCGGGGTCTGGGTGACGACAGACTTGAACTTGGAATAGGCCAGGGAGACCACGTCAACCTCACCCGCCTCAAACATGGCGGCGACCTTCTGGCCGACGGACTCAGCGACCGCCAGGGAGGGGCTTGCGCCCACATCGAAGCTTTCCACGAACCGATCGCCATAGAGGCGCTTCAGCTGATCCCGCGCCTTCTTGCCCAGGGTGATGATCTTCACATCCTTGCCCTCGGCAATGAGAGTGGAGATCCGATCCCGGGCCATGCGGACGATGGAGGAATTGAAACCGCCCGCCAGACCGCGGTCAGAGGTGGCAACGATGATCAGTTGCTTCACGTCCTGGCCGGTGCCGACGAGAAGCTTGGGCGCCCCATCGCCAGACACGCCCGCTGCCAAATTGGCGATGACCGAAGCCATGCGCTCAGCGTAGGGGCGAGCGTTCTGCGCAGCCTGCTGGGCGCGTCGCAGCTTGGCCGCGGCGACCATCTGCAGCGCTTTCGTGATCTTTTGCGTGGATTGCACGCTCTTGATCCGATTGCGCATCTCCTTGAGGCTGGCCATCTCCTGAAAACTCCGCCGTTTCTTTTAGGCGAAGGTCGAGGTGAAGGCTGAAAGGGCGCTCTTCAGCTGGTCTTCGAGGGGACCGCTGAGCGCCTTTTCCGTCCGGATTGCATCCAGGATCGACTGGTGCTTGCCGTGCAGAAAGGAGAGCAGTTCGGCTTCATAGCGGCCGACCTGGGCGGTCGGAATCCCATCAAGATAGCCGCGAGTGCCGGCGTAAATGACCGCAACCTGCTCTTCGACGGTCTGCGGCGCGTACTGGGGCTGCTTCAGAAGCTCGGTGAGGCGTTCGCCGCGCGCCAGCTGGCGCTGGGTGGTCGCGTCGAGGTCAGAGCCGAACTTGGCGAAAGCGGCCAGTTCGCGATACTGGGCCAGTTCGCCCTTAATGGGGCCGGCGGCGGTCTTCATGGCCTTGATCTGGGCCGAGGACCCCACCCGGCTCACGCTGATGCCGACGTTCACGGCGGGGCGGATGCCCTGGAAGAACAGGTCGGTTTCAAGGAAGATCTGGCCGTCGGTGATGGAGATCACATTGGTCGGGATGTAGGCCGATACGTCGTTGGCCTGGGTCTCGATGATCGGCAGTGCCGTCAGGGAGCCGGAGCCATTCTCGTCATTGAGCTTGGCGGCGCGCTCGAGCAGGCGGGAATGCAGGTAGAAGACGTCGCCCGGATAGGCTTCCCGGCCCGGCGGGCGGCGCAGCAGCAGGGACATCTGGCGATAGGCGACGGCCTGCTTGGACAGGTCGTCGTAGATGATAACGGCGTGCATGCCGTTGTCACGGAACCACTCGCCCATGGCGCATCCGGCGAAGGGGGCCAGGAACTGCAGCGGGGCTGGCTCGGACGCCGTCGCGGCAACGACGATGGTGTATTCAAGGGCACCGCGCTCTTCCAGGGTCTTGACGATCTGGGCGACGGTCGAGCGCTTCTGGCCGATGGCGACATAGATGCAGTAGAGCTTGGCGCTCTCGTCATCGCCGGCATTGATCGACTTCTGGTTCAGGATGGCGTCGATGGCCACGGCGGTCTTGCCGGTCTGACGGTCTCCAATGATCAGTTCGCGCTGACCGCGACCGACCGGGATCAGGGTGTCGATGGCCTTCAGGCCTGTCTGCACCGGCTCATGCACGGACTTCCGCGGAATGATGCCCGGCGCCTTCACGTCCACTCGGCGGCGCTCGGCCACGTTCTTGATCGGGCCCTTGCCATCGATGGGCTCGCCCAGGGGGTTGACGACCCGGCCCAGCAGGCCCCGGCCCACCGGCACGTCCACGATCTCGGAGAGGCGGCGGACCTCATCGCCCTCGGCGATGGCCCGGTCCTCGCCGAAGATCACGACCCCGACATTGTCGCGCTCGAGATTCAGGGCCATGCCCTTGACCCCCGCCTTCGTGAACTCGACCATCTCGCCGGACTGGACATTATCCAGGCCGAAGACCCGGGCGATGCCGTCCCCGACCGAAAGGACCTGCCCGACATCGGACACATCGGCGTCCTGGCCGAAGTTGGCGATCTGGGACTTCAGTATGGCCGAGATTTCGGCGGCGCGGATATCCATGGCTTACGCTCTCTTGAGGGCGAACTTGAGGGAATCGAGCTTCGAGCGAAGCGAAGCATCGAAGAGTTTGGAGCCGACCCGGACGCGGATGCCGCCAAGAAGGGCGGGATCAACTCGGGTCTCGATCTCGGGGGCCTTGCCGAGGGCGGCCCTGAGCGCCTCGGCGACGCCCTTGGATTGGACGGCTGTCATCGGGGTGGCGGTGGTGACCACGGCGGCTACAGCGCCGCGGGCGTCGGCATGGAGGGCCTCGAAGGCGGCGACGGCTTCAGGCAGGGCGGCGGCGCGGCCGTTACCTGCCAGAAGGCCAAGGAACTTCCGCGTGGTCTCGGAGAAGTTCGCCTTGGCGGCGAGGGCGGCCAGGGCCTTGGCCTTGTCCGCAGCGGTGAAAGCGGGAGACACCAGAAGGGACCTCAGGTCGGCCGAGTCTGCGCGCATCCGGCGCAGGGCCGCGACATCCGCCGCGACGGCCGGAAGGGTCCCGGTTTCGTTCGCAAGATCGAACAGCGCCCGGGCGTAACGGTCGCCCACATCTGAAGTCCTGGAATCGTCCGCCACTTGCTCCGCCCGCCCGATGCGTGTGTCACAGACGTCGGAAGAAGGTTCCGACAGCTAAAGGCTTAAAAGCGCTTGGAAAAGCACAAACGCCGTAGGGCCCTCGCAAGGCCCCCGGCTTGAAGCCGCGCGTCTGTTATCATGTGGCCTTCGGCCCCGCAACCGAAGGCGCGAGGCTGAACCCTCATCATGCTACGGGAAGACTGAAGACGCCGGAGCCGACGGCGATCATGCGACCGTCGGAGGCCATCAGACGGGCCCTCACGAAGGCAAGGCTCCGGGTACGGCGATCAACCCACGCCTCGAGTTCGCCCGCCTGCGCAGAGCCCCAGGCAGGCCCGAAGTCGAGGGAAAGGGAAACGGCGCGAAGCCCGCTTCCCGCGAGCTCCGATAGCCGGCCCTGAATGACGGCAGCGACCCCTGCGGGATCGGGCGGGACGGGTGCGACCTGGGTGCTGTCCTGGCTCATGGCTGGGCCTCATGCCAAGGCCCGGCAGGGATGGAAAGGGGCTTTCGGGAGACCGGCGCAATCCAGTCGCGCGAGTCACCGGCCTGATGTATGCCTCGGGCGGTTGAGCGCGGGGGCGCAGACCGGTCCGGAGACCCACGGCCATGGCCAGATCCGACTCCAGAGTGGGGCCGCACCGGCGGAGGCGATCCCTCCTCCAGGGCCTGGTCTACTGGAGCGCCGTGCTCTGCGTCTGGGGCATCATCTTCGGACTCGCCTTCCTCGCGGTCTTCGCCGCCGACCTGCCAGACACCTCAAGCCTCAATGCCCCTCGCCGGCAGCCTTCCGTCTCCTACCTGGACCGGTCCGGCGCCCTGGTCTCCGTGCGGGGCAGCCAGTACGCGCCGCCCGTCGACCTGGACAAGCTGCCACCCTACGTGCCGGCCGCCTTCATCGCGATCGAGGACCGTTGGTTCTACTGGCACTACGGTTTCAACCCCTGGGGCATCGTCCGGAGCCAGGTGTACAACCTGACCCAAAAGGGCGGCCCCTTGAGGGGCGGATCGACGATCACCCAGCAGCTGGCCAGGAACCTCTTCCTGACCATGGACCAGACCTATCGCCGCAAGGCGCAGGAACTGGTGCTGGCCGTCTGGCTGGAGACGAAGTTCACCAAGAAGGAGATCCTCGCCCTCTACCTGAACCGGGTCTACTTCGGCGCCGGAGCCTACGGGATCGAGGCGGCCTCCCAGCGCTATTTCGGCAAGCCAGCTGAGCAGCTGACCCTCGGCGAGAGCGCCCTCCTTGCCGGCATGATGAAGGGGCCCTCCCGCTATAGCCCGGTCTCTTCAGCGGACCGCGCGGCCCGCCGGGCGACGGTTGTGCTCGACGAGATGGTACGCTCCCGCGCCATCACGCCCCAACAGAGGGCGGAAGCCATCCGCATACCGGTCCGGGTGAATCCCACCCTGGCGAGCCAGCGGGCTCAGTACTTCACGGACTGGGTGGACGACCAGGTCCGCAGGCTTGTGGGTGAGCCGGCCGAGGACCTCATCGTGGAGTCGACCCTTGATCTGCCGATCCAGATTTCAGCCGAGCAGGCGCTGGCTGCGGGCATAGCCAGGGCCCGGGGAGAGGGCGTGCAGCAGGGTGCCCTTGTGGCGCTCGACGGCGAGGGCCGGGTCCGCGCCTATGTGGGCGGGGTCGACTACGAGAACAGCCAGTTCGACCGCGCCGCCATGGCCCGGCGGCAGGCGGGGTCGGCCTTCAAGCCCTTCGTCTACCTCACCGCCATCGAGCGCGGCCGGACGCCTGAGACCCCGGTGGTCGACGAGGCGATCCGCATAGGCTCCTGGGAGCCCAAGAACTACACCGGAACCTTCCTGGGCCCGATCACACTCCAGAACGCCCTCGCCCAGTCTGTGAACACCGTCGCGGCCAGGCTCGCCAACGAGGTCGGAACCGGGAATGTGGCGGCCACCGCACGCCGCCTCGGAATCCGTTCGCCGATCCAGCTCGATCCCTCCATGGCCCTGGGCGCCGTCGAGGTCAGCCCCGTCGAGTTGGCCCAGGCCTATGCGCCTTTCGCCAATGGCGGTTTCCTGGCACCGGCCTGGGCGATCGAGCGGGTGCGGACCGCTGGGGGCAAGGTGCTTTACGACCGCTCGGTCGCCCGGCCGGCGCGAACCCAGGTCATCGGCTCGCCCGCCCTGCCGCAGATGAACCAGATGATGCGCCAGGTCATCGCCTCCGGAACAGGGACCCGGGCCCGGGTCGCCGGATACGACCTGGCGGGAAAGACCGGCACGACCAGTGACTACAGGGACGCCTGGTTTGTCGGCTACACCGGTGGCTTCGTCGCCGCGGTCTGGCTTGGCCGGGATGACAATACCCCCATGCGCAGGGTCACGGGCGGCGGCGCACCCGCGGGGGTCTGGCAGGGCTTCATGTCGCGGTCCCTGCCAAGGCTCAAGGCCGAACCCATCCCGGGCGGTCTGGCCCCGCCCGCCTCCGGGGAAGACCCCATCGGGGACCTCCTGGATGCCCCGGCCTTGCCCCCTGGCGGGCCCGATGCAGAACAGGTCCCGGCCCCGGGACAAGCCCCGGTTCAGGCCCCGGTTCAGGCCCCGACCCCGCCGTCCCCCCAGGCCGCGCCCGCAGCCGTGACGCCAGCTCAGGCCCCCGGGGCCCCAACGGCGTGAAGCTGAGGTCCCTCGCGCCTCAGCCACTCCCGATGGGGCGCAGGATCACCGACCAGGTTCCGGACGAGGGCCCAGAAGGCCGGCCCGTGATTGGGCTGAAGGATGTGGGCGCATTCATGCGCCGCGACGTAGTCGGCCACAGATGTCGGCGCGAGGGCCAGGCGCCAGACGTAACGGACCGAAGGCGGCGAAACCCCTCGCCCCGGGGTGCAGGACCCCCAGCGGGTGCGGGCATCATTGACGGAGACCGTGGGAAGCGGCGCACCCAGGGCTTCGCAGTGCCGGGCTGTAAGCGCCCGGAAGCCGGTCAGGGCCTCACGCTTCAGGGTGCGCACGACCGCGCGGGCAAAGACCTCTCCATCGCCAGAAGCGTGGAGCTCCAGGGCACCGTCGGCGGCGTCGACAAGGCGCGTGCGGCCCTCGGCCGCCGACAGCCGGCAGGTCCGCCCGAAGACAGAGAGTTCGACGCCCGGCACCAGGGGTAAGGGCGAAGGTGTCGACGCCAGACGCGTCCGGATCCAGTCTGCCCGGCTGCGGGCGAAGCGCGCGGCCTCGGTGAGCCCCCGCAGGTCCGGTGCCGTGGCGATGACCTCTCCCCTGGCCCGGTCGAGGCGAAGCGCGATTCGCCGTGACCTCGGGCTGACCCGCAACCGCACGGGCAGGCCCTCTATATCGATGAGATCGCCGTCGGAGGCCGAGCGCCCGAAGCGGAACATCCCCGGTCGCCTCAGCCCGCCGAAGCGGTGACCCGGGCTTCCTGCCGGGCGATGAAGGCCGCCACCCGAGGATAAATCTCCTCGCGGAAGCGCCGGCCATTGAAGACCCCGTAATGCCCCACGTGCGGCTGGATGTAGTCCTCGCGCAGGTCATCGGGCAGGCCCGAGCACATGGAGTGGGCGGCCTGGGTCTGGCCGATGCCGGAAATGTCATCGAGCTCGCCCTCGACCGTAAGCAGGCCGATGTCGGTGATGGCGGAGGGCCGGACAACCCGATCCTCGTGCACCAGCTCGCCCCGGGGCAGGAGGTACTGCTGGAAGACGACGTCGACCGTCTGCAGGTAGAATTCCTCGGTCAGGTCCAGGACCGACAGGTACTCGTCGTAGAACTCCAGGTGCTTGTCGGCGGAGTCACCGTCACCGTCCATCAGGTCCTGAAGGTACTGCAAGTGGGCGTCCTGGTGACGCTCCATGTTCATCGACATGAAGGAGTAAAGCTGGACGAAGCCCGGATAGACCCTCCGGCCCGCCCCCGCAAAGGGCAGGGGCACAGTGCTGATCATGTTCGACTTGAACCAGGCGAAGGGGCGCTCCTCGGCGAGCTTGTTGGTCACCGTCGGCGAGAACCGGGCGTCGAGGGGAGATCCCATGAAGGTCATGGACGCCGGACGGGCGTCTTCTCCGTCCTCGGACATGAGCGCGGCAGCGGCGAGGACAGCCGGTCCCGGCTGGCAGACGGCGACCACGTGGCAGCGCGGCCCAAGCCGGCGGAGCAGGGTCCTCACATGATCAAGGTAGTCGTGGAAGTCGAACCGGCCCTCCAGGAGCGGAACGTCCCGCGCGTTGGACCATTCGGTGATGAAGACCTCATGGTCCTGCAGGAAGGTCTGGACCGTGTCCCGGAGCAGGGTGGCATAGTGGCCGGAGAGCGGCGCCACGATCAGTACTGCGGGCTCGGCTGCGGTCCGTCCAGCGCGACGAAGATCCAGGGGATCGCGGGCGAAGTGGGTCAGGCGGACCCAGGGGTCGGCCCAGGCCTCCACCTGCCGGACCTGGACGTCGACCCCGCCAATCCGGACGCTGTCGATCCCCCATTCGGGCCGGCCATAGCGGCGGGTGAGGTTCGAGAAGAGGTCCGCGGACGCGAAGAGCCGGCGCCCCATAGGGGTCTCCCGGGCGGGGTTGAGCGGCGAGTTCCAGTAGGCCCGGGTGGCGCGGGCGGCTGTCCTGAGCGGTGCGGCCGCATAGTATCCGGCTTCGTAGAGGGTGTAGAGCATGATCCGCCGTTGATGTTGCAGCGCAGCATAACACGCCTATGCGGCGCAAATGTCCAGCCTTGCCTACCTAGCCACGCTTCATGGCGTCGCGAATCTGGCCTGCAAGGTCCTCGGGCGACATGCCGTAGGGCAGGACCCGGGCGAACTGCCCGGACGGATCCATGAGGTAGCTGATCGAGGAATGGTTGATCAGGTAAGCATCGCCCTCGCCTTCCTTCTGGTAGAAGACCTTGTAGGCGCGGGCGACGACCGCGACCTGTTCGGGCGTCCCGGTCAGGCCGACCACCCCCCTGGGGAAGGCCGGGTTCGCGAGGTAGGCACCCACCTTCTCCGGGGTATCGCGACCGGGGTCCACCGAGACGAAGATGATCCTGACCTTGTCCTTGTCCCTGCCCAGGAGGTCGAGGGTCCGGCCCAAGGTGTCCAGGGTTGTCGGGCAGACGTCCGGACAGAAAGTGAAGCCGAAGAAGATGATGTTCCAGCCGCCCTTGAGGTCCTCCTGGGTGAATGGCCTGCCAGAGGCATCCACCAGGGTGAAGGGACCGCCTGGGCCCCCCTGCGCCATCGCGGGTGCCGGTGGCCGACGCGCACCGATCTGTACCGCCAGGAGGGTCAGTGCCGCCACGGCGAGGATGGCGACCATCCCGCGCAGGATCCACTTCAGTGACATGCTGGACCTTCCGTCTTCAAGGGGAGCCACCGATCTACAGAGAAAGCCCCGACGGTTCCAGCGCCTCGGGCCTGTTCCCACTTATCGGAACAGGATCTAGCAGCCTGAGGCGACTTGCGCCGGAGAGGGCGAATTGCGAGGATTCGCTGAGGTCTGGTCCTGCGAGCGGCGTTCATGAGTACTCCCGACACCAGCACGACCGACGCCGAAGAAGCCGAGCTTCTGGAGGTCCGGGGCGAACTTCTCCTGGTGGATGATGACGCGCTTCACGCCCTGCGTACGGCCAGGGGGCTAGAGGCGCGCGGCTTCCAGGTGACCTGCGCGGGCAGCCTGGCCGAGGCCTCGACCCTCATTGAGGCGCGTGCACCTGGCTTCGCCGTACTGGAAATGCGTCTTGTCGACGGAACCGGCCTGTCCCTGATCGAGGACCTTCTGGGTCGGCGGCCTGACGCCCGGGCGGTAGTGCTCACCGCCTTCGGTG
>CAMCIK010000005.1 GCA_945874825.1 Phenylobacterium deserti | reverse complement strand
ACGATTTCCCGATCCACCAGACGCCCGAGCCCATTGCCCATCCGGCGACAAGCGACCGCAATGTCTACGACCGGACCTGGTTCAACGGCTATGCGAAGGACGGGTCCTACTATTTCGGGGTCGGCATGGCGGTCTACCCCTTCCGGGGCATCCTCGACGGGGCCTTCAGCGTGGTCCGTCCGGACGGGCGACAGTTCTGCTTCTACGGCTCCCGGCGGGCACCGACCGAGCGCACCGAAATGCAGGTCGGTCCCTTCCGACTGGAGGTGCTGGAGCCCATGCGCCGCACCCGCGTGGTGCTGGAGGCGAACGAGAGTGGCCTGTCCTGCGATCTGGTCTTCTCAGCCCGGACTGCAAGCATTCAGGAAGCCCGCCAGACCCTCTGGTCGGGCGCGCGCCGGGTGATGGATGCCACCCGCTTTGACCAGTTTGGCCGCTGGAGCGGCTGGGTCAGCACGCCCGAGGGCGAATTCCAGGTGGACGAGGGCGTCTGCATAGGCACCAAGGACCGCTCCTGGGGCGTGCGGAACGTGGGCGAGCCGGAGACCGGCGGGGCACCCCGCACCCAACCGCCGAGCGCCTTCTTCCTCTGGGCGCCCTTGGTCTGGGACGATCACATCTCACATGCCATCTTCTTTGACGACGTCGAGGGGCGGCCCCTGGTGCGCGAGGGCATCACGGCGCCCCTCTATACCAGCCTTGCGGAGATCCCCGGGGTCGAGGACGGGCGCGACCGGCGGATGGCGACGGCCCGCCACCGGGTCGACTATCACCCCGGGACCCGGCTCGCGCGGTATGCCGAGCTGGACCTTGTCGACCATGATGGATCGGTCAGGACCATCAGCATGGAGCCTATCCTGAAGTTCCAGATGAAGGGCCTGGGCTACAGCCATCCTGAGTGGGGTCAGGGCATGTGGAAGGGCGAGCTGGCCATCGGTCACGAGTCCTTCGACCCCCGGCAGCTCGATCCCCTCGCACCCTCCCACCTGCACACCCAGCAGGTCGTCCGGACCCGCGACAATGAGGGCCGGACGGGTATCGGCGTGCTGGAGCAGGTCTGCATCGGTCCCTACGCCCCCGCCGGCTTCACCCAGATGCTTGACGGGGCGAAGGCCTAGGATCAGGCTTCAGGGAGACCGGCCAGGGGGTCGAGCGCTGAGGTTCTGTCCTGCGGGTTGCGGACTCGCCGCTCCGCCGCGCTTCGTCTTCCCCTTAGGGCCCTGACCGTCATGTTTTCGTCTCCCGTTTCAGGCTATTTCGGCCAATGGGTAGACATCGAGCCAACGCATTCGCCGCGCCGGCCTCGCTACGGCCTCTGTCATCCAATCGTCATCGATCCTTTGTAATCGATCCATTGCGGATTTCGGGCTATCGTTTGGGGTGTCTTTTTCCCAGCCCAAGTCGCCACTGACAGGATTCCTCGTGAAGACCATCGCTATCGCTGCGGGTGCGCTTGTGCTGGCGCAGGGTGTCTTCGCCGGGGAGGTCTCCGCTCAGGTGCTCGAGATCAGCGATGACGGGGCGGTAACCACCTATTCCGGTCCCATGGTCTTCACCAACTCTGGCGGCCAGCCCATTGCCAGGGCCTCCCTCCCTGCGCCATCCCTCGATCTTGCGCAGGCGGAGGTTCCCCGCCTGGTCGCCGAGGCGGCGGCGCGTCATGGCGTAGATCCCGGCCTGGCGGCAGCAGTTGCCTGGCAGGAGTCTCGCTTCCGCCAGTCGGCGGTGTCGCCGAAGGGTGCCAGGGGCGTCATGCAGTTGATGCCCCAAACCGCCCGCGATCTCGGGGTTGACCCTTATGACCTGCACGCCAACATCGACGGCGGAGTCGTTTACCTCGCCCGCCAGCTCCGTCGCTTCGGTGATGTTCGACTGGCCCTTGCCGCCTACAATGCCGGACCCGAGGCGGTTCAGCGTTACGGGGATGTGCCACCCTTTGCGGAAACCCGGGCCTATGTGCAGGCCATTGTGAGCCGCCTTTCTGTCCCTCGAGTCCAGACATACGGAGCCCAGTAGGATCATGAAGCGCAAAACCGCCATCGCTGCCCTCGCCTCCGCTCTCCTGTCCTCGCCAGCCCTGGCCCAGGTGCAGTCGGATCCCTCGGGCTCGTCGCCCCTGATCGCCGCCCTGAACTGGGTCCAGGGCACGCTTCTGGGAACCGTCGCCACCAGTGCAGCCGTGATCGCCATCGCCGTCGTCGGCTTCATGATGCTGTCAGGGCGCATGGAGTGGCGGCGCGGCGTGGTGGTGATCGTCGGCGCCTTCATCATCTTCGGGGCGGTTTCGATCGTGGCCGGGATCCGCGGCCTCGCCGGGGCCATGTAGGATGAACCGCCTGGCTTCGGATCCGGTCTTTGCCGCCCTGACGCGCCCCCAGATGATCGGCGGCGTCACCTACACCTATGCGATCCTCAACCTGATCGTCACCGGCGAGCTCTTCCTGATCACGAAGTCGTTCTGGGTGCTTCTGGCCGCCCTTGTGATCCATGCCATCGGTTATGCCGGATCGATCCGTGAACCCCGTTTCTTCGACATCTGGGTCACACGGGTCCGCACTTGTCCGAGGACGCGGAACTTCAGTTTCTGGGGCGGAAACTCCTACGCACCGTGAACAGGTTCATCACCACCCGAGCTGCACAGCTCCTGGCGCCGAAGGAGGCGGTCATCTTCGACCGCATCCCCTTCACGCGCCACGTCGACCCCTCGACTGTGGCGACGAAGGACGGGCTCCTGGTGCAGATCCTACATATCGAGGGCTTCCCGTTCGAGACCGCCTCCGACGAGGAACTCAACTACCGCAAGGCGGTACGGGAAACGGTCCTCAGGAGCGCCGCCACCTCCCGGCTGGCCCTGTGGCACCACGTTGTCCGTCGCCGGGTGACCCCGGATTTCCCGCCGCCGCCTGAGGATCCCTTCTGCGCTGACCTCGACCAGCGTTGGCGCGAGCAGCTCGAGACCCGGCGCCTGTTCGTCAATGACATCTTCCTGTCCCTCGTCCTGCGTCCCACCCAGGGTCGGGCCGGGCTCGTGGAGCGCCTCCTCAAGGGTCCGCGTTCACGGCAGACGGATCTAACCCGCGACCTGCGCGAGCTTCACGCCGCGCGGGAGGCGCTTTCCTCTGCCCTGACGCCCTATGGCGTCCGGACGCTTGGGCTCTACGACGGGCCCGGCGGTGCCCGGTTCTCCGAGCCGGCGGAGTTCCTGGCCCTGCTATTGAACGGGGAGGGCCGCCCCGTCCTCGAACCCTCCGGAGACATTGGTGCCGCCATCGGTCAACGCCGGCTGACCTTTGGCCTCGACGCCGTCGAGTTCGGGACCGGCCATGGCGGTGAGCGCACCTTTGGTGCCGTCGTGGGCCTGAAAGACTATCCCGCGCGTACAACGCCCGGGCTCCTGGACGGAGTGTTGCGGCTTCCCCTGGAAATGGTCCTGACAGAGAGCTTTGCCTTCGAGGACCGGCAGGCAGCCCTTGACCGGATGGGCGTGGCTCTTCGGAGGCTCAGGGCCGCCGACGACGATGCTTTCAGCCTGAGGACGGAGCTTGCCGAGGCCCGGGATGATGTTGGTGCGGGTCGAAGCGCCTATGGCGAACACCACCTGACGGTACTGGTGAAGGCGGACACCCTTGAGGCGCTCGACTATGCCGTCGCCGACGTCCAGTCCGCCCTGGCCGAGTCCGGCACCCTGGCCGTCCGGGAAGACGCCAACCTCGAACCGGGCTTCTGGGCGCAGTTCCCGGGTGCTTTCCGCTTCATTGCCCGTAAGGGCCTCATTTCGGCCAGCAACTTCGCCAGCCTGGCAAGCTTCCACAACCACCCCACGGGCGAACCCACGGGTAATCACTGGGGCCCCGCCATCTCGGTCCTGGAGACCACGGCCGCAGGTCCCTACCACTTCAACTTCCACCAGGGCGATCTGGGGAACTTCACCTGCATCGGCCCGTCAGGCTCGGGCAAGACGGTTCTGCTGACCTTCCTCCTGGCCCAGGCCGAGCGGTTGAAGCCTCGGGTGGCCTATTTCGACAAGGACCGTGGTGCCGAGCCCTTCATCCGGGCGATCGGCGGCCGCTACGACATCCTGCGTCCCGGGGAGCCCAGCGGTTTCAATCCCCTGATGTTGCCCGACGAACCGGGCAACCGCGCCTTCCTGACCGAATGGCTTGCCCAGCTCCTGTCCTCTGACGGCGGCGCTCTCAGCGCCGATGACAGGGCGGTCATCGTCGATGCCATCGACGCGAGCTACACCCAGCCCGAGTCGCACAGGCAGTTGCGATTCCTGCGCGAACTCTTCCGGGGTGGACGCCGGCCGACCCCTGGCGACCTGGCCTTCCGCCTCGGCCCCTGGTGCGATGGCGGAGAACATGCCTGGCTGTTCGACAACGAACAGGACCTGCTGAACCTCGAGACCCGGATCCTGGGCTTCGACATGACCCGGATCCTGGATGCCCCTGCGGTTCGCACGCCGGCCATGATGTACCTCTTCCACAGGCTGGAGCAGAGGCTGGATGGCTCCCCGGCCATCTTCGTGGTGGACGAGGGCTGGAAGGCCCTCGATGACCCGGTCTTCGTGCGGCGCATCAAGGACTGGGAAAAGACCATCCGGAAGCGTAACGGCCTGGTCGGTTTCTGCACCCAGAGCGCCTCCGATGCCCTCGACAGCCGGATCGCCTCGGCCATCATCGAGCAGGCTGCGACCCAGATCTTCTTCCCCAACGCCCGGGCCCGCCCCGCTGAATACATCGACGGCTTCGGACTCTCCGAGCATGAGTTCTCCCTGGTCCGGTCGCTGCCGGACCCCTCCCGCTGTTTCCTGGTCAAGCGCGGCGACCACAGCGTGGTCGCCCGCCTGGATCTTTCAGGGCTCTCCGGTCCCCTGAAGGTGCTTGCCGGGACCGAGCGGTCGGTCCGGCGACTGGACCTGCTGCGCGCAGAGGTCGGGGATGCGCCGTCGGCCTGGCTGGATCCCTTCATGGCGGGGAGGACGTCGCCATGATTGCGACCTGTCCGTCCTATCTCGACGCAGGCTTCGTCGAGGGGGTCCTCGCCACAGTGGACTGTCAGGGCCGCAGTTATGCCCAGGGCGGCTACGAGGCCCTCACCCAGGGGTCGGGCCTGTTCGGCGTCGCCCTGACGGCCTTGATGACCGTCTACATTGCCCTGATCGGCTGGCGTCTGCTCCTGGCCCCGGACGGGGCGAAGCTGTCCGAGGCCCCCGCCGCTGCGCTCCGGATCGGGGTCATCCTGGCCCTGGTCACCAACTGGTCGACCTTCCAGACCCTGGTCTTCGACGTGGCGGATCGCGCCCCTGCCCAGATCGCCGCTGTCGTTTCCGCTCCCTGGACGGGGAGCGCTGACGGGATTGCGGGCGCCGCCTCGCGTCCCTTGGCGCGCATCGATGCGGCCTATACGGAGATGCGAAGCGCCGCCGCCGCCTTCGGTCGTACAGCGGCACCCGGTGCCAAGGGCTGGATGAGCGCGGAGGCCGCATCCGGGGAAGCGCTGGCCCTCGCGGCTAACTCCATGCTGGTGATGAGCATAGGCGTGATCGGCGGTGCCAAGCTGGTCATCGCCGTGCTCACGGCAGTCGGGCCGATCTTCATCGCCCTGGCCCTCCTGGAGGTCACTCGGGGAATCTTCGTCGGATGGCTTCGGGCCCTGGCTGGGGCCGCACTCACCCTCCTGGTTGGCTGGATCCTTGTCATCTTGCTGCTGGTGGTGCTTGCGCCCTGGCTGGCCACCCTCGCTGACCAAAGGGAAGCCCAGGCCTTGGACAGCCGCACGGCCAGCAGTCTTTCCGCCCTCGTCCTGGTCTTCGCCATCGGCCAGGGCCTCCTGATCCTGGCGGCCTGGGTTGCCGCTCTCGGTCTGAAGCTGCCTTCCGCCTCTGCCTCCGCATCTGCGGCCCAGGCCGCGGCGCCGGCGGCGGCGGGGCCAGGCCCTGGGGGAGCAGTTACCGCGTCCAGGGCGGATCGACTGGCCCAGGACCTGACCCGCGACGAGACGAGGTTTGAGTCCCGGTCACGTATTATCGAGCGTCCTTCGCAGAGGCCGGTGCCCACTGCCGCAGGATATGCGGGACCCGGACCCCGCAATACGATCGGGGATAGCTACAGGCGGCCAGCCGCCGGACGACGCCGGGGAGGCTCCTGATGTTCCGCACCCTGTTGATCGCCATGCTGCTGGTTCTGGGCGCTGCCGAAGCCCATGCGGTGACGCCGCGACCGGGTGCAACCGATCCCCGGATCCACTTTGTCGACTACGACCCCTTGCAGGTCGTTGAACTGAAGGGCGCTCTCCGGCGTCAGCTGACGGTTGAATTCGATCCGTCCGAGCGGATTGAGAACGTGGCCATAGGCGACAGCCTCAGCTGGCAGGTGACGCCCAACCGTCGGGCGAACCTCCTGTTCCTCAAGCCCATGGCGCAGCGCGCCGCCACCAACATGACCGTGGTGACAAACCTTCGGCGCTACAACTTCCTGCTGACCCCTGTTTCCCAGCCCACCCGGAACCAGGCCTTCACGGTTCGCTTCGTCTATGAGACCCCTGTGACCCTGGCTCCTGCGCCACTGGCGGCCGACCTGCCGCCTGAAGTGCGGAACGCCGCCTATTCGTTCCAGGGCTCGCGGGCCCTGCTGCCGACCCGCATCTTCGATGACGAACAGGACACCTATTTCGCCTATCCCGCCGGAGCCGAGTTGCCGGCCATCTTCGCCCTCGACTCCGATGGCGAGGAGGCGCTCGTCAACCTTCGGCTGAGGGACGGGCTATTCGTGGCCGACCGGGTCGCCCAGGGCTTTGTCCTCCGGCGCGGTGAGGAGACGACCCGCATTTTCAATGACGGCTTCCGGCGTCCCGAGACCAGCCTGGTCCCGGAGAAGCGCCGTTCGTTCTGGCAGAGGTAAGGATGGGTGTGAACCGGTCGAAGTCCGTGGGGCAGGCGTCGAGCGACGTCCTCGAGGCTGCGCCCGGGCGCATGCCCAAGGTGCGCGCGCCGGACTCGCCCGTGGTGTTCTGGGGCGGAATGGGCGGAGCCGTCCTTGCTGGCCTGCTGGTCTTCAATGGCATGAACACCGCCCGGGGTGCCCGCGCCCAGACCCCACCACCGCCGCCTGCCGAGACCCCGGTCCCCCCCGCTCCGGTACCCCAGCCCGTCCCGATGCCGAGTGCCTCGCCGGCCCCGCCGCCGCCTCCGGCAATGCCAGTCCCGCAGGCCATGTCAGAGGATGCGTACCTCCGATCGCCAACTCTGGTCGTTGATCTCGCGCCTCCCGAAGCGGGTGCCGCCCAGGCCGCCCAGCCGGCGACGGCCGCAGCCCCGGCCCCGGGCGACGTTCCGGGCACAGCGGAGGAGCGCTTTGCCGCCCGGACGCTCGGCGCCGGGCAGGGCGGCGGGCAGGCGGTCCAGATGCGGGACCTCAGCCGTACCGTGCCTCAGGGCGTGCTGATCGCCGCAGTCCTGGAATCCGCGATCAATTCCGACCTGCCGGGCGCCGTCCGCGGAGTCGTGAGCCGCGACGTCCGCAGTTTCGACGGCGACCGGGTTCTGATCCCGCGGGGGTCGAGGCTGATCGGCCAGTACAAGTCCGCCGCGACTCTTGGCCAAACCCGGGCCTTCGTGGTCTGGAACCGGATCATAACGCCCGCCGGGATCAGCATAGATATCGCTTCGCCCGCCGTAGACCGATTGGGTAGGGGAGGGGTCGAGGGCGATGTCGATACCCATTTCCTGCAGCGCTACGGCGGTGCCATCCTGCTCACTGTTCTGAACGCCGGCATCACGGCGGCGGTCAATGCCGGGTCGAATTCGGGGAGCAACACCTTGGTCCTGGGGTGGCCCGGTCAGGTCGGGCAGGCCGTGACGGGCGGCGGCGGGAACCGGGAGATCCCCGCGACCCTCCGGGTCCCCCAGGGCGCGGCCATCCAGGTCTTCGTCGCCCGGGACCTCGACTTTTCGTCTGTGATCCGCTGATGAACGCCAACGTCTATCTCGGTGCCTACCTGGCGCCCCTGTCGCCCTGGCTGACGCGTCCCGAGGTCACGGACCTGCTCGTCAATGCCCCTGGCGAAGTCTGGGTGGAGACCCCGGACGGCGGAATGCACCGGGAGTCGGCACCGGACCTCGATGAGGTGACCCTGCAGCGCCTGGTCCGGCAGATCGCCGCCTACAGCCATCAGGGCGTGAACCGTGAGCAGCCGCTTCTCTCCGCCACACTTCCCGACGGCGCCAGGGTCCAGGCCGTCACGCCTCCGGCGACCCGGGGCGGGGTCGTGCTCGCCGTCCGCAAGCACAGGCTCACGGACCTCTCCCTTGACGACCTGGCCAGCGACGGCCTGTTCTCGGCACCTCCCCCGCCGGATGCGGGTGGACCTGACAACGTGCGACTGGTGGAGCGTCTTGAGGCGCGGGACTGGCTTGGCTTTCTTCGCCTCGCAGTGCGTCTTCGCAAGACCCTGGTGATCTCCGGCGGCACAGGCAGCGGCAAGACCACCCTGCTCAATGCCCTCGTCAAGGAGATCGATACTTCAGAGCGGCTGGTCGTGATCGAGGACGCCCCGGAGATCCGCCTGGATCACCCTAACAGCGTTGGACTTATCGCCGTCCGTGGGGACCTCGGCGAGGCGCGGGTCGATGTGGATTCCCTGCTGACGGCCTCCTTGCGCCTGCGGCCGGACAGGATTCTGCTGGGCGAGCTTCGCGGGTCCGAGGCCTTTGCCTTCCTGCGCGCCGTGAATAGCGGTCATCCGGGCTCAATCACCACCATCCATGCGGACAGCGCCGATGGTGCCCTGGACCAGATCGGTCTCCTGGCCCTGACTTCCGGCCTTGAGCTTGGGTGGGATACCGTTCGTGATTACGTGACCCGCGTGGTGGACGCTGTCGTCCAGCTCGAACGGGTTGGCGGCTCCCGGCGCATCACGGATATCCGCCTGCTCCGCCGGGCCTGAAGGCCCGGCGTGCAGTGAGTACGCCTCATCAACTGCGCGTCAGAAGCGGGTCGAAAGTCCGACAGAGAACGACTGTCCGACATCAAAGCTGTTCGTCTCGAAGCGCTTGCCACCTGCAGACTGGTACTCTTCTGCGTCCGTCCCGGTCAGGTTCCGGGCTTCGAAGGAGCCGGTAAACTCCTGGCCCGAGATCTCGAAGGCCTTGCGGAGCACAAAGTCCACCCGCAAACCAGGGTCCTGGATGAGGTCGGGTAGGTCGACGCTGCTGGACCGCGCGACGACCCGGTCGCTGGTATAGCTCATCAGGATGGTAGCCTGGGTTCCTGACTCTTCGTTCTCAAACCCGAACTGAAGGTTCGCCAGGTGGTCGGATTGTCCCTGCAGCCGCTCGCCTCCGGTGAGGTAGTCGGTCGCCGGGGGCGTGGACAAAACACCTGTGGTGGCGAGGACGATGGTGTCACCCGTCTCGACCTTCAGTTCCGACTTTGTGTAGGTGTAGTTCAGGGCCACGAGCCAACGCTGATCGTCGATCCAGGCCGTCCCCGTGTCGAGGTCGAAGAACTTCTTGAACTCGAACTCCGCACCCAGGATCTGGGCTGCGGGGGCGTTGAAGAAGGTCTGACGGAAGGCACCGTCCGAGCCGAGGACGGCTAGGGCTTCGACCGGCTTCTCCATGTCTTTGTAGAAGACACCGATCGTGACGAACTGTCCGTTGCTGAAGTAGCGCTCGTAACGGGCATCGACGTTTACGAAGGTCGTGTCCACAAGGTAGGGGTTTCCGGAAAGAATCCGGTCGGTATCCGTGTCCCGGTATCGCTGCGGTGCCAGTTCACGGAACTGGGGGCGCCCGATGGTCTGGGAAGCGCCGACCCTAAGCTGCTGGTCCTCGGCGAAGTTCCAAGTCAGCGTTGCCGCGGGCAGGAAGTAGTCCTCCGTCACAGAGCGGCTGAAGATCGCCGGCGCCGAAGGGTTGAAGATGTCCAGGGTGCGGACAGACTGGTCCGCGGTTTCATAACGGACCCCAAGGCTACCCCGCAGGAGGGGCATGATTTCACTGTCGATCTGGATGTAGGCACCTGCGACGGCGAGTTCGGCTTCGTAGAGGGCCGAATCCCCGGTCAAGGCGGAGCCCGTAAGCTCGCGAAGCACTATGATATCGTCGTTGATGTTCCGGTCCGAAACCAGGTAGTCGATCCGCTCCTTCGCATAGCGCGCTGGATCCCAGTTGCGGCCCTCGTCATAGGTGAAGTCTCGGCGCCAGGAGGTCCGGGAGTTCTTCTGCCAGGCGGCACCCATCCTGAGCTCGGCCTGCCGCACGAAGTCCACGGGCAGGTCGTAGCGGAGGTCAATATTGGCCGAGCCGATGTTTTCGTCGAGATCGGAGAACGCCAGAATCTGGTTTGCGCCCGACAGGAGCGCCGTGCGCGAACCGTCAGCTCCCAGGCCATAACGATAGAGACGCTCATAGGGCGCCTGGCGCGTCGTACGACCGTAGGTGCCCTTCCATTCCAGGTCCCAATCGGCAAGCCTGTGCTTACCGGAGAGCTGGCTCAACTGAAGGGCGCGCTCATACCATTCGGTCGCGTAGGCGTTGACGTTGGCATTGCCCTGGGACAGGGCGCTGTTCTCGGTAATCCGCGCGCGCTTGGACGTCGACCGGATCCAGAGGCCCGTGTAACGAACTTCATTGTCGTCGTTTTCCCAAGCCAGACCGGCCAGACCGCTCCACCCGATGTCGTTCTGGTTGGCCTCGAAGGTTGAATCCGTCGCCAGGGCGAGCCCGCCGACATCCGGCGTCGTTGTCTGGCGCACGCCATTGCGGGTCTGCCAGCTGTTGCGGTAGCTCAGCACACCAATCGCCCCGATCACGCCGACGTCGGTGTCAAAGGAGCGCCCAGCCGAAACGTCGAAATTGCCGTTGATTGGCGTCTTGGCGGTCTGGATCAGGTTGATTGGCGCATTGGTGAAGCTGCGCGCGACGGCCTTGTACTGGTCGTCGGTCAGTCCATTCGGACCCGTCCCCGGAACGACCGGCCGGTCCAAGGCGAACTGCCGAACGCCGACGGGGAGCTTCCGTGTGCCGTCATCGACGCCCAGCCAGTCGGTCTCGGACCCGTAATAGGTCAGGCCGAGCAACCCCGTCGTCTCCGTATCACCGCCCAGGCCGACGCTCAGCTTCACGAAGCTCTCGTCGGGAACACCCACGGTTTGGAGGTCGATAAGACCGCCGCCGAACTCCCCGGAATAATTGGCGGAGTAGGTCTTCTGGATGACGGTCCCTGCAAGGATCGATGCCGGGAATAGGTCCAGGGGGATCACCCTCTGCAGGGGCTCGGGGCTCGGCAGGGGCGACCCGTTCAGGAGAGACTGGGAGTAGCGCTCGCCAAGGCCGCGCACATAGACGAACTTTCCGGAGACGAGGGAAATGCCTGTGATCCGGGTCAGGGCCTGTGCGGCGTTGTCATCGCCCGCACGCTGGACGTCCTCAGCACTGAGGAAGCTGGCGACCTCGGCAGTGTCCCGGATCACATCCGGGATGAAGCGACCGTTGACGACGATTTCCTCGACCTCAGCCGCGGCTGCAGGTGCAGCCTGTGCAAATGCGGACTGGGCGGAGGCGAGCGCCGTGCCGGCAAGGAGAAGGGCGCTAAGGGTGCGGGTGGTGACGTTCATCGGGAGTTAGCCTCCGAGAGGGGAAGAAAAAGGGGCGACGGTCGGTCCGTCGCCCCGGTCAGGCACCAATCAGCAGGAGGCGGCGCCCGCGAGCCCGCAGGTCCAGCCGACGTACCAGTTGTCGTTCGCGCTGGAGACAGCCCCGATGTAGCTCACCGACGTGAAGAAGGCGGAGACGGGCGTCGGGTTGGTCGCCACACGGCCGCTCTCATTGGTCCCGTTGATGAACACCTGGGTGAAGGTCGGTGTGTAGCCGGTCGCAATATTGTTGGGTCCGGCCGTGAAGAGTGTCGCGGGACCCGTCGGCTGGTCGTTGTCGGTGGTCCTGTACGGACCGCCGGCGCAGGCGAATGCGACGGAGGCAAAGGTCGACTTCGGGTCCGCCATCGTGGAGGTGCCGTCGACGTCGAGGCAGGGGATGGCGGTATTGGCTGAGTAGACCACACCGTTCAGGAAGTCGGCGCGCGTACCGCCGTTCAGGACGATCCCCTGATGCTGCTTGCTGTCAAAGACAGTGGTGGCGAGGCCGAGGCGGCAGACGAAGTTCGACACCTTGGGGTGTGCGCGCAGGAGCGGCAATCCGCCGGAAGTGGAGCCGGCTCCGGAGATTTCGAAGCAGCGGGCTTCCTCCGTGGGAGCGTCCGAGAAGTTAATGACGAACTGAGCCGACCCGGTGTAGCCCTCGTCCGTATCGAGCCCGTCGTCATCCCACTGGTCAACCACGAGGTGCCGGACGTTCACCGTTCCGCCGAAGAACTCGACGGCATCATCTGCCGCACCGTGCACCTGCACGAAGTCGACGATCGTGCCGTTACCCACGGAGCCGAAGGTAATGCCGTTCAGTTCTTGGTTCGGGGCCACTTCGTAGCCCGCTTCCTTCACCTGAACGTACCGGAGCACGCCGCTGTTGTCGTTCGGCGCATTGCCGCCGTAGTTGAGGGTCGGGATGGCCTCGAACGGGAATTCGCAAGCCGTGGGATTGGCGGGGAAGGTGGTCGTGGTGGGGGGGCAGCGGTTGATCGGTGCCCGGCCGGCCAGGACGATACCGCCCCACTGGCCCCTGATATCCGGGCCGCCGTTCAGGTCATTGAGGCTGGTGAAGATGATCGGCCGCGAGGCCGTGCCATCCGCGATGATCCGTGATCCACGGTTCACGGCAATGTACTCGGCGATGCCGCCGAAGATGGTAACGCCCGGTTCAATGGTCAGGACGCCAGACTGCGCACCCGCACGGGGGTTCTGGGCATCAGAACCGAGGTCCTGGCCGACTTCCGTCTTACCGTCGATGCGATAGGCGGTGCCAGGGCGATAGGGGACGGTGAGGGCGCCCGTGATCAAACGGGGTAGGCCGCAGGACCGAAGCGTCCCGTTGGCGATGGTCCCCAGGTTGATGAAACCGGTGGGGCAGTCGGCTGAAGCCCCGCCGGAGCCGCCGCCACCGCCGCCACCGCCGCCTCCGGTTCCTCCGGTTGCGAATTGGCCTTCACCCGGTGATGTGACAGAGGAACCGCCGCCACATGCGCTAAGCAGGGCTGCGGCGGCGATGCCGAGGGTAAGGGTCTTCAGCTTTCCGAGGGCAGTCATGTATCGGTCTCCACCGTGTCCGCATTTGGCGCGTGAGCGGGGAGCGGCGGCCGGAATCGCACGGCCACAGGAACGCCCCCTGACATGTGGGCTGTAGTCGCGTGGTGTGACGTCTTGGCTGCATTTTCATGACAATTCTATGACGCCGCCTAGACGAATGCCGGGTGAAGCGCTGGACCGGCCTCAGAGCCTCAAGGCGTCGCGGGTTGTCCGGACCCTTCTGGCCGGGATCGACCCACTCCAAGGCGGCGCGATGGCATGGATCGCGGCACCGGCGACGGTTATCGGGTCCAGGGCCAGGTAACCGATGGACTCCGGGAAGCCCTGTCTGCAGCCGGGGGGTGTATGCCGCTTCCCCCCCGTTCTTGAGGCCGGGAAACAATTGGCTGGACTTGCCCTTCCGTCACCCACTGGCGGCCCTGTTGCCGGTCTGGCAAGTTCACCGCAGACGCCGGGTCCCCGGCGCGATCCAGCCCGATGGAGACCCGAAAAATGCGCGGAAAGTGTCTGTGTGGAGACGTTGGTTTCGAGTGTGACGCCGCCCCGGTGGTGACGGTCGCTTGTCACTGCACCCATTGCCAGAAGACCAGCGGTTCGGCCTTTTCGGTCAACGCGATCGTGCCGGGTGCCGCCTTCCGGCTGACGGGGGCCTACGCCGTCTATGCCGACCAGGGCGAGAGCGGCGGGTCGGTGGAGCGCTGCTTCTGCCCGAAGTGCGGCTCGCCCCTGGCCTCTCGCCTCGGCAACGGCATGGTGGCGGTGAAGGTCGGCGCCCTCGAGAGCGATGAGGACGTCACGCCAGCCCTGCAGCTCTGGACCCGCAGCGCCCGTCCCTGGTCGAAGGCCCTGCTTGGCACTCCGGGCTTCGAGACCAACCCGCCCTCGGCCTGATTCGGAGACCCGCTGTGCTTGCCGCCCTTGTTCCCGCCGCCATCGGACCGGAGGATGAAGCCCTCCGCGCCGAGGTGCGCGCCTTCCTGGCCGAGCGCCTTGCCGGTGTTCCCGGGGCCCGCCGGGCGCGGACCTGGATGGGTTTTGACGCTGACTTCTCCCGCGACTTGGCCGCCCGCGGCTGGGTGGGCCTGACCCTGCCCGTGGAATTCGGCGGCGGCGGCCGCAGCGCCTTCGCCCGGTTCGTTCTGATCGAGGAGCTTCTCGCGGCGGGGGCACCCGTAGCGGCCCACTGGATCGCCGAGCGCCAGAGCGCACCCCTTCTCCTGCGCTACGGGACCGAGGCCCAGCGCCGGGACATCGTGCCGCGCATCTGTCGGGGCGAGGCCTTCTTCTGCATCGGCATGAGCGAGCCCAACTCGGGCTCCGACCTCGCCAGCGTCCGCACCCGTGCCGAGCGGACCGCCACAGGCTGGCGCCTGAACGGCTCCAAGATCTGGACGACCTACGGGCACAAGGCCCATTACATGGTCGCCCTGGTCCGGACCAGTGGTGGGCCGGACGACCGGCAGGCGGGCCTCTCGCAGCTGCTGATCGACCTGAAGACCCCCGGCGTGACGGCGCGGCCCATCCGCGACCTTGCCGGGGACGAGCACTTCTCGGAGGTTTTCTTCGAGGATGTCGACCTGCCCGGGGACGCCCTGATCGGCCAGGAAGGCCAAGGCTGGTCCCAGACCAATGCCGAACTGGCCTTCGAGCGCAGCGGCCCGGAGCGGCTCTATTCCTCCACCGTGCTGATCGACGCGTGGATGGACTTCATCCGCAGCCGGGGCGGGCCCACCGAGTCCGAGGCCGAGCTGGCCGGACGGATGCTGGCGCGGCTGGCGACCCTGCGGAACATGTCCCTGGCGGTGACCGGCCAGCTGGCCCGGGGAGAGAGCCCGGTGGTGGAGGCCTCCATGGTCAAGGACCTGGGCGCCAGCTTCGAGCAGTCCATCCCGGCCCTGGTCACCGACCACCTGGCCTCCGTGGACGGCCCGGTCCCGGCGCCCCTCCTGGCCACACTGGACTACCTGGCCGGGATGAGCCCGACCTTCTCCCTGCGCGGCGGTACCCGTGAGATCCTCCGCGGCATCATCGCCCGCGGCCTTGGCCTGAGGTGAGGTCCATGCCCGAAGATCTCTTCCTGGACCCGTGGCGGCGGCTGCTGGACGGCCTGGGCGTCGATCCCTGGCCGGAGCTGGTCGGATCCGGCTTCCTCGATCTGCTGCGCCCTGAGGCGGAAAGCGGCGCTGGGCTGGACCTGGTGGGACTGTTTCCGCTGGCGTTTGAGGTCGGCAGGCGTCCCCGGGCACCCCGCGTCCTGCCGACCATCCTGGCCCGGCTTGAAGACCCCCAGGCCCTGGAATGCCCCGATGCCGAGCCGGTGCTGGCGGCGGGGGGAAAAGACCCTGCCGTCGTCCGCGCCCTGTGCGCCGCTGTCGACGCCGCACAGATGGCCGGCGCCATTGACGCCCTTCAGGCCATGACCGTGGACTATGCCTCCACCCGCCGGCAGTTTGGTCGGGAGATCAGCAAGTTCCAGGCGATCCAGCACCAGATCGCCGTCATGGCGGAGGAGGTGATGGCGGCGCGGATGGCGGCGGAGATCGCCATGGCCGGCGCTCCTCTGTCGGTCTCGCTCCAGGCTGCGGCGGTGGCCAAGATGCGCTGCGGCGAGGCGGCCCTGGCCTGCGCTGGTATCGCCCACGCCGTCCACGGGGCCATCGGCGTCAGTGCCGAGCACGACCTGCACCATCTCACGGGTGCCCTGCACCGCCTGCGCCTGGCCCATGGCGGTGAGGCCTACTGGGCCCGCAAGCTGGGCGCGTGGGCCCTGTCCAGGTCGGAGGACGCCGCGACCCTGGCCCGGAGCCTCTAGAGACCGTCCAGCCGGCAGTCCCGGGCGAGAAGGAAGGGCCGCAGGGCCGCGTAGGCCTTCGCATGCCTGAGCAGGGGAATGCGCGGGTAGAGGTGGTGGATGACGTGGAACTGCATCCCTGAAGACAAGAGGTTGCCGACGCGGCTTCGGAAGGCGCGGGTGTCTCTGTAGCGGCCCATCTCCGCCGCCGGGTGGTGCGGCGCCCAGCTCAGGTAGAACTGGATGTAGGTCGAGCCCAGGATCCGCGGCAGCCACCAGATCAGGGCGGCCTCGATGGCGAACCCTGACCAGGCCAGGGTGAAGAGGATGGCATGGTAGGCCAGAGTGTAGAGGCCGGCGACCAGGCCGGCCTGCTTGGCCTCCTCCGTCCCGATCCGCGTCAGGGCCTTGAAGTAGTTCCCGCCCGTCGCCGATCCCGGCTGCCTGTGGGCAATGGTGTTCAGCAGAAGCCGCCAGGCGTTCGGTGCCTTGGTGTGGATGTCGGGGTCCAGCTCGGGGTGGTTGGCGTGGAGATGGTGCTCGTAGTGGGTGAGCCGGGCGACGCCGTAGGGCAGGAGCATGGGCAGGGGCGACAGGTGCCCGACCAGCTCGTTGAGCCAGAAGAGGGGCTCGCCCTCCCGGGCGATGATCCTGTGCTGGGCCTCATGCGAGGGCAGGTAGCAGAGGGCTACGTTCAGGGTGGCGATAGGAAAAGCCACCCAAAGGGGCATCACGCCCGACAGGGTCAGGGGCCAGAGCGATAGCCAGACCGCCAGGTTTCCCAGGCCCCAGAGGACAGAGCCCCAGGGCAGGCCGCCCATGAACCGCGCCGCCGTCTCGGTCTCGAGGCGGTTAAGTTCCCGGGGGGGCAGGGCGCGGAGGGCCTCGACGGAAAGGTCGGTCATACCCAGCGCCCCGTCTTCTGGGCGATGGCGCCCCATCCCCCTCCGACCACCAGCCCGATCACAAGTGGCCAGGGCGTGGTGGCGATCGAAGGCACGGTCCGCTCAAGGACCTGTGCGAAAAGGGGCGCCAGAAAGCCGATCCCGAACAGGAATGTGAGGTTCTGGAAGATCAGGGGCAGGATGCGGCTCACGATGTGTCCTCTCTTCACCTCCCCGTATGGAAGGCGAAAATGACGGGTGCGTCAACTTTGTTGATCGGGGATCAGGCGCGGCAGGACTCGACCCGCGGGGTGGGGCCGGCCACCGCCCCGCACGTCGACGTCGTTGGGACCCTGGCGGAGATCGGCGCCTCCGCCAGGGCGTCCCGTCTCAGGACTCCATCTCTTCCCGGATCGTCTTCCGGGCGGTCCAGAAGAGGGCGAAGGCCAGCAAGCCGAAGCAGGTGGAGATCATCAGCGCCCAGCGCACCCCCTGGGCTGAGCCCAGGCCCACGCCATTGGCCATGACGTCCGAGATGATGCCCACGACCGTCGGACCCAGGCCCAACCCGATCAGGTTGATCACGAACAGGAGGATGGCGGAGGCGGTTGCCCGCATGTGCGGGGGCACGATGGACTGGCCGATCGCGTAAACCGGTCCGTACCAGAGCGAACCCAACAGACCGTTTATCACCAGGATCCAGAGGGCCACGGTCGCCGAGGGCACGCTCACCGCAAGGATGTAGATCGGTACGGCGATCAGGGAGGCGATGGCGGGAACGACGACATAGCCGCGCAGGTCTGTCTTGGCGAAACGGTCTGCGATCTGTCCCCCCAGCCAGGCGGAGATCATGCCGGCGGTCCCCCCCATGAGGCCCAGGGCCAGGCCCATGAAGCCGACGGACTTCAGGTCGAACATGCTGGCCAGCCGGGCGACCTCATCACCGTGGACCCGAAGGAAGAAGCTGGCGGTGAAGGGGGCGTGTCCGTAGCCGATGAAGGCCTTGATGGCGGCTCCCAGCGCGATCAGCCAGAAGGTCTTCTTCTTCATCAGGTAGGCCAGGGTCTCCCGGAAGGTCGCCTGGGTCGAGGTGATTCTGGCGCTGTGTTCAGCGAGGATCTTGCGTGGCTCTCGGAGGGTGAAGAAGCAGAGGGCAGCAAAGAGGAGTCCCGGGACGCCGGCGACGAGGAAGGCGACCCGCCATCCGTACGCATCCGCGATCAGGCCGCCCATGACCAGGCCCAGTAGCCCGCCCAACGGGGTGCCCATCGAGTAGAAGGCCAGAGCCGAGGCCCGCTTCTCCTTGGGCACGTAGTCGGCGATCAGGGAGTGGGCGGGCGGCGTGCATCCCGCCTCCCCGATTCCCACGCCGATCCGGCACAGCACAAGCTGGACGAAGTTGGTCGTTGCTCCCGAAAGGGCCGTGAATCCGGACCAGACCGCCACTGAGGCGCCAATGATCATTGGCCGGTTTCGCCTTTCGGCGAGCTGGGCCAGGGGAATCCCCAGGATGGTGTAGAAGAGGGCGAAGGCCAGCCCGCTCATCAGGCCCAGCTGCCAGTCCGCCAGCTTGAGCTCGTTCTTGATGGGCTCGGCCAGGATGTTGATCACCGACCGGTCCAGGAAGTTGACCGTGTAGATCGCCAGCAGGAGCAGCATGGCATAGCGCGTATAGGCGGCCGAGTAGGGCACCTCGCTGACGGTGGCCGTGGCCGGCGGAACGATGGGGTCCGTCGACGGCGTCGCGGTCTCTGTCATTTTGGTTTCCCGGGCTCCCTCAGGTCTTTTCACGACCATGGCGCCTTGGGCGGAGAAATCTAGTCTGGCGGTTCGCTGATTTTCTCAATGGGCGCCCGGGGCGGTGGCCTGAGGATCAGGATCAGTGGGATCATGGCCAGTGTCATCAGCGTCATCCAGCTGAAGATGTCCACATAGCCGATCATCATCGCTTGACGGGTCACCTCTCCGTTGAGCTGCGCCAGGCCCTCAGGCGTCGTGAGGGCACCCGGAATGGCGATGACATCATTGAGGACGGGGCTGGTCGGATCCATGCGGGATGAGAGCTCGCTATGGGCGAGTGCGCTGTTCCTAAGGACCATCGCCTGCACGACTGAGATCCCGATGGCCGATCCCAGGCTTCGGGCCATCGTCGACAGAATCGTCCCCTCCACCCGGTGCGCCGGGCTGAGGGTTACGTAGGCCAGCGTGCTCAGGGGCGCAAAGAGAAGGCCTGTGCCGGCACCCTGGATGAATCCGCTGGCAATGATGGGCCAGTCCGTCATCGACAGGTCGAACCCGGCCATCGCCCAGAGAGAGGCGATGCTGAGGACGGTGCCAATGAAGAGGACCTGCCTCGCCCCGAGTTTCTGGATCAGGAAGGGGACCATCAGGAACGAGATCAGCGAGCCGATGCCCCGACTGACGCTCGCCGTCCCGGTCTGCATGGCCGAGTAGCCGAGCAGGTTCTGCATCAGGACCGGCAGGAGGGCGGTGGTCGAGAAGAGGAGGACCCCGACGAAGAAGCTGAACACGGTGGTGCCGACGAAGTTGCCGTCTCGGGCCAGGTCGCGATGGAAGAAGGGATGCTGTGCGGTCGCCGACTGGGTGATGAAGATCCACAGCCCGGCCAGGGACAAGGCCGCCCAGGTCCAGATCTCGGGCGACTCCCACCAGTCCTGCCCGGGGCCCCTGTCGAGCAGAACCTGGAGGCCGACGACAAAGGCCGTCAGGGCCGAGAAGCCGATGAAGTCAAAGGGTCGCTGCCGCCCTCCCGGGTCATCAGCCATGAACCGGGAGACGCCCAGTAGCGCGATGATCCCGAGCGGCAGGTTGATGAAGAAGACCCAGCGCCAGTCCAGGTGTTCGGTGATCCATCCTCCGACGATGGGGCCGAGGATCGGCCCCAGGATGACGGCCGAACTCCAGAGGCTCATGACCCGCGGAATCTGATCCTGCGGGAAGGTGTCCAGCATGACGGACTGCGACAGCGGCATCAGGGAGGCACCCGCCAGTCCCTGCAGGCTGCGGAAGAGCACCATCTCCGGCACGCTCGTGGCGATCCCGCAGAGCATGGAGGCCACCGTGAAACCGATGATCGACAGGACGATCATCCGCTTCCGGCCAAACTTCATCGCCAGCCAACCGCACAGGGGGGTCATAACCGCCGTGGCGAGGATGTAGGAGGTCAGCACCCAGGTCAGCTGCTCGGGTGACGCCGAGATATTGCCCTGCATGTTCGGAAGGGCGACGTTGGCGATCGTGCTGTCGAGGGTGTGCATCAGCGTCGCCAGCATCAGGGCGCCGGTGATGGGAATGCGGTTCGCCTTGTCCTTCTCCAGGAAGTCTGGCGTGTCAGTCATCGCCCGCCGCCCGCCAGTCCGCCCCGGCCGCGGCGAAGAGCCCGATCATGTCCGAGAGGCGCCGCGCCTCAGCGTCTGCAAGGTTACGCCGCGCCAGGCTGAGCTGGCGACGGGCGTCGATGGCCCTCAGCAGTGGGGTGCCGCCCAGCCTCACCCCGGCCAGTGTGATGTCGGCGTCCGTCTGAGCGGCGTCCACCGCGCGCCGGAAAGCAGCGACCTCGGTCTCTCCAGCCTGGAGGGACGCCATCAGTCCTCCGACCTGTGAGAAGGCCTCAAGCACGGTCCGGCGATACCGGGCCTCCGCCGCACGAAGGTCGGCTTCGGCCGCCCTCCGGTTGGCCCGGGTGAGGCCGCCGTCGTAGATCGGTGCCGTCAGACCTGAAGACAGGTTCCAACCTCTCGAGCCGGACCTGAACAGATCCTCGATCTGGTTCGATGTCTGGGCGTAGTCGCCGGTGAGGCTCAGCTTCGGAAGCGAGTCCGCTTGCTCCGCGCGGGCGGCGAGCCGGGCCGCCTGTAACTCGGCCTCGGCGGCCTTGATGTCCGGCCGCCCCCGAAGCAGTTCAGAAGGCAGGCTCACGGGAATGGTCCCGGGAAGCACCAGGTCCGCCAGCCTGAAGTCAGGCGGGGCCCATTCCGACGGTGACCTTCCCGAGAGGAGGGCCAGCCGGCGGCGGGCCTGGTCCCTCTGCCGGAAGAGGTCGGGCATCCGGGCCTCGTCGCTGGCGAGCTGGGCTTCGATCTCCACCCGGCCGGACCGGGAAAGCCCGCCGAGGGCCTCGGCTCTCCGGGCGAGCTCCACAAGCTTCCTGTCGTCGTCGATCACCTGCTCCGCGGCGTCAATCTGAGCATTCAGGCCCGCGATCCGCACGGCTTCCAGGGCCACATTGGCTGAGAGCGACAGGGCTGCGGCGTCGGCCTCCCAGCCTGCAGCGTCGGCCAGGGCGTCGGCCTCGGCCGCCCTCGTGCGCCCGACCCCGAACAGGTCGGGATCATAGCTCACCAGGCCCCCGAGGCTGAAGATGTTGAAGGTGCGGCTTGGGAAACCGCTGAATCCGAAGGCCTCGCTGTTGAACAATTGCCGCTCGACCCGGACGTTGAGTCCGACCTGGGGCTTGAGGAGGGCTCGAGCCGCCTCGGCTTCCGCCTGGTGGCGGTCGAGTGTGGCGCGCGCCTCGGCAAGGTCAGGCGAGTTCTCCAGGGCCAGCCGGATGACCTCGTCTAGCCTCTCCGAGCCAAAGGCGGTCCACCAGGTGCGGGACCTTGCGCCGGCCTCGACCACGACCCTGTATGGCGTGTGCTCGCCCGCCATGCCGTAGCCGTCTGGCGAGGGTGTCCCGGCGGGCGCGATGAAGGCGTTGCCCGTTGCGGCGCACCCTCCCAGGAGCAGGAGGCCTGCGGCCAGGGTCAGGGCGACCGCAGGAAGACGCGGATTGCCGGGCAGGCCGGGCATGGCCCTACTTCCCGTCACGGCTGGACCGGACGTCGACCTTGACCGTGGCGGACAGACCCGCCCGCGCGGCCATGTCGGGCGGCGGCTGGTCGAACTCGATGCGGACGGGAAGCCGCTGGGTGACCTTGACCCAGTTCCCGGTAGCGTTCTGGGCGGGCAGGGCGGAGAAGGCCTGGCCGGTGCCGGGGGCGAAGCTGGCGACCCGGCCCTTCAACTGGCCCTGGGGATAGGCGTCGATCTCGATCTCGACCGGCTGGCCAACGCGCATCCGGGCCACCTGGTCTTCCTTGAAGTTGGCCTCCACCCAGGGGCGGCCCGCCAGTAGCCAGAACGCCGCCTGAGAGGCGTTGAGGTAGGCCCCGACCGGCAGCTGGTCGACCCGGGCGACCACTCCATCCGAAGGTGCCTGGACTTCAGTGTAGGAACTGTTGAGACGCGCCCGTTCCAGCTGGGCGCGGGCCTGCAGGACGGCTGCGGCCCGTGAGCCCGCCTGGGGGTCCCCGCCAAGGACAGCGAGGGCTCCGGCGGCGGACTGCTCGGCCGCTCTCAGTTGTTCCCGGGCCAGACGGGCGGTGTGGCGGGCCTGGTCGGCCTGCTGGGCCGATCCGGCTCCTGCGGCTGCGAGGCCGGCCTGCCGGGAGGCCTCCGCCAGGGCGTAACTCAGGTTCTCACGGGCGGCGGCGACATTGGCCTGTTCCCTTGCGTAGCCGGCGCGCAGCTGGCCAACCATCTGCTGTGCCTCCGCCAGCTGGGCCTCTGCTGCTGCGAGGTTCGCGCGGGCATCACGGGCGTCAAGGCGGAACAGGACCTGACCCTTGCGGACCGCCTGGTTCTCGCGGACGTAGATCTCGAGGACCCGTCCGCTGATCGAGGGTGCCACCGGGGTCTTCGCCACCTGGACGAAGGCGTTGTCCGTGGTCTGGAAGCGCCCCAGGGTCAGGAGATAGACAGCGAGGGCCGTCAGAATGACCAGGGGGCCGCCGAGCATGACAATCCAGCGCCTCGGGACACCCCCGCGTTTGCGGGCTCCGCCCGCAGGCCCTTCCGGCGCCTTTTCGCTCACGCGCCTCTCCCCCGGCTGCTCGTGCGGTTATGGATGACCGCCTCGTGGGCGGGGCTCCATGGCCGCTTGCTGAGGGCCATGTTCCGCTCAATGCGGGGCGGGAGCAACCCGAGATGTCATATAGACTGGGATTTTCTGGCGCTTTTTCCATTACTTAGCCTGTCTGTACTCAGCCGTCCAGAAATGAGGTCTCCCATCACTCCCGAAATGGGGATGCCCGATACGATATGAGGCGGCCCCCTCCGCCGGACCCTGTCTCGGCCCGGCCAGACGTCGCCGGTCCCCAGGGGAAGGTGGGTTGGCATGAGGTGCCTCGAGGTCTCGCGTGTCGGGCCGGGGATGATCCTGGATTTAGGATTCGACAATTCTCGAAATATCGAGATATGAATTACCGCCATGCGTGCAGGTTACCCAGTACCGTCCAATGACGCCGTCGCCGCCCTCAGCGCCCTTGCGCACCCGGGGCGGCTGGAGGTTTTCCGCCGCCTTGTCGGCGCAGGTCCCGAGGGGCTTGCCGCCGGAGAGATCGCCCGAGCGACGGGCAGCCTTCCCAACACCCTGTCTTCGAACCTGGCCATCCTCACCGCAGCAGGGCTGACCCGGTCCCGGCGCGAGGGCCGGTCCATCCTCTATTCGGCGAACTTCGGCGCCATGCGCGGCCTCCTCGCCTACCTGATGGAGGACTGCTGCGGGGGCCGGCCTGAGATCTGCGCCGATATCTCTCCGGCCTGCCTGGCCGTCCCGGCCCCCTGACCCCACCCCCTCGCTATCGGGACCCGCCCATGACCGACCTCCGCCGCAATGTCCTCTTCCTCTGCACGGGCAATTCCGCGCGGTCCGTGATCGCCGAGGGTCTTCTCCGGACGCTGGGCGGCGATCGTTTCCGGGCCCACTCAGCCGGGTCTTTTCCGACCGGTCGGATTAACCCGGGCGCTGTTCCTGTGTTGAGGTCTCTGGGCCTCGACCCAGCTGACTTCCGCTCCAAGTCCTGGGACGAGTTCGCCGCCCCAGGGGCGCAGCCGATCGATTTCATCTTCACCGTCTGCGACAACGCCGCCGGCGAGGTCTGCCCCATCTGGCCGGGACGTCCCGTTTCCGCGCACTGGGGGGTAGAAGATCCAGCAGCGGTGACCGGGACAGAGGCGGAGGTTGCAGCGGCCTTTGCTGCGGCGGAAGGCCGGCTTCGCCGCCGCGTGGAACGCTTTCTCTCCCTACCTCCCGAAGTCCTCGACGGCCCGGACGTTCGGATCCTTCTGGAGGCGATTGGCAAGGACCTAAACCCATGACTGCGGTCCAGCCCGAGTTCAGCCTGTTCCGCCGGCTTGCGGCTGAAGGCTTGGGAACCGCGCTTCTCCTGTCCATCGTGGTGGGCTCGGGGATCATGGGTGAGCGGCTGTCCGGAGGGAATGATGCGATCGCCCTGATGCTGAATACGGTCTCGACCGGGGCCGGGCTGGCCGTCCTGATCACCCTTCTGGGACCGATCTCTGGCGCACACTTCAACCCCCTCGTCAGCGTCCTGGCCGCCCGCGACCGGGACCTCGCCGCCGGCGAAGCCCTCGCCCGGGTCGCGGTCCAGGTCCTCGCCGCCGTCGCCGGCGTCCTCCTCGCCCACGCCATGTTCGAACTGCCGCTGTTCCAGGTCTCCGACAAGGTGCGGTCCGGCGGTGCGCAGGTGCTGTCCGAAGCCGTCGCCACCTTTGGCCTTATCCTGGTGATCCGCCTCGCCTCGCGCCTTGCCCCGGGGGCCACGGCCGCCCTGGTCGCCCTCTACATCACCGCCGCCTATGGCTTCACCGCCTCCACCGCCTTCGCCAATCCCGCCGTCACCCTGGCCCGGAGCCTGACCGATACATTTGCCGGCATCGCTCCGGAGTCGGTTCCTGGATTCTTGGTTGGCCAGGGGCTGGGGGCCGCAGCCGCCTGGGTTGTCAGTTCGGGAATGCTGGGGCCTCCCGGCGCGCCGCCTCGATCCTAGCTCGCCTAGTCGCCCGGCTGTGCCTATTACGGGAAGGCGATCAGGGTCAGCACGATACCGGCGAGATCCGCGCCGTAGACGTCGCGCAAGCTCCCGTTCCCTGTCTGCAGCCTAGACGGAGCGGAGCGCACTCGCCGGCCGGGCGGACAGGATGGGCAGGGCACCGGCAAGGCTCAAGGCCAGGGTGACCGCAAGGCCCACGGCGACCGATCCCAGGACGCGACCCCAGTCCGGTGCCCAGGTGAACTCGAAGACCTGGACAATGATCCACCAGGCGCCGGACAGGCCCGCTGCCAGGGCGACCCCGCCCAGGAGCAGGCCGAGGAGCCCGAACTCGAGGGCCTGCACGGCCAGCAGCTGTCCCCGGGTGGCACCAAGGGTCTTGAGGATGACGGCGTCGTAGGTACGGGCCTGGCGCGCGGCGGCCACGGCCCCGGTCAGCACCGCCATGCCGGCCAGCAGGGTCACTGACGCGGCTGCCGTGACCGCCAGGGCCATCTGGTCGAGGAGGACGCGCGCCTGGCCGATCACTTCGCGGACGGAGATCACCGAGGCACCGGGAAAGGCCGCGAGGATGGCCCGCGCTGAAGCCGTCTCCTTGTCCGGTGGAAGGCTGATCGATCCCGCCAGAGTGTGGGGCGCTTGGGCAAGCGTGCTCGGTGGGAAGACCATCATGTAGTTGAAGCCCAGAGTTTCCCAGTCGATCTTCCTGAGCGAGGCGATGCGCGCGGGGATTTCCCGGCCCAGGACGCTGACCGTCAGGGTATCGCCCACCTGCAGGGACAGGGCCTCCGCCACCCGCTCATCGAGGGAGACGAGGGGCGGTCCCTGGTAGTCCGCCGGCCACCAGGCACCCGCCGTGATGCGACTGCCTTCAGGTAGGGTCCCGGCGTAGGTCACACCCCTTTCGCCGCGAAGGACCCAGGCCTCCCGGGGGAGGGTCTTCATGTCCCTCACCCGCTGGCTGCCATAGGCCGTGATGGTCCCGCGCAGAGCTGGGACGAGGTCGACTTCGGCTCCGGGCGCTGCCCGCTGAACGGCCTCGCGGAAAGCCGTGGCGCCCGAAGATGGTACGTCCAGGACGAACTGGGCGGGCGCCCGCTGGGGGACCGACCGGGCGATTTCCGCATCCAGGCTGGTCTGTATGGCTGCAATCAGGACGAAGAGGGTCAGGGACAGGCCGATGGCGATCACCAGGGCAGGAGTCTGCGCTCCAGGACGATGCAGGTTGGACAAGGCCAGCCTCAAGAGAGGCGAATCGGGTCGGGGCAGGCGGTGGGCGAGGGTCCTGACGCCAAGCCCCACCAGCAGGAGCAAGAGGAGGACGCCCCCCGTCGCCGCCAGCACCCCAGCAGAGAAGAGCGGCCTGTCCGTGGTTGCGAGGGCAAGGGCCACGGAGACCGCTGCAGCAGTCCCGACAATGGCCGCGTCCCTCCGGGACATGCGGGCGGCAGGCTCGAGATGGGTCCGCCAGATGGCGGCGGGCGGGGTTCGCCCGGCACGGGCCAGGGGCGGCCAGGTGAAGATGAAGGCGATCAGCAGTCCCTGGGCAGCGGCGATGGCCAGGGGCCAGAGATGGAGGACGAAGTCTGGTTTCACGGGCAGGCGGTCGCCGAGCAGGGCAAGGAGGGCGGGTGCCAGGGCCGCCCCCGCGACAAGGCCGGTCGCGATTGCACAGCTGGCGACCACGGCGACCTGCAGGAGATAGAGGATCGAGACGTCGCGGTTGGAGGCCCCAAGGACCTTGAGGGTGGCGATGGCGCCCCGTCGGGCCGCGAGATAGCCCGCAACCCCGTTGCTTACGCCAATGCCGGCGATCACCAGGGCGGATAGGCCGATTAGGCCCAGGAACTGGCCCATTCTCTCGAAGAAACGGCTGGCGCCCGGCGCAGCGCGCCCATGGTCGCGAACCTGCCAGCCAGCCTCTCCGTGGGCGCGCTTGAGGTCTTCCGCCAGCTTGTCGGGTCGGCGGATGTCATTGGGTGCCAGGCGGATCCTGTACTTGGCCTGGAAGAGACTGCCGGGCTGGATGAGGCCCGTCGAGGCCATATCCTCCAGCCGGATCAGGGCGGCGGGACCGAGGCTGAAACCCTCGCCGACTCGGTCAGGCTCCGAGGCGAGTACGCCGGAGATGCGGAACCGGGCCTTGCCGAGGGCCAGGCTGTCGCCGACCCCGACACCCAGGCGTTCGGCGAGGCCGCGCTCGATCAGCACCTCACCGGATCCTGGCCGATCGGTTGCGACGGGGCCTGAAGGGGTGGCTACGGTCAGGCGGCCATAGAGGGGATAGCTGCTGTCGACGCCCTTGAGCTCGGAGAGCATGGGCGGCCCGCCGCCGCCGCTGGCCATCGCCCTCAGACGGACGGTCTCGCTGACTTTTCCGAGCTGCGCCATCTGCGCCTTCTCAGTCGCTTCGGCGTACCTCTGCGTGAGGGCGACCTCCAGGTCGCCGCCGAGGAGTTCGCGTCCCTTCCGGGTCAGTTCGCCGGTAATGGCCGCCGTCAGACTTCCGATGGCCGCCAGGGCGCCGACCCCGAGGAACAGGCAGAGGAACAGGAGGCGCAGGCCACGGAAACCTGCGGAGAGGTCCCGTCGTGCAATCCGCCAGAGCAGGTGGAGGGGTGCGGAGGTCATGCAGGCCTGTCGGATACGATCTGGCCATCGGCCATCTCGACGATGCGGTCGCAGCGGGCAGCCAGGGCAGGGTCATGTGTGATGATCACCAGAGTGGCCCCTGTGGCGGCCCGCCGTTCGAAGAGCAGGTCCGCCACCCGGCGCGAGGTGACGCCGTCGAGGTTCCCCGTGGGTTCATCCGCGAAGATCAGGCCAGGCCGGGACACCATGGCGCGGGCGATGGCCACCCGCTGCTGCTCGCCGCCTGAAAGCTGTGCGGGATAGTGGGTCAGCCGGTCGCCCAGGCCCACGGCGGCCAACTCCGATACGGCGCGCTCGCGGGCGTCCGTGGTACCCAGGAGTTCGAGGGGGGTGGCCACGTTCTCGAGCGCCGTCATCGTCGGCAGGAGGTGGAAGGCCTGAAGGACCACGCCGATTCGTCCCCGGCGCGCCCTTGCGAGCTCATCCTCGTTGAGTGGCCCAAGATCCTGCCCGTCGATCCGGACCTCGCCGGAGGTGGTCCGCTCCAGCCCCGACAGCACGGCCATCAGCGAGGACTTGCCGGAACCGGAGGGTCCAAGGACCGCCAGGCTCTGGCCCCGGGGCGCATCGAGGTCGACGCCCTTGAGAATGTCGGTGTTTCCGAGCGAGAGTGTCACGCCCCGGGCGCGGATCATCAGGTCGGCGTCAGGGCGGGTCATACGAGGAGGCGTCCAGTGCGTTCGGGGTGGTGGCTATATGTGGTCCTTGCAGGGCTTTGCCAGATTATTGTCGCCTGTTCACCTCAGGGCCCCGCTCGGGGAACACAGCCTGCGACCGCCCCGGCGGCTGTCGCTGACGGTCCCCTGGTGGTCGTTTTCGGGGACAGCCTCTTCGCCGGCTACGGGCTTGAGCCTTCCCAGGGCTTTGCGCCAGCCCTTGAGCGGGCCCTGCGACGCAGCGGGCATAGCGTGAACGTGGTGAACGCCGGCGTCTCGGGGGATACGACCGCAGCGGGTCTCGCACGGCTGGGGTTCACCCTCGACGGCCTGCCCCGGAAGCCGGACCTGGTGATCGTTGGACTGGGCGCCAACGACATGTTGCGTGGCCTCAGCCCGGCGCAAACCCGGGCGAACCTGGGGGCCATCCTCGATGAGCTGGACAGGCGCAGGGTCCGCGCTGCCCTCACCACAATGCTGGCGGCACCGAACCTCGGCGAGGACTATGCCCAGGCCTTCAATCCCATCTATCCGGACCTGGCCCGGCAGAGAGGCGTGCGCGTCTATCCCTTCTTCCTGGACGGCGTGGCCGGCAGGCCCGACCGGCTGCTTCCGGACGGCATGCACCCCAACGCCCAGGGCATCGAGGAGATCACCGCCCGCCTGGCGCCTCGGATCGCCGGGGACCTGCCGGCTGCCCCCGGGGGCGCAGCCGGATCCTGACCCTCCGGCCCGCGGCTACTTGCCCGCCGGCGGCGAGGCGATCACCTCGACGGGCAGGCCAAGCTTGTCGAGCTGGGGTTTCACCACCGAAGCGTCGCCCACGACGACGAAGGTCAGCCGGGAAGGATCGACGGCCCGGCGGACCGCACCATCCATCTCAGCGGCGGTCATGGCACCATAACGCTCGGGAAGGCGCTCGTACCAATCATCCGGTCGGTTGAACTCTGCGATCTTCGAAAGGCCCGTGAGGACCGCCGCGCCGCCTTCGAAGGTTCCGGGAAGCTCCCGCGTGGCGCCGTCGACGGTCAGTTGCCGCTCCTCGGCGGTGGTCCCGCGCGTGGTCGTGAAGTCCCGGACGTCCTTGAGCAGTTCCGAGATCGAGTCCGCGGTGCGGTCGGCCTGGACCGGAGCATTGATGCGGAAGGCAACCCGGTCAGAAGTCTCCGAAATCCCGGATCCGACCCCGTAGGACCAGCCCTTTGTCTCGCGAAGATTCATGTTCAGGCGGGACAGGAAGCTTCCCCCCAGAACGTCATTACCGGCCTGCAGGGCCAGCAGGTCGTCACCGCCCCGGGCCTGGAGGACCTGTCCTGCCGCGATCACCGACTGGGGCGACTTCGGCCGGTCGACCAGAATGATCCGGTTGCCAGTAGCCACCGGAGGCTCGGAGAAGGTCTTCACACCCCGCGCAACCCCCGCTTCCGGTTTCCAGTCGCCGAGGGCGGCGTTCAGCCTGGGCAACAGGGCGGAGAGGGGCAGGTCGGACACAATGACCAGGCGGCCGTTGTCCGGCCGGATCCACCGGTCGTGGGCGGCCTTGAGGTCCGCAGGCGTAACCCGGCCCACCACGGCCGCATCCCCGGCACCGCCGGCGCGCACACCATAGGGATGGTTGGTGCCGTACAGGCGTCGGGAAAGTTCAGCGGCGGCCACGGCCGAGGGATTGTTGGCCTCTGCGGTAATGCGTGACAGCTGCTGCCCGCGCAGGCGTTCCACTACGGCGGCTTCGAAGGTCGGACGCTTGAGGACGGCGGCGTAGAGGGCCAGCGAGGGCGTCAGGTTCGGGGTCAGGGCGTCAAGGAGGACTCCGGACCGGTCTGATCCCGCAGCGGCTCCCAGGCTGGCGCCGAGCTTCTCCGACTCTTCTGCGATCTGCCGGCTGGAAAGCCCGCCAGCGCCTTCGGTGAGGGCCCGAAGCATCATGGACTGCAGGCCGAAGTCCCGGACCTGGTCCGCAGCCGTACCGGCGTCGAAGCTGGCGGTGATCAGGGTCCGCGGCTCTCCCGCACGCTGGGCATAGACCACCGGCATACCGTTCGCCAGCGTGGCCCGCTCGATGCCAGGGAAGTCCAGGTCCGAGACCTTGCCTGCACCGGGCATGGCCGGCTCAGCGCGCGCCGCACGGGCCGAGGTCGCAACCCCGGTCCGGTCGATCACAGCGCCCTTGGCCGCCGTATCCCCTCCGAGGGGGCCGCCGTCGAGGTCTCGCTCGCCGGGGTCGACGCGCAGGGACAGGGCCGGCCGGCCAAGCCAGGTCTTCAGGGCAGACTGGACCGCCGACGGGGTGAGGGCCGCGTAGGCGTCAAGACGCTTCCGATAGAGCTGAGGATCATTATTGTAGAGCTCGCCCTCTGCGAGGGTCACTGCCTTGCCCCCGAAGCCACCAACGGACTCCGTTGCGCGGATTTTTCCGGCGATCTCGACCCGTCGGGCCCGGTCCAGCTCCTCCGCCGAGGGCCCAGAGGCGATAAGCCCAGCGATGACTTCGTCCATCCGCTTGGCGACCAGGTCGGGCGAGACGCCGGGCCGAACGTCCGCCGACAGGGTCAGAACTCCCACGGACTGGAAGACGCCGTAGTCGGCGCTGACCGAGACGGCGACCTTCTCGTCGCGCACCAGGGCGTTGTCGAGCCGGGAGGACGACAGGCCGCCGAGAACGCTGACCCCCGCCTCGAGGGCGACGGAGGACAGGTCATTCAGGCCCGGCACCGACCAGCTGCGGTAGATCCGGGTGGTCGCCACCCGGTCCTTCAGGGTCAGGCTGACCGGGGCCTTGAGGGTTACCGGACCGTCCGGAACGGGAGCGACCCGCGGGCCGCGGGGGATAGCGCCGAAATACTTTTCAACCCGGGGCCGGGCCGAGCGCGCATCAATGTCGCCGGCCAGGACGAGGACGGCGTTGTTCGGACCATAATTGTCCGAGAACCAGCGTTTCACGTCGGCAAGGGACGCCGCGTCCAGGTCCGCCATGGAGCCGATGGTGCTGTGGCGGTAGCCGTGGCCCGGAGGAAAGAGGTTGTCGTTGATCACATACTCGACCAGGCCGAAGGGCTGGTTGTCGCCCTGGCGCTTTTCGTTCTGGACCACCCCCCTCTGGTTATCGAGCTTCTCCTGGGTGACGGCCCCCAGCAGGTAGCCCATGCGATCGCTTTCCAGGAACAGGGCCCTGTCGAGGGCGCCGACCGGGACGGTCTGGAAATAGTTGGTCCGATCAAACCAGGTGGTCCCGTTGAAGTCCGTGGCGCCCACTTCCTGGAGCGGCTTGAAGAAATCGCCAGGGGCGTTTTCCGAGCCGTTGAACATCAGATGCTCGAAGAGGTGGGCGAAGCCCGTGCGACCCGCGGGTTCGTGCTTAGAGCCGACGCCGTACCAGATCGAGACCGCGACCACCGGGGCCTTGCGGTCCGTGTGCACCAGCACCCGCAGACCGTTGGGCAGGGTGAAGCGCTCGTAGGGAATGTCCACCAGGCGGGCCAGTTCCGCCGCCGAAGCGGGCTGGCTGGCGGCGGTGGCGCTGGACGCCGGCGCGGCGGAGGCGGGTGCCGCGGAGAGGGCCATGAGAAGGGCGAGGCTGGCGCCCGAGAGAAGCCTTCCGGCAGGGGTCATGAGAACTCCGGTGTCAGGGCCGATCAGGGTTTCGACCGCATTGTAACAAAGGGATGAAGGCCATCCTCGGGCAAGGCAAGGGTCTTGGAGTCGCAAACCCCGCCTGGAGCCTGACAAGAGCACTGGACCTTGCCTCAAGTCCGTCCAATATCTCCGAAAATCGAAGTGATAACCGGGGGAGGTCGGACATGGCTGACGGATCAGCGACGCGTAAGGCGGTGAAGGGTGCGAGCGTGGATGTGGCCATCGTGGGCGCCGGCTTTGCCGGCCTCTACATGGTCCACAAGGCCCGGGAGGCCGGCCTTTCGGTGCAGGGCTTCGAGGCCGGGGGCGGTGTCGGGGGCACCTGGTACTGGAACCGCTATCCCGGGGCCCGCTGCGACATCCCCAGCCTGTTCTATTCCTTCACCTGGTCGGAAGACCTGGCCCGGGAGTGGCGCTGGAGCGAGAAGTACGCGCCCCAGCCCGAGATCCTGAAGTATGCCGAGCACATCGCCGACCGCTTCAGCCTGGACTCCGCCTTCCTGTTCAACACCCGGGTCGAGAGCGCCATCTTCGACGAGGCGACCGGGCGCTGGACCGTGAGGACCAACCTGGGCGACGAAGTCTCCGCCCGTTGGGTTGTCATGGCCACCGGTTGCCTGTCGGTACCAAAATCACCTGACATTCCCGGCGCCGACAGCTTCCGGGGCGAGACCTACCTGACCGGCCTGTGGCCCCATGAGGGCGTCGACTTCGTCGGCAAGCGGGTCGCCGTGATCGGCACCGGTTCGTCGGCCATCCAGTCCATCCCGCTGATTGCCCAGCAGGCGGCCCAGGTCACCGTCTTCCAACGGACTCCCAACTTCTCCCTTCCGGCCCTCAACTCGCCCCTGGGCGAGGCTGAGGTCGAGGGTTACCTGGCGGGCTTCACCGCCTACCGGGACATGCTCCGGAGCGGCCAGTCCATCTTCCCGGCTCCGCCGCCGGATCTCCGTGTCCAGGGGGAGGAACTCGAGGCCCTGAAGGGCGGGCTCTGGAATGGCATGGGCCTGATGTCCCTCTTCGCCATCCCCAACCTGATGCGCATGCCCGACCTGAACGAAGAGGTCGGTGACCATGTCCGCGACCGGGTGCGGCAGATGGTCCGCGACCCCGAGGTCGCCGAGCGACTGGTTCCCCGCGGCTATGCCATCGGCGCCAAGCGGCCCTGCGTCGACACCAACTATTACGACACCTTCAACCGGGACAATGTGAGCCTGGTCGACCTACGCGAGACGCCTATCGAGACCATCACCGAGACCGGTGTCCGCACTTCGGCAGGTGAGACGCCCTTCGACGTCATTGTCTTCGCCACTGGCTTCGACGCCATGACTGGTGCCCTCCTGAAGATGGACATCCGCGGCCGCGGCGGCCGCACCCTGGGTGAGGTCTGGGCCGAGGGCCCCAAGACCTATCTGGGGCTGATGGTCGCCGGTTTCCCCAACCTCTTCACGGTGACCGGGCCGGGCAGCCCTTCCGTGCTGTCGAACATGATCTCGTCCATCGAGCAGCACATCGACTGGATCAGCGGCGCGATCGGCTGGGCCGACGGTCGCCAGGTCCGGACCCTGGAGGCTGACTCTGCCGCCCAGGAGGCCTGGGTGGAACACGTCAATGCCGCTGCGGAGGGCAGCCTCTACCTGGACGCCGCCTCCTGGTACATGGGTGCCAACGTCCCGGGAAAGCCGCGGGTCTTCATGCCGTATATCGGTGAAGGCTACAAAATCCGCATCGATCAGGTGGCGGCCCGGGATTACGAAGGTTTTCGTGCAGAATAGGGCATCCACCTGGCGTGCGGGCCGGGGAGGGATCCTGAAGCGTCTGTTCGCGGCCGCGCTTGCGGCGGGAAGCTTGTGCGCAGGCTCCGCGCTGGCCCAGGTCGCCCTGAAGCCCGAGACGCCGAACCTGCTCTTCTGGAGCCCAGACCAGCAGGCCCGCGGGTACCTGGCGATGGAGACTGTCTACCAGACCCGGACGATCGCCGCCGGGCCCCGGATACACGCCCTTCCCCTGGCGGGCGGGACGATCGATCCGGTCTTCACCCATGCTGGAAAGACCTGGACCGTCGACGCCTACATGGAGGCCTACCGGGTCTCGGGACTCCTCGTGATCCGGGATGGAAAGGTCCTGCTTGAGAAGTACGGACTGGGGCGCGGCCCGCAAGACCGCTGGACGTCCTTCTCCGTCGCCAAGTCCGTGACCGCCACCCTTGTCGGTGCGGCGATCCAGGACGGCAGCATCCGGAGCCTCCAGGTCCCGGTCACGGACATCCTTCCGGAGCTGAAGGGGTCCGCCTACGACGGCGTGACCCTGCGCCAGCTCCTGATGATGAGCTCGGGTGTCCGCTGGAACGAGGACTACGGCGATCCCAATTCCGATGTGGCCAAGGGGCCAACCGAGGGGCTCAAGCTGGCGCAGGGCAAGCCCGGCCTGAACCCTGTCGTCGCCTACATGCGCACCCTGCCGCGCGCCCATCCGCCGGGGACAATGTTCAACTACAACACCGGGGAGACCGACCTGGTCGGCATCCTCCTGGCCCGGGCGGTCGGCAAGGGCCTGGCGGAGTATGCGTCGGAGAAGATCTGGAAGCCCTACGGCATGGAGGCGGACGCCGCCTGGGTGACCGACCCCGGCGGACTCGAACGGGGCGGGTGCTGCATTTCCATGACCCTTCGGGACTATGGGCGTGTGGGGCAGTTCGTCCTGGACGACGGGGTCGTCGACGGCCGGCCCGTTCTCCCGCCCGGCTGGGCCCGCGAGGCGACGACCAAGCAGATCGACAACGGCCAGGCGGGCTATGGCTATTTCTGGTGGATGCAGCCGAACGGCGCCTACCAGGCCACGGGCATTTTCGGCCAGTCCATCACCAACTTCCGGGAAGACCGCATCATCATTGTCGTGAATTCGGCCTGGCCGAAGTCGGGCGGCCCCGACCTGCGCGATGGGCGGATCGCCCTGATCAATGCCCTCAGGCGATCAGCGCAGGCGGCTCCGCACTGACCGGCATTTCCATCAGGGGGGTCAGGTAACGGACAAAGGCGTCCGTGGCTTCGACGGCCAGGGCCTCTGCGTCGGGAGGCGGCTCGCTGAGCAGCAGGTCGAGAATGGCCGCCGCCAGTTCGATGGCCACCCGTGCGGCCAGTATCGCGCGCTCCGGCTCCGCCCCGGACCTACGCGTCATCAGGTCCGCAAGCATGGCGCTCACGGCGCGAGTCTCAGCCGCATCCAGTTCCTGAAGCTCGGGGGAGAGCCGGATGGCGATGCGGATGGAACGCGAGCCCGGGGAGCTGAGCCTCCGGTTTGCGGCCAGGTGCATGCCTTCGGCAACCGCCTCCCGCCAGGGCCGGCCGGAGTCGATCTGGGCGACGAGGCCTGCAATTTCGGCCTTGAAGGTTGCCGACTGGCGCTCCGAGATGGCGGCGAAGATCGCCTGCTTGTTGGGGAAATACCGGTAGAGGGAGGCGATATTCACGCCCGCGCGGCTGGCGACCAGGTTGGTGTTGACCCCCTCGAAGCCCAGTTCAGACGCAAGTTCGGCCGTCGCTTCGAAAATCCGCTCAAAGGTTTTGCGACCCCGCCGGCTCGACGGCATAACTCGCAGTCGGTTCTGCCGAGCGGCGCGCCCGGGCTGCGGCAGGTTTGCGCCCGTGTCCTCGTTTTCCATCAGGAAATGCTACACCCGCCCTTCAATTGAAGCCAGCCCCGCGCCCCTTGGTGGCTTGCATTTGCGGTCGGGCCGGGAGACGTTTGACCCAAGCCTTCGCGAGCGGGGCGAATTTGGGAGGAACGAGACTCATGGGCTGGAATTTCGGAGACATCCTGGACGCGGTGGGCCCCAACGTGCCCCCCGAGGCGCCGGCCTTCATCCACGGAACCCGGGTCATCAACTGGGGTGACGCCGTCCGCACCACCAACAACATGGCCCGGGGTCTCATCGCCCGGGGCGCCCAGCCCGGCGACAAGATCGCCATCTACATGCGCAACCGGCCAGAATATCTGCTGTCCTTGGCCGCAGCCTGGAAGGCCCGGCTGACGCACGTCAACGTCAACTATCGCTACACGCCCGAGGAAGTCTGGTACATCTTCGATAATTCTGACGCCCAGACAGTAGTTTACGCCAGTGAATTCAGGGACGCCGTCGCCGAGATCCGGCCGCGTCTGCCCAAGGTCAAGACCTGGGTTGAGGTCAGCAACACAGCAGAAGTCGCTCCCTTCGCCGAGCGCTTCGAAGCCCTCGGTGAAGAGGGCAACGGGGGGCCGCTGGACATCGAGCGGTCCGGCGATGACCAGTTCTTCATCTATACCGGCGGCACCACCGGCATGCCCAAGGGGGTCATGTGGACCCACCACGACATGCGGGAGATCACCCTCCAGGGTGCCCGCAAGCTGGGCCCCGTGCCGGAGACCCTCGAGGAACTGGCCGAGGCGACCCGCCGCATGCCGGTGGGTTCCCGCATCCTGCCGGCGCCGCCCCTGATGCACGGGACGGGGCTTCTGACCTCCATGGGAACCATGATGGCCGGCGGCTGTGTCATCACCCTGGAGAAGCCCAACTTCGACGCCGAGGAGCTGCTGACGGCGATCGACGCCCACAAGCCCCAGACCTTGGTGATCGTGGGGGATTCCTTCGGTAAGCCGATCCTGAACGCCCTCAACGCCGCGCCCGGCCGCTATGACGTTTCCAGCATCCTGACCATCGTCTCCTCCGGCGTCATGTGGAGCCACGAGGTCAAGAAGGGCATGCTGGATCACATGCCGCAGGCCATGCTGAGCGACGGCTTCTCGTCCTCCGAGGCCCTGGGCATGGGCAACTCCATCATGACCAAGGACTCCGAGGTCCAGACCGCCAAGTTCATGCTGGGCGAGCGATGCAAGGTCTTCGACGAGAATGACCAGCCGGTCGAGCCGGGTTCGGGCAAGTCGGGCATGGTGGCCATCGGGCCGCCCAATCCGCTCGGCTACTACAAGGACGACGAGAAGACCGCCCGGACGTTCCGTACGATCAACGGCGTCCGCTACTCCATCCCCGGCGACTGGTGCATCGTCGAGGCTGACGGCACCCTGACCCTGCTGGGACGCGGCTCGGCCTGCATCAACACCGCCGGCGAGAAGGTCTTCCCCGAGGAGGTCGAGGAGGCACTCAAGACCCATCCCAGCGTCGAGGACGCCCTGGTGGTGGGCCTGCCGGATGAGAAGTGGGGGCAGTCGGTGACCGGCGTCGTCCGCCTCGCCGAAGGCGCCAGCCTGGACGAGGACTCCCTTCGCGCCCATGTCCGCAGGTCCCTCGCCGGGTACAAGACCCCCAAGCGCGTCGTCGCCACGGACCAGTCGATCCGCGCCAGCAACGGCAAGGCCGATTACGCCACGGCCAAGAAGATCGCCGAGACCACCCTGGCCTGACCGGGGTTGGTCACCGGCGGCGGACCTCCAGCGGGTAGCCCGCGCGGGAGGCCCCCGCCGCCCGGTCAAGGTCGGTCCAGCCGGAGACATCGCCCGCCAGGGTCGCGCGCCAGAAAGCGGACTGGAGGGCCCTGAGCCGGCCAACGGGCTTGCCAAGGGCCGGGTCGCTCTCTGGCGCGTCGAAGTCGCCGTGCCGGAATCCGTCGAGGATCGCCGCGTACTGGCGGCCGGGCCCGGCGCTTCGGAAGGCCTCCAGCCGCCAGTCCGGGGTTTCGCCTGCGGCACCGAAGTCCCGGCTGCCCGTAACGCTGAAGAGCGGCAGGGACATGCGGTCGAAGGCACCCCTCTTCAGCCCGAGACGTCCAGAGCCCTGGCCGCTGATCGCCATGCCGGCGCGGAAGCCCGAGGGCAGGGGCGGCGGGGGTTCTGGCGACAGCCTTGCCCCGCAAACCACCAGGGTCAGATAGGCTCCGAAGGAGTGTCCCGCCATGCCCATCCGGGCTGGGTCGATACGATCCCGGACCGAGGCGGGAAGCCGGGCGTCCCGGGCGCGTACCAGCGACTGAAGGAAGGCGATGTCCGCAAGGCGGCTGCGAAGGAAGACCGGCCGCTCCATGACCTCCGTCAGTGCCGCACCGGCCGGACGCTCACCCATGGCCGCGGCCAGGGCCTGGCGAACGGCGCGGGCGTCCTCGGCCGGCAGGGTCGGGTCCGGGACCTGGACGGAATCCGAATGGGTGGGATGGATCACGACCATGCCGCGCGCCGCCCAGTATCGCCCCGTCTCGCCAAAGGCTGAGAGCGACCCCCCAAAGCCGTGGCTGAACAGGATCACTGGCCAGGATCCCGGGGCCGCTGGCATATGGATGCGGGTTGGGATCACTCGCCCGCGGGCAGGGTCCACCAGGTCGATGCGATCGAGGGTTCGGACTGCAGGTTCAAGTCCGGGTGAGACGGCGAGGGCGGGGGCGGCCTGCAGGAGGCGTCGACGGCTGAACATGTCCCGCTTGTAGCCGGTCGCACCGGGCCCGCGCCAGTCCGGCGCAGGGCTGGCGCCGGGCGACCGGGTTCGCTACTCCGGACCAGAGGAGCCCCGCCATGACCCAATCCCCCGGAACCCCCTTTCGCCAGATGATGGAGTCCCTGGCTCCCGTGGACGGCGGGTTGGCCATCGACCTGCCGGGAGACTGGTTGCAGGGCCGTACGGCCTACGGTGGGCTGACCGGGGCCCTTTGCGTCGAGACGGCCGCCCGCCTCCAGCCTGACCTGCCGCCCCTCCGCAGCGCCCACTTCGCCCTCGCCGGCCCGGCCTCCGGGCAGCTGCTGGTGACCGCCCAGGTCGTTCGCCGGGGCAAGTCCGCCGTGGCCATTGAGGCCTCGGTCACCGGCGAGGCCGGCCCCGCCGCCCGCGCCCTCCTGACCTATGGCGGCGACCGGGAGTCCCGCGTCCTGCACGCTGCCTCCCCGCGGCCGGCCGTGCCGAGCCCGGAGGACTGCACCGCCTTTTTCGCCGCGGACCGCGCGCCCGGCTTCGCTCGTCACTTCGATGTCCGCCTCGCCGGTGGCGCCCGTCCCCTGACCCCCGACGCCGAGCCCCGCATCACCGTCTGGATCCGTCACGGCGACGGAGAGACCCCCGGGGGGCTTCCCGCCCTGGTGGCCCTGGCCGACGCCATTCCCTCGCCGGCCCTGGTACTCTTCCCCGAGTTCGCGCCTTTCAGCACCATGACCTGGTCCCTGGACCTGGCGGTCGCGGACCCCACAAGCGCCTCGGGATGGTGGCTGCTGGACAGTGTCATCGACTCTGCGGGCGGTGGCTATGCCTCCCAGGACATGAGCCTCTGGAATGACGCCGGCCAGCTGGTCGCCCGGGCCCGCCAGATGGTCTCGGTCTTCATCTGATCGGATCCAGGCCCAACCAGCTCCGTACCCGGGGGATCCGTCTCAGGACCAGGAACTCGACCAGGGCCACGAGGACCAGGCTGGCACCCAGGACCGGCATGAAGACCCCCAGGGCCAGGATGGCGACGCCTACGGCCCGGGCCGCGTTCGGGTTGGCCAGCCGCTCCGGCGCCCCAAGGACGCCCAGTGGCCCGCGCCGACGCCACATGATGGTTCCGCTCACTGACAGCAGTACCAGGCCCGATGCCGCGACGAGGCCAAGCAACTGGTTGGCCAGGCCGAACAGCTGGCCCTCGTGGGCGGCGATGCCGTAGCCGATAGCCTGGTCGATAGGATGTTTGTCGGCGAAGGTCTCGGCGTCTGTCACCTGGCCGCTAGCGGGGTCGAGTGTCAGCACCACCCGTTGGGGGCGATTTGCGGTCTCGGACCGAACTGTCCAGACCGGCGAGGATCGCCAGCCTTCGCCCCTCGCAGGCGGGGCGATCAGCACTGGTGGCGGCAGGTCCATCAGTCGGACGGACGCCACCATCCGGTCCAGCGAGACTGTCGTCGGACCTGCGCCCTCGGCTGGACTCCTCGCCAGGGCGCGGTGGATGGGGTGTCCGTCGACCAGCTCTGACTTCCGGCCTGGGGACCATTCCTGGGAGGCCGCCAGGGTCCCCGTCGCCTTGCGCACCTCCTTGAAGGCGTCGTTCCAGACCGTAGTCCAGGGCAGGCCGCTGAGCAGGAGGAACAGGGCGAGTCCCGAGATCCAGAAGCCTGTGACCGCGTGCAGGTCCCGCCAGGCCAGGCGTCCGCCGAGGCCCAGCCGGGGCCAGAGGACCCCGCCGGGCCCGCGACCACCGCGTGGGAACCAGAGCACGAGGCCGGTGAGGATCATCACCACTGCCCATCCGGCCGCCAGCTCGACAAGAAGAGAGCCCCGCTCGCCCATCAGGAGTTCGCCGTGGATCGTCTTGATCACCTCCATCGGCCGGTCGGCCTCGCGCTGGAGGGACAGAACCACATGGGTCTCCGGGTGGACGAAGGCGATCAGCGGTCCGTCCGGCGTCGACAGGGTGATCCGGGCGGCGTCCTCCGGGTGGGGACGGACCTCGTAGAGGCGGAGCCGGGACCCCTCCGGCCCCGCCGCAAGCGCGGCCTCTACCTGGGCCTGGGCGCTTTGCGGCCCTCCCTCCACGACGAGGCCATCGTAGGGCCGGTCCAGGATGGCCTCGACCTGGGGCTTGAACAGGTAGGCCGCTCCAGTCAGCGACAGGATGATCACGAAGGGAATGCAGAACAGCCCGGCGTAGAAGTGCCAACGCCAGACCGTCCTGTGGGCCAGGATGGCCTTGCGCTCAGCGCCAAGCAGGGACCCGGTCTCGGTCATGGCGCTCACCACCGGCTCTTGAGGTCGACCACGAAGGTCCGCTGGGGCAGGGGGTGCGAGACGTAGGCCTGGTCGTTGAGCAGGTTGTCGACGCCAAGCCCCACTTCTGCCTGCTTGCCGACCGCCCAGGTGAGCCGCCCATCCAGGGTGAAGTACTCGCTCTGGAAGCCGTAGGCGTCGCCCCGGGAGAGACCGAACAAGTCCGAGTTGGGCCGGGTGGCGTAGCGCCATCCGAGTGAGGCGCGCACGGAGTCGCTCACCCGATACCGGACCGACCCGTTCGACCGCCATTCGGGGATACGCGGGAACATCTCTCCTTCGGCCGCCGGGGCGGCTGGGTTACGAAGCGTCCGGGCATCCATCCAGGAAAGGTTGGCGTCGATGTCCAGGCCCTCAAAGCCGACATCCCGCGCTTCTGCGATGAGTTCGACGCCGAGCTGACGAACCCGGTCCACATTCTTGTAGGACGAGACCACCTGGCCGTAGGGGTTCAGTCCTTGGAAGCTGAAGATGGCGTCCTGGACGTCCTGCAGGAAGGCGGACCCGGTGACCCGGACGTCGCCAAAGGACCGGCGCAGGATCAGGCTGGCGTCGATGGAGGTCTCGGGCTTGAGGTTCGGGTCGAAGCTCTGCGGGTCGATCTGCTGGGTTATGTCATCGATGCGTCCCTGGAACAGCTCGCCGACGGTCGGGAAGCGCGTGGCTGTCCCAAGGCTGAGCTGGACGTCCCAACCCACCGCCAGTGGGCCCTGGAAGCTCAGCTTCGGGCTGATCGCGCTATCGGTCCGCTCCGGATAGTCGTCGTCCACTCTCTGGCCAGCGACCTGCTTGCCGATGCCGCCATCGTGCGCCCTCCAGGCGTCATATCGGACGCCCGCGGTTAGCCTGTAGTCGCCCGGAAGGTAGATTTCGTCCTCGACGAAGACCCCGAAGGTCGTCGTCTTCCCCCAGGTGGAGGCTGAGAAGACGGGGTTTGAGGCGTTCTTCCAGGCGGTGGTGTTGAAGGTCTCGGACCTTGTCTCATAGAGGTTGGCGTCAGCCCCGAAGGCGACGGCGTGATCGCCGAACGTCCTCTCCAGGGTCACGGCGCCCGTCCACCATCCAGGTTCCCGGGCCCGGGTCTGAGTCCCTGCGCCGTTGACCAGCCCCGTCGCCATGTCGCGAGAGGTCCGCCCATCCTGGCTTGCGATCCAGTATCGCGAGACGTTGGCCGATACCGTCCAGCCGACAGCGTCGCCGCCCGCCCGCAGGCCGCCGAGGTACTCGGTTCGACGGGTCAGGGATTGGGTGAGGCCAGTCGCGTTCCAGGTTCGTCCGCCAAAGGACACTCGGCCCTGCCAGACCGGCGATCCTGCGGCGTCCTTCAGGAAGGTCCGCGTGTCGGTGAGGTCCTGGTCGGTCAACCAGGCGAAGCCCATGGCCTCCAGCTTCCACCCATTGTCCGTCTCCCAGCCGGCGCGAAGCCGGAACTGGTCCTGGATGACATGGACCGGTGATGCGGCACCGAAGACCGGGGTCGCCAGCCTCGGGTCCACAAAGGCCCCGGTCACCGCCGTTCCCGTCCCGGTCGCGGCGGTCAGGAGGTTGTAGGTCATGGACTGGCCAGTGTTCTCGAAATGCCGGAAGCCCGCCCGCAGGCTGAAGGGCGAGTTCTCAGGCTTCCAGGCCAGACCCGCCTCGGCGCTGTAGCCTCGGAAGGTCTCGTCAAAGCCGTACTCCGTGAAGGGCATGAGCAGGACCTGGGCCTGGCCGTAGACCTCGTTCCGCTCGGGCGCCCGGGTGGTCACCGAGATCACCCCGCCCATGGAGTTGCCGCCGTAGCGCGCCGAGTAGGGTCCGTAGACGATGTCGAACTGCCGGACTTCCGCCGGGCCGACGACGTTCCACTTCGGCGGGAAGTCGAACCGGTTGCCGAGGAAATTGGAAACGACAAACCCATCGACGAGGACCAGGGTCCGGGCGCTCTGGACGGTGTTGGCGCCCCGCAGGGCGACCACCGCGTTGTCGTCGCCGGCGAAGCGCTTCCGGACGAAGAAGTTGGGCGCGTACTTCATCAGGTCTTCGACATTCACGGCGTTCACCGCCCGGAATTCGGTCTCGCCGAGAGAGACAGACAGTCCCCGGGGCTGGACGGTGATGGGTTCGTCGCCCTGTCCGACGACGATGACCGCGTCAATCTCGGGGGCTTCGGCGACGGCGTCCGAGGCGTGAACGGACACGGGAGCTACAGCGACCGCGAGGGCCGCCAGTAGGGCGCGGCGCGAGGCGCCGGCGCGAAGGAGGGAGTTCATGGAGGATCTCTCGACTGAATGTCAGGCAGGGCCGGGCGGAGCCGACCGGGGCGACGGGGTCAGACGAGAGAGGGAGGACCGGTCTTGGGGGGAGGCGGTGCCGGAAGCCCGAGGCCGGGGCGCTGGTGTTTCGCCCGTACGCCAGGGTGCGCAGTGGGTGCCGGCCAGGGCGCCGGAATCGGAAGAAGAACGGACTCGGTCGGTGTGAAGGCCGCAGTCGCCGCGAAGGCGCACGGGGAATCTGAAGCGCCCTTTCCAGCGTCTGGGCTTGTCCCGTCATCGTTGAGCGGGGCCACCATGGCACCCTGGCCGGTACAGAGGGTCATCTGCAACCCGCCGCCGGGCGTCTCGGCGAACATGACGCCCGCCGGAACGACAATGCGCATGGTCATGGCCAGGACCACCAGGACGGGGGCCGCCCTGCGAAGCACACTGAGGAGGCCTAGGATGCGCATGCCGCGTTTCCTAGGCTAGAACCGGGCGGCCTGTCCATGGGGTCCGCCGGAGCCGTCTCGGTTGTCTCAGGCGGACTTCCGGGACAGACTGGGGCCATGCCGAACCCCGCGCCTGGAGACCCCGCCCGGCGGCGAGCCGACGCCGTCCTCGCTGAACGTGGGCTCGCCTCGAGTCGCGCTCGGGCCCGCGCCGCCATCGAGGCTGGAGGGGTGACCGCTGACGGTCGCCAGGTGACGCGCGCTTCGGACCTCATTGCAGCGGAAGCCGAGATCACCTTCCGGCCCGCCTTCGAGGAGGTCAGCCGGGCGGCTGGCAAGCTCAAGGCCGCGCCGGGATTCGACGGGGCCCCGCTCGAAGGGGCGGTCGTCCTGGATGTCGGCGCCTCGACCGGGGGCTTTACCGAGGTCTGCCTTGGGCGCGGGGCCCGGCGGGTCTTCGCCGTCGATGTCGGTCGCGGCCAGCTTCACCCCCGCCTGCGCGCGGATCCCCGCGTAGTGTCCCTCGAAGGCGTGGACGCCCGTCGCCTGGACGCGGCCCTGTTGACCGAGACGCCCGATGTCGTGGTCTGTGACGCCAGTTTCATCGGGCTGGCGAAGGTCCTCCCGACGGCCCTCGACCTTGCCAGGCCCGGGGCCTGGCTCTTCGCCCTGGTCAAGCCGCAGTTCGAGGTGGGGCCGGAGAGGGTGGGCAAGGGCGGCGTCGTCCGCGATCCGGCGGCCCGCGAGGCCGCGCTCCAGTCCGCCTGCGATTTCCTGGAGGCGTCAGGCTGGCGTGTCACGGGCCGGGCACCCAGCCCGGTGACCGGGGCGGACGGCAACCTCGAATTCCTGGTAACGGCCCGGAAGGCCTGACTATTCCCGCCCGCTGGCGCGCCAGACACCATCGGAATTCTGGCACACCTCGAACTGCCGCACCTGGCCCTCCTGTGGCGACTGCTGGACCCAGCGGCAGTGATCACGGCTGTAGTCGGTCTGGGTGACCTGGGGCGGATAGTCGATGCAGGTGACGGAGCCCCGCCCGACTCCATAGCCGATCCCGCCTCCGGCAGCCGCGCCCAGCAGGGTGCCGGTGGTCTTGTTGCCCTTGCCCGCGAGGGTCCGCCCGAGGAGGGCTCCGCCAAGGCCTCCGATCAGGGCGCCCTTGGTCCCGGCGTCCTGCTTCTGCTGCTGGCAGACATCCCCCCGGCCGAAATCCACCCCGACGGGAGGCTCTGACCGGGCGGAAGACGGCGCGCCGGCGGCGAGCAGGGCGATGGTGGCAATGATGATCAGCGGGCGCATGTCGGGATCCCTTTCCAGACCGTGCAGAGCCTATGGAGGAAGTCGGCGATTGCAAGGCCGGCGCTCAGGATCTCCCCGCGGCGCACCGAAACAGGCTAGGGTGTCGCCGTGCCCCCCCGCAGACCCCCGCCAACCGCGCCGCCGCCGCCTGAAGGTCCCCTGACCGTCGACTCTGTCGGCGGGGAGGGCGATGGCGTCATCCACCTGACCGACGGGCGGCTCCTCCACGTCCCAGGCATACTGCCGGGGGAAGTCGTGCGGCTGCGCGCCGGGCGCGAAGGGCCGGTGCTGGAGGCCATCGAATCGCCCAGTCCCGACCGCCGCCCGCCGCCCTGCCTGTACTTTGGCACCTGCGGAGGCTGCGCCCTGCAGCACTGGGACGATGCTGCGGCCCTCGCCTGGAAGGTGGAGAGGCTGAGGTCGACCCTGGCGCTCGAGCGCCTCGAGGCGGATATCCTGCCAGTCGTGCGAACGGCGCCGGCCACGCGCCGCCGCACGGCCCTTCATGCCCGGCGTGGCGACAACCGACGGATTGCCCGGCTGGGCTTCAAGGCCCGCAGGTCCTGGAACCTGGTCGAGATTTCGGACTGCACCGTCCTGGATCCGGCCATAACCGCCGCACTGCCCGGACTCCGCCGGCTCGCCGCGCCCTTCCTCGAGCACCCGAAATCAGCGCCGACCCTGCATGTCACCAGTACCGGGACCGGACTCGACATTGACGTGACCGGCGTGGAGGCCCGCTCTGGCGGCCTGTCCGCGGACGCCCGCATGGCCGCTGCGGAGATTGCCGCCGAACTCGGAATCGCGCGGCTGACCCTGGCCGGGGACAGCGTCTTCCTCCAGCGCCGGCCGGTGGTTCAGTTCGGCAGGGCGAGGGTCGAGATCCCGGCGGGAGGCTTCCTTCAGGCTTCCGCTGCGGCCGAGGCAGCCTTGATCGCCGAGGTCGGGGCGGCGGCCGCCGGGGCCCGCCGCATCGCCGATCTGTTCTGTGGCGCCGGCGCCTTCACCTTCCCCCTGGCCGGGATCGCACCCGTCCTTGCCGCCGACGCCTCGGCCCCCGCCATCGGGGCTCTGACCGCCGCCATCGCCACCGCCCCGGGGCTTCACGGGATCACGGCGGAGGTCCGGGACCTCTTCCGGCGCCCCGTCCTGGCGTCCGAGCTTCGCCGGATCGACTTCGTGGTCTTTGATCCCCCCCGGGCGGGGGCTACCGCCCAGGCGGCAGAGATCGCCCTGTCAGGCGTTGGTCGGGTGGCGGCTGTCTCCTGCAATCCGGCGACCTTCGTCCGTGACGCCCGACAGCTTGTCGACGCCGGCTTCCGGATCGAGCGGATTCTGCCGGTGGACCAGTTCCTGTGGTCGCCGCACCTGGAGCTGACCGCCATCTTCAGTCGCTAAGTCTGCCAGACCCGGTCGCCTTGCCCCGGTGACCCGAAGCAGGCAGTCTCCGCCTCTGCGGCGTCGGGCCGCCGGTGGAGGCAGATAGATGGCCACGGAGGCGCAGAACGACAGTCGCGCCCTCGTCCGGCGGGACCTTGCCGCCCTCTTCGCCCTGGCCTGGCCGGTGGTCATCTCCCGGCTCGGCATGATGACCATGGGGCTCAGCGACGCCATAGTCGTGGGCCGCTACTCCGCCATAGAGCTGGGCTGGCACGCCATCGCCTGGGCGCCGACCACCGTCGTCCTGGTGGTGGGCACCGCCCTGCTCGGCGGCGTTCAGGTGATGACCGCCCGGGCCATTGGCGAGGGGAGGCCCGAGGAGACCGGCGCGGTCCTGCGGCGCGGCCTCGTCTATGGCTTCTGGGTGGGGCTTGTCGCTGCCGTGTCCCTCTACGCCCTTGGCCCCTTCCTCCTGGGCCTCCTCAGGCTACCGCCCGACCTGGTCCAGGGTGCAACCCTTCCGCTGAGGGTCTTCGCCCTTTCCATGCCCCTGTTCGTCATTGGCTCCGCCCTGTCCGCCTGGTTGGAGGGACTCGGCCGTCCCCGGGTGGGCGCGGTACTGATGTGGGCGGCCAACCTCGTCAACCTGGCGGCCCTCGTTGTCTTTGTTCCGGGGTCCTTCGGCCTGCCGGCGATGGGTGCCACAGGCGCGGCCCTGTCGACCCTGATCGCCCGCGCCTGCCTGACCCTGGCCCTTATCGTCTTCGTCCTCAGGATGCCGGAAGCCCGGCTCTACGGCGTCTTCAGGAAGGCACCAAAGGCCCCATCCGCTGCCGCCGAGCAGACCCAGATCGGTCTCGGGTCAGGCGCATCGGGGTTCTTTGAGATGGCGGCCTTCGCCGGGATGAACGTCATCGCCGGTTGGCTCGGGACCCTGCAGGTGGCGACCTGGAGCATCGTCGTGAACGTCATCTCCGTGGCCTTCATGGTCCCCCTGGGCATAGCAACGGCGGTCTCGGTCCTGGTCGGCCGGGCCTACGGGGCGGGAGACGCCGAGGGCGTGCGCAGGATCAGCGCGATCGCCTATGCGGTGACCAGCATCTTCTGCCTTGGGGTCGGCATTGTCGTCTGGCTGGGCGCCGGCCCGATCGCCTCGGCCTATACGGTTGATCCCGGTACCCTGGCCCTGGCGGTCCCGGCGCTTGTACTGTCAGCCGCGATCATCCTTCCCGACGCCTTGCAGGTGGTGGTGGCCCAGTCCCTGCGGGCCCGGGGCGATATCCTGGTCCCCACCATCACCCACTTCATCAGCTATGTTCTGGTGATGGCACCCTTGGCCTGGTGGCTTGCCCTGCCAGCCGGGCGGGGCGTGAACGGCATTGTCGAGGGCGTCATGGTCGCTTGCGTCCTCTCCGCCAGCCTCCTGATGGGCCGCTTCTTCCTGCTGTCGCGCCGGCCCGCCTGATGCCCGGTGCCGGGGACTGGACCGACACCGAGAACGACCGGATCGTCGCCGACTATTTCGAGATGCTGTCCGCTGAACTGGTGGGGCGGCGTTACAACAAGGCTGAGCACAATCGTGCGCTTCAGGGTCAGCTTCCAGATCGGTCCCACAATTCGATTGAGTTCAAGCACCGGAACATCAGCGCCGTCATGCAGGCGCTGAACCAGCCCTGGATCCTGGGCTATCTCCCGGCGCATGCCTTTCAGGCCCGGCTGATTGACGCCGTCCTGCGTCAGCTTGGCAGGCATGAGCCGGTATCCCGGGTGCATGAGCCGGGGCTCTCTGAGGCGGTGTCGTTGTTTCTTGCGCCTCCGCCTGCGCCCCTCAACCGGCCCATTCTCGATCAGGTACGGGCCGAGGCCATCGCCCAACGCTTCGATCCCGCCGAGGCTGACGCCCGCAACCGAGAACTTGGCAGAAGGGGTGAGGCCCTGGTCCTGGATTTCGAGCGCCATGTCCTGCGGCGTGCGGGCCGGGAAGACCTTGCGGACCAGGTTCGCTGGACGTCGGACCTCGATGGCGACGGCACCGGCTACGACATCGCCAGCTTCACCCCCGAGGGCGGGCCTCGTCTGGTTGAGGTCAAGACCACCAACGGCTGGGAGCGGTCGGCCTTTCACATCAGTCGCAACGAACTTGAGGTCGCCAACGGCAACCGGGACTCCTGGCGTCTTGTCCGGGTCTGGAATTTCGCCCGGTCACCCCGTGCCTTCGAACTGGTGCCGCCCCTGGACGCCCATGTCAGCCTGACGCCGACAAGTTTCCTGGCGCGGTTCGGCTAGCTGAGTCGGCGGCCCCAGAAGGGGAGGGACTCGTTCACCAATTGCTCCCCAGGGGGGCTCCCGGCGAAGCCGGGTGAGGGCTAGCCCTCGACTCCCAGGATCCAGCCTTCCTCGCGTTCGGCGTCGACGGCGATCTCGGGGCTGAGGCCCTTGCCGGGGCCGAAGACCGAGCCGAGCTTTCCGGCCTCGTCCAGGCGGGCGAAGTGCTCGGCGGTCGTGCGGACCTGGGCCAGGTCCTTGACCTCGCCCGGGCCGGGCTGGACCTTGTAGAGGGAGGGGTAGACCTCGGCGGCGACCACCTCGACACCCGCCAGATCGGCTTCAGACAGGGTGTGGAAGCCCGTCTCGAAGGGCCAGATCCGGAAGGCCTCGCCCCGGGCCGCCTGCACGCGGCGCACAAAGGGAATGCCCAGCAGGGCCTGCCCGCCCACGGAGCCGTTGTAGTAAAGCTTCCAGATCGAGGCCGCCTTGGCCGCCGCATCGGCGTGGCGGAACTCGGGCAGGTCGTCCGGACCGTGCTCGCGCGTACGCTTGGGCTGGAGGGTCGTGAGGGCGTCCTTTGGCGGGCAGCCCCAGAAGGGGAAGGGGCCGCCAGTCATCCGGCGGTTGATCTCCGAGCCGACGCCGAACCGATTGTTGGTGTTGTCGGGCTTGTCCTTGACCATCCTGTCCAGCTGGTCCCAGGCGGCCCGCCAGGGCGCCTCACCCGGCAGGTTCAGGGCCGCGGCAAAGCCGCGCGGAAAACCGAGGGGAAAGTCGAAGCCCAGCAGGGCCCGTTCCGACCGCTTGCGGAAGTCATCCAGCAGGACGGTGAGCTTCTTCTCGGCTTCCGCCCGGGTTGGCGGATTGAAGGCCTCGAAGGTCAGCCGGAAGCGGACGTCGCGTTTCATGACGCCGATCCAGACGGAGTCCGCCCCGGTGGTCGGCTTGGCGGCGGCGCTCCAGTCGACGATGACGTAAGCATTGAACAAGCGGGACACAGGCAAGCTCCGGTTTGGTGCGGGTTCACTTTAACCGCTGGGAGGCCCTGCGCCAACGGGCGGACTTGGCCGAAGATGGCGGTCATGGGAGTATGAGGTGATCCGCAAGGAACTCCTCAATGACTAGCACCCTACGCACCCCAGAAGACCGCTTCGCTGACCTGCCTGATTTTCCCTGGTCGCCCAGGTACATCGACGACCTGCCCGGCTACGAGGCGCTGAGATGCGCGGTGATCGACGAGGGTGCCCGACCGGACGCGCAGGGGCCACAGCCCACCTTCCTGTGCCTGCATGGCGAGCCGACCTGGAGCTATCTCTACCGGCGAATGATCCCGGTCTTCCTGGCGTCGGGCGCGAGGGTCGTCGCGCCGGACCTGTTCGGTTTCGGACGGTCGGACAAGCCGGTGGATGACGCTGTCTACGGCTTCCATTTCCACCGACGGATGTTGCTGGCCCTGGTGGACCGACTGGACCTGCGGAACATCACCCTGGTGGTCCAGGACTGGGGCGGGCTGATCGGCCTGACCCTGCCCGTGGACGAAGGCTTCCGGGGCCGGCTCTCCCGGCTGATCGTCATGAACACCACCCTGGCGACGGGGACACCACCTTCCGAGGGTTTCCTGGCCTGGCGGGCCTACGCCAAGGCCAATCCGGACATGGCCGTGGGCGCCCTGATCGGGCGCGGGTGTCCCCACCTCTCCGAGGCCGAGTGCGCCGCCTACGACGCCCCCTTCCCGGACATCCGCTACAAGGCCGGCGTCCGGGCCTTCCCCGAGCGGGTCATGACCGATCCCGGCATGGAGGGGATAGAGGAGAGCCTTGCGGCCAAGGCCTTCTGGTCTGAGGACTTCGACGGGAAGGTCTTCATGGCCATCGGTGGTGCCGACATGGTCCTTGGGCCCCCGGTCATGGAGGACCTGCGCCGCAGCCTGCGCAACTGCCCCGAACCCCTGGTCATCCCGGAGGCCGGGCACTTCGTTCAGGAATGGGGCGGCCCCGTCGCCGAGGCCGCCCTGAGGTCCTTCGCCAGCGGCTAGGCCAGCTTGACCAGCATCTTGCCCATGTTGGCACCGGTGAAGAGGCCGATGAAGGCGTCCGGCGCCGAGGCGATGCCTTCACGCACCGTCTGGCGCCACTTCAGCTTGCCCTGTCCGTGCCAGGCGCCGAGTTCCTTCAGGAAGTCGCCCATCATGTCCCAGTGGTTGGAGACGATGAAGCCTTCCAGCCGCAGGTTCTTGCCAATGATCAGGGCCATGTTCGAAGGACCGGGAACCGGCGCCTCGGCGTTGTACATGGAGATCATGCCGCAGATGGCGAAGCGGGCGTAGGGGCGGGCCGCGTTGAGGGCCGCCTCGAGGTGTCCGCCCCCGACATTGTCGAAGTAGACGTCGATCCCCTCTGGAGCCGCTTCGGCAAGGGCGGCCGTCAGGGCGGCGGCGGAGTCGCCTGTGGCCTTGTAGTCGATCACCGCGTCGACCCCGATTTCGTCCTTGAGGAAGCGGGCCTTCTCGGCACCGCCGGCCGAGGCGATGACCTTGTGGCCCTTCAGCTTGGCGATCTGGCAGACCAGGGAGCCCACGGCACCGGCGGCACCGGAGACAAAGACCACGTCACCCGGCTTGAGGGCGGCCACGCGCAGCAGGCCGGCGTAGGCGGTCAGGCCCGGCATGCCGGCGACACCCAGGAAGGCTTCGGTCGGCAGGCCATGGGTGTCGAGCTTCTGTACCGACGCCGCCGGAGCGTTGAAGGCCTCCCGCCAGCCGAAGTTGGACTGGACGATATCGCCGGGCTTCAGGGACGGGTCGTTCGAGGCGATCACTTCGCCGATGGCACCGCCCTCGAGGGGGCGGCCCAGCTGGAAGGGCGGAACATAGCTCTTCACGTCGTTCATGCGGCCGCGCATGTAGGGATCGACGGTCATCCAGGTGTTGCGGACCTGGACCTCTCCTGCGCCCGGCGCCGGCAGGTCGACGGAGGCCAGCTCGAAGTTGGCGGCAGCGGGCAGGCCCTGCGGTCGGCTGCGCAGGCGGATTTCCCGGGATGTGGTCATGTCTTCCCCCTAAATGTCTTGATGCGGCGACGGTGCCGCCGGGCTGTAACTGTCCCCAAGGTGGCGTCTGGAGGCGCGGAATGCTAGGCGCAACCGAGGATTCCGGAGCAGAGAATGAACAAGGTCCTGAGGGGCGGCGTGATCGGGGCCGGTGTTTTCGGCGGCTACCATGCGCGCCAATACGCGCAGGCCCAGGGTGCCCGCCTCACCGCTGTCTTTGATCCAGACCTCGAACGGGCCCGGGAGGTTGCCGCCCGGCATGAGGCATCGGCCTTCGATGACCTCGACACCTTCCTCGCCAGTGTGGACGTGGTGACCGTGGCCTCGCCAGGGGTCCGCCACGCCGAGGGGGCGCTGGCCGCGCTCCAGGCCGGACATCCCGTCTACGTGGAGAAGCCGCTCGCGGTGGACCTTGAGCAGGCGGACCGCATCCTTCTGGAGGCCAGCCGCCGTGGACTGGTCGTCGCCTGCGGCCATCAGGAGCGCGTGGTTTTCCAGGCCATTGGCCTGTTCAGCGCTCCCGAGCGGCCGCTTCGGCTCGAAGCCGTGCGCCAGGGGCCGCAGAGCCAGCGCAGCCTCGACATTTCGGTGATCCTCGACCTGATGATCCACGACCTGGACCTGGCCCTGTCCCTGAACTCGGGGTCGCCCCTGGCGGCGGAGGGGGAGGGCGACGTCGCCTACAGTGGCGGCCTGGACGCCGTGCGCGCCGAAGTGACCTTCGATGACGGCTTCACAGCTCTCTTCGACGCCTCACGGATGGCGCCGGAGCGCAAGCGGACCATGCGGGTCGTCTATCCTTCCGGTGAGCTCGAGATCGACTTCCTGGCCCGGACATTCCGCAACACAACGGGGTTCGACCTGAACCCGGACTTTGCCGAGACCCCGGGCGCGCGGGATCCCCTCGGGGCGAGCGTAGGGGCCTTCCTGGCCTGCGTGAGGGGGGACCTGGATCGTCCGGTGGTCACCGGCGAAGAGGCGGCCCGGGCCCTCGACCTGGCCCTTGCCATCGAGCGGGCGGTGGACGAATCCGGTCCCCGCCACCATGTCTGACCGCACCCAAAGGAGATCGCTATGACCCGCCTCTATGATTTCGACTTCACGTCCATCGATGGCCTGCCCCTGCCTATGACGGAGTTCCGCGACCGCGCCGTCCTGGTGGTCAACACCGCCTCCCGCTGCGGCCTGACCCCCCAGTACGAGGGGCTTGAGGCCCTCTACGCGCAGTACCGGGAGCAGGGCCTCACCGTCCTGGGCGTGCCCTGCAACCAGTTCATGGGCCAGGAGCCCGGGACCGAGGCCGAGATCAAGGCATTCTGCGAGACCCGTTTCAAGATCGACTTCCCCCTGACCGCCAAGGCGGACGTCAAGGGCGCCTCGGCTCATCCCTTCTACAAATGGGCCCTCGAAACCCTGGGTGAGACGGCGGATCCGACCTGGAACTTCCACAAGCTCCTGGTGGGGCGCGACGGGCAGTTGATCGCCGCCTTCGGCCCGCGCACCGACCCGCAGGCCCCTGAGATCGTCTCGGCAGTGGAGGCGGCCCTCGCCGCACCCGCCGGCGCGTGACGGACAGGGACGTCGAGGGCCTCTTCAACGCGGCCATCGCCCACCACAGGGCCGGCCGCGTCCAGGCCGCCATTTCCGGCTACCGTGAGGTGCTCGGCCTCGTCCCGGGCCATGGCCATGCGACCTACAATCTCGGTGTGGCCGAGCGCGGCCAGGGTCGGGTGCGCGAGGCGATCGCCCTCTGGACCGGTCTCGTGGAGCGCGAACCCGGCCGGATCGAGGCCCTGCTCGCCCTGAGCCGGGCCTTTCGGACGCTTGGCGATGACCCGCGGTCCCTGGACTTCGCCAGCCGCGCGGCCGCCCAGGACACAGGCTCGGCGGATGCCCACAATCTCAGGTCCAACGCCTTGCGCAGCCTGGGGCGGAACCGCGAGGCCCTGGAGGCCCTTGACCTCGCCCTGGCGGCGGACCCGGGCTATGCCCTCGGCCACGCTAACCGCGGCCACCTCCTATCGGCCCTTAAGCGACATGCCGAGGCCGTCCAGTCCTATCGCGCCGCGCGAAGCCTGAACCCGATCCTTCCGGACCTCACCGGCGCCCTCCTGGACCAGCAGATGCGCTGCTGTGATTGGCGGGACTTCGCGGACCTCCAGTCCGAGGTGCGCGAGGGGGTGCGGCGCGGCGAGCCCGTCACCATCCCCTTCACCTTCCTCGCCCACAACGACGATCCTGCGGACCAGATGGCCTGCGTGCGTACGCACATGAAGGTCCGCTTCCCGGAGCTTCCCGCGCCGGCCTGGCGGGGCGAGACCCAGGTCCATGACCGGATCCGCGTCGCCTATGTCTCGTCGGACTTCCGCACCCACGCGGTCTCCCAGCTCCTGGCAGGGCTCCTGGAGGCGCACGACCGTTCGCGCTTCGAGATCCATGGCTACGCCCTGCCGCCGCAGGCGGACGATGACATGCGGCGCCGGGTGGCGGTGGCCTGCGACCAGTTCACGGATGTCTCGGCCTGGAGCGACGAGGCCATTGTCGCGCACATGCGGCAGGCCGGCGTGGACATCGCCGTGGACCTCAACGGCTTCACGACCTTCTGTCGGCCGGGGATCTACGTGCGCCGGTGCGCGCCCCTGCAGATCAACTACCTCGGCTATCCCGGCGCCATGGGAACCCTCGCCGCCGACTACATCCTGGCGGATCCTGTCGTCATTCCGGAAGCAGAATCCGTCAATTACGACGAGAAGATCATCCGGCTTCCCTTCGCCTACCAGCCGAATGACAACCGCCGCCGGATCGCCGAAGAAACGCCGACCCGTGGCGAGGCGGGGCTGCCCGAGCACGGCTTCGTCTTCTGTTGCTTCAATGCCAGCTACAAGATCACCCCCCCCGTATTCGATGTCTGGGCCGATCTCCTCGCCGCCGTCCCGGGCTCGGTCCTCTGGCTGCTTGGCGGTGATCCGGTCATCGAGGCCAACCTCCGCGCCGAGGCCACCCGCCGGGGTCTGGATCCGGACCGGCTGATCTTCGCCCCCAAGCGGGCCCTGCCGGAACACCTGGCCCGGCACCGGCTGGCGGACCTCTTCCTCGACACCCTGCCGTACAATGCCCACACCACGGCCAGCGACGCCCTCTGGGCCGGTTTGCCCCTGGTGACCTGCGTGGGCCGCAGCTTTGCGGCCCGGGTCGCCGCCTCCCTCCTGCGGGCCGTTGGCCTGCCGGAACTGGCGACGTCTTCGCTGGAGGCCTACCGCGATCTCGCCCTGGCCCTGGCGCGGGATCCCGACCGCCTGGGCGCCCTGAGGGACAAGCTCACCGCCAACCTCGCCACGGCACCCCTCTTCGACACCGACAGGACCCGCCGCCAGGTTGAGGTCGCTTTCGAGGTCGCCTGGCGACGACGCCTTGCGGGCCTCGAGCCCCGCAGCTTCGACGTCCCGCCGGACGCCTGAGACCTCAGTCTTCGCGGATGCGGCTGGTCCGCCGGGTGTCCGGCATGAGGACGTAGGTCGCGAGGGACAACAGGATCACCGCTGTCACGTAGATGTAGAAGCCCGGCTCACGCCCCGCGCTCTTGAAGCTGAGGGCCACGAACTCGGCGGTGCCCCCGAACAGGGCGTTGGCGATGGCGTAGGGCAGGGCGACCCCCAGGGCGCGGATCTCCGTCGGGAACATCTCGGCCTTCACGATGGCGCTTACCGAGGTGTAGCCACTGATCACGGCAAGGCAGCCGACCACGATCAGGAAGGCGGCCCAGGGATCGCGGGTTACCGCAAGGGTGGAGAGGGCGGGCCAGGTCATCAGCGCCCCGCCGATCCCGAAGGCCAGGAGCAGGGCCCGTCGGCCGAAGCGGTCGGAAAGGGCGCCGGACAGGGGCTGGAGAAGGACGAAGACGGCCAGGGCCGCCGTGGTGATCAGGTTCGACTGGTCCTTCGAGAAGCCCGAGGTGTTGACCAGGAACTTCTGCATGTAGGTGCCGAAGGTGTAGTAGGCGAGGGTCCCACCGGCGGTCAGGCCCATGACGGTCAGGGTCTCGCGGGGGTGATCGCGCACCAGTCGCCAGGTCGCCGTGGGCGAGGAGTCCCGGGCCTTGAAGGACGGGGTCTCTTCCATCCCCCGCCGCATCAGCAGGACCGTTGCCGCGATCAGGGCGCCGATGATGAAGGCCACCCGCCAGCCCCAGGCGGTCATCTGGTCCGGCGTCAGGACGGCGGTCAGGACAAGCAGGAGCAGGAGGGCCAGGAGCTGGCCGGTCATCAGGGTGGAGTAGAAGATCCCCGACCAGAAGCCGCGCCGGTCCCTTGCCGCCATCTCCGAGAGGTAGGTGGCGCTCGCGCCGTACTCCCCGCCCATGCTGACGCCCTGGAGAATGCGGGCGAAGACCAGGATGGCGGGGGCCGCCAGGCCGATCTGGTCATGCCCCGGGCACAGGCCGATGATCAGGGAGCCCAGGCACATGAGGGCCACCGAGGCGATCATGGCCGAACGCCGCCCCGCCCGGTCGCCGTAGAGCCCCATGATCCAGGCGCCGAAGGGCCTGGCCAGGAAGCCGACGGCATAGACCGCCGCCGATCCCAGCAGCTGGGCGGTCTGGTCTCCCTTCGGGAAGAAGACAGGGGCGAAGTAAAGGGCGAAGGCCGCGTAGACGAACCAGTCGAAGGTCTCGACCATATTGCCCGCCGAGGCCGCCAGGATGGAGCGCAGCCGGGAGCGGTCCGCGGTCTGGTCGTGCGCCATGAAGAAACCCCCGATTTTTCGCCGATCTAGCCTGCTTTGCCGCCGCTGTCGCCGCCAGGGCTTCCAACCCCGCCGCCCGGCGTCTAGGGAGAAACCGACATCGACGAGGAGGCCCCGCCATGATCCGTAAGCCTGACGGTACCTGGGACAAGTCCCGCCTGCCGAGCCGCCATGTGACGGAAGGTCCCTCCCGGGCGCCGCATCGGTCCTATTATTACGCCATGGGCCTGGGCTCGCGCGAGATCGCCCAGCCTTTCGTCGGCGTGGCCTCCTGCTGGAATGAGGCGGCACCCTGCAACACCGCTCTCATGCGCCAGGCGCATGCGGTGTCCGAGGGCGTGAAGAAGGCCGGGGCCACCCCGCGGGAATTCTGCACCATCACCGTCACCGACGGGATCGCCATGGGCCATGAGGGCATGCGCTCTTCCCTTGTCAGCCGCGACGTGATCGCCGACTCCGTCGAGCTGACCATGCGCGGCCACGGCTACGACGCCCTTGTGGGCATAGCCGGCTGCGACAAGTCGCTGCCCGGCATGATGATGGCCATGCTGCGCCTGAACGTGCCCTCGGTCTTCCTCTACGGCGGCTCCATCCTGCCGGGGTCCTGGCAGGGCCGGGACGTCACCGTGGTCGACGTCTTCGAGGCGGTGGGTCAGCACTCGGCCGGCAAGATGAGCCTGGACGACCTCTGCTCCCTCGAACAGCACGCCTGCCCGTCCGATGGGGCCTGCGGGGGCCAGTTCACCGCCAACACCATGGCCTGCGTGTCCGAGGCGATCGGCCTGGCCCTGCCGCTCTCCGCTGCCCTGCCGGCGCCCTACCTGAGCCGTGACGCCTATGCGGTGGCCTCGGGCGAGACCGTGGTCCGCCTGATCGAGACCCAGCTGCGGCCCCGTGACTTCATCACCCGCAAGTCCTTCGAGAACGCTGCCGCGGTGATTGCAGCCACGGGCGGATCGACCAATGGTGCCCTGCACCTCCCGGCCATGGCCCATGAGTGCGGCATATCCTTCACCCTGCGCGACTTCGCCGAGATCGCCCAGCGCACGCCGCATATCGCAGACCTGAAGCCCGGCGGCCGCTTCGTGGCCAAGGACATGGGCGAGGCCGGCGGCATGCCCATGCTGCTGAAGACGCTCCTCGAAGGTGGCTACATCCACGGCGACTGCATGACCATCACCGGCAAGACCATCGCCGAGAACGTCAAGGATGTGGTCTGGCGCGACGACCAGGAGGTCATCCGCACGGTCTCCAACCCGCTTTCGCCTACCGGCGGTCTGGTCGGCCTCTGGGGCTCGCTTGCGCCTGAAGGTTCCATCGTCAAGGTGGCGGGCATGACCTCGCACCGCTCGCACCGCGGCCCGGCCCGGGTCTTCGATGGCGAGCAGGCCTGCTTCGAGGCCGTGGAGCGCGGCGACTACAAGGACGGCGAAGTCCTGGTGATCCGGTACGAAGGCCCCCGTGGCGGCCCCGGCATGCGGGAAATGCTCTCGACCACGGCGGCGATTAGCGGACAGGGGCGTGGCGAGAAGGTGGCCCTGGTCACCGATGGCCGCTTTTCCGGTGGGACCCGCGGCCTCTGCATCGGACATGTCGGCCCCGAGGCCCAGCTCGGCGGTCCGATCGGCCTGGTCCAGGACGGAGACATCATCTCGATCGACTCCGATGCCGGAACGATCGACCTCGAGGTGGATCCCGCCGAACTTGAGCGCCGTCGCCAGGCCTGGAAGCCCCGGGTCACGGGTTATGGCTCAGGCGCCCTCTGGAAGTACGCCCAGATCGTCGGTCCCGCCTATGAGGGCGCCGTCACCCATCCCGGCCAGGCCGGTGAAAGCCACGTCTACGCCGACCTCTAGGTCCTGTTCCGATAGGTGGGGACAGGCTCCACGGGATCGGTCAGGGGCAGGGCGGAAACCCCGGCGATGAAGGGATGGGCCAGGAGGACGACCAGGTAGACCCCCACCGCGATCAGGGCCTGGAGGGCGAACTCCGAGGGCTTGAGGACCTGTCGTCCTGACAGGATGGCGGCGAAGGGGACAAAGGAAGACCGGGCCTCGAAGGCCGCCCAACGCTCGCCATGCGTGCGCCGGCGCTTGGCGTCGATGCTGGCGGCTCCACCGAGGGACAGGACCAGCAGGGAGCCGAACAGTACCAGTGAGGCCAGGTCGCCCTTCACCAGGATATGGCCCGCCGACCAGATGGCCGTGCCCCAGAGAAAGGGATGGCGGGTGATCCTCAGGACGCCGCGCACGGGATCGGGATCATCCACCGCCGCAGCCTGACCCACGGCACCGGGATTACGGGTCAGGACGCCCGGCACGATCAGGAGGAAGGCCAGAAGCATCAGGCCGAACTGGAGGCTCCGGGTCACCGGGGTAACACCCCACCAGGCCAGGTCTGCCGCTTCGCCCCGGGCGAGGCGATGCGCGACGAACATCCAGGCCAGAACGGCGACCGACGCGAGGGAGAAGAGTCCCAGGTAGCGGCCTTCTCCCAGCCGGGCGACCAGCTGGTCGCGGATCGTGGTTCCACTGACGAGGAGATGAAGCAGAAGGAAGGCGACGGCGGCGAGGATCAGCGACGACATGGTGGCGGCTCCCGAGTCTGTCAGAGCAGGCTCGCCTTTTTCACTTACGCCGTCAAGTTAATCGCCTATGCGAGGATGGGACCCTCGTCGCCGCCGCCACGCAGGGTCAGGGTCCGGCCCATGGCGTCGAACAGCAGGTTCATGGCCACGGGCTTGTGCACGATGTCGTCGGCGCCCGCTGCCAGGCAGTCCTCCCGGATGGTCAGGCTGGTGTCAGCAGTGACCACGATGACGGGCAGGTTTGCCTTGGCGTCCTTGCGGGCGCGGATGTGGCGAATGGCGGTCAGACCGTCCATGCCGGGCATGCGAAGATCCATGAGGATGAGGTCGTAGTCGCCTTCGTCGATCATCCGCAGGCCGGTTGCGGCCTCAGGTGCCTCGGCGACATTCACGCCGGCAATGCCCAGCATGTCCCTGACGACACGCCGGTTCATCTCGTTGTCCTCAACGAACAGGACATCCACGTCCGAGGTTTCCGCTGTCATGGCACACTCACTCAAGTGGCCTTACCCTGCGGCAACAGGGGTTAACGGGCAATTTCACCCGCAGCTAAAATTCAGGCGGACTCCGGCAACAGGGTCAGGAGGGCCTCGGTCAGGCGCGCCGCAGAGATGGGCTTGGCGATGACCTTCACCGCACCAGCGGCAAGGGCGGCCTCGATGTCCTCGGGCTCCGGCGAAGGCCAGGTCACCGCCAGTCCGCGGGCACCCGCCGCCACGAGCCCGGCGATTGCAGCCGTGCGCGCAGTCCGGTCTGGTCCTAGAGCGGCGGCGTCGACCAGAGCCACTGTGATGTATCCGCCCGACAAGACCTCGGCAGCCGTTTCTGGCGAGGCGGTGGTCTCGACGGGCAGGCCGAGCGGTACGGCGACGGACTTCAGCACCGACTGGGTGAGGGGATTGGCCTCGATGATCAGGAAGACCCCGCCGGAAGCCCCCGCACTCGCGGCGGCGGCGGCACCTGCGCGCACCAGGGGCAGGATGAGGGTGAAGGTCGAACCTTCGCCTATCTGGCTTTCCACGCCCAGGGTCCCGCCCATGGCTTCCGCGAGACGGCGACTGATGGACAGGCCCAGGCCCGTGCCTTCGAAGCGCCGGGTGACCCCGCCGTCCACCTGCTGGAAGGATTCGAAGATCGCATCCAGCTTGTCGGAGGGAATGCCGATCCCGGTGTCCGTTACCCGGAGGATCAGGCGCTCGCCGATCCCCGCGGTCTCAACCCCGACGGAAAGGCGGACCGAGCCAGCCTCGGTGAACTTGATCGCGTTGGACAGGAGGTTGAAGACAATCTGCCTCAGGCGGGGCCCATCCTCGAGGATTCGTCCGGGGGCACCGCTCCGGTCGATGATCAGGTCGAGGTCCTTCTCCCGGGCCTTGTCCGTCCAGAGGCTCAAGGCGTCATCGAGCAGGCCACTGAGGTCGGTCTCACCCTTCTCGATGGTCAGGGTCCCGCTCTCGATCTTGGCCATGTCGAGGAGGTCGTTGACCATGGCGCGCATGGTCTCTCCCGCGCCGTTCATCAGGCTGATCCGGTCCCGGACCTCCGTACTCAGCCCGGGATCGGACAGAAGAACCTGGGTGACGCCCAGAATGCCGTTGAGCGGCGTCCGAATCTCGTGGCTCGTGGTGGCGAGGAATTCGCTCCGCGCCTTCAGGGCAGTCTCCAGGGCCTGGTTCGCCTGGCTGAGCTGGGTGTTAGCCTTGATGGTCTGCCGGCTACTGCGCCGAAGGGACAGGAAGTTGAAGCCCAGAAGGCCTACCGTCAGGGCGAGGCCGCCCAGCACGATCAGGATGATCCGGTTCCGCGACCTGGCGAGCTCGGCGTCCTTCTTGAGCTGATCCGCCTGCAGGCGCGCGATCTTCAGGTCCTGGTTGGCGAAGTCGAACTGTGCGGCCACCAGCGCCGAGTTTGTGTTGACCATCAGCTCCCGGGCTTCGTCGTCAAGCCGCTTAAAGGCCTCGAAATGCTGAAGGGCAACATCATTCCTTCCGACTTTAGAATAGACATCAGCTGCAAGTTCGTGGAAATATTTGTACGAAGGTGTCGTTTTCTCAAAATCCTTACCTTTAAAAACGTCATCAAGCAAGGAAGCTGAGGCATTATACATACCTTCAGAGAAATATAGCTCTGCCTTTACTGCATTCAGGAATGGGCGTTCGCGAGCAGCTTCAGGACTCTCTGCAATCTTTAGGCCACGTTCGAGGTGCATGCGCGCACTTCTTAGCTCACCAGACCTTACTTCCGCTGAAGCTAGATTTGTTAAAATTGAAGCCTCAATGAAAGATGGGAACCTATTATCTTGGCTATATTTTAGCGCAGACAGGAAGTCAGATCTTGCAGATTTATAATCTTTCATAGCTGTCATGAGAATTGCTCTATTATTATAAACAGCTATCTGGAAAAAAATGTCACCATTATACAGATTTATTGATTGGTCGTAGTAAGACTTTGCGCGATTATAATCTCCTGCATTCCGATAAATCGCTGCAATTACAAGAAGAGTCTTTGCCTGACCTTGATTATCTCCCAATTTCTGGAACATTCTATTACTAGTCTGGAGGTCAGATGCAGCAGATTTCACGTCGCCCAGTTTGTCACTGATGCTGGCTCGCGTGTAGTAAAGCTCTGCTTCCAAGCTACTGCCTGGAGCCAGTCTTCGTGCATCCGACAGAGCGGGTTCAGCTGCCTCCAGTGCCTGTGACTGGTTCCCCAACCGATTGAGCGCCTGCGCCCTCAGCCACGTGCCTTCTATCTTGCGAGTGTCTTCCTTGGATGGCGGGGGTGCGAGACGGATCGCCGCATCAGCCTGTTTGAGCGCAGCAGCGGGATCCTTCACCATTAGTTCCCGAGCCGAAGCGATATGCTCGTTGAGTTCAGATTTTGCCTGTCCCTGAGCCGCCTCCGCCGGGTAGGGCGCGCTTGCTAGCAAGGCAGTCAAGACTAGCGCCGCGCCTAGCCGGGCGAATCCACGTGAAACCATAAGCTTCTCCCACCGAAGCAGATCATCCGATGGGATCAGTTAAGCGGTCGCTAAGCGGCGGGAGGGCCTAGAACCCAACCCGCAGCCGCGCGCCCGTCAGGTAGACCTGCGTCTCCCCGGTATAGGTCGGGTTGAGCTCAGCGCGGCCGAAGAAGGACACCTCGGACTGGCCGAAGGGCAGGCGACGGCCATACTCGACCTCGCCGGCGAAGGGACGCTCCTGGGCCACATCGAAGGGCCGGGACACGATACCCTTTTCCCCGGTCATCCGGTTCACGACCTCCACGCCGCTGAAGCTCATCTGGCCCTTTTCGATAAAGAGGGGCTGGGAGAGGGACAGGCGGGCACTGTCGCCGCTGGTGAAGAGGTCCTGGGCCGACAGGGTGGCCTGCCAGGCGGAGGTCTTCAGGCCGCCCGCCTCGGTCTGGAGGGCGGCGGCGCCGACGGTCCGGGTTTCGCCGACCGAGCCGGAGAGGTTCAGCTGAACGCCAGCCCCGAGGTCGGCCTGAAGGCCGACATTGACCGAGTCGCTGACTGCGCCATCACCGAAGTCCGCCGCCTCAAGGGACTGGACGCCGAGAATCGCGGTGTCTTCCCTGAGGCGGACATATCCGGCGCTGACCGAGATGGCGTCAGAGACCCGATAGTTCATGCCGACAGTCCCGGCGCGGGCCGAATAGGTCTCTGCCGCGCTTCCGTCCCTGAGGATCGAAGTTCCTGAGGTGTCGTCACGTAGGTCCGAACGCTCTGTGGCGCCCGTGGTAAGGCTGAGCCGGTCGGTCAGCCGACCTTCATAGCCCATATAGGCGCCGCCAGAGGCGAGGCCCAGCATGGGGCTCACCCCGCCGAGGGTCGGGTTGAAGTCGGCTGTCGAGGCCCGGCCGGAGAAGGCCGCCAGGTAGCGTGCTCCATCCCCGAACCCGAAATCGGCGGTAGCCGTGTCGGTGGAGAGGTGAAGGCGGGACTGCATCTCCATGCCGCGGGCCTCGAAGCCCGGCCGAACCTCGCGCGGGGCGAGGCTCAGGGTCATGTCCGCACCCCAGGGGTTGGCCACCAGGGTCTCGCCCGGTCCGAAGCCCAGGCTGGAGCCGCCCTCGGCGAAATCCCGGTTCTGGGACTTGGCCCAGCCGCTCAGTCGGCTGAGGATGTAGCCTTGGAAATACTCCGAGGATCCCGACTTCGTGGTGAAGGTTTGCCCTATCAGGCGCGAAGAGAGGGGAATGCCGAAGTCCCGCTCTACGGTCCCGACCTTCTCGAAGGCGTAGTAGAAGAGCCCTACGGAGCTGATGCCCTTCTTGCCTTCAGAATCAAAGTCGCGGAGGACCTGCTTGACCGAGTACTCTGCGAGCTTTCCGTTGTTGCCTGCCTTGTACCAGACCAGGGTACCGAAATCGAGCGGCGACTGGGCCGCCGTGATGTCCAGCAGGCCAGCACCGTAGACCGCGTCGACACCTCGCGCGCCCAGGTCCCGGGCGGACTCGAGCAGGATATAGGCGGTCTCGGCCGGCTTGGCCGCAAACCAGGGCCAGCGGTCCTGGATGAGGGCCGCCGCGCCCGAGACCAGGGGCGCTGCCAAGGAAGTCCCGGTGGCGCGCTTCACCCCGCCCGCATCGTCTTCCACGAGGATGAGTTCACCCGGGGCGACCAGAAAGCGGTCCATCAGCCGGGCGCCGGCCAAGCACTTGCCATCCGAAAGGAGGCAGGCGGTTCCAGGTCGGTTCGAGAAGTTCGAGATCTTGCCGTCCAGGGTCACCGAACCGACGATCAGGACCTCCGGATTGGTCTTGAAGTTCCAGGCGATGTCCTTTGTCTGGCTCACCCCCTGGTTCCCGGCCGCCACGACAAAGAGGCTGTTCTTCGCCGTTCCTGACACGTCGGAGCGGCTGAAGACGCCATTCCAGCCCTGGTCGAGGGTGGTTCCCGGGATACCTAGGGACATGTTGACAATGCTGGCCCGGTTGGCGGTCAGCATCTTGACACCGGTGGCGACATCTTCCCAGCTGGCAGTCCCTGTCTCGTCGAAGGGATTGAAGGCGATGACCCGGGAGCGCGGGGAGATTCCCATCACGCCCTTCCCGTCATGGGCCCCAACCATCAGGCCGGCAACAGCCGCCCCGTGGCCGTTGGTGAACTTGGAGGCACCGCCATAGCTGACGATATTGTTCTTCACGATCGAGCCGTTCAGGACGGTGAAGTCCAGCAGGCCGATCACCGTGTCCGCCCCCGAGCCCTGGGTCTGGGTCAGCTGTGGGTTCCAGCGCACCGTTCCCATCCAGTGGTCCACATGGTCGGCCTTGGCGTATCTCATCAGGCCGTCATAGAGGTCCATGAACAGCATGGACTGCTGTGATTTGGTGAGCTTGGAGTAGCTCTCCGGGTCGGAGGTCGTGACGCCGTACTTGGCGAGCAGAGGCGTAACAAAGCCGCTGGTGAAGGTCTTGCCGGTCTGGGCCGTATAGGTGGTGCCCCAGAAGTCCTCGGCGTCTTCCATCAGGTCGCCGACCTTGGAGCTCACCTTTTTGAGATCCGACTTCGATCCCGACTTCTGGGCCTTGGCCCAGACACCCATGAGCTCTTCCCACTCATCACCGGCATCCGTCCAGAAGTCTCCCACCTTGTCACCGTTGGCCTTGCCCTTGGCGTCGCGGTAGCCGGGAAGCGTGCCCCAGAAGTTCACAGAGCCGGTCGAACTGGAACTTGAGCTCGACGAGGTAGTGGTCGAGGTGGTCTCGAAGGGCTGTATCTCGCCCCAGAAGGGCTGGATCTCGCCCCAGAAGGGCTGGATTTCACCCCAGAAGGGCTGGATTTCACCCCAGAAGGGCTGGATCTCGCCCCACGAGGCCTTGATCGGCCGAGCCGCTGGGGCACTCGCCTTCGCGGTCTGGGTCGAAGACGCGGTCGACGCCGCATGCGCCTGCACGGCCAGGAGAGAGACCCCCGCCATGGCTGCCAGGGCGATGGAGCTGCTGCGCTTCGAAATCTTGCGAGACATGACGGCTTCCTCGGGTCGAAATGACACGGTTGAACAGCCTGCCTATGGCCCCCCAGGAGTTAAGAGAAGTTAACGAGACTAAGTAAAAACAGCATTAACCATACACATCCGCGACGTCATTTCATGACTGGGGCGGTTGGAACAGTTTATCCAGTTAACAAAATCTAAATAACATTCATTAACAGCAGGTTCCAAAATGAAACAGACCAAACAAATCGACGCTATTTTCGTCGTGAAGGGAGCAGATGAACTGGATATAGAACCAGAAATTCGCGGGAAATCAAAAATAGAGAATGCTTTCTATGTCGACTAATTCGACGACTTTGGCGCATTCTCAGCTGAAATTCAGATCAATCATCAGGGGCGTATGATCTGAGGGCTTTTCCCAGCTCCGGGGCGAGCGATCTATCCTGCAGGACACAAGCCGGTCCGCCGCCTGGGGCGAGAGGAGGGCATGATCGATGCGGATACCGTTGTTTTTCGGCCAGGCGCCGGCCTGGTAGTCCCAGAAGGTGTAGCCTCCGGCACCGTCCCCCACCTCCGCCCAGGCGTCCGTCAGTCCGCTCCACAGAAGGGACCGGTAGGCTTCGCGGCTTTCCGGCTGGAAGAGGGCATCGTCGCTCCAGTCCCCCGGATTGGCCGCGTCCAGGGGCCCCGGGATGACGTTGTAGTCGCCCATCAGGGCGAGGGGCTCCTCGTGCCTAAGCAGGCTGGCGGCATGGCGATGCAGTCGCGCCATCCAGGCCAGCTTGTAGGGGAATTTCTCCGAGGCGACGGGATTGCCGTTTGGCAGGTAGATCGAGGACACGCGGACCGGCTGCGGGCCGGAGACCACCGCCTCGATATAGCGGGCCTGTTCGTCGGAGGGATCGCCGGGAAGGCCCCGGGTCACATCCTCCAGCGGCGTCCGGCTGAGGAGGGCGACCCCGTTGTAGGTCTTCTGCCCGTGGACGGCGCAGGTGTATCCCAGGCGCTCGAAGGCCTCTGCCGGGAACTTCTCGTCGACGCACTTGATCTCCTGCAGGCAGGCGACGTCGGGCCGCTCGGCCTCGAACCAGCGCAGCACGGTCTCCAGGCGGGCGTTGACCGAATTGACGTTCCAGGTGGCGATGCGCACGGGGTCAGATCGAGAAGCTGACGCCACAGCCGCAGCTGGACCGGGCGTTCGGGTTCCGGATCCGGAACTCGGCACCCGCCAGCTCGTCCACGAAGTCGATCTCGGAGCCCTTGAGGAGGACCAGGCTGATCTCGTCTACCAGGGCGGCGGCGCCGTCGCGCTCGATCCTCCGGTCCTCCGGGGCGGCGGCCTCGACAAGTTCGAACTGGTACTGGAAGCCCGAACACCCTCCGGCATCGACCCCGATCCGGAGCATGAGGGGCCGGCCTTCCAGGCGCGACAGGTCGGCGATCCGCTGCGCGGCGGCGGCGGTCAGGGACAGGTCCGGGGCGTTGAGGACTGCATCTGTAGTCATGATGCTCTATATGAGCCCGGTTGCGCCGCCTTGGAAGGGGCAGCCGTCATGGAGCCATCCCAAGCATGAATGTTGTCCGAGCCCCCTTCGCGCAGAGCGCCGCCGCCTCCCGCGGGCGCCGACATGAGGAGCCGGAGAGCCGCACCCGGACCCCCTTCGCCCGCGACCGGGACCGGATCATCCACACCTCGGCCTTCCGGCGGCTGAAGGAGAAGACCCAGGTCTTCGTCGCCCACGAGGGCGATCACTACCGCACCCGCCTGACCCATTCCCTCGAGGTGGCCCAGATCGCCAGGTCCCTCGCCACGGCCCTCGGCCTGGAGGCGGACCTTGCTGAGACCATTGCCCTGGCGCACGACCTTGGACACCCGCCTTTCGGACATGCGGGCGAGGACGAGCTGGACAGCGCCATGACGCCCTTTGGGGGGTTCGACCACAACGTCCAGACCTTCCGGGTGGTGACCGAACTCGAGCGCCGCTATCCGCTCTGGATCGGTTTGAACCTCACCTGGGAGACCCTGGAGGGGGTCATCAAGCACAACGGCCCGGTCACCGCCCGGCTTGGACGGCCCTCCTGGAGCGCCGTGGCGGCATTCGACAGGGACTACAGCCTCGAACTGGGGGGCTGGGCCTCGGCCGAGGCCCAGGTGGCCGCCCTGGCCGATGACATCGCCTACAACAACCATGACGTGGATGATGGCGTGGTGGCCGGCATGTTCGGCCTGGAGGACCTGCTCGACGTTCCCCTGATCGGCCCCATCCTGCACGGTGTGCGCCGGGACTATCCCGACGTCGATGCCGGCATCGTGCGCATGGAGGCTGTGCGCCGGATGATCGGGGCCATGGTCGAAGACGTCATCGCCGAGACGGGACGGCGGGCGGCGCAGACCCGGGTCGATTCGGCCGACGCCGTCCGGGCCCTGGACCATGCCCTGGTCGCCTTTTCCCGGCCCATGCTCGAGGACCTCGGGGCCCTGCGCGAATTCCTGATGACCCGCATGTACCGCCACTGGCGGGTCAACCGGACGCGCAGCCAGGCCCGCCGCATCCTCGCCGAGATGTTCGCCCTGTTCATGAGCGAGCCGGATGTCATGCCCGCAGAGGTCTTCGCCACAATCGACGGCCGGGATGCGGCCGACAGGGCGCGGCGGGTCTGCGATTACATTGCCGGAATGACGGACCGTTTCGCCATCGAGGAACATCGGCGGCTCTTCCATCTGGAGGCCTGGAACTGAGCTGGCCTGTCGGGGTGCGCCTGGCGCGCCTGGGCGGTTAGACTGTACTCGAGTCGCCGGATCCGGATGATTCGCGCGCTCAGGGACAGGACTGGCCATGTCTGATTACGATCGCCGCGGCGGGCCGCCGCAGGATGAGCCTCTCGCCTTTGATCGCCGCGAGGCGCCGGCGCGCAGTGGGCCTGCGCCCCTGACCCTGATCCTGTCCATCCTGCTCCTGCTGGCCCTGGCCGCGGCGATCTTCGCCTTCTACCGGGGCGGCCTGTCCCAGGGTGCCCGGGCACCGAAGACCATCGGGACTCCTGTGGGCGACCTGCGGGCGGCGCCCCCGGCCGGTGGGACGACCGCTGTCGACCCCGCGGCGGGGCTGAAGATCTACCAGCAGGCGGAGGGCGAGCCGCCCCCGTCCCAGCCCAATTTCACACCGCCGCCAGAGCAGCCCCTTCCCAGGCCGCTGGCGCCCCCGGTCCAGGGCCCCCTTCCGCCGCCGGCCCAGGCGACTGTGCAGCCTCCACCCGCCGCCGCGCCTGTCGCCCCGCCTCCGGCAACAGCCTCACCGCCTCCCGCGCCGGTGACCGTCCTTCCGAAGCCTGCGCCGCCGCCCGCAAAGCCTGCGGAGAAGCCTGTCGAGAAGCCCGCGCCTGCGCCCGCGGCCTCGGGCGGCGTGGCCAGTGTCCAGATTGGCGCCTTCTCGTCCGAAGCCATTGCATCCCAGGAATGGAGCGCTGCAGTGAGCCGCGCCGGCGGTGAGGGCAGGGGCAAACGGGTTGAGAGGATCGAGCGCGATGGTGCCACCCTCTTCCGCACAACGGTGACGGGCTTCCCCGACCGGGCCTCAGCGGCCGCCTTCTGCGACCGGCTCAAGGCGGCCGGGAAGTCGTGCTTCGTGAAATGAGCGTATCGGCGGCCATCTACGGCTGTGAAGGGCCGGAACTCTCGGTCCCCGAGGCCGCCTTCTTCCGGGATGTCCAGCCCTGGGGGTTCATCCTCTTCGCCCGGAACATCCAGTCGCCGGACCAGGTCCGCCGCCTCATTGACGCCCTGAGGGCTACGGTCGGGCGGGACAATGCCCCGGTCCTGATCGACCAAGAGGGCGGGCGCGTACAGCGGTTCGGCCCGCCGCACTGGCGCCGCTATCCACCCGGCGGTGTCTTCGGCCGCCTTTCGGGGGGCGCGGAAATCCAGCGCGAGGCGGCGCGCCTTGGCGCTCGGCTCATGGCAGACGACCTCTTCCGACTTGGGGTCAATGTCGACTGCGCGCCCGTTCTTGATGTGCCCCAGCCCGGTGCCCACGACATCATCGGTGACCGCGCCTATGGGTCGACGCCGGAAACCGTGTCCCGCCTGGGCCGCGCAGTGGCCGAGGGCCTGATCGCTGGCGGCGTCCTGCCGGTGATCAAGCACATCCCCGGGCACGGGCGCGCCGCCGCGGACAGCCATTTCGACCTTCCCGTGGTCGAGGCTTCGGCCGACAGCCTGGAAGCGATCGACTTCGCGCCCTTTGAGGCCCTGTCGGACATGCCCCTGGCCATGACCGCCCATGTGCTTTACCCGGCCCTCGACCCCCGGCGGCCGGCGACGACCTCCCGGGCGGTGATCGAGGGGGTCCTGCGGCGCCGTCTCGGCTTCTCGGGCCTGGTCATGAGCGATGACCTGTCCATGAAGGCGCTTTCCGGAACCCTCACCGAGCGCGCCCGGCGCAGCCTGTACGCCGGTTGCGACGTCGTCCTCCATTGCAGTGGCAACATGGCCGAGATGAAGGCGGTTGCGGCCGGCGTCCGGCCCCTTTCCGGCAAGGCGGCCCGCCGGGCCGAGGCGGCCCTGGCGCGCATCCCCCGCCGCCCGGAACCCTTTGATCGCGCCGAGGCCGAAGCCCGGTTCGAGGCCCTGCTCGCGGGTGTCTGGCCATGAGCGAAGCGGACGGCTTCCAGGCGCGCCTCGACTTCGAGGCGGCGGAGGGGCAGGATGGCGAGGCCCTGATCGTCGATGTCGATGGCTATGAAGGCCCGCTGCACGTCCTGCTCGCCCTGGCCCGCAGCCAGAAGGTGGATATGCTCCGCATCTCAGTGACCCGCCTGGCCGACCAGTACCTGGTCTTCGTGCAGCAGGCTCGCCGCCGCAGCTTCGCCCTGGCGGCAGACTACCTCGTCATGGCTTCCTGGCTGGCCTTCCTGAAATCGCGCCTGCTCCTGCCTCGTCCCGAGCGTCCCCAGGCCGAGGAGGCGCCGGCCGAGGAGGTCGCCGCCCAGCTGGCCTTCCGCCTTGCCAAGCTCGACGCCATGCGCCGCGCGTCAGAGACCCTGCGCGCCCGGCCCCAACTGGGACGGGACGTGTTTGTACGGGGTGACCCAGATGCCCTGAGGATCCTGCCCTCGACGCGCCTGGAGGGCGATCTCTATGCCCTGATGCAGGCTTACGTGACGCAGAGGCGGAGGACCGACACCCGCAGCTACCAGCCGGCACCCTCAAAGGCCTACGCCCTTGAAGCGGCGAGGGACCGGCTGCGCGGCCTGCTTCCGGAACTTGGTCGCTGGACCCCGCTGGCCGGTGTGGCGCCTTGTCCGCCGGCGCATGCCGATGTGGAGACAGCCCCTAGCCGCGCCTCCTATGTGGCCTCGACCCTCTCGGCCAGCCTCGAACTGGTCCGTGAAGGTGCCCTTGAGGCTCGTCAGCTTGAGGCCTTTGCCGATATCTACCTGCGCACACGTCCCGGAGGCCGGGTGTGAGTCCCGACGAACCTCGTCCTGTGCTGCCGGAGTCGTCAGAGACCGAACGCCGGGTCGAGGCCCTGCTATTCGCTGCGGCCGGTCCCCTGAGCCTCGACGACATCGCCGGTCGGCTGCCCGAGGGCTCCGACGTGGAGCGGGCAGTGGCTGACCTCCGCATCCGGTATGCAGGACGCGGCGTCGAACTGGTCTGCGTCGCCGATCGGTGGCGTCTCCAGACGGCGACGGACCTCGCCTTCCTGATGACCATCGAACGGGAGGAGCCGCGGCGGCTGTCCCGGGCCGCCCAGGAGACCCTGGCCATCATCGCCTACCATCAGCCGGTGACCCGGGCGGAGATCGAGGCGGTCCGGGGTGTCCAGGCCAGTCGCGGAACCCTCGACGTCCTGCTTGAACTGCGCCTCGTTCGCATGCGGGGCCGGCGCCGGACGCCAGGGCGCCCGGTGACCTACGGCACAACGGATGCCTTCCTTGAACACTTCGGGCTCGCGAGCCTCGCAGACCTTCCAGGTGCCGCCGACATGCGTGCGGCGGGTCTCCTCAGCCTCGACCTTCCGGCCGACTTCAATATCCCCAGCCCGGGTACCGAAACACCTGACGAGGACCCGATTGAGGAAGGGGAGGACGCACCCGAGTT